>CAIFEX010000009.1 GCA_903789665.1 uncultured Clostridium sp.
TTCTTACTTTAAAATCAGCTCCGGCAAAAGGGAAAGCGGCGGTTCGGTTCCAAAAGTGCAATAGTTTACAATAATTTAGTTTAAAAGAGCAGCGAAGGTTATTATAATTAATAATCAGGTGACTCTAGATATAAAAAGAAAGATCTTATTTTTTAAATAGGATCTTTCTTATTTTTAGTTTCACGTTTTATTATAAAATTTTTAGCGGCCATTTCAAATTTATCATCCAGGGGTTTTAACTCTACATTTTCATATTTTTGCGAAAGAGCTTCGTATATAAGCCTATCTGCCAATTCAGGGTTCTTAGAAAGAAGAGAACCGTGAAAATACGTGCACAGGCAGTTCTTATAAATACATCCTTCAAAACCGTCCTCACCGTTGTTTCCGTAACCCTCGATTACTTTTCCAAAGGGCTCAAGATCATTTATGTAAGTTCTTCCGGAATGATTTTCAAATCCTACGTAGGTCTCATTGAATTTTTCGTTGTGTATAACGGTATTTCCAATGAATCTTTTATTTCCACCTTCCGTATATATGTTCAGTACACCGAGACCCGGAAGCTTTTTTCCATCTGGTGTACAGTAGTATTTTCCCAAAAGTTGATAACCGCCGCAAATTGATAAAAACACTCTTCCGTTTTGGATATATTTTGTTATTTCCTCTTTTTTATTTTGAACTAAATCTTTTGATACAATGGACTGTTCATAATCCTGTCCGCCGCCAAAAAAGGTTATATCATATTTAGAACTGTCAAAAGCGTCATCAAGGGATATATTGGATACATTTACGGATATTCCTCTCTGTTGTGCCCTGTATTTCAATATAAGAATGTTTCCAAGATCGCCATATACATTTAGCAGATCAGGGTATAAATGACATATATTCAATTCCATTTTATATACCTCCTGTTGATTCAAAAAATTACCACAATTTTTTTATATAGCCCTTTGCATTGAGAAATTTTCTTAAATTTATCATGGCAGTATAAGTGGCCAATATATACACGGTGTCCAATTTACAGCTTTTTATTTCTTCCACCAGTTTTTCATAGGTTTTGCAAAGTATGAAGTTTTCTACCGGCAGTCCTGCTATCTTCAATCTAACAGCTATATCGTATAATCTTATACCGGATATCATTATTTTATCTATACTGAGAGATGATAATTTTTCAAAATTTACATCCCATATCCAGGATACATCTCTTCCATCGGCATAATTGTCGTTTAAAAGTACAGCCAGATTGAAAGTGCTATTGTCGAGGCTTATAGTGTTTATGGCCTGATCATAACCTGCCGGATTTTTTACTAAAATTATCTTAGCTTTTTTGTCTCCTATATTTATAATTTCCTGCCTTCCGAAAGAGCTTTGCTGTTTCTTAAGGGAGTCATATATGTAATCAGTGGATATCTTGCATGTTCTAGCTGTGGAATAGGCACACAGGGCATTGTACATATTATATATGCCCGGCTGGTTTATACAGTATTCAGCGCCGTCTATTGAAACCAATGATTTTTCAGGTGTCTGAAGTTTTATTTCATCCAGTGTGTATTTTAAGTCCGGCCTCTTGTAGCCGCAGTTTTCACAATAATAATCACCTAGGTGATTATATGTGATGAAATTATATTTGTAGGGACTCTTGCATTTTTTACAAAACTTGGCGTCGGCATTGATATTTACTTTTTTATTTTTCAGCGGAGAACAGTTAAATCCGTAGTAAATGATCTTATTTGGTAAATCCAAATCTCCTAACAGTGATTCGTCCCCATTTAGAACCATGGTTGAAAGAGGAGCTTTTTCAACGCCCTTGAGGATTTTGTTCAAGGTAGTATAAACTTCCCCGTATCTATCCAATTGATCTCTGAATAGATTTGTAATGGCTATAATTTCCGGAGTTGCGTATTCTGTGAAAAAAGATACATTTGCTTCATCACATTCTATAACTGCATAGCGTGGTTTACGATGTTTCCCAAATGAATAGTTTTCTATGAAACAGGAGGTTATTCCGGTTATCATGTTCGCCCCTGTGCTGTTGGTTATTACAAGTTCATTTGCATCTTTTAATATATTGTATATCATGCTTGTAGTAGTGGTTTTGCCATTTGTACCAGTTATGAGTATGATTCTGTAATTCTTACATATAACCTTTAAAATATTTTTATCTAATTTCAATGCTACTTTTCCGGGAAAATTACTTCCACCCTTAAATAAAATTTTTGACAGCTTTATTATGATTTTGGAAATAATGATACTAAAAAAGGATTTTATATTAATTTTTCACACCACCTTTATATAAGAAAAAACTTAAGTAGACTAACTCGTAAATATTATAATACAATACAGTCATTTTTTACATTAAAAAAGCAAAAAACATTTTTGACTGATCGGAAAATTGCTTATTTAATATGAGATACTATATATGAAAAAAGAATAGCATAATATTAAAAAAATAGTGATAAAGAGTATGTTATTGCAACATTTCAATCAAAAATCTTTAAAAATATATTGTTTATAATTTTTTTACTGCATTTTTGTTGCATTTTTCTTTAAATAGTATATTATATAAGTATAAGATTGTTTGGGGGGAAGAAACATGAACGCTGATTTGTCATATTTGAATATTAGTGAATATAGAAATATGTATGAAAATTTATCACCGGCGCAATTGGTGGAATTCTCAATTAAAAGAGGTGAGGGGATTCTGACCAATAAGGGAGCATTGGCAATCAACACAGGTAAATATACGGGCAGATCTCCTAAAGACAGATTTATAGTTAAACAGGGAAGTACAACGGATAAGATAAATTGGGGTAAGACAAATTTACCTATAGACGAAAAGATATTTGATAAATTATATGATAGTGTCATAAAATATTTAAAGGGTAAGGATATATTTGTGTTCAATGGATTTGTAGGAGCATTGAAAGAGTACTCCATGCCCATAAGAGTGATATGTGAAAATGCATCTCAAGCTTTATTTGCTACCCAGATGTTTAGAAGACCAAATTATGATGAGCTTGGAAATTTTCAACCGGAATTCAATGTAATAGCCGCTCCCGGTTTTAAGGCCAGGGGTAAAGAAGACGGAATTAATTCAGAAGCATTTATACTTATAAATTTTGATAAAAAAATCATATTGATAGGTGGAACTCATTATTCCGGTGAAATAAAGAAATCCGTATTTTCGGTGATGAATTTTTTGCTGCCTCAAAAAGGAGTTATGCCTATGCACTGTTCTGCAAATATAGGAGACGACGGAAAGACGGCATTGTTTTTTGGACTGTCGGGAACAGGAAAGACAACTTTGTCGGCAGACGGCCGGAGGAAATTGATCGGGGACGATGAACATGGATGGTGTGATAAGGGTGTATTTAATTTTGAAGGCGGATGTTATGCTAAGACCATAAGACTTGACAGCGAAAAAGAGCATGAAATATATGAAGCCATAAAATTTGGAACTGTTCTTGAAAATGTAGTCTTAGATAAATATAGAATACCTGATTACAATGACGATAGATATACGGAAAATACAAGGGCAGCTTATCCTATAGAGTATATAGGAAATGTGGAGAAGAGCGGAGCTGGAGGAAATCCGAAAGCTGTGATATTTTTGACAGCAGATGCGTATGGGGTAATGCCTCCTATATCAAAATTGTCCAAAGAAGGGGCAATGTATCATTTTATGTCCGGCTATACCAGCAAGGTTTCCGGAACGGAAAGGGGAATAACTGAACCTGAAGCTACTTTCTCTGCGTGTTTTGGTGAGCCTTTTATGTTAATGAATCCCATAGTTTATGCCAAGCTGTTGGGTGAAAGAATAGATAAATACAATACGGAAGTATACCTGGTGAATACAGGCTGGATAGGCGGTATATACGGAGTGGGGAAGAGAATAGATCTGCCGTATACAAGAGCTATGGTAAGGGCGGCCCTGGAAGGCAGACTTAAAGATGTAAAATTTACAGAACATCCTGTATTTAAAGTGATGATACCTACAGAATGTCCTGGTGTTCCAAAAGAGATACTGAACCCAAGAAATTTATGGAAAGACAAAGGAGCCTATGATGACAAAGCAGAGGAATTGGCTGTAAAATTTTATGATAATTTTAAAAGGTTCGATGGAATTTCAGAAGATATAAAAGACATAGCAGGTGCGGGCCCAAGAGTTAAATCCTTAAGCCATATGTAGATGTGATATCTTAACGGAGCACTGTAAAACTGCTTTGAAAAGCAATTTTGCAGTGCTCTATTTTTAATTTGTTTTTAATTTAATTTTTATGTATTGTTAAAGAACTTATAATAATAGTATAATGGTAATATTGTATTAATTATAAGTATAAATATAAATATAACAAGACATTGATGTCTTGAATATCAGACGGAAGAGGGTAAGTAAAAAATATGGAAATAATCTTTATTATCAAAGCTGTTATTATTGGAATAGTGGAAGGGATAACTGAATTTCTTCCAATATCATCTACAGGACATATGATAATAGTGGGGAATTTGATAAATTTTAAGGCACCTGCTTATAATAAAGTATACATAGATATGTTTGAAGTTGTGATTCAACTTGGGGCAATACTGGCTATAGTAGTTCTCTACTGGAACAAGATATTTAACTCCTTTAAAAATCTTGCGCCTGGCAAATGGGGGTTCAGGCTCTGGTTTAGTATTTTAGTTGCTTTTATACCTTCTGCAGCTGCCGGATATTTTTTAAAGGACATTATTCAGGAAAAGTTGTTCAATTCAATTACTGTTGCCTGTGCGCTTGTGTTTGGCGGTGTGCTCATGATATGTATGGAAAACAAATATAGGAAGGGGAACAGTACCAGAAAAATTGAAGATGTAAATGTAATACAGGCATTTAAAATTGGGTGCTTTCAGTGTCTGGCATTATGGCCGGGGATGTCGAGATCTGCATCTACCATAATAGGCGGCTGGGTTGGCGGACTCACCAATGTAGCTGCGGCAGAATTTTCCTTTTTCCTGGCAATACCAACTATGATAGGGGCGGCTGGATTATCTCTCATAAAACTAAAAATATCCATGAACTCCATTCAAATAATTGGACTTGTCATAGGATTTGTAGTGTCATTTTTAGTGGCGCTGGTAGTTGTAGATAAGTTTATAGGTTTTTTAAAGAGAAAGCCCATGAGAGTTTTTGCAGTATATAGGATATTTGTTGGAATACTGGTTATTATCTTAGCTTTTACAAAAGTTATAAATGTTTAAAAATTTCTGGTGCTGCTGATTCATCGGTGAATATATATAAATATTGTACTTCATAATATGTTGTGTACCGAGAATGGTTTGTGTAATTTTTGATTCTAAATAAAAATTATTTTCATTAACATATTTCAGTAATTTAGTGTAAAATATTTAATAAGGTTATGGCAGCTGATTTTATAAATTTTAAAAGGGGGTCACTGACGTGAGTTATAATGTTGCGGTAGTCGGATGTACTGGAATGGTTGGAAGAAAATTCCTTGAGATATTGGAAGAGAGGGACTTCCCGATAAAAAACCTGTATCTATATGCTTCTGCCAAATCCAGAGGTAAGGTATTGAAATTTAAGAATAGTGATTTTGTCGTAGAAGAACTGGAAGAGAAAAACATAAAAGATAAGAAAATAGATATTGCACTTTTTTCAGCAGGTGCAGGTGTGAGCCTTAAGTTTGCACCTATATTTTCAAGATATGGTGCAGTGGTTGTGGATAACAGCAGTGCCTGGAGAATGGATGAAAAGGTGCCTTTAGTGGTCCCTGAAGTGAATCCGGAGGACATAAAATGGAATAATGGAATAATAGCCAATCCAAACTGTTCTACCATACAGGCGGTGGTGGCAATTAAACCCCTGTACGATAGATATGGTATAGAGAGAATAGTATATTCTACATATCAGGCCGTATCTGGCGCCGGAATGGGCGGTTATAATGATCTTTTAGAAGGCTACAGGGGAAAACCTCCCAAGAAATTTCCCTATCCGATAGCGGGAAACGTACTTCCCCATATAGACGTTTTTTTAGATAACGGCTATACTAAGGAAGAAATGAAGATGATAAATGAAACCAGAAAAATCCTTCATGACGGCACTTTGAGAATTACGGCCACTACGGCTAGAGTCCCTGTAGTATACGGACACAGTGAGAGTATAAATATAGAACTTAAAAAGGACTTCAATGTAAAGGACATATTCAAACTGTATGAGAACTGTGATGGGGTAATATTAAAAGACAATGTGAAAGATTTAGTATATCCAATGCCCCTGGATTGTGCCGGAAAAGATGAGGTGTTTGTAGGCAGAATAAGGAGAGATTTTAGTTTGAATAAGGGACTTAATCTCTGGGTTGTAGCAGACAACATAAGAAAAGGTGCTGCTACAAATGCTGTTCAAATAGCAGAATGTATAATCAAGTGATTCTTAGGTCCTGCGCAGCAGTGCCTATCTTCCACTTTGAGAAGCTGGAAGTGTTAGCAGCGGCAGCGTTCGGATAAAAAGTGAAAAATAATGTATTTATTAAATATTTTAATAATGAGGTGTTATTATGAGTTTGTTTAAAGGCTCAGGAGTTGCCATAATTACTCCCTTCAATGACAATGGAGTGGATTTTAAGAAATTGGAAGAATTACTTAAGTGGCATATTAAATGTGGTACTGATGCTGTTATAATTTGTGGGACAACTGGAGAAGCTTCTACCATGACGGAAAAGGAGAAAAAAGATACTATAAAATTTACTGTAGATACGATTAATGGAAAAATTCCGGTTATAGCTGGAACAGGAAGCAATTGTACTGAGGCTGCCGTGAATATGAGCAAATGGGCGGAGAGTATAGGTGTAGATGGAGTTCTAGTAATTACACCTTATTACAATAAGACTACGCAAAAAGGGCTTGTAGAGCATTTTAAGGCAGTTGCTTCAGATGTAAAGGTTCCTATGATAATATACAATGTACCGGGAAGGACCGGATTGAATTTAAAACCTGAAACACTTGAAGAATTGTGCCAGGTAGAGAATATTCAGGCTGTTAAAGAGGCCAGTGGTGATATAAGCCAGATTGCCAAAGTGAAAGCACTGTGCGGGGATAAAATAGATCTTTATTCGGGAAACGATGATCAGACAATACCGATACTTTCTCTGGGTGGAATAGGCGTCATATCTGTACTTGCCAATATTATACCAGAAGATATGCACAAGATGTGTAAACTGTTTTTGGAGGGAAATGTGAAGGAAGCAGCGGCTATGCAGTTAAAAGCACTGCCTTTGATGAATGCCATGTTTATAGAAACAAATCCCATACCTATAAAGACGGCCATGAATATATTGGGAATGAATGTGGGTGGCTTGAGGCTTCCACTTTGCAGTATGTCAGAAAAAAATCTTGATGTGGTAAAAAGGGAACTTGGAAATTATGGCTTATTGAAATAAGATTATTGTGAGTATTTTGTGAATAGAAAGTTTATTTTCTTGAATTTAACGTGGAAGACGAATTTCTTTCACGTTAAATTGCATATAATGAGCAGCTTGAGAAAGGAGATATGTGAAATGGTAAAGATAATACTGAATGGCTGTAACGGCAAGATGGGTAAAGTTGTAAGAAGCTTGGCAGAGAAATATTCAAATCTATCCGTAGTGGCAGGAATAGATAGAAAATCAGGGCAGGGACAGGGTGTATTTCCTGTATTTGACAATATACGCAGATGTTCTGTAAAAGCCGATGTCATATTGGATTTTTCAAGACCTGATGCGATGGATTCACTTATTGACTATGGAAAAGAAAAGAATATTGGAGTAATATTTTGTACCACCGGATACAGTGAGGAGCAGATAGAAAAGATGAAGGAAGCTTCAAAATTCATACCAGTATTTCGATCCGCAAATATGTCCATAGGTATAAATGTTATAAATAAGATATTGAAGGATATAAGTGCTTTCTTATATAAAAACTTCGATATAGAAATAATAGAAAAACATCACAACCAGAAAGTGGACGCACCCAGCGGCACAGCTTTGATGCTTGGAAATACCATAAGGGATTCAATCAAAGAAAATATAGATTTTGTAAATGGAAGAGAGGGAATTAGGAAAAGAGCCCATAATGAAATAGGGATTCATTCCGTGAGGGGCGGTAGTATAGTAGGAGAACATGAGGTCATATTTGCAGGTCAGGGTGAAACTATAGAAATAAAACATACTGCTATTTCCAGAGAAGTTTTTGCAGTAGGTGCCTTAAAGGCCTGTGAATTTATGTCTGGACGAAAAAACGGACTTTATTCCATGGACAATTTGATTTCATAGAACATCGAATCAATATCTAAAAAAGAAATGGGGTGAGAGACGGTCAGTCGGAGAAATCATCCACAAAATGTGCCGGCAATTTCTCCGATCACCTGACACAGAAGCATATGAAAATATCTGAAATTATGAAACAAAGAATGATATTCTCTTTTGAAGTATTTCCGCCAAAAAAGGATCAGCCTATGGATTATCTTTTAGACACTTTGAAACATCTTTATGTTTTTAATCCTGATTTTATTAGCTGCACTTATGGTGCAGGGGGAACTAATGCGGGCCGGAATATCGAAGTCTGCAGGGCAATTAAAAAAAGTGGGAGGACTGTTCCTGTAGCTCATTTTACCTGTATTGGCAATAGCATGGAAAATATAAGAAAAAGCTTGCAGATATATTTGAACATGGGCATTGATCATGTCCTGGCACTGCGCGGCGATTTTCCAAAAGGATGGAAAGGTACAATGGGCGATTTTAATTATGCAAATGAATTGGTTGCATTTATTAGAAAAAATTTTCCTGAATTCTGTATTGCTGTAGCAGGTAATCCTGAGAAGCATTTTCAGGCTAATTCTTTTGAAGAGGACATTGCCCACCTCCGTGTGAAACAGGACTCAGGTGCGGATTACATCATGACACAGCTGTGTCATGATGTGGATCAGTATGAGTGGTGGGTTGAAAAAATCCGGAAAGCGGGCATTTCACTGCCGATTGATGTAGGAATAATGCCTGCCCTTTCAAAAGACTCCATTATCCGTATGACAGTATCCAACGGCAGTTCAATTCCAAGAGAGCTTGCAGAAATAATTGCCAGGTACGGTGATAACCCAGAGGATTTTAAAAAGGCAGGAAAAGAATATACGATAAAACAAATGTACAGGTTCATAGATGCAGGGATAAATGGACTCCATATTTATTCTTTAAATAGGTGGAAGGATGTGTCTGATATTTTAAATGAGTCCGGTATTATGGGATTTAAATAAACAAGTGCGGCAATTAAAAGTTATTTATTATCCAGCTTTCCATTCTTCCCATGGAGGACTTAAGTTTGTCCATACTGTATGCATAGGATATCCTGATATGTCCTTCGCCCTTTTTACCAAAGGCGGAACCTGGTACTACGGCTACTTTGGCTTCTTTTAAAAGTTTTTCGCAGAATTCATCACTTTCCATGTTGAAGTTTTTTATGGATGGAAAAACATAAAAGGCGCCTTTGGGTAAATTCAGTTCAAATCCCAGATACTGCAATTTATCATACATATAGTCCCTTCTTTCCTTAAATCTTGAACGCATGTAGTTGACATCTTCCATACAGCGCTTTAATCCCTCATAAGCCCCCCACTGGGAAACAGATGGAGCACAGGATACATTGTACTGGTGAACTTTTGCAATTTGATCCATAAATGTTTTTACTGCACATACATAACCTATTCTGAGTCCTGTCATTGAAAACATCTTGGAAAAACCACTGACCAATATAACCTGATCTTTTATATCACTGTATTGGGCCGGGGAATAATGCTCTCCCTCAAAGTTTATTGAAGCGTATATTTCATCGCTTATTACAACCAGTTTATTTTCCTTAATCAAATTATGAAGTTTCTTATTGTCATTTTCGGATAATACGGCACCTGTGGGATTAGATGGGTAGGATAAAACCATTGCCTTGGGTTTTTCATTTTCAAGTGTTCTTTTCAAATAGTCAAAGTCTATGGAAAAATCATCTTTTAAATTATAGGTGACTGCATTTCCACCTAAAATTTTCACACAGCTTTCATAAGCTGGATAAGCTGGATCCGGTATGAGCACTTTATCACCGGGATTTATAAGGGCGGCAAACACATCCATCAGTGCTTCACTTCCACCTACTGTAACATAGATTTCATTTCTGCTGTAATTTATTTGAAGGTTCTTTAGATATTTTGATATTTCCTCTCTGAGTTCTATAATACCGGCATTTGGCGTATATGTAGTTTTGTTGTCTTCAATGGCCTTTATCATGGCTCTTTTGATTTTATAAGGTACATTGAAATCAGGTTGGCCTAGAGTTAGTGATATTGCATCCGGGTATTTCAGAACTTTATCGTAAAATTTTCTAATACCTGATATTTTTACAGATTGTACACTTCTTGATACTCTGTTCAAATTTACACTTCCCGTCTATTTCAAATTTATTTTTTCTTTATTTTTAATATATTTTTATTATACTTTTATATTTTACAATTTTAAATGGATATAGTAAATAGATTATAGAGAGGAGAATAATAATATTGATACAAAAAGTACTGGAATTAAAGAGCATTTCTAAGAAAAGAGGAAAGTTGCGGGTATTAAAAGATATTTCCTTTTCTATAAGTAAAGGTGAAATCTGCGGATTTGTAGGAAAAAATGGTGCTGGGAAGACTACGCTGATCAAAATTATAACGGGTATGTTATTTCCAGATGAAGGTGAAATTATAATAGGAGGAAAGAGTCTTGAAACTGAAAGAGAAGAGGCATTGCAAAATGTGGGCGCTATAGTGGAAACGCCGGAGTTTTACGGATACATGACAGGAAGACAAAATTTAAATTATATAGCAAGTATGCTGGAAAATGTTACAAAAGATAAAATAGAAGATGTTATTAAATATTCTAAATTAGGTGTAAAAATTGATAAAAAAGTGAAGACCTATTCTTTGGGAATGAAGCAGAGGCTGGGCCTTGCCCAAGCTCTTATGGGTGAAATATCTCTTTTAATATTGGATGAACCTACGAATGGTTTGGATCCAATTGGAGTTGTGGAACTTAAAAAAACTATAAAGATTTTAGCTGAAGAGAAAGGGGTATGTGTTTTTATATCCTCACATATTTTAAGCGAAATAGAGAGTATATGTACAAAGGTTATTTTTATAAATGAGGGTAAAATTGTGGGAACCTGTTCTAATTTAAAACAAAATCTAGAAGAAAAATTCATAGAAATGATGGGGGAAAATGATGAATAAGTATATATGGGAGGAAGTAAAAAGAATAATAATTAAAAAGAAAATTTGGATTGTTATTGTTATTATGATTACAATTGGCTTTGGATTGATAAGTATATTGAAGACAAATACCCTAGAAGTACAAATCCAGAAATATAAGGCTCTTCTTGTCAACCAAAAAATGGGCAGGGATAAAGCTAATTCAGAACTCAAAAAAGCTGAATTTTCCAGAGATATAGTGAGTACCCAGAAGGAGATAAAGGATAAGGAAAAACAATTGAATGAAATAAAAAGTTATGATAGATCAAAACTGGATCAGCGGATTCAAAAATTGAAAAAGAAAAATAATCCTGAGAATGAATACAAGCTGCTTCAATTGAAATATGAGAAAAAATACAATATAGGAAAAAGTGAACTTATACCAAAGGGGATGTATTCAGCTATGGAAATTCTGACATATTTTATACCGGTGTTTTTTTTACTTATTCTCATTGTATTTTTATCCGATATAGTGTCAGGAGATTATTCCCCAAATACAATTAAAAATTTGGTTACAAAGCCTATTTCAAGGAAGAAAATCATTGTGTCCAAATTTGCTGCTTCCATGATTTTAAATATAGGTATGTTGATTGCAAGTACCTTAATATTCATATTGGAAGCTGGAATTCATCTGGGTTTTTCAGATTACAGACTGCCTTTTGATGTAGGTGCAAGGTATGTTTTTGACAGTTCTCTTACGTTAAGTCCAATAACTTCACAGATGAAGTATGTGAGTGGAAGCAGATCAATTATTCCACTCTGGAGTGCAATTATCGAATTGCTATTGATTGCAATAATTGTTTCAGCTGCTATTATATCAATAATTTTGCTCATATCGGTTTTCTGCAGAAATTCACTTGTTTCCTCCCTTGTAAGTTTTATACTAATTGGAGGAACAGCTGTCTGGTACCTTTTTGGTTTTGCAGGCAGATATGTTGTATCGGCAAAATACGGAGCTTTTGTAAAATTTCTGCCCATTCCATATATAGTTGATGTAATGGGGGTTTTAAGCGGTGATATTTCTGTGCAGCTTACCAGCACTATAAATGTGTTTTCTGTATTGATGGTCTGTTTGGCATGGACTTCAATTATGCTGTTTTTGAGCAGTTATGTTTTTGGTAAGAGGGATTTTGATTGAAAATACAAAGTGCTATAATTTTAAATTGGGTGATTGTTGTGAAGAAAAATATATTGATAATAGATGATGACAATGACATAAGAAATATGCTTGTGAATTATTTTAAAAAGGAAGATTACTTGGTGTATTATGCTTCTGATGGAGAGAAGGGTCTGCAAATTTTGGAATCCAAGTCAGTTTCTCTGATAATTCTAGATATTATGATGCCAAAGATGGATGGCTATACCATGTTGTCTAAACTCAGAGAATTCTCAAGTGTGCCTGTTATACTTCTCACTGCAAAAGACCAGCAAATGGACAAGATAAGGGGATTTATAGTTGGATGTGATGATTACATAGTAAATCCCTTTGATTTTACAGAACTTTCATTGAGGGTGTTAGCTGTACTCAGAAGATCTAAAGTCAGTAATACCCTGCAGAACCACGTGTTGAAAATTAGGGATATAGAAATAAATACCCTGGAACATACAGTAAAAAAAGATAATAGGGAAATTGTACTTACTCCGAAGGAATATGAGATTTTGTATACACTGGCATCAAATAGGGGTCGGGTATATTCCACCAGAATGCTCTATGAAATAATTTGGAAAGATACCTTTATGGAAAATGACAATACTGTAACCATGCATGTTAAAAATTTAAGGAGAAAACTAGGAGACAGTGTTAAACAGGGAAAATATATAAAAACCATATGGGGAGTGGGCTATAAAATTGAAAAAAATATTTAAACTCAGAAGTGAACTGGTTTTTTCTGCAGTTATTTCGGTAATTGTATCACTTGTACTTGCAGTTTTTTTGAGAGAATTTGTTTTGGGTTCTTTTTTAAATAGTTATAATGATACCCCCGAATATATACATAAAAATATGATTACTCCAGTTGAACGGGACTTGAAGAACATGGATATGAATGATCCTGGAGAATTACAGAAATATATGAGTGAAGAATATAGCATGACTTACTATATTTTTGTAGTGAGAAAAGACGGAAAGGTGATAGCTTCAAACAACAGGGAAATTAAAAGTCTAGATAATAATCAGATTGAAAATGGAAAGAAGACATTTGAATTTTTAAATGCCCATAGAGATAATCTGGTTAAAATAACCAGGTGTGATTATGTAAAAGATGGGTACTATTTGTATTACATATATACGGGTTATGGTAAATTGGATAATAGCAATATTGTAGGTATGATGGCAGTTTTAATCTTCATAATTGTATTTTTCATGCTCATATGGAGGCGTATATCTTATATATCCCAAATAAAATCAACGGTTAGAAGTATCGCTGAAGGTGATCTATCCAAAAGAGTTCCTCTTAAATACAAAAATGAACTCAGGGAATTATCCGAAGATGTAAATTACATGGCTTCAAAAATAGAAAGGGAAGAGAAAAACAGAAACGAATTTTTTACTAATATATCCCATGATCTGAGAACTCCTTTGACCACTATACTGGGATATATAGATATGATTAAAAATGGAAAATATGATTCAGAACATGAACTCAATGATTATATAGATATAATGAACAGAAAAGGATTGTATTTAAAAAACATGCTGGATGATTTCTTTGAATATTCAAAATTGGCTTCCAATGACATAATACTGGAAAAACAATATTTGCAGTTAAATGAACTGGCAAGGCAGGTAACCGAAGAAGATGAAGATGAATTTATACGGAAGGGCTTGAAGTTTTCACTCAAATTACCTCAGGAATCTATTGGTATTGAGGTAGATCCCGATCTATTTTTAAGGACAGTAAACAACCTTTTAAGTAATGCACTTAAGTATTCTAAGAATGGTACGACTGTTGAGCTCAAGGCAGGTAGGGAAAAATACAATGATAGTTTTTATTCAGTAGTTTCAGTGTCAAATATTCCTAAAGTTCCAATTGATGATGAAGATATGGAGAATTTTTTTGAGAGATCATACAAGAGGGATTTATCTAGGAAAGAAGAGGGCAGCGGCCTTGGGTTGTCAATTGTAAAAGAAATAGTTAAACTTCATGGTGGGTTTGTAAAGGTGTTTAGAGAAAATAAAAAACTGACATTTAAAATATTTCTACAGATGAAATGTTAAATTTAAGTGAATTGATAATTTGATTTATAGGGTGAAAAGATATAACTTGATTGCTGAATTTCAGTAACTAGGTTATATCTTTTTGGGTTTGGAGGCGCCACCCAGATTTGAACTGGGGATGAAGGTTTTGCAGACCTCTGCCTTACCGCTTGGCTATAGCGCCCTATCTAAAATGGAGCGGAAGACGGGATTTGAACCCGCGACATCCACCTTGGCAAGGTGGCACTCTACCACTGAGTCACTCCCGCATGCTTCAAAATAATGGTGGCCAGACCAGGAATCGAACCAGGGACACGAGGATTTTCAGTCCTCTGCTCTACCGACTGAGCTATCTGGCCCAATGGCGACCCAGAAGGGGTTCGGACCCTCGACCTCCGGCGTGACAGGCCGGCACTCTAACCAACTGAGCCACTGGGCCGTAATCATAATATGGTGGGCACAACAGGGCTCGAACCTGTGACCCCCTGCTTGTAAGGCAGATGCTCTCCCAGCTGAGCTATGCGCCCATAAGCACATTATTACCACGACAATTCATATTATATATTGAGTTCTAGATATTGTCAATACTCTAGGCAAAATTTAAAGTTAAAAAAGTGATTTTAGATTTATCCAATTTTGCAATGTCGATATTTGACAATAGAAATTTGAATATAGATTTTGTTTGGATGCATACTATTTTTGAAGGGAGTGTGAAAGATGCTGCTATTAACAATAGTTTACGATAAAGAAAGAAAAGAGATAATACAGGGAATTCAAGAACTAAAAGAGTATTTCAGACATAAAGGTGTGCTTATTGGAATATATGAAAGTATGGAATCTAATACTCACTTCCTTAAGTTATTTTGTGATAGGGAAATTGATAACAAGCTTAGAAATATATTTAATATGTATATTGCAAATATTATATACAATATAGTGATAGAAGAATTTTGTGAAGAGGATATCTTAGCTTTTTTATCCAATGAATATTTTTTCCTTAAATATGATGAGCTGGAAGAAATCAGGCTGGAGAGCATGAAGGTGCTTGAAGGCGGAATGAAAATTATAGATGAAAATTCAATATCATGTATAAATAAAAGAAATGATATACTGGATAAAATATCTAAGTGCATAAGTGAAAATAATGAAATAAATATAGATGGATTCATAACTTTTAGAATAAAAGAACTTCTGGGTGATCTGGAGAGTATAGTTGACAAAGTAGTGGAAAAATATATGGTAAACAAGGAATACAATGAATTTATAAAACTTTTAAAATATTTTGTAGAAATTCAAGAAAGTAAAATAGATTATTTAAGTATAATAATTGACAATAATGGAAAATATATAATAAAAGATGGAGAGAGGGATATAACAAGAAGTTTTTTTAAGGAATTCACAGAATTAAATCATGACGAAAATATGACTTCGGATTTGGATGACATTTTGATAAGTGCACTTATAACTGCTTCACCCAGTAAAATTGTAATTCACTGTGCTGAGAATTGTAGGAATCCAGAACTTATAAATACTATTGAAAAAGTTTTTACCGGCAGAGTTAAATTTTGCAATAATTGTAGTATATGTGAGTCTATAAAAAATAATTTTAATAGAATTTAATTTTTTTATTGACAGAGTCATTTTAGAATAATATAATAAAGCCAAATAGAAGTAAAAACTGTGAAAGGGAAAAGTAGACGGATCAATTATTTTAAGAGAGAGGAATTGCAAGCTGAAAAATTCCTTAGGTAAAATCTGTTGAAAAACCACCCGGGAGTTGTATACTGAATTTTTATTAAGTATTTCCGCTGGCCAGCGTTAAAGGTTGAGAGAATAGTGTATGAGATCTTTGGCTTTATACTGTTAAGTTGGGTGGAACCGCGGTAATACTCGTCCCATAAGAGGGAGGAGCTTTTTTTTATTCATTTTTATACTTTAACCAAAGATTGGATATTTTTATTTTATTATCAGGTGAATGATGAAATTACTTGAAAAAGGAAATTTTTGAAATCGGAAGATTTATTAAGGAGGAATAAATAATGTTAAGTATAACTCTTATAGACGGTAAAAAAATAGAAGTGGAGAAGGGTCCAAAGGTAATTGATGTGGCCGGAAAATTGAGTACTTCTCTGAAGAAAAAAGCACTTGGAGCTAAATTAAATGGAAAAGTAGTTGAACTCAATCAGCCGATAAATGAGGACTGTAAACTTGAAATCCTAACTTTCGATGATGAAGACGGTAAAAAGATATTGAGGCATACTGCTTCCCATGTGCTTGCTCAGGCCATAAAGAGACTTTATCCGGAAGTTAAACTTGCCATAGGGCCTGCCATAGATTCGGGATTTTACTATGATGTGGATGCAGATTTTTCATTTACACCGGAACTTTTGGTTAAACTTGAAAATGAAATGAACAAGATAGTAAAAGAAAATATTAAATTGGAAAGATTTGAACTTCCGAGAGAAAAAGCTATAGAGTTCATGAAAGACAGAAAAGAACCATATAAAGTACAGTTGATAAAGGATTTGCCGGAGGATGCAGTCATATCTTTTTACAAACAGGGTGATTTTGTAGATCTCTGTGCAGGGCCGCACTTACCTTCTACCGGAAAGATAAAGGCGATAAAACTTCTTTCTATAGCAGGTGCTTATTGGCGTGGGAACGAAAAAAATAAGATGCTGCAGAGGATATATGGAACTGCCTTTGAAAAGAAAAGTGATTTGGAAAACTATTTAAAGATGATGGAAGAGGCTAAAAAGAGAGATCATAGAAAACTGGGCAAAGAATTGGATCTTTTCAGCATGCATGAAGAAGGACCCGGATTCCCGTTTTTCCATCCAAAGGGAATGATAATTAGAAATGAACTTCAGAATTTTTGGAGAAAAATGCATAGAAAAGCCGATTATGATGAGGTAATGACTCCAATTTTATTAAATGAGGAGTTGTGGCATCAATCGGGACATTGGGATCATTATAAGGAAAATATGTATTTTACTAAAATAGACGGCGAAAATTATGCTATAAAGCCTATGAACTGTCCGGGAGCTATACTCATCTATAAAAACAGCATACGTTCTTATAGGGACCTGCCTAAGAGATATGCTGAAATGGGAATTGTGCACAGACATGAGAAGTCAGGGGCACTTCACGGACTTATGAGAGTAAGGTGCTTTACTCAGGATGATGCCCACATATTTGTGGCAAGGGATGACATCACTCATGAAATCACTCAGGTTATAAAACTTATAGATGATTTTTACAAGGTATTTGGATTTGAATATTTTGTTGAACTTTCAACAAGACCTGAAAATTCCATGGGAACTAAGGAAGAATGGGACGCCGCAACTGACGGACTTAAAGATGCACTTAAAGTGTCCGGCCTTGATTATAAGATAAATGAAGGAGATGGGGCTTTTTACGGACCCAAGATAGATTTCCATTTAAAAGACTGTATTGGAAGGACATGGCAATGTGGAACAGTGCAGTTGGATTTCCAGATGCCGGAGAAATTTGATCTAACTTATATAGGGGCGGATGGAGAAAAACACAGACCGGTTATGGTACACAGAACTGTATTTGGTTCCATAGAGAGATTTATAGGAATACTCATAGAGCACTATGCAGGAGCATTTCCAGCTTGGCTTGCACCGGTACAGGTAGAAGTCATGGATATTACAGATGATCAGAAGGACTATGCAGATAAGATAATCAAGGAGCTTAAGGATGAGGATATAAGAGTGGAAGCTGATCTCAGAAATGAGAAGATAGGCTATAAAATAAGAGAAGCCCAGATGCAGAAAGTACCTTATATGATTATTTTGGGAGATAGAGAAGTGAAGGAAAAGGGTATATCTGTGAGAAGTAGAAAAAATGGAGATTTGGGTTCCATGTCACTGGATGATTTTATAGCGAAACTTAAAGAGGAAATTTCTCAAAAAGTGAGTGATGTATAAGATTGGAAGAATTTGATGTTGACTTGCAGTGACAAAAATAGTATAATATAGTTCGTTAAGTAGAAACCAGCCGTTTCTCACCTTACGGCATGGCCAGTAAGGTTTGTGAAAGCTTTTTATGAATTTTTATTTCATGTATGTAGAGGACGGCAGAAGCCGTCCTTTTTTATTTTAATGTTTTTGTTTAATTCACTTAGGAGGTGAAGAATATAAAGAAAGGTTTTCTTTTAAATGATAAAATAACTGCAAAAAAAGTAAGAGTTGTTTCCAATAACGGAGGTAATAAGGATGAGATTGTGCCTTTAGAAAAGGCTTTGAAACTTGCGGAAGAGCAAAATTTGGATTTGGTTTTGATATCTCCGAGGGCGAATCCCCCTGTTTGTAAAATAATGAATTATGGGAAATTTATCTATGAACAATCCAAGAAGGAGAAAAAGGCTAGGAAAAAACAAAAAGTTATAAATATAAAAGAAGTAAGACTCAGTCCTACTATTGAAGAACATGACATCGACATTAAAGCGAAAAATGCAAAGAAGTTTTTGCTTACTGGAGATAAGGTCAAGGTTACTGTAAGGTTTAGAGGTAGAGAAGCCGGTCATTCTTTCATGGGTAGAAAGATTTTGAATAATTTTTATTCCAAACTTGAAGATGTCAGCTTAATAGAGAAACAACCAAAACTTGAAGGCAGAAACATGACTATGACATTGTGGACAAAGAAAAATAATTGAAGGGAGGAAATTGTTATGCCAAAAATGAAGACAAAAAGAAGTGCGGCAAAGAGATTTAAGGTTACAGGAACAGGTAAGTTAAAGAGGGCAAAAGCTTATAAAAGTCATATATTGACTAAAAAAAGCACAAAAACTAAAAGAAATCTTAGAAAAGCGGGATATGTATCAAAAACTCAGAAAAAAATAATGAAAAAATTGATACCTTATGTATAAGTAAAAAATTCTAAAAAGGAGGTTTTAAAATGGCAAGAGTAAAAAGGGCTGTCAATGCTCGTAAACATCACAGAAAAGTGTTAAAGCTTGCAAAAGGATACTACGGCGGTAAAAGTAAATTGTTTAAAGCAGCTAATGAAACAGTTATAAGGGCTTTGAGAAATGCATATGTGGGAAGAAAATTAAAGAAGAGGGATTTCAGGAAACTCTGGATAGCTAGAATAAATGCAGCAACTAGGATGAACGGACTTTCTTATTCGAAATTCATAAATGGAATAAAAACGGCAGGTATTGATATAAATAGAAAAATGCTTTCGGAGATAGCGATAAAAGATCCTGAGGGATTTACAGAACTGGTTAACATAGCTAAAAAACAATTGAGTGCATAGATTAGAACTTAATGTTGACAATAGGTAAAACTACAGGTATCATTTAAAAGTATAGATAATAAAAAAGTTTAAATTCTTATACTGTGAAGGAGAAAGTAAGTATATTTGATATTTTTCAGAGAAAAAAAGTTAAGGCTGAAAGCTTTTTTAAAATGCTGTATGCTGAAGTTCACTCCGGAGTACTGTCTGTGAAATAAAAGTAGCAGTTGGCGGTAATGCCGTTAGATTTTCAAAGAGAATATTATTTATATAATATTAATTTGGGTGGTAACGCGGAATGCAGAAATTCGTCCCTTGTGGGATGAATTTTTTTTATTTAAATTTAAAGCTGGGAAGGAGAGAATTTAATATGATTAGAGAAAAATTGGAGAAGATTAAGGAAGATGCTCTTAAAGAATTAAAGAACAGGGAAAACAGCTTCAGCATAGAGGATATAAGAGTCAAATATCTGGGTAAAAAAGGTGAATTGACTAAGATACTGAGAGGAATGAGAAACCTTTCCCCGGAAGAGAGACCTGTAGTTGGAAAGCTTGCCAATCAAATAAGATCAATTCTGGAAAATGCCATAGAGGAAGAATCAAAAAAGGTAAAGAAACTTAAGACGGAGGAAAAACTCAAAAGTGAAACAATCGATATAACAATGCCCGGCATAAGACAAAATATCGGGAAATGCCATCCACTTGAACAGGTTCTGGAAGATATGAAGGAAATATTCATCTCCATGGGATTTACTATAGAAGAGGGACCTGAAATTGAAAAGGACTATTATAATTTTGAGGCATTGAATATACCTAAAAATCATCCGGCTAGAGGAGAGCAGGATACGTTTTACATAAACGACGATGTAGTACTTAGAACTCAGACGTCGCCTATACAGATAAGAACTATGGAAAAACAGAAACCACCCATAAAGATGATATCTCCGGGGAAGGTTTACCGCGCGGATTCAGTGGATGCCACTCATTCGCCTATATTTTACCAGATGGAAGGCCTTGTAGTAGATAGGGGTATAACTTTTGCAAACTTAAAGGGGACTTTGGAATTATTTGCCAAGAGGATGTTTGGAGAAAACATGAAGACAAAATTCAGGCCACATCATTTTCCTTTTACAGAACCCTCTGCAGAAATGGATGCCACCTGTTTTGTATGCAACGGCAAAGGCTGCAGGGTATGTAAGGGAGAAGGATGGATAGAACTTTTGGGGTGTGGTATGGTTCATCCCCAGGTGCTTAGAAATTGCAATATAGATCCAGAGGTTTACAGTGGATTTGCTTTTGGAATGGGTGTTGATAGGATGGTTATGATGAAATACGGCATAGATGATATAAGAAATATGTATGAAAGTGACATGAGATTTTTAAATCAGTTTTAATTTAAACAATAAAATAAATGGAAGGGAGATCTTTTTATGAAAGTTCCGGTAAATTGGTTGAAAGATTATGTGAATGTAGATATTACAGGAAAAGAATTGGCAGATAAATTGACTTTGAGCGGTTCGAAGGTAGAAGAAGTGATTACAACTGGTGACGAGATTAAAAATGTAGTTACAGGGAAAATAATGAAGATAGAAAAGCACCCTAATGCAGATAAATTGGTAATATGTCAGGTAAATATAGGAAAGGATGAACTGCTTCAAATCATAACAGCTGCCACTAATATGAAGGAAAATGATGTAGTTCCTGTTGCACTTCATGGTTCTGTAATTCACGGAGGTGTGAAAATAAAGAAGGGGAAATTGAGGGGAATCATGTCAAACGGTATGTTTTGTTCTGAAGAAGAGCTGGGGATTGCCGGTGATAAGCCAGTGTATGGACTTATGATTTTACCTTCAGACACTCCTGTTGGCAGGGATATAAAGGATATATTGAATATGACAAACACCATATTGGATTTTGAGATAACTTCCAACAGGCCCGATTGTCTCAGTATCATAGGAATGGCCAGGGAAACTGCGGCAACTTTAAATGAAAATTATAAAATGCCTCCATGTAAATATACTGCATCTTCAGATAAGTACATAAATGATAAATTGAAGGTTGAAGTGAAAGATAAACTCTGCAGGAGGTATATGGCCAGAGGAGTGGAAGATGTAAAGATAGAAGATTCTCCCCAATGGATGCAGGAAAGGCTTTTGGAGGCAGGAGTCAGACCCATAAATAATATGGTTGATATAACCAATTTTGTTATGCTTGAAACGGGCCAGCCAATGCACGCTTATGATATGAGATATGTGAGGTCCAATAAAATAGTGGTTGAAAGATCAAAAGGCAAAGAAGAATTTATCACTCTGGACAATGAAAAAAGATTGCTGGATGAAAATATGCTTACCATAAGAGATGGAGATAGAACCATAGGTATTGCAGGAATAATGGGGGGACTTGATTCGGAAGTCAGGAGCGATACTTCGTCTATAGTATTTGAAAGTGCTAATTTCAATGGGACCAATGTAAGAGTTTCCTCTCAAAATCTGGGAATCAGAACAGAAGCTTCATCCAGATTTGAAAAAGATCTCGATCCCAATTTAGCTGAAATGGCCGTAGACAGAGCTTGCTATTTAGTAGAAAAATTGAATGCAGGTAAAGTTATGAAGGGAACTATTGACATATATGGTGAAAAAATTGAACCCGGCATTTTGAAAGTGAATTACAATTGGATAAATAGCTTTTTGGGTACTGAAATACCTGAAGATGAAATGGCCAATTGTTTGAACAAACTTGAATTGAATACTCAGGCTGAAGGTGAAATTCTAAAGATATATATACCTACCTTTAGAAGGAGGGATATAAAGATAAAGGAAGATATTGCCGAAGAGGTAGCACGAATGTACGGATATGATGCCATACCTTCTACTGTAATAAAAAGTGTAAGTACCAGAGGAGGAAAAAATCCAAAACAGAAATTAGATGATAAGATATTGAGTACACTTACATCCAGCGGGTTAAATCAGTCTATAAGTTATTCCTTTATTAGCAGAAAGGCTTTCGATGAGATACTTTTACCGGAAGACAGCATCCTTAGAAATGCAGTGGCTATAAAAAATCCATTGGGAGAGGATTACAGTATAATGAGAACAACCACAATTCCCTCCATGATGGAATCTTTAAGCAGAAATTATTCCAGAAAAAATGAACTGGCCAGATTATTTGAAATAGGTAAAGTGTATATACCGGAGGGAGATATAAACAAACTGCCCCAGGAAAAAAATATCATAA
This sequence comes from uncultured Clostridium sp., assembly GCA_903789665.1. Taxonomy (GTDB): domain Bacteria; phylum Bacillota; class Clostridia; order Clostridiales; family Clostridiaceae; genus Clostridium_B; species Clostridium_B lapidicellarium. Next base: position 22,979 of record CAIFEX010000009.1, read on the forward strand.
CTATCGGTATGTACGGCAAGGTGAATTACTTTAGTTTAAAGGGTGTAGTTGAAAATATATTGGAAGCATTGAATATAGAAAGATTTTCTTTTGAAAGGGAAAGCGATAATCTGACTTTTCATCCGGGGAAAACTGCATCACTGTATATAAAGAGGGATTTTGCAGGTATATTGGGTGAAATTCATCCCGGTGTATTGGATAATTACAGGATCGATGAAAAATGTTATGTGGCTGAATTGAATTTGGATGTGCTCTATAAATATGCAAACAGGAAAAAGGAATATAAACCGCTCCCTAAATTCCCAGCAGTTACGAGAGATCTGGCAATACTGGTGGATGAAGATATTTTGGTAAAGGAAATAGAAGACGTTATAAAGAAACAGGGAGGAAGTATGATAGAGAGCGTAAAGCTATTTGATGTATATAAAGGCAAGCAGGTTGCAAAAGGGAAAAAGAGTGTAGCCTATTCCATATCCTACAGGCTTGAAAATAAGACCCTCACAGATAAAGAAGTAAATAAAGTTCACGATAAGGTATTGAAGGCATTGGAACATAAGTTTGGAGCACAACTCAGATAAATGTAAGTTATTCTGAGGTTCAGCTGTAAACTTCTCTGGACCTTGGAATCACTTGATGAATATTTAAACTTGAATATAATATTTAACATATACAGTATTTGTGATAAAATATTCTTATAGAGAATAGGGAGAAACAGGATGGATCTGAGAGGGTGTTTAATAAATGAATGTAGTTACGGTGTTTATAAATGGAATTGAATATAATTTAAAGGGCGACGAGCAAGAGGAATATTTACATAAAGTAGCCAGTTATGTGGACAAAAAGGTAAAAAACATATTAGAAAATAATAGTAAATTAAGCACTTCCTCAGCAGCTATTCTATCTGCTCTTAATGTGGCGGATGATATGCTGAAGGTTAAGGATCAAAATGCTGATCTGTCAAAGCAGGTGGGAGAGCTAAAAAAAGTTGAGAAGGTTTATGAAGATCAGCTTAATTCTTTAAAAAAACAGCTTAAATATACGGAAGAGCTCAATGAAGAGCTTAAAGAAAAATTAAAAAAAATTCAAAACAGCGGCCAGTTGAAGGAAAAGGACAAACAAATTGAAAAACTCCAGGAGGAAATAGAAATAATAAAGGAAACCACCCAGAAATATGTAAAGGAAAATACAAAAATTGTAGAGGAAAATAAGGAACTGAAATTTCAAATCCAATCCGAGAAGTATAAGATAATAGATCTTCAGCACAAATTAATAGAAAATCAAATAAATTTAGCAAAAGAAAAAAAACAGAAAAATCCTCTTTTAAATAAAGGGACAAGATAGAGTTTGAACTGATAATAATATTAGTTCGAATTTTTTTTATATCCGATGAGCAAGATATGCATATAATAAGTTGAGAGATAACTTGTCTGGAAGGATTTATTTGTTATGAAAATTTTATTTTGCATTAGGGGGGACTGTTTTAGAGATTTTGCAGGGGATTCTGTACAGCTTATCAAGACGGCCCAGTATTTAAGAGAAAAGGGATTAGAAATTGATATAAATACAGGTTCTGTGCGTGATTATTCTCCCTATGACATAATACATCTTTTTAATTTAACCAGGGTTGAAGAAACTTATGAATACTATAGGAGAGCTAAAGTCTATGACAAACCTGTAGTGCTGTCACCCATATACTGGAATCTAAAGAAATATTATAGTTATACAGGAGATGAAAGAAATTTATTTTTATGGGATAAACTGGATACACATAGAAAAGAAATATTGAAAGGGTGTAAATTAATATATCCCAATAGTGAATTGGAAAATGATCAGATCCGGAAGGATTTTAAAATAGATATTCCCTACAGGGTAATTTATAATGGTGTGGAAACCAATCATAAAACTTCATATAATTTTAAGAAAAAATATGGATTAAGGGATTATGTACTTTGTGTGGCAAGAATATGCAGCAGGAAAAATCAATTTGTCTTGAGTAAAATATGCAGCGAATTGAAACTGCAGTTAGTACTTATAGGAAGTATAAACGACATAAGTTATTTTAACAGATGCATGTCCTATAAAAATGTGAGATATTTGGGCTTTATGGATGAATATAGTTTATACAGTGCCTATAAATATGCAGGAATCCATGTGCTGCCGAGCTTTGTGGAAACGCCGGGCTTATCTTCTTTAGAGGCAGCCGCTGTAGGCTGTAATATAGTTTCAACTGTAGAGGGAAGTGCAAGGGAGTATTTTGGAGACATGTGCGTTTACTGCAATCCATATGATGAACACAGTATAAGAGAAGCTATAATTGACTGCCTTAAAATTAAAAAACATAAAGAACTGAAAAACCATGTAATTGAAAATTATAACTGGAGAAATTGTATAAGTCCCTTATTTGAAAGTTATAAATGTATTGCAGATTGATATAAAGCGGGAGGATACGTAAAATGGCCACTTTTATCCAAATGCCTACGATCCCTTATAACAGGATGTACCAGAGACCCCAGCAGATAATGAAAAAGTTGAGTGAAGTAGGATATACTGTTTATTATACAGATAATATAAATAAAAAATACCTTATAAAAATAAATGACAATTTATATGAGATCGGTAAAAAATATAATATCAATTATGAAAAATTAAGCAGACCTATAATATTGTGGTGTTCTTCACCGGAGCAAATAACTAGAATAAACAGTATGATCTATGATTATATAGTATACGATGTAGTAGATGACTGTTCCTGTGAATTTGAAACCTGGAGCTTATATATAGAAGATATGTTAAATGCGGCAGATATAGTATTTACAGCATCGGACAGGCTTTACCGAAAGTTTTTTTCAAGGCACAGTTATGTCTATGCAATTAAAAACGGATTGGATATAGATAATTTTTCCCCGGGTAGAAACAAGATTCCGGAAGATATTCCCCGAAATAGAAAGATTGTAGGATATGCAGGAGCTATAGCAACCTGGATAGATTGGAATTTAGTGAGATATATATCGTCAAACAACACCTATAATTTTGTGTTTGTAGGAGCCAAATGTGGGAAAATAAACATAAACTTGAACGGCAATGTATATTTTTTAGGGGAAAAGAGATATGAAGAGCTTCCCTATTATATCAATAATTTCAGCTGCTGCATCATACCGTTTAAAGTAAATGAAATGACAAATTCCTGTAATCCCATAAAATTGTATGAATATATGTCTTTGGGGAAACCGGTAGTCAGTACTGCTATAGAAGAGGTTGTGAAAGTAAAAGATCTCTGTTATATATCAGGTGGAAAATATGATTTTATGGAAAATATAATTAAATCGGTTGATGAAGACAATGAAAAATTGTCTTTATTGAGAGAAAAATTTGCATTTGACAACAGCTGGGATGAAAGAGTATGCAGTGTGCTTAAAATACTTAGATTAAATCATATATTGTAAGGTGAAAATATGGAAAATAATTTAGATAAAATCTACAGCGTACTCTGCAAAGGGTTGGAGTCAGATCCGTTAAATGTAAATTTGCTGTATGTTATGGCCGGATTATATGAGATCCAGGGTAAACTTATAAATGCTTATGTTTTATACAAAAAAATAGGTTGCATTTCTAAAGATGAAATGCTTAGTGCAGTCAAATTAAAAATTGCCAAGTATGAAAATTTAAAGAAAATAGAAGATTATAAGAGGAGAAAAAAAGTTTTAATTATTGCATATATATTCCCGCCCATAGGGGGTTCAGGGGTTCAGAGAACCTTGAAATTTGTAAAATATTTGAGAAAATTCAATTATGAACCCATAGTTGTTACGGTATTGTATTGTGAGTTTATGCCTAAAGACAATACATTGCTCTGTGAAATTCCGGATGATATTCAGATTGTTAGGATAAAAGAAGCAAGTGCGGATGAAAGGTATTATAAAGATTTTGTAGATTTTTATGCGGGGATTGTAAAGGACGATCGTCTGACAGAACAATATGAGTTTCAGTTACTAAAACTTCAAAACAATTTTAAGAGACTTGCTTTTGTCACTGATATAAATGTTACCTGGGCCATGGAAGTTGTAGATAAAATAGGAGATATCATTGATTTTGATGGCATAGATCTGATCTATTCAACTTCCGGACCCTATTCTGATCATATAGCAGGTTATTATTTAAAGAAAAAGTATAGAAAACCCTGGATATCTGATTTTAGAGATGAATGGACAAACAATCCCTATTTCGATTTGGATAGGAAATCTATATTGTATAAAATGCAGAGAAAAATGGAAGATAATATATTGAAATATTCGGATAAGGTACTGACTGTAAGTGAAATTTCAAGTGAAAATTATATAAATGAATTTCATTTACCTGAAAATAAGGTGATGACCATTACAAACGGGTACGATGAAGATGATTTTGAAAGTGTAGAAGGCTATGATAAAAAGCGAAATGATAAATTTACAATAATTTTCAACGGCTCTCTTTATTTTGAAATAGATCCGTCTTGTTTTATAATTTCTGTAAATCAGTTGATAGAGGAAAAGAAGATACCCAAAGAAAAAATAAGTGTAGAAATTGTAGGAGAAGTTGAAAGATACATTCTAGATAAAATTGTCAGTATTGATATATACGGGATAATAAAAATCTTGAGTTATATGCCGCATGTGAATAGTTTGAAAAATGCCAGCAGGGCGGATTTGCTTCTGCTGATAATTGGTGGCAGTACAAGACTAAAATCAGTTTATACAGGCAAGGTTTTCGAATATTTAAGGCTGTGTAGACATATAATATCCTTATCTCCCAGGAACAGTTTGGTTGAAAAATTGATTCTTGAAACCCGGAGAGGTAGAAATTTTGAAATCAGTGATACAGATGGTATAAAGGAGTATGTATTAAAATCTTTTGAGAATTGGGAGAGCGGTGGCAGAGAGTCCTTAGAAGTAACTGATAAAATTAAAAAATATGGAAGAAAACATCTTACGGATATTTTAACTAATACATTTGATGAAGTCATTTTTAATTTTCCCGAAGATAATTTTCATTTTGAGGAAAAACGGAGTTCATTCTATGACTTGTTATACAGAAATGGAGGTCTAAATGAAACCTATTTTGAACACTACAGCAGAACAAGGTATTTTCCTGTTTGGAGCAGGAGTATGGAGATTATAAGGAAGATAAAAGATGCCAGCATTATAGATATAGGCTGTGGTGCGGGTCAATTTGCCAATCTTGTATTTGACAATGGCATAGTGAAATACAGGGGCATAGATTTTAGCAGTGAAGCAATTAAAATAGCTAGAATAAGGAATGATAAATACAGAAATTTATTTAAAGCGGATGATGCCTATACTTCTGATATAATAAAGGAAGATTATAATACAGTCGTTTTATTTGAGGTATTGGAGCATTTGAATAGAGATTTGGAGCTGATATGGAAGCTCAGATCCGGTTCGAATATTATATTTTCTGTACCTAATTTTTACTTTAAAGGGCATGTTAGGTGGTTTAACTCCAGACTTGATATTTTAAAGAGATATAGTACTGTTGTAGATATTTACAACATTTATACTTTTAACATCGGGAGAAACAGTAAAATTTATCTGGTATGGGGAGTTAGGAAAGGATCTTGAGTTCAATTCCCTTATAAAATTATTTTATGCTGCCTAAACTGAAATCATCAGTAAAAGTCGGATTTCAACAGGCAGCCTAAGAAGATGATAAAATTTGCTGCTGTGTTTTACATTTTATATATACCTATATTTTGAAAATATTTTTTATTGAACAGTATTCACTTGTCATTGGGCCTGAATTTACCGGCCATTTCATTATGAAAATAAGCTAATTTATGATTACCGAGCTTGTCATAACAAACGCAGAGCTGAAGATGTGGAATCCAAGTCCAGTAAGCATCATTAAAAAAGCCCAGGCTGTTTTTGGGTTTCTCTAATTTTAAAGCCATCTCATACCAGAATACAGCTTGATGTAATTTATTTTCCATTAGAAATGAAAATCCAACTCTGCAGCACCCCTCAGCCCTGGGATTGTCATACTCAAAACTTTTAAATATATATTTTCTGGACTTCTCAAATTTGTTTACTGATAAACAGTAATCGCTTATATTGCTGCATATTCTTATCTTATCTTCTGACCATCCTTTGTCTGATTTTAAAAATTTAGAATAATACTGAAAAGCCATGTTATATCTTTTATGATCGTAGAGCTCATTTCCATAGTAGAGAATGTCTCTCAGGGAAAAATGTATGCCTTTTTTTAATTTGTTTTCATACATTTGTATATTGCGGTTTGGACTATAGTTTATTTTCTTGTGTGTTACGGCAATGTCGGAATTAAAGATATTGCCATGTACTTCTAGATATTCATGAACAAAACCCACCCATTTAAAATTTCTAGAAGCCTTAACTAGCCTGTTTCTTCTATAGCTTAAGGTGGTGTTCCCATATTCATCGAATCCAACATTATATTTCATGGTTACAGAGTCTAAAGAAGAATCAAAAGACTCTTTCATGATTTTAAATTTCTTTATATCTTCGGGAAGCAAAATATCATCTGCGTCAAGCCACAGTATATAGTCCTCAGTTGCCATGCTAAACGAGAAATTTCTTGCCGATGAAAAATCGTCTGTCCACTCAAAGTCATATATTTTGTCCGTGAAATTTTTACATATATCTTTCGTGCTGTCGGAAGAACCGGTGTCTACTATTATTATTTCATCAACTAAATCTCTAACTGACGATAGACATCGTTTTATTGTATTTTCTTCATTTTTTACTATCATACATAGACTTACAGTTATGGGATCTTTCAATATATCATCTCCATTCTTTCATTTCATTGAGTTTTGAATTTTGTACTTTGATATCCGTGTAGAAGGATATATAATTTTAAGGCAGTAAATGACGGCTTATGTTTGAGAAGGTATTTTTATAAAGAACTTACTGCATAATTCAATTATGCAGCAGTCCTTTTAGTAAGAAATTGGATTAATTAATATCGACGCCTGCACTTGCATAGCCTGCGATAATTGCTGCTACATCAACACCAGATGTTACATCTGCTGAAAACACCATTAATAAACGAGTTCCTATATTTACCGGTATTGAAAGACCTGAAATTGATCCACTGCTGATTGAGCCAATTGAAATTATATTTGTCAATGCTGGCGATAATGTCACAGAAGCACCTGGAATAGGAGTAAAGGTATTATCTGGAGCGGTCGACTGATATAACTGTGCAGTAATGCTTATGGTTGATCCTATGAGGGTTAATGAAGCCGTGGTGCTAAAGTATGCAGATATTGAAGTAATAGTGCCTGTGCGGGGAACCGAAAGTGCAAAATTAAGCAAGGTATCTGCAGCTCCTGTTAGATCAATAGTGCCACCGCTTTCAATGTCAACGCCAACTGCTGCATTTCCAAACCCAATAAGGCTTACATTGCTTAAAGTTCCGCCTAAAATGGTTGTTAATGAAGTGGGAAGACCTGATGCAAATGGAATTATAGCACCGCCTCCACCAGTAGCGCCAGTAGCTCCTGTCGGCCCTGTTGCTCCGGTAGCACCGGTAGGTCCTTGTACACCTTGAGGCCCGGTAGCACCTGTTGCACCAGCTGGCCCTTGAATTCCTTGTGGACCGGTAGTGCCAGTTGCACCAGTAGGCCCTTGAATTCCCTGAGGTCCGGTTGTACCCGTTGCACCAGTAGGTCCCTGAATGCCCTGCGGTCCGGTAGCACCTGTTGGCCCAGTGGCACCTTGTACACCCTGAGGCCCAGTATCTCCTGTTGGACCTTGAATTCCCTGAGGTCCAGTAGCGCCTGTTGCTCCAGTCGGTCCCTGGATACCTTGAGATCCAGTAGCACCGGTTACTCCTTGAATACCCTGAGGTCCAGTTGGACCAATTGTTCCTTGAGAACCAGTAGCTCCAGTGGCACCTTGTACACCTTGAGGTCCAGTATCTCCAGTTGGTCCTTGAATTCCCTGCGACCCAGTAGCTCCGGTGTTTCCAGTAGGACCTTGAATACCTTGAGAGCCTGTCGCTCCAGTGGCACCTGTTGCTCCAGTCGGTCCCTGGATACCTTGAGATCCAGTAGCACCTGTTGCACCGGTTACTCCTTGAATGCCTTGAGGTCCAGTTGGACCAATTGTTCCTTGAGAACCAGTAGCTCCAGTGGCACCTTGTACACCTTGAGGTCCAGTATCTCCAGTTGGTCCTTGAATACCTTGAGATCCAGTAGCACCTGTTGCACCAGCTGGTCCTTGAATTCCTTGAGGCCCAACAGCGCCAGTAGCTCCTGTCGGCCCTGTTGCTCCGGTAGCACCGGTAGGTCCTTGTACACCTTGAGGCCCGGTAGCACCTGTTGCACCGGTTACTCCTTGAATACCCTGAGGTCCAGTTGGACCAATTGTTCCTTGAGAACCAGTAGCTCCAGTGGCACCTTGTACACCTTGAGGTCCAGTATCTCCAGTTGGTCCTTGAATTCCCTGCGACCCAGTAGCTCCGGTGTTTCCAGTAGGACCTTGAATACCTTGAGAGCCTGTCGCTCCAGTGGCACCTGTTGCTCCAGTCGGTCCCTGGATACCTTGAGATCCGGTAGCACCTGTTGCACCAGCTGGCCCTTGAATTCCTTGTAGACCGGTAGTGCCAGTTGCACCAGTAGGACCTTGAATTCCCTGAGGTCCGGTTGTACCCGTTGCACCAGTAGGTCCTGTAGGACCCGTTGGACATATAGGTGGACATATTGGATGGCAGGGATCTTCACAGGGATCCTGGTAGCAATCATCTTTTATCAATAAATATGGAGTGTGATTACCTCTACTGCTGTCATAACCTATTATTGTATTTATAATGTCTTCTGAATTAACCAGAGTTATTCCATTATTTGTAACTGTATTTTCATACCAGTTAATAACTAGACTTGTAATATCTATCTGTATATAATTGCAAACATCTTCATCTGTTACCATTATGGTATATGGTGTTAGGGAAATATTAGGCATATTGTTCCAAGTGACTGAACTTTCGTCAAAATCACTTAAATTATTATAAATATTCACCTGCTGACACATATGCTGGCAATCGGATTGTTCTTTTCGATTTACATAAAGAAATAAAGTCGCATTTGTTATCGTGACTTCAGAAGGCAACGCATTTGTTATATCAAATTTTAATAGGCTTCTATAATTATCTGGGCATCTATTGTATTGAACATATTCTCCTGTATACAAAACAGATGATGAAACAAAATTTTGATTTGCAAAGAATTGAGATATATATACATCATCTGTCGGATAAGCCGTATAAAAAGCCATAAATTTTCCTCCTCACTTTTCGAGTACTATTCTCTTGTATAATAATTTAAAATTGTTTCAGTTATAATATATAAATTTTTTTGCTTTTTTGTTACAAATTTTAAGTGGTATTTGGTTAAAAAGATAAAAAAGATAAAATAATATATGATTTTCAATTATATTGATTTATTATATAATCTATATGGAGGAAAAAATTGATGAAAAAAATAGAACTGTTGGCCCCGGCGGGAAATCTGGAAAGCATGTATGCTGCAATTGGAGCGGGGGCAGATGCCGTTTATCTTGGAGGAAATAGATTTTCAGCAAGAGCTTATGCACAGAATTTTGATGATAAAAATATGGAAAATGCAGTAGAATATTGTCATCTCAACAATACCAAAGTGTATGTGACTGTAAATACTATAATTAAAGAAAAAGAACTGGATAAAGCTTATAGATACGCAAAACTTTTATATAATATGGGAGTAGATGCTCTTATAGTGCAAGATATAGGACTGTCTTCCGTTTTGCAGGAGATGATTCCAAACCTTGAATTACACGCGTCTACGCAGATGACTGTACATAATGGAGAAACTGCCACTTTTTTAAACAAGAGAGGATTTAAGAGAATAGTGCTTTCAAGGGAACTTTCCCTGAAGGAAATAGGGCATATATCCAAAAATCTTGGAATAGAAACAGAAATATTCATACACGGTGCACTCTGCATTTGCTATTCGGGGCAGTGTCTTATGAGCAGTATCATTGGGGGAAGAAGCGGAAATAGAGGAAGATGTGCTCAACCCTGCAGACTGCCTTATGAGATAATAGATGCAAAAGGTAAAAGCAGGAAAAAGGGATATCTTTTAAGCCCTAAGGATATGTGTACTATTGAGAATATAGGAGATATAATTAAAACTGGTGTATATTCTTTGAAAATTGAAGGCAGGATGAAAAGACCTGAATATGTTGCAGGGGTAGTAAAAGAGTATAGAAATGTGATAGATAATTTTTATAAAAACCCTGTAATGTTGAAAAATATATCTTGTCTAAATCACAGCAAGAAAAATCTTTTGCAGTTATTTAACAGGGAAGGTTTTTCAAAAGCCTATCTTTTTGGGAATACTGGAAGAGATATGATGTCTTATTCTTTTCCCAATAATACTGGAATAAAAATAGGCCGTGTTAATAGGGATGGCAGGATGATTTCCCTAACGGGAGATATATCTGTAGGTGATGGTGTGAAAATTGCAAATCAAGGTTTTGCTGTTTCAAAAATATTTAGAGGAAATAAAGAAGTACTGAAAGCCCACGGTGGTGAAAGTGTAAAGTTGAATTCCCCTGATTATAAATACAGGGAGAATGGGGAAAATGCGGTATACAAGACTTCTGATTTTTCTCAAAATAAGAATTTACGGGGAATTTATAGAAATGCACTTCTGAAAAAGTTCAAATTGTCTCTGATAGTGCGGTTTCAGCAAAAAAAGCCCATTGCATTATGTACTAGTTACGGTGGTATTGATTTTAAGGTGGAAGGCAAGAAGGTTGAAAAAGCGCTGAAATGTCCTTTGAGTAAGGAGAGAATATGCAAAAGTTTAAATAAAACGGGGAAAGAAATATTTGAATTTGAAAATATAGAATTTAAATGTTTTGAAAATGGCTTTTTACCCATATCTGCTTTAAATGAAGTTAGAAGAGATCTCCTGAAGAAAATTAAAGAATATGTATTAATTGAAAACAGAAGAGATAGCAATTTGAAAGATGAAATTCACCATCCGGCTGTTGTGAAAAATAGATTTGCCGATAAAAAATTACCTTCTAAAATAATATTTGTGAGTACCGATGAACAGTTGAGGGCGGTGCTTGAATCGGATTTTCAGTATATATGTATAAATCCATTTCAAAGAGAAAAAATTAAAGTTGATTTGGGAAGTCTTGAGCCTAAAAAAATATATGTCAAAATACCCAATATAATAAGAGGAGAATTCAGCTGTGTAAAAAAATTTATAGACGAAAATTTAGACAGCATTGAAGGCATAGTTACGGCTAATTTAGGCATGATAAATGAATTTAAAAATAAAGTGAGGATTTTAGGGGATTATAAATTAAATATAACCAATAGTCCAGCACTAGATTTTTATGGTAAAATTACAAATGGAGATTGTCTAAGTGTAGAATTGAACAGGCATGAAATAGAGGATATTATAAAAAAAAGCAATACTGAGACACAGTTATTGATATATGGGAAGATAGAACTTATGGTAAGTGAATACTGTGTTATAGGAAGTACAGTTGGAGACAAATGTAGTTTTAGGAACTGCAGCGGAGTTTGTAGAGAAGAAACTTTTTCACTTTTAGACAGAAAGAAAAAAAGTTTTGCGTTGAGAACAGATAGATTTTGCAGAAGCTATATATACAATACAGTCCCTGTTAATTTGATATCAAATGTAAAGGAATTGAGAGATATGGGAATTGACAGTTTTAGGGCAGATTTTATTGATGAAGATTATGATGAAACTAAAAAGATACTGTCATATTTTCAAAAAGAGGTATTTGAAGGTGATTTTAGCCGCTTTACCCGGGGACACTATAAAAATGGTGTGAAGTAAATCGATATTGACAGATTCATTTTTTAACTGAAGGGGTAGATATATTTAAATGAATGAAAAATCTTTAAAAATATTGGAATTCTATAAAGTAAAGGAAAAACTGAAGGAATATGCAAATACTGGTGCGGCAAGGGACTTGGTAGATAAACTTGAGCCCTATGACAATGTTTATGAGGTCAAACGACATCTTGCAGAAACTCAGGAGGCGCTGGGTCTTCTGGTATTTAAAGGCAATCCGCCTTTTGAAGGTGTCTATGATGTAAGAAAGGGCATAGCAATGGCTCAAAAGGGCTTTGTACTGGTGCCGGGGCAGATTTTGAAAATAGGTGCCATCTTAAAAGCTGCAAGGAGATTTCAAAAGTATATAAGTACTAGAGAAGATGAAAATCATTTCCAGATAATAGAAAATATATGTTCAAATATTATAATCTTAAAAGATTTGGAAAATAAAATTTCTATGTCCATAGAAAGCGAAGAGGAGATATCAGATAAGGCAAGCCCTCAATTATACAAAATTAGAAGAGATCTACAAAATAAGAATGCTTCTGTAAGAAGCAGGGTAAACTCGTTTGTGAGGACTTATTCTTCCTATCTGCAGGATAATTTGTATACTATGAGGGGAGACAGATATGTGCTGCCTGTGAAAGCAGAAAATAAAGCCATGGTACCGGGTCTTGTTCATGATCAGAGTGCAAGTGGGGCCACACTTTACATAGAACCCATGGGGCTTGTGAATTTAAATAATGAAATAAAAGAATTGAGATTGAAAGAAAAAGCAGAAGTTGATAGGATATTGACTGAATTATCAGGAGAGATATATGAAAATATACATGCAGTTGAAGTTGATGCAGATATAATATGGGAATTGGATTTTGTGTTTGCAAAGGCTAAGTTTGGAAGTGAATTAAATGCAGTCGTACCGAATGTAAATGAAAATGGGCTGGTTGATATAATAGAGGGCAAACATCCTCTTATAGATAAAAAGGCAGTAGTGCCAATGGATATGCATATAGGCAGAGATTTCAACTGTCTGGTTATAACGGGACCAAATACGGGGGGTAAGACCGTGGCTCTCAAGACCATAGGACTTTTACATATTATGGCATTGAGCGGTCTCATGATACCTGCAAAAGAAAATTCAACTATAGGTTTTTTTACTGAGATATTTGCCGACATTGGGGATGAACAGAGTATTGAACAGAATTTATCCACTTTTTCATCCCACATGACTAATATAGTTAATATAATTCAAAAATCGGATAACAGGTCTTTGGTATTATTTGATGAACTGGGTGCAGGTACAGATCCCACAGAGGGTGCAGCTCTGGCGGTATCCATACTTGAAAATTTGAAAAATAGAGGGTGTACGATAGTAGCTACAACACATTACAGCGAATTGAAAATATATGCATTGAAAAGTAAAGGTGTGGAAAATGCTTCAGTGGAATTTGATGTGGAGACTTTGAAACCTACATATAGGCTTATGATAGGAATACCGGGGAAGTCAAATGCTTTTGAAATATCAAAAAGACTTGGACTACCCCAATATATAATAGAAGATGCCAGAAAAAATATAACTGGGGATGCTCTAGAGTTTGAAGATTTAATCCAGAGCCTTCAGGAAAAAAGGGCAAAAGCTGAAAGTTATGCCAGGGAAGCGGAAATTTTGAAAAATGAAGCGGATAAGATCAGATCAAAGTATCAGCAGAAATCAGATAAGCTCCAGAATATAAGAGATAAATCCATAATTGAAGCAAAGAGGGAAGCAAAAGAAATATTGAAACAGGCCAAAGAGGATGCGGACAAAATTTTAAAGAATATGAGAGAACTTGAAGAAGCCGGGTATACTTCTTCGGCAAGACATGAATTGGAGGAAAATAGAAAAAAATTAAAAAATAAATTGGAAAAAACTGAGGAGGAACTGTATAAAGGCAGGACTGAAAAAGGAGAAAAACTTAATTCGGTTGAAGAGGGCCAGAAGGTATTTATACCTTCTTTAAATCAAAAAGTGGTGGTCTTAACTAAACCTGATGCTAAAGGAGAACTGCAGGTTCAAGCTGGGATCATGAAAATAACCGTGAAATTAAAGGATTTAAGAGCTTGTAAAGATAACTCGGACAATGGGAAAAAGAGAGTTAAGAGAGAGGCAAAATTGAATTTGAGGAGTGTTTCTCCTTCCCTGGATGTGAGGGGAATGGATTCCCTGGGAGCAATTTATACAACGGATAAATATTTAGATGATGCTTATTTAGGCGGCCTGAAGGAAGTGACTATAATACATGGAAAAGGTACTGGGGTACTTAGAAATTCCATATCGGATATGCTCAAGCGTCATTCCCATGTAGAAAGCTACAGGCTGGGAGAGTATGGTGAAGGTGGTACAGGTGTTACAGTGGTGGAGTTAAAGTAATCAAATATGATATAATTGTTATGTAAAATTTTATATTATGGATAAATTACAAAAAAGGGGGGAGAATTCATTAAATAATTGGAATTTAATATATTATTTAATGATATTATTTGCTATGAACTATGATGATGTATTAAAAAAGGCACGTGAAAATTTAAGAGGAAGCTGCAGGGTATGTCCTGTGTGCAACGGGTATGCCTGTGCCGGTGAAGTACCAGGTATGGGAGGAAAGGGAACAGGAGATTCCTTCAAGGAAAATTTTAATGCACTAAATAGATATAAGTTGAATATGAGGGTTATACACGACGCCAAAAATCCGGACACTTCTGTAGAACTGTTCGGAAAGAAGATGGACATACCTGTGCTGGCAGCTCCGGTTTCCGGAACTACTCTGAATATGGGGGGAAAGTTTACTGAAGAAGAATATATATCCTGGATTATAGGAGGATGTCTGGATGGAGGAATATATCCCATAGTAGGGGATACTGCCGTAGATTCTTTTTTGATAACTAACTTGCAAAAATTAAAGGAATATGGCGGCAGGGGGATAGCTGTAATAAAACCCTGGGAAAATGAAAATGTTATAGGTAAAATAAAAATTGCAGAAAAAGCGGGAGTGTTTGCCGTAGGTATGGACATAGATGCAGCAGGTCTTATAACTTTGGCGATCCATGGAAAGCCTGTAGGACCTAAGACAATAGACGAGATAGAAGAAATTGTTAAAAGTACCGAGCTCCCATTTATATTGAAGGGTATAATGACGGCCGATGAAGCAGAACTTGCTGTAAGAGCCGGAGTTAGTGCAATAGTGGTTTCAAATCACGGCGGCAGGGTTTTAGATCAGACACCGGGAGTGGCAGATGTCCTTCCGGATATAGCTAAAGCAGTCAAGGGCAGGGTTACAATATTAGCAGATGGCGGAATTAGGAGCGGTGTAGATGTACTTAAAATGCTGGCGCTTGGTGCAGATGCCGTGCTTATAGGAAGACCTTTTGTAACTGCATCTTTTGGGGGCCAGCGGGATGGAGTAAAATTGTATGTTGAAAATTTAAAAAGTGAATTGAAATCTGCTATGGTTTTAACGGGATGCAAGTCTGTAAAAGATATAGACAGCAGAATATTGTATAACAGATAATGGAGAATTGGTGTTTTTAATTGTGGGGATATGGAAAGGAAGAAATAAAAATGGTGAAAAAATTAGAGGAGATTTTGGATATAGCTGCAGGAAAAACTAAAAAGGTACTTTCTGTAGCTGTAGCTCAGGATGTAGAGGTTTTGAAAGCTGTTACGGAAGCGGTAAAACTTGGAATCGTAAATGCCATTTTAGTTGGGGATAAAGAAAATATAGTTGATATTTTAAAAAGGGAAAGTTTGCACAGGGATAATATAGAAATAATAGATGAAAAAGATCCGTTTAAAGCGGCGGCTGAGGCTGTAAAGCTTGTATCTGAGGGGAAAGCCCAATTTATAATGAAAGGTATGCTTAAAACGGCGGATATGCTAAAAGCTGTTCTAAACAAAGAAGCTGGGCTTAGAAGCAGCAAGCTTTTGTCCCATGTAATGATCTATGAAGTACCAGCTTATCATAAATTATTGTTTCTGACAGACGGGGGAATGCTGACTTATCCTAATTTGGAAGAAAAAATTGGAATAGTGAAAAACGCGATTTTTGTAACCAGTAAACTTGGGATAACACTGCCTAAAGTTGCCCCCATATGTGCGGTGGAAGTTGTAAATACAAATATGCAGTCAACTTTGGATGCGGCAGTACTGACTCAAATGAATAGAAGGGGTCAGATAAAAGGATGTATAATTGACGGACCAATATCGCTGGATGTGGCAGTGTCTAAAATTTCCGCAGAACGTAAGAAAATAGTAAGCAAAGTGGCAGGTGACGTGGATATATTATTGGTTCCCAACATAGAAGCCGGCAATTTGCTTGGAAAATCCATGACATATTTTGCAGGTGCGAAAAATGCAGGAGTCATAGTTGGAGCCAAATGCCCTGTAGTGTTGGTGTCCAGGACAAATAGCGCTATGTCGAAGCTTTATTCCATAGCTCTTGGAGCGGTTGTTTCTTAATGTAAATCAAAATGAAAAGGTTATTATGAAACTTGTATTTATATATAGAGTACAATATTGTACTCTATATATTGATCTTAGAATTATCTGATTTCACGACTTTTATATATTCAACCTCGGGGTCTTCCGTACCTTGAATGGACAAACCGGTGCTTTTCAATTCCCGGACATAATCTACTATTTCTCTTGTTATTTCCTCTCCGGGACAAAGTACGGGTATTCCAGGTGGATACGCCATTAGAAATTCACCGCTTATCATACCTACACTGTCCTTTAAGGCTACTGGAACTTTTGTAGAGTTAAAAGCCGTTCGGGGAATTATCAGTTGTTTTGGTATCGCAGGTATATCTAGAAAATCTGATTTTCTGGTTCCTTTACCGTAGTATTCACTGCTTATTTCTCTTAAGGCATGGATGAGAGCATCCATGTTTTCCCTTGTGTCACCAAAGGAGCCCACAGCCAGGACATTGTATATATCCGACAGTTCCATTTGGATGTGGTATTTGTTTGACAGAATCATCTCCAGGTCATAGCCGGTAATTCCCAAATCCCTGCAGGTTATAGTTATTTTAGTGGGATCCAGGGAAAACACACCTTCATTTCCGATTATTTCCTCTCCAAAGCAGTAAAAACCTGGAATGCTGTTTATTTCATATCTGGCATAATTTGCAAGGCTGATAGCTTTATCCAAAAGCTCTTTTCCGTGAAGGGCTATTTGTCTTCTGGCACAGTCCAGTGAAGCCATCAAGATATATGAAGGTGAAGTGGTTTGAATCAGTGATAAAACCTGTTGAACTCTCTTTGCATCTATATATTTCGATTTTACATGAAGTAGGGAACATTGAGTCAGAGCGCCAATTATTTTATGTGTACTTTGAGAACACATGTCTGCGCCAGCTTGTATAGATGAGATTGGTAGGTTGTCGTTAAAAGCAAGGTGAGGTCCGTGGGCTTCATCTACAATCAATGGTATGTCATAGCTATGTACAATATCTGTAATCTTTTTTATATCTGTAGCCACTCCATAATAAGTTGGATTTATTATAAGAACTGCTTTTGCATCGGGATTTTCCCTTAATGTTTTTTCTACGGTTTCAGGTGTGACACCCTGTGCAATGCCTATTTTTTTATCCAGGGCAGGCTGCATGTAAACAGGTACCGCTCCACTTAATATGATACCGGCAGTAACTGATTTATGGACGTTTCTGGGAATTATCAGTTTATCTCCAGAAGTTACTACAGACATTATCATGGCCTGTATGGCTCCGGATGTACCTTGAATTGAGAAAAAGGCAGCATCAGAGCCGTATGCATCAGCAGCGAGCTGCTGGGCTTTTTTTATAGGACCATTGGGATGATGAAGGCTGTCAACCAGCTTAAACACGGTGACATCAATTTTAAAAGGATTTTCACCCATAAATTTTTTAAACTCTGGATCTGCTCCGACACCTTTTTTATGACCCGGGACATGAAAAGGTATGGTTTTCCTATTTACGTATTCCATCAGTGCATCAAACAGCGGTGTTTCACTTTGATCTAATCTATACAACTTGATAAAGCACCTTCCTTCATAAAAATACCCCTCTAATTCTTGAAATTAAAGGGATGAACGTTATTAATAAAAACTAATATAATTATATGTTAATTGATCTATAAATTCAACTTTTAAACCGTATTTTTATATAAATATAAAATTATAAGCTTAAGTGCTTTTAATCTTGTTTTATAGTATAATAGTAGTTATCAAATATTGCATATAGGGGGAAAATAATATGAGTATTTATAGAAAAAAATATGAATATTGGATAAACTCACCTTATATAGATGAGAAAGGAAAATCGGAATTAAAAAATATAGACGACGAAAAAGAAATAGAAGATAGATTTTATAAAGATTTAGAATTTGGCACAGGCGGTCTCAGGGGAATAATAGGAATGGGAACAAACAGAATGAACATATATACCGTAGGAAAAGCCACGGAAGGATTATCCAGGTATCTCATAAAAAAGTATAGAGGAGATATTTCCGTGGCAATAGCTTATGACTGCAGAATAATGTCCAAAGAATTTGCACAGACTGCCGCATGTAATTTATGTGCCAACGGTATAGAAGTCCAACTTTTTAAAACACTTCATCCAACACCAATGCTTTCCTATGCAGTGAGAAAGCTGAAATGTAAAGCTGGCATTGTAATAACGGCATCTCATAATCCGAAGCAATATAATGGATATAAGGTATATGGCGAAGATGGCGGCCAGATAACGGATGCATGGGCAAATGAGATATTTTTAAGTATAGAGGATATCAAGAGTTTTTCAGAAGTAAGACATATCAGCATGGATGAAGCTGTGGACAGAAACCTTCTCCACATTATAGGAGAGGAAATAGATACGTCCTATATAGAAAAGGTAAAGAATCTGGTAATAAGGAAGGAATTTGTACGCTCACATGCAGAAGATCTGAAAGTTATATATACGCCTCTCCATGGAACTGGGAATATACCGGTTAGAAGAACTTTAGGGGAACTCGGATATAGAAATGTATTTGTGGTTAAAGAACAGGAAAAGCCGGATGGGAATTTCCCGACTGCAGCTTACCCCAATCCCGAGGATCCAAAAGTTTTTCACATTGCCCTGGATATGGCAGAGGATATAAAACCGGATATAATATTTGGAACGGATCCGGATTGTGATAGACTTGGCGTAGTGGTAAAAAATTCTCAGGGTGAATATAAAATACTTACGGGTAATCAGGTTGGAGTACTTTTGACAGATTATATACTGTCTTCCTTGAAAGAATTTGACAGGCTTCCTGAAAATGGGGAGATAGTCAAAACTATAGTTACTACGGATATGGCGGCTGATATAGCAGGAAATTATAAAGTGGGCCTTATAAATGTGCTTACCGGATTTAAATATATAGGAGAAAAGATAAAGGAGTTTGAAAAAAACGGAGATAGGAAGTTTATATTTGGATTTGAAGAGAGCTATGGGTATTTAGCCGGGGATTTTGTAAGGGATAAGGATGCTGTGATTGCATCTACTTTGGTTTGTGAAATGACTTTGTACTATAAGATGAAGGGCAAGAGCCTCTATGATGCCCTGATGGATCTGTATAAAAAATATGGATTTTACAGGGAGAAACTTATTTCGATAGAACTTAGAGGGAAAAAGGGACACGATAAAATTGAAACCATAATGCACTGCCTTAGACATTCCATGAAAAGAACCATCGGCGGCGTGAAAATAGTTGAAAAGTTCGATTATAAACTGGGTGTGAAGAAGGACTTGATGAATATAAGTGAAAGCAGTATAAAGTTACCTAGGTCAAATGTACTTAAATTTGTTATGGAAGATAAATCGTGGTTCGTGGTAAGGCCTTCTGGAACGGAGCCCAAAATAAAAATATACCTCTCTGTGATAGGAAACAGTTTGGAGAATTCTCGAAACAAAATGACAGCACTTGAGAAAAATGTCATGGATGTAATTAAAAGTGCGGATTGATGATGAGTATTGTAGGTGATAGAAATTTATGGATATAAAATCATATTTTGCAGAAAAATTATCTGAATTTTTATTTCTGGAAATCAGCAGGGAAAATGTAGAAAAAATATTTAAAGTCAAAATTCCACAGGATATATATTTGCCCGTGAATTCCAAATATATTGTAGAGGATGTCAAATCTGAAAAAAACATG
Source organism: uncultured Clostridium sp. (assembly GCA_903789665.1). Lineage (GTDB taxonomy): Bacteria > Bacillota > Clostridia > Clostridiales > Clostridiaceae > Clostridium_B > Clostridium_B lapidicellarium. Next base: position 43,060 of record CAIFEX010000009.1, read on the forward strand.
GAGAATATACCTCTGGGTTATTTTGTCGAAGGAATGTACTATGTGTTGGGGGCAGATGAAAATTTCAAATTTGGTAAATATTATAAGATAATATTGGGCAGCCATAGAGGCAATGGCAAATTTATAAAAGGCGTAGTTGCAAGGTATGTTAAAGAAAAAAACTATGAGGATGCCTATATAAATTTGAAAGGACTGTCTATTTTAGAAGATACCGTAGAACTATATGATAAACTCATAATTATGGTGGATAAACTCAGGAGAAAAGACAATGTATATAAAGAAGAAGAAATGAATATTCTAGAGAAGGCCGAACTTAAGGAAAATTATGCGCTTCCTTATTTTTATGAAGCCCTTTTAAAAAAAGAAGACGGTGATTATGAAAGGGCATTATTTTGCATAAATACCTATATAGAAAAGGGTGGAGAGGAAACTTCAGATGTGACAAATTTAAAGCAGTGGATGATATCCATTGTGAACTATGACAAAGGTAAAGAGCTGTTGGAGAGTGATCCTGGCAATCCCACTGAGGCTTTAAAACTTTTAATACCGCTTTTGGACATATGGGGGGACAATGCCCTTTTATACTATTATATAGCTGTTGCATACAGGATGCTGGAGAACTACGAAAAGGCTATTTATTATCTGAATGAAGCGTTGAATATAGATAGCAGTATAGTGGAAATTGTAAATGAAATGGGAATTAATTATGCTTCTCTGGGGAATTATGAAACCGCCATAGCTTATTTGAGAAAAGCTTTTGAAGCCACTAAATCCGTGGAAATATGCACGAATCTTATAATGTGTTATTTGAATTCAGGAAAATTGAAGGATGCAAAAATACATCTGGAAATAGCAAAGAAGCTGGATCCAAAAGATGAAGTTGTGCTGCAGCTGGAGAATATAATTAAAAATATACCTGATTAAAAGGCATTTAACATGAATATTTATTGGGGAGATCTATAAATAAAATTATGGAAGGGATGCTTTGAATATGAAAGTAAAAAAAGCTATAATACCGGCAGCAGGACTTGGAACCAGGTTTTTGCCTGCTACCAAGGCCCAGCCTAAGGAAATGCTTCCTATAGTGGATAAACCTACTATACAGTATATTATAGAAGAGGCAGTGGCTTCTGGAATAGAGGAAATACTTATAATAACCGGGAAAAACAAGAGGGCAATAGAAGATCATTTTGACAAGTCGGTGGAATTGGAACAAGAATTGGAAAAAAAAGGTAAAAAAGATCTTCTTAAAATGGTACGGGATATATCCAATATGGCGGATATCTATTATATAAGGCAAAAAGAACCCAAGGGATTGGGCCATGCTATAAATTGTGCCAGAACTTTTGTAGGGGATGAACCTTTTGCAGTAATGCTGGGCGACGATGTAGTGGACAGCAAAATTCCCTGTTTAAAACAGCTTATAAATTGCTATGATGAATATAAAACTTCAATTATAGGCGTGCAGAAGGTAGATAAAAACGAGGTCTATAAATACGGCATAGTCAAGGGTATGTATATAGAAAACAGAGTATATAAGGTCAAGGATTTAATAGAAAAACCTAAGGTGGAGGAGGCCCCTTCCAATGTAGCCATACTTGGGAGATATATAATAACCCCTTCTATATTTGAAATATTGGACAATACTACACCGGGGAAAGGGGGTGAGATTCAGCTTACAGATGCACTCAGGACACTTGCAAAAAATGAAGCTATGTATGCATATACTTTCGAGGGAAGGAGGTATGATGTAGGTGACAAGCTTGGCTTTTTACAAGCTACAGTGGAATATGCACTTAAGAGAAACGAGCTGAAAATACCTTTTATGAAATATCTGTTGAATCTGAAAAATCAGGAGCTTTTCAAGGGTGTATATAATAAATTGAAAGAGAAATAAATTGTTTGTGACTTGATTGCGGTAAAGATCGCAAATTAAAAATATGTTGAATAATTTTACTTATGATGTAAAATAGATAAAGAGAGTTTTTATACAAGACTTTTACAATGATCCTAGGAAGTGTTGAAATGCAAAAAGATAAAAAACTTGTAATATACGATGTACTTTTTCTGATAGCTTCACTTTATTTTGCTCTGCTGCTCAGATTTGATTTTAATATACCTCCGGAATATATGATATTCTTAAAACTTTCCATTATTCCTGTAGTGATTATAACTTTGATAATGAATAAGATATTCAATCTATATGACAGAATATGGAAATATGCTTCTGTAGAGGAGCTTTTTTCCATAGTATATTCCGTATCTCTGGCCAATCTGATATTTATAATTTACAGCTATCTTATAAATTATAAATTTCTTGAAAACAGGTTCTATAGATTTCCCTATACAGTTCACATAATTTTTTGGATATTGTCAGTGCTTGCACTGGGAGGAATAAGATTTGTATATAGGGTGTCTGAGGATAGAAATAAAGGGGAGTATAAGAATAGGAGAGAAAAAAGACTCCTCATAGTTGGGGCGGGCGATGCTTCAGCCATGCTTATAAGGGAAATAAAAAAACATAAGAATTTTAATTACGATATAATAGGTCTTATAGACGACGACAGGGCAAAGAAGAAAAAGCTTATAAACGGAATAAAGGTTTTGGGTGGAAGAGATGAAATCCAGAGAATATGTAAGGACAAAAGTATAGAAGAAATAATAATAGCAATGCCTTCGGCAGATATTAAGACCAAAAGGAAAATTATAAACATATGTAAAACCACAAAATGCAAACTTAAAACTTTACCCGGAATATATGAAATGATAGATGGAAATGTCAACATGTCCAAAATAAGAGATGTGAACATTGAAGATCTTTTGGGGAGAGAAGAGGTAAAGCTGAACAATGAAAATATAAATAAATACATAAAGGGAAAGGTTATACTTGTAACGGGCGGAGGAGGATCCATTGGCTCTGAACTGTGCAGGCAGATAGCCAGGTTCGGACCTGGGATGCTTTTAATATTTGACATATATGAGAACAATGTATATGATGTGGAAATGGAATTGAATTATAAATATCCCAAGTTGAATAAAAAAATAATTATAGGTTCTATAAGAGATGTGAATAGACTTGAAGATATATTTCAGAAATATAGGCCCCAGGTGGTTTTTCATGCAGCGGCCCACAAGCATGTTCCGCTTATGGAGAACAATCCTGCTGAAGCGGTTAAAAATAATATAATTGGAACGTACAATGTACTTAAATGCTGTGATAAATTCAAGGTGGGAAGATTTGTGCAGATAAGCACGGATAAGGCTGTTAATCCAACTAGTGTTATGGGAGCCACTAAGAGATTCTGTGAAATCATGGTGCAGGCTTTTGACGAGGACAGTGAAACTGAGTATGTAGCTGTGAGATTTGGAAATGTGCTTGGAAGCAATGGTTCAGTAATTCCACTTTTTAAAAAGCAGATAGCCCATGGAGGTCCTGTGACAGTAACCCACCCTGAGATAAACAGGTTTTTTATGACTATTCCCGAAGCTGCACAGCTTGTTATTCAGGCAGGTGCTATAGCCCGTGGGGGTGAAATTTTTGTCCTGGATATGGGTAAACCCGTAAAAATAGTAGATCTGGCAAAGGATCTCATAACTTTATCCGGATATGAACCCGGTGTGGATATAAAGATAAAGTATACTGGACTCAGGCCGGGAGAAAAGTTGTATGAAGAACCGCTTATGAATGAAGTAGCTTTGACTTCTACAGAACACGATAAAATATTTGTGGAAAAACCAAACAGGATAGATATGAATTTTGTAGAAAAATCCATAGAGGATTTTGGAAAAGTAGTAAATGGCGATAGAGAACAGGTAATTAAACTTATAGAAGAAAAAGTGCCAACTTATAAGAGAAAAAAATATCAAAAGGATGAATAAGACCATGAAGAATGTGCTAGTTATTTCACATATGTATCCTTCACCTATCAATAGTGTTTTGGGTATTTTTGTCCATAAGCAGGTTCAGAAACTTATAGGTGAGGGATGCAATGTAAAAGTGGTATGCCCGGTGCCTTATGTTCCAGCTTTTTTAGGTGTAGTAAAAAAATATAGAGCTTATATTCAGGTTCCGAACAAAGCAGTGCTTGATGGCGTGGAAGTTTTTTACCCCAGATATTTTGAAATTCCCAAGGGAATTTTTTTACAGAATTCAGGCTTTTTTATGTATCTTGGGATAAAAAAGACTATAGGTAAAATATATAGGAATTTCAAATTTGATGTCATACATGCCCATACTGCGATACCTGTCGGATTTGCCAGTATGATTCTTGATAAAAAGTATAAGGTACCTTTAGTGGTGACAATTCATGGCCAGGATTTTCAATATACTATAAAAAAGAATAAAAGCTGCAGAAAGAATGTGTTCAGGGTCCTGAAATTTGCAGATAAAATAATAACTGTCAGTAATAAATTGAGGAATGTGATAAAAGAAAAATACCTTTTAGATAAAACTGTAGTTATAAATAATGGAATTAATCCGGAAGAATATGCCATAGATGAACAAATTGAACTTAAAGGACAGTATGTTATGCTCAGTGTATCATCTTTGATAAAAACCAAGGGAATTGATCTGAATATAAATGCATTGTCAAAACTTGTAAAAAAATATCCCAATATCATGTACTATATAATTGGAGACGGCGAGGAGAGTAAAAATTTAAAGAAACTTGTAATGGATTTGAATCTGAGCAGAAATGTAATTTTTTTGGGGAAATTACCCCATTCGGAGGTGATAAAGTACATGTCTTCAAAATGTGATGTATTTTCACTTCCAAGCTGGCAGGAAGGATTTGGCATAGTTTACATAGAGGCGATGAACAATGGCATACCTGTCATTGGTATTAAAGGACAGGGGATAGAAGATGTCATTGAAGATAGGAAAAACGGTTTTCTAGTCGAACCTAAAGATGTGGATGATCTGGCAGATACCATAGATTATATATTGAGTCATAAAGCCGCCGCAAAGAAAATTGGAAAAAATGGGAAAAATACTGTACTCAGTGAATTTACATGGTTTAGAAATGCACAAAAAACTATTGATATATATGATGAAATTATGAGGTGAGAAAATTTTGAACATTGCTATGCTGCTTACAAATGGATTTGATCCTGATCCCAGAGTTTATAAGGAGGCAAAATCTCTTACAAAACTGGGACATAAAATCACTATTTTATGTTGGGACAGGGATGGAACATATGTGGATAAACCAGAAGAAAATTTAAATGGTATAAAAATAGTAAGATTTTTTGGAGAAGCCCAATATGGTTCCGGATACAGACAGATTTTTAAATTTCTACAATTTAAAAAGGAAGTATATAGCTATCTGAAAAATAAGGATTTTGAGGCCATTCACTGTCATGATTTTGATGGACTTTTCATAGGGACCGGTGTAAATAGAAAACTTAAATTGAAACTTGTATATGATGAACATGATCTCTTTTATATGTATTTTTATAACAGGCCTGGTTTTATAAATAAATTTATTTGCAGGGCAATTGTCTTGATGGAAAGACATCTTCTTAAAAAAGTGAATGCCCATATAGTTGTTACCCCAAAGATGAAACAGCTTTACAGTAAAATAAGCAAGAATATCTACATAGTAAATAATGCACCTTATAAAAATCTATTTGGGAACATAGAAAAAGTGCCCAGCTCCAAGCTTAGAATTGGTTTTATAGGGTCGGTGAGATATTATGATGAGATAAAGGCACTCATCGATGCTTCCCAAAAATACAACAAATGCGTACAGATCATAATCTGCGGAAGAGGAATATATTCTGAACAACTTGCTGAATATTCAAAGAAGTTTTCCAATGTATATATAAGGGGAGTATATCATATAGATGAGCTTGAAAAATTATATAGAAATATTGATGTGACCTATGCCTTTTACCCGGGAAATACGGCAGCTATATCTATGCCAAATAAATTCTTTGAGAGCATAATAACTGAAACTCCAATTATTGCAAATGCTGCAACTGAATTTGGATTTGAGGTTAAAAAGAATAATTTCGGATACGGAATAGATGGAAGTGATCTTAAAGGAGAATTGGAGGATATAATAGGAAGGTTTGTGGAGAACCCGCATGAAAAGGAAAAGATGATTGGCAGTATGAGAAAAATGAAAGATAATTATTTCTGGGAATCGAATGAACCTACGTTAAGTAGAATATATGGCAGATGATTTACAGCGGCGGGAGAACCACCTGATAAAAGATTAAGAGGAGATTTGTATGTGTAACAGAAATTCAGTTTCAATAATAATTCCAGTATATAATGAGGAAATGTATATAGAAAAATGTCTTAAATCCATAGTGGATCAGACTTATGAAAACATTATTGAGATATTGGTATTAGATGGAATGTCTACAGATTCTACGAGGGATATAATAGGGAAATTTACCAATGAAAAATTGCTGCTGATAGATAATGAGAAGAAAATTCAATCTGCGGCACTCAACAAGGGGATAAAAATGGCAAGGGGAGACATAGTTGTGAGGGTTGACGCCCACGCGATCTACGATAAGAATTATGTTGGCCAGTGTGTAAAAACCCTGAATAGAATGAAATCGCAAAAAGTTGTAAATGTGGGAGGACCCACATATCTTTTGAGATCAAAATCCTATATAGAGAATTGTATAGTTTTTTTACATGAAAGTAAGTTTGGCATAGGGGTTGCCAAGTTCAGGCAGAAAGATTATGAGGGTTTTGTTGATACCGTCTGGAACGGGGCGTTTTGGAGATGGATATTTGATGAAATAGGTTTTTATAATGAGAATTTATCCAGAAGTGAAGATAATGATTTAAACAACAGGATACTGAGGGCTGGATATAAAATATACCAGAACAAAGATATAATTTCCTATTACAGGCCCAGGAGCAGCGTAGGAAAAATAATCTCCCAGAATTTTAAAAATGGAGAGGCCATAGGCGGCTCTATTGTAAATAATAGAGAAATAGTTAGAATAAGGCACCTTGTTCCTCTTGTATTTTTTTTGACCATAGTGATATTTGGGATAACTTATAAGTTTTTTCTTGTAAGTAGAATTATAGAGATTCTGGCTCTGGCCAGTTATTTTGCAGTGGATATTCTGGAATCCATGAATATAGGGATAAGAAATGGAATAAGATATATGCCCTGCATGTTTGTACTGTTTTTTTTGCTGCATATAGCTTACGGATTGGGAACTATATGTGGATTCTTTAAATCAATTGAATAAGGAGGTCCGCTTGATGATAGATGAAATTTATGACAGGCAAAGCAGAAACGGAAAAATATTGTCTGTTGCAGTATACCTGCTTATAGTAGCAGGATTGACTGTAGGATACATATGTTCCATTAAATATTATAAATCTTTTAATTTTGTAATAAACTCTGGAATTCTTAGAAGGGCGCTTGTCATGCTCCCGCTGGTGATAGCTGTAATTTATACCGTTGTATTTTTACTGCCAAACAGAATCCAGGGCCTTACCAGTTTGTATTGGTTCTTATTTTTGTTTCTCAGTATTACCCCCCTTTTAGTTGTTTACACTATGAGCGGTCTTGGAGAAAGCAAAAATTCGGGAATATACATATATATAATAACTGCGGCTGCCGTTATTGGAGTGATTTTGGTAAGTAGGATGAATTTTAAGATACCGCAGATATCAGTAAAACCCAGGGTTTTTTGGATAGGTGTTGTGGGATTCATGATTATTGGTTATTCCTATTTGATATATAAATTGGGACTTCCAACCAGAATATTGGAATCCTTTCAAAATGTATATGCTGTAAGGTTAAATTATAGACAAGAAGCGGGAAGGCTTACAGATTATTTTGTCCAATGGCTTGGAAACATAATAAATCCTTTTATACTTGCTTATTTTATCTATAAGAAAAAATATAAGTTCGCGATTATACCTGTTGCATTACAAGTTGTTTTATATGGATATGCAGCTTATAAAAGTCAGTTTGCAGTACTGCTTTTAGCTCCATTTTTTGGAATGATATTGAGGTACGGCATAAAGAGAAGTTTGATTGAAAAGATGATGGCACTTGCCGTAATACTTGGCCTTGCTGCTTTCTTCCTCAAAAAATTGTCAATATATCTTCTTGTAATAATAAGAATATTTCTGTGGCCTTCCCTTATAGCACTGGAATACTATGATTTTTTCTGGATGTATCCCAAGATGCTTTTATCCCAGAGCATACTAGGTCACTTTTTTAAGAATATATACAACATGGACCCTAATTTTTATATGGCAACGGTCTATTATGGAAGGCCCGACATGAGGCTCAACGTGACGTGGTATGGAGACGCCTATATGAATTTTGGCATTGTAGGGGTAATTCTATTTTCAATACTTCTCTATTTTATAATGATAATAATTAAATCTGTGGAAACCAAGAATATATTTCTGGTAGGTACAATTTTATTTGGCGGAATAATGGCTTTATTTAATGGACCCATACTTACTACACTGCTTACGAATGGACTTGGGCTTGGACTTGTTTTGGCCTATTTGCTTCCAAAAGAGCTTTAACTATTTGATTCTGGGAGGTAACACATGATAAAGAAGTACTATAAAGATATGGATATAGCTAGGGGGATAGGTATATTTTTAGTAGTTCTAGGACATTCTTTCCCTGATTCGCAGTTCAATAACAGCAATTTTTATGCATATATATATAAACTTATATATTCTTTTCATATGCCATTTTTTTTCATTATATCAGGGTTTTTTGCCTATAAGATATATGAAATAGAGAATTTAAAGGGTTATGGCTCTTATGTATATAAAAAGATAAAGAGGCTGATGGTTCCATATTTTACAGTTTCGCTGGTGGCAGTTCCCATAAAATTATACATGAATAATTTTGCTGCACGCCCTGTCAAATTGAACAGTCTTATAATAAATATACTTTTTTATCCGCTTGATATTCCAATACAGTATTTTTGGTTTATCTATACGCTGTTTTTCATATTCGTAGCAGCTCCTATTTTTAGCAAAATACCAGTTCGTATGGCACTTTTGATAACTTTGGTTCTGAATCTTGTTTTCACAAAACAGGTTGGTTTATTTTATATATATGGAATAATACATTATCTGTTTTATTTCTTTTTTGGTATTTATTTGAGAACTGTTTATGACAAATGGAATAATATTGAGAATAGAAATAAATATATAGTGATTACAGTATTTTCATTATTTCTTATAACTTTGAATATTTTTGATGTGAGAAAGGCTATATATCCCTATTATAATTTATTGACGGCCCTTCTTGGAAGCAGTATATTTCTGCTGGTATCCCAGCTTATGGTCAACTCTTCAATGGGAGAGCTGTTCAGGAGATTGGGAAGATACAGCTATGATGTATATTTATTGTCATGGTTCTTTCAAACAGGAGCCAGAGTTTTATTTTACCAGATGTTCAAATTTAATTACAGCGTGGTAATTGTAATAATGCTCTTTATAGGTTTTATGCCCATATTGATGTCCAAATTGATATTTGACAGAATACCTGTATTGGGAAAGATATTTTTAGGCCGCAAATAAATTGTATATAAAATTAATTAGTGATAAAATACTTAAAGTAAGTGCAGTTAATTATTTTGGAGGAAAACATGGAAAGTAATAAGCTTGTAAAGTCTGCTGGTGTGGTAATGGTTATTTCAATGGCAAGTAGAGTCTTGGGCTTTGTGAGAGATGCTCTTATTGTAAGTGTTTTTGGTGCTTCTGTTAGTTCGGATGCTTACACTATGTCACTTGCAATACCCAATCTCATGTTTAATTTATTCGGCCTTGCCATTACTACAACTTTTATTCCGATACTCAGTGAATGTTACAGTAAAGATGGCAAAGATGAAATGTTCAGATTTGCCAATTACATAATGAATATATTGATGATCATATCCTTATTTTTGTGTGTCCTGGGATGGATATTTACCGACGACATTGTAAATATAATTGCCAGCTTTACAGGAGAACGATATAATTTAACTGTGTTTTTGACAAAAATAAGTATGATAAATATACTTTTCCTGAGTTTGAACAGCGGGTACACTGCAATACTTCAAACTTTGGATGATTTTACTGCTCCCGCCTTAGTGGGAATAGTGATGAATATACCTATAATATTGTACATATTGACCGGAACACATTATGGAATAGTGGGACTTACAGTGGCAACTATGATTGGAAATGGGCTTCAAATAGTTATACAGATTCCGTGGCTTATAAAAAACAACTACAGGTACAGCTTTAAAATAGATTTTAAGGAACCCAGGATAAAAAAAATGATGTCGCTTATCACACCGGTCATTATTGGAACGGGTGTAAATCAGGTCAATGAAATTGTTCAGAAAAGAATGGCATCAGGTCTTGCAATTGGCAGCATAGTGGCACTTGATTATGCAAATAAAATGAATATGCTTGTATATTTTACCTTTGCTTCTGCCATAGTGACAGTGATTTTTCCTTCACTTTCCAGGGATGTAAGTACTAAAAATTTCAATGAATTTAAATATCACATAAGTTCCGCGGTGAATAACATAAATATTATAGTTATTCCTGCAGTCGTAGGTCTGCTTATATTGAGAGTCCCCATAATAAGTGTTCTTTTTATGCACGGTGCTTTTAATAAATCAGCAGTTGATATGACAGCGGAAGCTCTTTTTTTCCTGGTTTCAGGATTGGTATTCTGGGGAATAAGGGATGTTTTCAACAGATCCTTTTATGCACTGCAGGATACAATAACACCCATGATAAACGGGGCCATAGGAATAGGGGTAAACATAGTGATGAGCATTATGCTTGTAAAAAGGATGGGAATAGGAGGACTGACTCTTGCTACCACCATTTCTGCTTTTGTGAGCTGTGTGCTTTTGGTCAAGGATCTCAGAAAGAGAGTTGGAAGTGTAAATGGTGTTAACATGTTTATGGTTGGAGGCAAGATAATAGCTTCAGCATCTGTTATGGGAATATGCATATTTTTCATATATCGTTTTTTAGGAAATTTTCTAGTTGGATTCAAAGGACAGCTTATTATAATAATCATCTGCATAGTTACTGCAGTGGGAATTTATGTTCTGATGCTGATATTATTGAAAGTGAAGGAACTTACAAATATAATCAATATGATTAAAAGTAAATTTAAAAGATAGATTCAGATATATTATCAATGCGGTGAAAAGGAGAATAGAGTTCTAATGAAGAAATTTTGTAAACTCGTAACTGTGATTTTAATATTTATGTTTTTTTCAACAGGATGTGCAGATATAGCTGGAAGGAATAACAACAGAGAAATAGTAGTTTGGTCTCATTTTACGGATCCTGAAATAACTGAACTCAGAACTCTTGCTGATAAATGGTCAAAGACTTCAGGGTACAAAGTGGTAATTCATTCAGACAAAGGTGACAATAGGGCATATATTGAGGCATCTTTAAGAAATATGGAACCGGATATAGAATTTGGAGTATCACATGAAAGAATGGAAAAACTTCACAGTGAAAATCTTTTGACTAAAATTCCTGACAACTTGATAGATAAAGATAAATATATACCGTCAGCTCTTGAAACTGTTACCTTTAACAATAAAATGTACGGTATCCCGCTGTCTATAGAAACCTATGGGTTATATTATAATAAAGACAAGGTGAAAAAACTTCCCCAGACCTTTGAAGAATTGATTTCGATGGGTCGGAAACAGGGTTTTCAATATGATATAAATAATTTTTATTTGAGCTTTCCGATACTCCAGGCCAACGGAGCATATATTTTTGGAAAAAATAATAAGGGATATAATGTGAAAGACATAGGACTCAACAATGAAAATGCAGTTAAAGGGTATTCAATGATTAGGGATATGGTTCAGAAATACAAGTTGATGCCGGAAACTGTAGACAGTATAACCGCCAGAAATAATTTTAAAGACGGTAAGACCAGTTTTTACATAAGCGGCTCCTGGGATCTTCAGGAGCTGGATCAATCGGGACTTAATTATTCTGTAGTGCCCTTTCCAAAATACAATGGCAGGCAGATGACATCATTTGTCACAGCCCAGGTGGCTTATGTGAGCCCGAGATCGGAATATAAAAAAGCCGACTGGAGCTTGATAAAATATCTTATAGATAATTCCAGCAAACCGCTTTTTAAGATAACGGGAAGAATTCCCCCCTTTAAAACGGACTACAATATAAAGGAAGTAAAAAACGATGCAAAAGCCAGGACTTTTGTAAAACAGTCGGAATATGGGGAAATATTGCCCAATGTGACTGAAACACAGGCTCTTCAAAATACTAACAAGATAATGCAGAATTTGACATCGGGGAAAATAACCCCGAAAGAATGCGGACACCAAATAGAAAAAGACATACTGGATTTTATTGCAAAGGAAAAGCAATAAAAAAGCTTAAGGTGACAAAGAAAAAAGTATGTATTATAATGAAAAACGTATGAGCAAGTTAAACTAGGAGGTAAAAACATGTCGCAATTGAAAGATGAATTAATAGAAAAATTGGAGAACAGAAAAGCTAGATTGGGTGTAGTTGGTTTAGGTTATGTAGGGCTTCCACTTGCTGTAGAGAAGGCAAAAGCAGGATACCAGGTTATCGGATTTGATGTTCAGGATAAAAAAGTCAAATCGGTAAATGAAGGAGTTAATTATATAGGTGACATAGTGGATTCGGACTTGGAAAGACTGGTAAAAGAGGGGAAACTCAAGGCAACTACTGATTTTAGTTTTGTCAAGGATGTAGATGCAGTTTCAATATGTGTTCCAACTCCACTGGATATTTATAAACAGCCGGACATATCCTATGTGGTAAATTCCACTAAAAGTGTTGCAAAATATCTTCACAGGGGAATGCTTGTAGTACTTGAAAGTACGACTTATCCAGGCACTACGGAAGAAGTATTAAAGCCCATACTTGAAAAGGGTGGATTGAAATGTGGAGAAGACTTTTTCCTGGCATTTTCACCGGAAAGGGTGGATCCGGGCAATAAACATTACAAGACTAAAAACACTCCAAAAGTGGTAGGGGGATGTACACCTGAATGTACGGAAGTTGCAGCAACTCTCTATAGAAATATACTTGAAAGTGAGATATACACCGTGTCCTGCCCTGCAGTAGCGGAAATGGAAAAGATACTTGAAAATACCTTTAGGAATATAAACATAGGTCTTGCCAATGAAATGGCTGTACTTTGCAAGAGAATGGGCATAGATATATGGGAAGTTATAGATGCGGCAAAAACTAAACCTTATGGATTTATGGCATTTTATCCTGGACCAGGGTTAGGAGGGCATTGCATACCGCTTGATCCATTCTATCTTTCATGGAAAGCCAAGGAATATGACTACCATACAAAATTAATAGAGACCTCCGGAGAAATAAATGATTTTATGCCTGAATTTGTAGTCGACAATGCCATGAAACTTTTAAATCAATATGGAAAGGCAATGAAAGGATCAAAAGTACTCCTGCTTGGGGTGGCTTATAAGAAGGATATAGATGATATAAGGGAATCTCCAGTTCTTAAGATCATAGATCATCTGAGGAAAAATGGGGCAAAAATAGTTGTAGACGATCCATTTATTCCTGAATTTAAACGCGGCGGCAAAGTGTATAAAACAGTGAACTGGAAAAATGAGATTGATAGTTCGGATATAGTGATTATAACTACGGATCACAGCTGTTATGATTATCAGACCATAGTAGACAGGGCCAAGATAATTTATGATACAAGAAATGCAACAAGAGATGTAAAAAATAACAGGGAAAAAATCCATAAATTATAAATTGAGGGCAATTATTGATAAGAGGTGTTTTTATGAAAAAATTGAAGTTTGCCATTATAGGGTGCGGCAGGATATCTTATAAGCACGTTGAGGCCCTGGCAGCTAATAGAGAAGAAGCGGTTCTAACTGCAGTGTGTGATATAATCTGTGAAAAGGCCGAAAAGAGAAAAAATGAATATGTTGATAAAGTGGGAAAAGATCATGTCCCGGCAGTCTATACCGACTATAAGAAAATGCTCAAAGAACAGGATATAGATGTAGTTACTGTAGCTACTGAAAGCGGATATCATCCCGAGATAGCCATCTACTGTATGAATAATAGGAAAAATGTTATCTGTGAAAAGCCCATGGCACTTTCAATACAGGACGCAGATGCGATGATAGTTGCGTCTGAAAAGAACCATGTGAAATTGTGCATATGCCATCAAAACAGGTTTAATAAACCGGTGCAACAGCTTAGATCGGCAGTAGAACAACATAGATTTGGCAGGCTTATAAATGGAACAGCCAGAATACTGTGGAACAGAAATATGGACTATTATCACCAGGCTTCCTGGCGTGGAACGTGGAAACTTGACGGGGGTACTTTGATGAACCAGTGTATACACAATATAGATTTGCTTCAGTGGATGATGGGTGGAGAAATTCAAAGTGTATATGCACAGTGTGATACTTTTATAAGGGACATAGAGGCAGAGGACTTCGGGGCAATAATAATAAGGTTCAGAAATGGTTCCGTAGGAATAGTGGAAGGCAGTGCCTGTGTTTATCCAAAAAATTTGGAGGAAACTTTAAGCATATTTGGGGAAAAAGGTACCGTATGTATAGGTGGACTTGCTGTAAACAGGATAGAAACGTGGAAATTTGCCGATCACAGGAATATAGACGACGAAGTGCTGAAATCTCAAAAGGGAGATCCGGATACTGTATATGGCTTTGGACACATACCTCTTTTCAAAAATATGATAGATGCTGTGAATAATAATACAAAACCTCTTATAGATGGAAAAGAGGGAAAAAAGGGAATGTCTATTGTTTTGGCGGCTTATAAATCGAGACTTACGGGCATGCCTGTTGAATTCCCAATAGGCGATTTTTCAACTCTGGATATGGCGGGAGTTAAAAAAATTAATAAATAGTAATTTGGAGTTGAGAATGAATGGATCAGTTTCATTCTCAATTCTTAAATATATGAAGGTAGGAGAGTTAATATGTGTGAGAGATATATATCTAATACTGCAGAAGTTGGCAATAATGTAACTATCGGGAAATTTACAGTCTTGGAGGATGGAGTCGTACTTGGAAACAACTGCATTATAGGTCATAATGTAGTGATTCACAAAGGCTGCATTATAGGAAATAATGTGAGAATTGACGATAATACCGTTATAGGTAAGGAACCTATGAGATCTGTAAACAGTATATTTAAGGATGACAAAAAGTTTGAACCCACAGTGCTGAAAGATGGATGCCTTATAGGGGCGGGAACTGTAATTTACTGTGGATGCACCATAGGTGAAAATGTACTTATTGCAGATCTTGCAACTGTAAGGGAAGATGTGACTATAGGCGACAGAACTATAATAGGCAGAGGAACTGCTGTGGAGAATTTCTGTAAGGTCGGCTCAAACTGCAAGATTGAAACAAATGTATATATTACAGCTTATTCTGAGATTGAGGACAATGTATTCATTGCACCTGGTGTTGTAACTTCAAATGATAATTTTGCAGCCAGATCTAAAGAGAGATATAAGCATTTTAAGGGAGTAACTGTTAAAAAAGGCGGCAGGATAGGTGTACAGGCAACTGTACTTCCAGGAAAGGTTATAGGGGAAGACGGTTTTGCCGCAGCAGGAAGTGTGGTTACAAAAGATGTGGAAAAAGCTGTCATAGTTGCAGGAAATCCAGCTGTAAAATTCAGAAATGTTCCTGAAGACCAGCTTCTAAAAAATCAATAATAAATTTTACAGGAGGATACACATGAAGATATTAACAGTTGTGGGAGCGAGACCTCAATTTATTAAGGCTGCTGCTGTTTCCAGAGTAATAAGAAAACATCATCGTGAAGTGCTGGTGCATACGGGACAGCATTATGACAGGAATATGTCTAAGGTGTTTTTTGAAGAACTGAATATACCTGAGCCTGATTATAATTTGGGCGTTGGTTCGGGAAGTCATGGAAGGCAGACCGGGACCATGCTCATAAAACTTGAGGAAGTATATGAAAAAGAGAAACCTGATCTTGTACTTGTTTATGGTGATACCAATTCAACTCTTGCAGGGGCACTGTGTGCCAGTAAATTATTGATTCCAGTAGCACATGTGGAAGCTGGGCTTAGAAGTTTTAATATGGAAATGCCGGAGGAACAGAACAGAGTTCTTACAGACCACATTTCAAATATTTTATTTGTGCCGACAAAATCAGCGGAAAAAAACTTAAAGGGCGAGGGAATAAAAAAGGGTATCTACAATGTGGGAGATGTTATGTTTGATGCTATCTTGGATTTTAAAAAGCTGGCTGAAAATAGAAGCGAAATTATAAGAGATCTGCACTTAGAGGGCAGGGAATACGTACTTGCTACAATACACAGGGCCGAAAATACAAATCATATAAAAAGACTCGGTGATATAGTCAGTGCATTAAATGAATGCGGAAGAACAATAGTACTTCCCCTCCATCCCAGGACTAAGAAATATATGTCCGACTATGGGCTTAAATTCAATAAAAATGTGAAGGTGACAGATCCTGTAGGATATCTCGAGATGATAAATTTGGAGATGAACTCTCAAAAAATAGTTACGGACAGCGGTGGAGTTCAAAAAGAAGCTTTCTTTATGAAAAAACCCTGCATAACTTTAAGAGATGAAACGGAATGGGTTGAAACAGTCGAGAATGGTTGGAATAAAATAGTGGGAACTGACAGGAAAAAAATATTGGATGCTATATTGAACTTTACACCTTCAAAAAAGCAGGAAAATATATTTGGAGATGGAAAAGCTTCAGTGAAGATTATGAAGGTACTTGATAGGTAGCGTCAGGAAGGGTTGAAATGGAGGTGGGAGCTTGATTTTGGATAGAGTCTTATATCTGCTTGTATGCGCTTATGTGTTGACACTGCCTGTATTGCCGGATGGTATAAAAATACACGGCATTACTTTTAGTGACTGTATGCTGGCAGTTATTTTACTGCTTTATATGTTGAAAATTATCGGAACGAAGAAATCAAGACATAGATTTTTAATTGGAATAGGGGATTTTTTCAAGAATTATTTGACTGTATTCATGAGTGTATTTGCAGTTATGATGCTTGTCTCGGTAAGTTATGCTGTGGAAAAAAAGCTTGCTGTCGGTGAAAGCCTTAGATTTATATCGTATATTGCATTGTTTTTTATGATTAAATATGAGTGGAACAGGAGAGAACTTTTAAATGGAATACTGTGTTCTTACATAGGTTCTGTAATTATAGTAAGTTTATATGGGATGTATCAGTATTTTACGGGTTTTGGGCTAAGCAACCAATTTAAAAATTATGGATATGCAAAATTTAAAATAACGGCAAACATGAATAATCCAAATAACCTGGCAGCATTTCTAATAATTGGGATTTTTCCCGTGATTATGTTGTTTATATATGAGCGGAAAAAGATAAGAAAATATTTCTTTTTAATTCTGGCGATTGTGATGTTTTCAGATTTGATCTTTACAGGATCGAGAAATGCCATTGTTGGAACTGCAGTTGGACTGGTAACTCTTGTTGTTTTATATAGTTTTAAATTTATCCTGCCGCTTTTGACAGCAGCAGTGATATCGATGCTGCTGCCGGAATTGAGGGCCAGAATCGTGGCAATAGGTGATCCTGTCCAAAATCAATCCAGAATCTATCTATGGAAAATTGCGGGAAAAATGATAAAGGATCATCCTGTATTTGGTGTAGGAAATGGAAACTATGTAAGCTTATACGATAAATATGTAAGTATATATCCGCAGTATAAATTTTATGGATACAGCAGATGGCCCAGTCACAATTCCTATCTGAAGGTGGAAAGTGAACTTGGAATTATAGGAGGTATATCTTTTGCCGGTATTATCATATCTTCACTCATAGGAGTTAGAAATTTTGTCAAAAGCACAAAAAATAAATTTTACAGGTATTTTTATACAGGCTTTTTTGCGTCAATGGTGGCCTTTTATATAATGAATTTGGTTGACAATTTATTTTTTGTACCTAAGACCACTACATATTTCTGGGTTATTTTGGCAATATCTCAATCTATGATGTATAGGGAAAGACATAAAAGTATATTTTTTTAAATATCTTCTGATTGAAGGTGGAAGCTATGAAAGTATTACAAATTATATCTGGGAATGATACGGGCGGCGGCGGAAATCATGTTTTGAATCTGAGCTTTTATTCGAGACGCATGTTTGACTGCACCTTAGGTACTATAGGTGGAGGAGGACTTTATGAGAGAAGTAAAAGACTTGGTGTGAATACGGTGAAATTCAAGAGAAGCATTACTTATGACAGTTTTATATTGAAATATATAGAGGAGAATAAGATTGATATTGTAAATTTCCACGGTGCCAGAGCCTTTTTTGTGCATTACTTCCTAAAAAACAAAATAAATATACCTGCGGTTGCCACAGTACATAGTGATTTCAGAAAAGATTTTTTAAACAGTAAAATTAAATATAAGATTTTTACACCTTTAAGCAAAGCTGGTTTGAAGAGTTTTGGCAACTATATATGTGTATCCGACTATATAAAAGATATTCTAGATGAAGAAAATTTCAGGGGGAAAAAATTTAGGGTCAGCAATGGAATTGCCGGCGATGGGATAGTTCTGAAAAAAGATAGGAATGGTATAAGGAAAAAATATAATATATCCGATAGGGATTTTGTATATGTAAATGTGGCTAGGATGCACCCTGTAAAAAATCAAATGTCGCTTGTGGAGGCATTTGGAATTGTCAGAGATAAAGTAAAAAACGTAAAGCTCATTATAGTTGGAGATGGTTCGGAAGAGCTTAAACTGAGGAATTTGATTGTAGATCTGGCACTGCAGGAAGATGTGATACTTGCAGGATACAGTGAGAATGCCATAGATTTTATGAATGCGGGAGATGTAGGCATATTGACGTCATTTAGCGAAGGCGGGGCACCTCCTATGGTACTGCTTGAAAGTGCTGCTGTAAAAAAGCCTTTTATAGCTCCCAGAGTCGGTGACATGGATACAATTTTAGATGACGATTCCATATTTTTAGTAGATCCGAATTCTGTAGAAGACATAAGTAATAAAATGAAATTGGCTTTTGACAGAAGAGAATACATGCAGGGTATGGGAGAAAGATTGTATGATATCTGCAAAAAAAAATTTTCAATGAATAATTTTTGCAGACAGTACAATGATATATACAGCAGGATACTTTCCCAAGAATAGTTGGAAGTGGATAAGATGGCAGGAAAAAAAGTGATAAAAAGTTCCATTATAGTAATGCTCCTCATAATAGGGGGTAAAATTTTAGCATTAGTGAGAGATGCGCTTATAGCGGACAAATTTGGTGCAACTTATATAACTGACATATATAATTTTTCATTGGGATTCGTTTATCTTTTAACTACTATAAGCTATGGACTTACTACAACTTTCATACCGCTTAATTCGGAACATATTGAACACAGCAGCAGCAGGAAGAGGAATAGGTTTGTGAACAACATTATAAATCTTTCCACCTTTTTTACAATTATAATTACAGCTTTGCTTATTATATTTTCAAAACAGATAATATATGTATTCGGACATGGATTTACTGCAAATGTAAATATATATAGCCAGGCGGTTGAAATAATCAGAATAATGCTGTTGTCCCTTGTATTTGTCACTTTGCAGAGTGTAGTTACAGGAGTGCTTCAGTCTCACAAAAAATTTTATGAACCTGCAGCCATGGCACTGTCTTCTAATTTGGTCTATATAGTTTATTTGGTATTTTTAACGTCCAAATATGGGATAAAAGGTTTTGCCGTAGCTACTGTAATTGGATTTTTCGTTCAATTTGCCATAAATGTTCCAAGGTACAGGAAACTTGGGTACAGGTATAAGTTTGTCATGGATATAAAGGACAAAGATGCCCGTTCCATGTTTAAACTGATGGTACCTATAATTATAAGTACCTCAGTTGTGCAGTTGAATTTGTTTATAAACAGGTCTTTTGCAAACAATATATATTTTGGAGCTGTTACGGTACTGGATTACTCCAACAAGATAAATACCCTGGCTTATGAAGTATTTGCCATAGGAATTGCCATGATCGTATATCCAACTCTTTCGGAGCTGGCAGCAAAGAGAAATATTTTAGAGTATAAGAAGGCCCTGGTCAATTCTATAAATATAATAATGATAATCATGATACCTGCGGCAATTGCCATAGGGGTATTGAGACATCCTCTTGTAAATTTGATCTTTAGACGGGGAGCTTTTAATCTTACAGCTTCAAATTTGACTTCCAGTGCACTTTTATTCTACTGTCCTGCAATGATTGCCTATGGGGTCAGGGATATATTGAATAAAGCTTTTTATTCCATTAAAGATGCAAGGACCCCTATGGTAAACAGTTTTATAGGGATAATTGTAAATATAATTATAAATTTTATTCTTGTAAAATATATGAAAGTTTCCGGGTTGACTTTGGCTACTACGATTTCTACGATTATAACCACAGTACTCATGATGACGAGTTTAAATAAAAAGTTAAACGGAATGAATATGAAAAAAATTTTTTCCGGATTTTTAAAGATAAGTTTTTCCTCTGCGATTATGGGTATATTTATATACATTGTAAATTATGTCTGTATGAATGAGATTTCTTCTTTTATGATGGGCAGTATTTTATCCATTTTTATATCTTTTTTCGCAGGAAGTATAATTTACTTTGTATGTCTTCATTTTACCAAGATTGAAGAATATGAATATATACTTAAGGCAGTCAGGAACAAAATTGAAGTGTAAAAAATGCAGTTTGTATTTTGATGGAAGAGGGTGGCAGGCATAATAAAAAAGCGTATTTTAGGCATGGATGTAATAAGAGCTCTTTCGATAATTGCAGTTATATCACTGCATGTTTCGGCAACCGTACTATACAGATGCAGGCCATATTCTTCCACTTACAATACATCGTTTATAGTAAACCAACTCTCCAGGTTTTGTGTACCTGCCTTTATAGTTATCTCAGGAATGGGGCTTACTGTAAATTATAGAGAAGGAGAAAGCTATTCTGAATTTATAATGAAGAGGTTTTTTAGAGTAGTTCCGCAGTACATAGTGTGGTGTGTTCTTTATATATTGATAATAACCAGGAATTTTAACATAGTGGAGGATATCAACGATATAATTTATGGGAATGTATTTTATCATTTTTATTATGTACCTTTGATAATTGAATTTTATATAATATTTCCGTTCATATATAGATTTATGGGTAAAAGATGGTGGCTTTTGCTTAGCTTTGCGGTTACAATTTTTTTATTGGTGGATACATATTATTTTGGAAATATTTCCTCAAAGTATTGGTTTTGGGATAAGAAAAATTTGCTATACTGGATTTTTTATTTTTCCCTAGGTGGTTATATGGGCAAAAATATTGACAAAATCTCCAGTAAGCTTAATAGACATGCTTTTTCAATTTTTTTATTTTTTCTAATTTCGGTTTTTATAATTATATATGGATTTGTCTCCGGAAATCAATTTAACAAAAATGTGGATTATGCTACAACTTTTCAAAGACCTGCTGTACTTCTTTATTCTACGGCATTTATATTTTTCGTTTTTAGTTTTAGATTTAAAAAGGGGTTTGTTATGAAAATTGTAAGATATATATCGGATATGTCCTATGATATATATCTGGTTCAATCGGGCATACTGTATCTTTATACAGAATATTACATAGGCAGATATGTTCACGCGGATAGTTTGAATTTTGAAGTAAGTGCTTTTTTGGTGACTGTCTTTGGATCTATTATTTTAAATAAATTAAAAAAAGTTTTATAACGGAAATATTTATGGTATAATAAGTAAAATATAGGAGAGTAGGTGAATTTACTAGGTTATGCAGGCACATGAAATAGAGATAAATGTTGAAAAAGATATAAAAAGCAAGGCAGTGCAGTTCTTTTTTAAAAGGGTATTTGACATTGTACTTTCTGCTGTGGGAATTGTATTATTGAGTGTGGTTTTTATCATACTTGCCATCTGGGTAAAGGTGAATTCAAAGGGACCTGCTATTTTTAAACAGGTGAGAGTCGGAAAAAACGGCAGGGAGTTTACAATATATAAGTTTAGAACAATGGTTGTGAATGCAGAAGAAAAACAAAAGCTTGATATCGATCCAGATAATTTAGAAAATTTTGTATTTCAGAGTAAGGATGACAGCAGGGTGACTAAATCCGGTGCTTTTTTGAGGAAAACAAGCTTGGATGAAATTCCACAGCTCTTCAATGTATTTTTGGGAAATATGAGTTTGGTGGGACCGAGGCCCGAGATACCTGATGTAGTTAAGCTGTATCCAAAAGCCTACAGGCAGAGGCTTTTGGTCACTCCAGGAATAACAGGTCTTGCCCAGGTAAATGGCAGGGGAGAAATAGAACTTGGCAAAACTGTCCATTATGATTTGACATATATAAAAAATTTTTCTATTCTTATGGATATCAAGATCCTGTTTAAAACGGTTTTTTCCGTATTTAAAAGCGAAGGTGCGTTTTAATGTTTATTAGGCTTCTAAAATACAATGTGTTTAACGGAAGTAAATCAGAACTTATGAAATATATAAGTGAATTTTCAAAAGTAAATATAGTATCAGGCAACCCGGAAGTGCTTTACAATGGACTTTACAATGATCTGCTGTTGAAAAATTTTACAAGTCCCAGTACTGTAATAATTCCGGATGGAATTGGCACCCTTTTGGCGTCTAGAATTGTGGGCAGACCTGTAAAGGAAAAAATAGCGGGCATTGAAGTGATGGAAGACATAGTGAAAAAATGTGAAAAAAAAGGCAAATCCATTTATTTACTTGGTGCAAGACAGCAGGTTCTCGATAGGTGCAGAGAGAATTTGAAAAAAAAGTATCCCCTTTTGAATATATCTGGAAGTCACAACGGATATTTCGATTTAAATGATTGTGAAAACATACTTGAGGATATAAAATCCAGTAATCCCTATGCCATATTTGTAGCCATGGGGGCTCCAAAACAGGATATCTTTATATCACAGAATATGGATAAACTTCCCTGCAGGATATTTATGGGTGTAGGAGGGAGTTTTGATGTATTTGCAAAAAAGGTAAAAAGGGCTCCAAAATGGATGATAGCTCTAGGACTTGAATGGTTGTATAGAGTTATTAGAGAGCCCTCTAGAATAAAAAGACTGGTATTAATACCCAAATTTTTGTTAAAAGTCATAGACTTCAATAAAAGTCGATCTAAAACTGGTTGATTTTTAATCAGACAGGATCATGCAGAATTATTTGATGTTATTTTCCATAATATCTTTGAAGTTGATACTTTCCAGTTCTTTGATTAATTTGTTTTGTACTTTTAAAAGTGAGTTGTGTATACCACAGTGTCCATTTCTATTTGCAGTACAATGTCCGGGATCATATAAACATCTATTCAAATAAATTGGTCCGTCAATAGCTTTAATTATACTCATAAAAGTTATTTTCTCGGGCATGAGATTTAATGCATAACCCCCATTAACTCCCCTGTAGGATTTAATTATACCTGAGTGAGTTAATTTTCTTAAAAGTTTAAGAAGAAATCTAAGTGGTACATTTTCATCCTTAGCTATGGATTTAGCTTCAATTTTCTTACCATAACCCAATTTTGACAAATAGAGTACAACTCTAAGGCCATAGTCTGATTCCTGTGTAATTCTCATATGCATATCTCCCCAAAAATATTTATTTTTATGTAATTGACAAATTAGGTACAATTAAAAATATTAATCTATAATTTAATTATACCTAATTTATACTATAATATAAAGTGTAAAGTTACATGATACATATAATAATGTATATCTTTATGGCAATTTATTTAAACTCTCGAAAGTATATCCCTGATTTTTCCAGTCCCTTATCACGGAGTCCAATATTTCAGAATTTGTTTTTGAAACTGCATGAAGCAATATGATTGCTCCATTGTGTGTTCTTCGGCTTATCATTTTTTTAGATTCTATGGGAGAGGGCTGTCTTTTGATATTCCAATCGTTGTATGCAAAGCTCCAGAATATAGTTTTATAGCCTAACTTTTTTGTGTAAAATAGGGAAAGTTCACTGTATTTTCCCATGGGAGGCCTAAAAAAATGCGGCATTTCTTTGCCCGTAACTTTTTTATATGCATCTTCCGTTACAGAAAATTCATTTTCAAATTTTATAGGATCTTTTGCAGTTTGTGCCATTGAAGGGTGTTTTGTAGAATGATTGCATACTAAATGACCTTCATTTACCATTCTCTTTATCAGTTCCGGGTTGCTTTTTATATAGGGAGTTGTGACAAAGAATGCGGCGGTTGCATTGTTGGATTTTAATATATCCAATATTTTTGAAGTATATCCGTTTTCATATCCTTCGTCAAAAGTTAAATAAAGTACTTTTTTTGAGGTGTCTCCCAGATAGTAAGCCGAGTAATTGTTTATGAGTTTTAAAATGTTTTCAGGTTCTTCTGAAGGAGTGCCGTTATTGTTTGGCTTGAAAAACCAATTTTTTTCACTCCTGTCCAATTTTGATATATCCAAATTTTGAAGTTTACCTGTTTCAGGAATTGCCTTTTGTTTAAAAGTAAAGGATTTGCTGTATGCTGCAGGACTTATTTGCCTATAGAAGGCCAAGACCGTGTGTGAGTATAAAAAAATTGTACATATTAAAAAAAGTGATGTTAATTTTTTAAACATAGCTTTATAAACCACCTACCTTATGAGATATAATTTATGTTATACTTAATTTGATAATTTATACTTGAGCTTTAAAGGCAGCATTGACAAATTTTATAATATGTATACAGTGAAAATTGGAGATGGCGATGTGCATGATTTTATTGAAGATATTGGGAAAATCTATGAATTTATTAACACGGAGCTGGACAGCAAGATCAAACTTGAATTTATAAAAAACTGTAAAAAAAAATTTAATATGGGAAAAAACCAAGAGTTTGCAGGTTATTATTATAAATTGAAAAATGTAAATAAAGCAAAAGGTGTCATATATACACCTTGTGAAATATCAAGATATATGATTAAAAATCTGGTAAAACCCATAGATGTGATTGAAAATCCGTTTTTAAAGATAGTGGATCCTTCCTGTGGATGCGGTAATCTGATATTTTCATGTTTCCATTACTTGAGGAACATATTTGTTAATAATTTAGAATCCATAAATAAATACAACAATATTGATTTAAAAATTGAAGATATAAATAAACACATAGTATATAATAATTTATTTGGATTTGACATAGATGAAACCGCGATAAAAATTTTAAAAATAGATCTGTTTAACTTCAGCGGGGTGGTAAGTTCAAAAAATTTTGCAGTAAAAGATTTTTTGGTAGAATGCATAGATGAAAAATTTGATATATTTATAGGGAATCCCCCTTATATAGGACATAAACAAATAGATAGAAACTACTGCCAAAATCTAAAAGGGATATATGGCAGCATATATGGGGATAAGGGTGATGTATCGTACTGCTTTTTTAAAAAAGCGCTGGATTGTTTAAAAGAGATGGGTAAGCTTGGTTTTATTACCTCCAGATATTTCTGTGAAGCATACAGCGGTAAGGATCTTAGAAAATTTTTAATTGAAAATTCTTCCATATATAAGATTGTAGATTTTTATGGAATACGACCATTTAAAAATGTGGGAGTCGATCCCATGATAATATTTTTAATTAAAAGAAGAAATTTCCAAAATAATGTAGAGATTATAAGACCTAAGAAGAATATTCAAATGGAGAAGAAAGAATTTTATGATTCTCTGTTTGTGAAAAAAGATGGGGACTATAGGCATTTTTTTATGGATCAGAATTTTATGGGAAGCAGCGGCTGGATATTTATTGATAAAACTGAGAGGAGTATAATTGATAAAATAAGAAGGAAAAGTGAGCACACGCTGGAAGATATATGTGAAAGTCATCAGGGGCTGATAACAGGCTGTGATAGAGCCTTTATAGTTGATGAATCTGTTCTAAGGGGGAAAAATATCGAAAGTGCTTTGATTAGACCCTGGATAAAAAGCAGCTGCATACATAGAAATAAAGTAGTACATAGTGGAAAATTTATTATATACTCTAATTTTATAGAAGATGAAGCAGATTATCCCAACTCTATAGAATACATAGGATCATATAAGAAAAAGCTTCTAAATAGAAGAGAGTGCAGAAGGGGATTTAGAAAATGGTATGAACTTCAGTGGGGAAGGAAACCTGAGATATTTGAGGGCAAAAAAATTGTTTTTCCATATAAATCTAAAGACAATAGGTTTGCCATAGATGAGGGAAGTTATTTTAGTGCAGATGTATATTCGCTGGTGCTGAAAAAGGATGTAGATATGACTTACAGCGATTTACTTAAAATTTTAAACAGCCCTTTATATGAATTTTACTTTAAAACCTTTGGGAAAAAATTAGGAGAAAATCTGTATGAATATTATCCCAATAATTTGATGAGGCTGAAGATCCCGCTTATTGATTTTTTTGAGGTAAACGATGTGGAAGGATATTTATATAGATTTTTTGAATTGACAAAAGAGGAAATTAAAATTGTAAGACAAAGTTATTATGTTGATGAATAGAGTAAACAGCTATCTTGTCACAATACGGAATTATTGGTATAATAATATTTATCCGAACGCTGCCATTGTTAATATTCCCAGCTTCTCAAAGTGGTGGATAGGCAATGCTGCACACCTGGATAAGAAAATTAGATTTTAAAGATGACAGGGGGTTGTATTTATGGATTTATGGCTAAGAGAAGGTCAGGTTTCAGATGCCGTTATGACGTATAAAGTAAAGCAAACTTTGATCAGGGAAAAAACTAAGTATCAGGATCTGGCCATAGTGGATACATACAGCTTTGGAAAAATGCTTGTTTTGGATGGAATAGTTCAAACCACCGTTAGGGATGAATATGTATATCATGAGATGATAACCCATATACCTTTATTTACACATCCAAATCCCAAAAGGGTACTTGTAGTTGGAGGCGGAGACGGTGGTTCTGTAAAGGAAATTTTAAAGCATCCTGCGGTGGAAAAGGTTGTTCTCTGTGAAATTGACAGTGAAGTCGTCAATCAGTGCAAGAAATATCTTCCTGAAATAAGTTTTGCACTAGAAGATCCAAGATGTCAGATTCTTATTGGGGACGGTATAAAGTATGTGCGTGAACATAAGGACAGTTTTGATGTTGTCATAGTTGATTCCACAGATCCTTTCGGTGCTGCAGAAGGTTTGTTTGGCAGGAACTTTTACAGCGAAATATATGACTGTTTAACTGAAAACGGTATATTTGCGGCTCAGACTGAGACCCCGTTTTATTTACCCGGAGAAGTAAAAAAAATATATGAAAATGTAAAGTCTGTTTTCCCAATAGCAAAATTGTTTATGGCAGGTATACCAACTTATCCAAGTGGATTTTGGAGTTTTACACTGGGTTCCAAAAAATATGATCCGCAGAGCGTAGACCTGTCTTCGAGAGAGGATATAAATACAAAATATTATACAAAAAAATTACATAAGGTCTGTTTTGTACTTCCTAAATTCATAGAAGATTTGACAAGATAGAGCATCATATATTGTATAAAGATGCATTTAGCAGAACAATGACTGCTGGGTGTGTCTTTTTATTTGGCCAATTTTCCCACTGAGGGTTGAAAAATGACATATGTTTAAAAATAATCTAAATATATGTTTAAAAATATAGGATATGGTAAAAATGAATAATAAAATGACTAACGAAAAAAAAAGGAAGATTATTACACTTATAGAATAATAATTATGGTGATGTTTTATTCTACATGTTACAAAAAAATAATAGAGGGGGGGTAAAAATGTCTGGCTCGGACTATGCATATTTTGCATATGCTAAAGTTTATATACTGAACTTTAGTCATATAACACGACACCAATATTATGTAAGTGTTATATGGTAAATTAAAGTTAAAATTGTATTTTAACGCTAAAATTATATTAAAAAATTCCATAGTATAATCTTAGTAGAGCTTTGGATAATCTATGAATTTAGAATTTCAGGTTAAAATTGACAAACTCTTGGTAAACATGAGAGGAGAATTGGATCATCATAGTGCAGAAGAAGTTAGAAACAGAATTGACGATAGGTTGGACAGGGATGGATTAAATAAACTTATAATGGATTTTTCGGGAGTAAGTTTTATGGATAGTTCTGGAATAGGTGTAGTTATTGGAAGGTATAAAAAATTGGATTTAAAGAATGGTTCCATGTGTATTGTGGGGGCAAATGATTTGGTAAAAAGGGTATTTGAACTTTCAGGTCTATTTAAAATTGTAAAGCTTTATAACAGTGTTGAGGAAGCAATCGAGAATATTTAATGGGGGGATAAATATTATGTACGATAACAGTATGAAGGTAGAGTTTGTTAGCAAATCTCAAAATGAAAGTTTTGCCAGAGTGGCGGTGGCAGCTTTTGTATCACAGCTGGATCCTACGATAGAGGAGTTAACAGATGTGAAAACTGCAGTTTCGGAGGCTGTTACAAATTCTATTATTCATGGTTATGAGAATAGGGAAGGAATAGTTAAGATTGAGGCTTTTATTAAAGACAGAGAACTTACCCTGACTGTAGAAGATGAAGGAATAGGCATAGAGGATATAGATTTGGCCAGACAACCGCTTTATACATCTAGACCTGATCTTGAAAGATCAGGCATGGGATTTACTGTAATGGAGACTTTTATGGATTCACTTAAAGTGGAATCTAAAAGAAATAAAGGGACAAGAGTAATAATGAAAAAAGTTTTTAATTCATTAAGTTAGGTGAATATTATGGATGAAGAAGCAGTAAAAAAATCAAAGTATAGTTATGAAGATAACTTGGAATTAATTAAATATGCCAAACAGGGAGACAAGGAAGCTCTAAACAAGCTGGTAAAACTAAATTTGCCATTGGTATCTACCATAAGTAAAAAGTTTTTGAATAGAGGATATGAATATGAAGATATATTCCAGATAGGATGTATGGGGCTTATGAAGGCGGTGAACAATTTTGATCCAAGTTATAATGTAAAATTTTCTACATATGCTGTACCAATGATATTGGGAGAGATAAAGCGATTCTTAAGAGATGACGGAATGATAAAAGTGAGCAGAAGTGTAAAAAATACGGCTAAGAAACTTCACTATGACAGAGAGGCACTGACGAAGAAATTGGACAGAGAACCTACTGTGGAAGAACTGTCCGAGTACTCTGGTATAGAAGTGGAGGATCTGGTATTTGCTACAGAATCTGCCACCAATTTGCAATATCTTTATGATACTATACATCAGGACGACGGCTCTCCGGTCCTTCTGATAGATAAAATAAGTGACAATCCAAATGAAGATGTGGAAATGGTGGATAGAATCGCACTTAAAGAGGCACTCAAGGATTTAGATGTAAAGTCAAGGCAGATCATAATGCTTAGATATTTTAAGGATAAAACTCAGGTTCAGGTAGCTAAAATGTTGGGAATAAATCAGGTACAGGTTTCTAGGATAGAAAAGAAAGTTTTGAAAACCATGAAAAAAATTCTGGGTGGATAATTGAAAGTGAAGTGCAGAGTGTGAAAGAGTTTGATGCACAGTTGAATTTACACGGCAGGTTCTCTTTTTCAGAATACCAAAAAGAGTGCCGGTAAACTGTCCAGAAAATAGTTTACCGGCGCTTCTTTATTTTAATTCTGTGTTCGGTGTTTCAGAAGGTGTATTGTCATCGGGATTTTCAGTATTTTCATCGTCGTTTGTATTATCTTGCGTATTGTCATTTCCGGAACTGTTATTGCCGCGGTTCGGATTTGTATTGCTCTTTCTTGTATTTTTGGCGTTTCTGCCTTCAGTGTTCCTATTTTCTGTAGTTTTATTATTATCTGTTTTATTCGTATCATTTGGAAGATAATCAAAGATGTTCCAGGAACGGTGCATATCACAGTAGTCAGTGGGAACTGTGCCCGCTATAAAGAATTCAGTATAAACCGTACTGCCTGCCGGATCCGTATAACAAGCTACAGTTGGTAATTTGCCGGATTCAGAACAGATTGATTGTGCCACTACTCCAGAAGGCATTTTGATATCTTTTGCAGGTAAACCTTCATGGAAGGGAGACATTATGTCTGCCCAGAGTTTAGCTGCAGAATTACTGTTGAGTGAGGTATTTAAAACCGTATTGTCATCATTGCCAATCCATACTGCAGCCGAATAGTATGGAGTCAATCCACAAAACCATAAATCCTTGTTGTCACTGGATGTACCAGTTTTACCTCTTACAGGCATATTTCCAAAATTGGCATTAGGTGCTGTTCCCTCTTGACTGACAGGTCCTTTTAACATATCGTACATTATATAACTCCCCTGGGGAGAGAGAACCTTTTTTGTTCTGGTTTTGTTATCCAATAAAATTTTACCATTTCTGTCTACGACTTTGGTATAAAGCTTGGGGTAGGTGTATGTGCCATTATTTCCAAAGACTCCGTAAGCTGAAGACATTATAAGGGTATTTACACCGTGATGAAGCTGGCCTAAGGATAAAGCAGATATGCTGCCCCTGTCGTCTTCATCTAAGGTTATTCCGAATTTCTCAGCATAATCGGCACCGGCTTTCAATCCCAGTTTATCTTCCAGTTTTACTGCAACTAAATTTATGGAATGAGTTATGGCTGTTCTCAAAGTCATAGTTCCGCCTATGTATGTATCGTCCTTGGGTTGATATGGAGGTTCTCCAGGTGAAGCGTATTTATTTGCAATATCATCTGGTAATGGTGAATCTTCAAAAGTACTTGCTGCTGTAAATTTCTTCGAATCTATGGCGGGGCTGTATACAGTTAATGGTTTTATGCTGGAACCTGGAGGTCTCAGATAGTTTTCAGATGAAGCCCTGTTAAAAGATCTGGCTGGTTGAGTGCCTCTTCCACCAACTAGAGCCTTGATTTCCCCTGAATGATAATCCATTACTACAGCGGAAGCCTGAGGCTGTGCTATTCCATTTTTATCTACGGAAGAAGTCTGGAATATATTGTCATTATCCAGTATGTTCTGAGTCTTTAACTGTAGATTTTTATCCATTGTAGAGTATATTTTTAAACCATCATACATAAGCAGATTGTTTATTTGCTCATCGTCATAATTGTATTTGGATTTCAAATCCTTTTTTACCGAACTTATAACGGATGTTGTAAACCATTCGTTATTATAACCGTTGTTTACGGTGGGCTGCGGGTTGATATCCAATTTACCCGTTGAAATGTCATTTGTGGCTGAAGTATATTGAGCCCGGGATATATATCCGTTTTCATACATTTTCTTTATTACAGTAGCAGTTCTGTTTAGATAAATAGATGGATTTTTTTGTGCAACTGCAGAATAGGGATAATATACAGATGGACTTTGAGGCATGCCTGCAATAAAGGCACATTCAATTAAATTTAAGTCTTTTGCAGATTTCCCGAAATATTGTTTGGAAGCTGCTTCAACTCCAAGGGCCCTTCCACCTAGAAAGATCGTGTTCATATATGCTTCCAATATCTGATCCTTGCTTAATTTTCGTTCAAGTTGTAGGGAAAGGTATATTTCCTGCAGTTTTCGTTTGTAGGACACCTCCGACGACAGAAACACGCTTCTTACTAACTGCTGTGTTATTGTAGATGCACCTTGAATATCCGATCCTCTTACAAGTTTGCTTTTGATATCTATTAATGTTACTCCAATTAGCCTTTTTAAATCTATGCCCCTATGTTTGTAAAACCGTTCATCTTCTATGCTAACAAAAGCATTTTTTAAATTTTTAGGCATACTGCTAAATGGAATTACTGTCCTTTGTTGGGAAGTGACCACTGTATCCATTGGTTCATTTTTATTGTCATACAGAACAGAAGGTTCACTCAAATTTAATATTTGATTTATATCCAATTTAGGAGAATCTTTTATTATTGCAAGGGATATACCCACTAATACCATAAGTGCTATTATCAGCAAGCTAAATAAAATTTTAGGAGCTTTTCTGGAAGTCTTAGCTTGGGTTTTTTTATGTCTTTTGACCATAATTGTCCTCCTTGTTTTAACCTTTACATTTAAATTATTATAACATAAATTAAAGTGTTAATGGAATGTTAATGAAACGTGTAAATTTTCAGATAAATAAAAGGAGATTTTTTAATAATAATATATATTATAGCAGTGTTTATATTGATATGATAACTAAACGGAAAGGCTTTTTGGTGTTAATAGAATCATAGAAGATCAATATGGGAAAAATTATAGGCATATACCTGAAATTTTTCCTCAAATCTACTCCTAGATTTAATTATTAATCCCAATTGAATACATAAGGTATATTTCTATAGTAATCCCCATAATTAAGGCCGTAACCTGCTACAAATACATCGGGTATTTTAAAACAGTAAAAGTCCGGCTTTAGAGAAACCTTCCGCCTTTCAGGTTTGTCCAATAATACACAGGATTTTATACTTGAAGCACCTCTGGATTTTATATGATTTATGACAAAATTCATGGTTATACCTGTATCCATTATATCGTCTACAATTAGTACATCACACCCGTGAATATCATCTACTATGTCATTTAGAATCTTTACTTTTCCAGATGAGGTCTCCGAGTTTTTATAACTTGACGTTCTCATAAACCCTATTTTTAAAGGAAGATCTATTTGTCTCACTAGATCTGATGTAAATATAAAACTTCCTCTCAGAAGAGATAATACGTATAAGTTTTTATCTTTATATTCCTGACTCAGTATTTCCCCCAAATCTTTTACTTTGCTAGCAATTTTTTCCTTGGCTATCAATATATTTTTTGACTTATTTTCCATTACAAACCTCCAATTAATGACATATTAAGACGCTGGCTTCAATTTATATTATTAATCTTAGCAATATTTTTGTAAATTTTCAATGGCTGTGTATTAATTTGTATATTGTTCATTGAATTTTAGAATTATAAATTATAGGAGATTTATGATATGATTACAGTGAGCTGAAAGTTGGAGATGATATTATGATATATGGTAATGTTGACGGAGTAAAAAAGTATGCACTTGATAGATTGGAAAAAATTTATGACATGCAAGTGCCCAAGGATGTTTTATGCAGCAGGGAAATTGTGGGGATTATCTGGAATTTTTCAATTTATTTGAATAGAGAGATAAGTGTGGCCGTTGACAGAAGGGGAGAAGTTGTAAATGTGACTATTGGGAACAGCAGTACTGTTGACATAGGGAAATTTACCTCTCTTGAAAATAGACTTTCTGGTATCAGAATAATACATACACATCCTGGAAGCAGGGCCCGACTTTCTATGGTGGATGTTTCGGCTTTGACTAAACTAAAGCTTGATTGTATAGCTGCCGTGGGAATTAAAAATGGTGTCATTGAATTGTGCATGGGATTTTGTAAAATAGAAGATAAATTGATTAAGGCGGAAATTTCAAATGAAATTACCTTGGATGAGGGATTACAATATAATATATTGGATAAAATATACGGGGTAGAAGAAACTTTAAAATTAAAGGACATATCGGAAGAAAAAGGTGAAAGAGCAGTACTTGTGGGGACAGACAATAGAGAAAGCTTAAATGAGCTGGAAGAATTGGCTAGAGCCTGTAACGCAGAGACATTGGAAAAAGTATTTCAGAAAAGAGATACCATTGATGTTGCCTTTTACATTGGAAAGGGAAAAGTGAAAGAAATAGGCATGATATGTCAGATAGAAAATGCCAATTTAGTTATTTTTGACGATGAACTGTCCGGATCACAAATAAGGAATTTAGAGGAAAATCTGGGAGTTAAGGTAATAGACAGAACTGTCCTGATACTTGATATATTTGCAACCAGGGCGAAGAGCAGAGAATCTAAAATGCAGGTGGAACTGGCACAACTCGAATATAGATTTGCCAGGCTTTCAGGGCTTGGAACAGTTTTATCCAGAACTGGAGGAGGTATAGGAACCAGGGGACCTGGCGAAAAAAAACTGGAGACCGACAGAAGGCATATAAGGGAGAAAATGTATGAAATTAAAAGAGAACTTAAAAAAGCAGGGAAGGTCAGAGATATTCAAAGGCGGAGAAGAAATGGAACCTGTAAAATTTCTCTGGTTGGATATACTAATTCGGGAAAATCTACTTTGAGGAATATGCTGTGTGAAATTGCTGCCCCGGGTGAAATTGCCAGTAAAGGAAAGGCATTTGAGGCAGATATGTTATTTGCAACTTTGGATACGACTACCAGAGCTGTTGAATTAAAAGACGGAAGAATAGTTACTGTTACTGATACAGTAGGTTTTATAAATAAACTTCCCCATGATCTGATAGAATCCTTCAAATCCACTTTAGAAGAGATAAATTATTCAGATCTGATATTACATGTGGTAGATGTATCTTCCAGCCGTGTGGAAAAACAAATGGAAGTTGTGAATAAAGTTTTAAAAGAACTTTCGCTGGGGGAAAAACCGGTCCTTGTAGTGCTCAATAAAGTAGATAAAGTAGATAAGGATAGAGTAAAAGCCATAATGTCTGAGTGTAGAGATTTAGATGTGGTTTGTGTATCAGCTAAATACGGTATCAATTTGGAAGAACTTTTGGAAAAAATATCAGATCTTCTTCCGACGAGTATAAAAAAAGTTCAGTGTCTGATTCCGTATACGAAGCAGTCGTTGGTGTCATTTATTCATAATAATTGTAAAATTGAAAAAGAGAAATATGGAGAAAGGGGAACTTATATAACTGCACTGGTTGATGGAAAATGCTATGATAAAATAAAGGAGTTTGTAGTTAGGCAATAGCTTGTATTATAGGATAATATATATTGACTTAAAAAATCTACTGTGACATAATGATATTGTATTTTATTAATGCATAGGAGGAATTGCAATGGATAAATATGTTTGTACTGCTTGTGGTTATGTCTATGATCCTGCAGTAGGGGATCCGGATTCGGGAGTTAAGCCGGGAACTCCATTTAAAGATTTGCCGGAAGATTGGGTATGCCCGGTTTGTGGTGTTCCAAAAAGTCAGTTTGAAAAAAAGGAATAATTAGTATATTGAAATGACAGTGCTGAATAGTGTAAAATGGTATCTGAAGATATGATAGAAGTATCATATCTTCAGATATTTTTTTGTACAGTTGATATGATTTTTGAGAGACAAAAATTTAAAGGGGGCTTATAAAAGATGGAAAAGACTATTTTGCAGTATCAAAAAGCTTTTAATGTTGTTGTCAAAAGGCTTAAGAGTAATGATTCTGTTCTTGCAGTTATGGTTTTTGGGAGTATGATTACTGGAGATTTATGGGATGAATCCGATATCGATTTGCTTATAATATGCAGGAACAATATGGACAATGTGAAAAATTTGTATACTGAGGAGGAAGATGTGCCGATTCATGTGAAACTCATGAGCAAGAATAATTTTTTGCAATTGCCCAAACAGGATTTGAAGGGAGGGTTCATTCACAGGATAATATCTTCTTCCAAGCTGATTTTTTCTAAAGATTTAGATATAACCTCTAAATATGATGTCAGGAGGTATTATCCGGATCTGGACAGAGAGAGGTGGAATATGGTTTACCTCGGGGATCTGTTTAAAAGTATGAGTATATGTAAAAAATATCTTCAAAATGATGGAATTTACACTTCTTATATTGCAGCAGTACGATCGATAGAAGAATTTTCTAAATTATATATAAATTCTTCCGGACACATGGTAAGCAAGGATACTATGACCATGGCTATGAATTTAAATGATGATTTTAAAGTCTGTGTGGATAATTTATTTTTTAGTAATATTGAGGAGATAAAAAAATCTATAGAGGATACAATGAATTACCTGAAGAAAAACATAGATAAAAATATTCAAAACGTTACAAATATACTTTTAAATTATATGAGAAAAAAAGATTGTTTCCTGAGCTCTGAGGATATAAAAAAAGACGAAATGTTTTATAACTATAATATAAATATGGAAGAAATTTTAAATGAGTTGTGGAAAAGAGATTTAATTAAAAAAGAATATAGAAATTACAGGGCAAAAGATGGAACGTCTCTATTTAAGGAAAACGTGTATTTTATATAGATATTTTCTGAATACAGCAGAAAGATTTAATGCTAAAATTTATTTTGGTTTTTGGTATTAAATCTTTTCCTTTTGTGATATTGTGTTTGTATGAAGTAGTACGAAACGGTTTTATTCTTAATATATAAAAAAGGAGAATCAATTTTCTATTGAATAAATATTTGATGGATTTAGGTAGGGGAAAAGTTAAGTATTTGCTTATAGAGAAACACATAAGAAATTTAATAGATAAAAGTGAAATAAGAGACGGTGAGAAGCTGCCTACTATAAGACAGTTGGCACAGCTTTTGAAAGTGAATAATGTTACCATAGTAAATGCCTATAAAAGCCTTCAAAATAAGGGGTATGCTGTTTCTAAAATGGGGAGCGGGACATATGCAAAAAAAAGAGATACAAATAAGAATTTTAATAGAGAATATTCTAGAGCTTTAAAAAAAATATTCAGCAATAAAATAGGAAATTACATAGATTTCACGGGAGAAATGGCCAGCGGAGAATTTTTTCAGATAAATTTTTTCAAAGATGTTCTAAACGAAGTATTAGACAGAGATGGCTCTGAGGCCCTGATTTACCAGGAACCTTTGGGGTATGAAGGCTTGAGAAGAAGTATAAGCGATATTTTTTGGAAGGGCAGTGTAAATGCGGAGGACATACTTATAATTTCCGGGGCACAGCAGGGGATAGATGTTGTGTCAAAAGCTATTTTAAATACATATGACAGTGTGGTAGTTGAGAAACCTACTTATAGTGGTGCATTGTCCGTATTTAAATCCAGAAGATCAGATATATTTGAAATACCGATAGAAAAAAATGGTGTAAATGTGGATAAGCTTGAAAAAATACTTCAAAAAAATAATATAAAATGTTTTTATACCATGAGCTATTTTCAGAATCCGTCCGGTATAAGTTATAATGATGAAAAGAAAAAGCAAATATTGAGGTTGGCAGAGATATATAATTTTTATATAATAGAAGATGATTATCTTTCAGAATTGATTTATGATAGTGATATAAAATATAATAGTTTTAAAAGTTTAGATCAGAATGACAGAGTTATTTATATAAAAAGTTTTTCAAAAATATTCTTACCCGGCATAAGAATTGGGTATTTAATACCTCCTAGAAAATTTAGAGAAAATATCCAAAATTCTAAAATCAATACGGATATAGCTACTTCAAGCCTTATGCAAAGGGCATTGGATTTGTACATTAGAAAAGGTATGTGGAAAGATTACATTGATATGCTGAATATCAAATATAGGGATATGTATATGTATATGGAAAAATGCATAGTTAAGTATTTGAAAGGCAAGGTAGATTTTATAAAACCAGGTGGAGGACTGCACTTTTATTTGAAAATTAAAGACAATATTAAAATGGATTCTATAACTTTATTTAAAGAGGCAAGACATAGGGGGGTATTGATTACTCCAGGTTCATTGTATTATAAGAATCCTCTGGAGGGCAAAAAATATTTTAAAATTGCCTTTTCACATGTGTGTAGGGAAAATATAAAAAAAGGAATTCAGATATTGAGCGATCTTATAACTGTATGATTTAATTTATTACATATTTTTATATGATAATTTAATGAGGGATACTTTGAAAGGTGGGGTAACGTATGGGATATTTTACAGTAAGGAATCAAGCCAGCTCGAGGTTTGAGGAAAAAAAATCTATATTTGTTGGAAATGTAAAGAGAGTATATACTGAAAGTGATGCCAAAAAGTTTATAAATACAGTGAGAGAACAAAACCCTAAGGCAGCACATAACGTGTACGCATATGTAGCAGGAGAAAAAATGAATATTCAGAGATGCAGTGATGACAGGGAGCCGCAGGGAACTGCAGGAATACCTGTTTTAGAAGTGATTAAAAAAAAGAAGCTTACGGATATCGTAGTAGTTGTTACAAGATATTTTGGAGGAGTGCTTCTAGGGAAAAGCGGGCTTATAAAAGCTTATTCCAAATCTGCTGCTTTGTCTATCGATAAGGCAAAAGTGGTAGAAAGGGTAAAGGGATCTCCCATAGATATATCTGTAGCTTATGAAAATCTGGGAAAGTTACAGTATTTCCTTGAACAAAAATCAATTCCCATAGAGAACATAAAATATGCTGATAAGGTTCAGCTGTCAATAAATTGCGTTCTAGAAGATGTTGATCCACTGATAAATGAAATAATAGATGCAACTAATGGAAAATGTGAACTCATAGTGGGAGATGAAGAGTTTTATTTTAAAATTGATAACGCTCTTGTCAGGGAATAAAGCCTCATATTTGTAGTGAATTACTTTTATATGTTATAATACAATCTGTGTATGTCAATAAAATAGTTGTAAATTGTAAGTTGGGAGGAAATTTAATATGTCAGGACATTCAAAATGGCATAATATACAGGCAAAAAAAAGCAAGGTAGATGCAAAAAAAGGTAAGATATTTACTAAAATAGGGAAAGAACTGGCTATTGCAGCTAAAACTGGCGGCTCAAATCCGGACAGCAATTCAAAGTTGAGAGATGTGATGGCAAAAGCCAAAGCAAACAATATGCCCCAGGATACGGTAAATAGGGCTATCAAAAAAGGTGCCGGAGAGATGGAAGGGGTCAACTATGAAGAAATATCTTATGAAGGATATGGACCCGGTGGAGTTGCTATAATAGTAAAAGCACTGACCGATAATAAAAATAGAACGGCAAGCAGTGTAAGGTCTGCATTTTCAAGGCACGGTGGAAATTTGGGAGCTAATGGGTGTGTGTCATGGATGTTTCAGACCAAGGGTCAGATTATTGTAGAGAAAAAAGAAGGCATCGATGAAGATGACATTATGATGAAGGCATTGGATGCCGGTGCAGAGGATTTTGATTCCCAGGACGAAGTCTTTGAAATAATTACTTCTGTAGAGGATTTCGGAACAGTCAGGGAAAAATTAGAAAAGGACGGATTTGATTTCTTGTCGGCGGAAATTACTATGATACCGGATAATACTACAGCTGTCGATATGGAAACTGCTGAAAAAGTTCAGAAATTAATAGATGTTCTTGAAGAAGACGATGATGTTCAAAATGTCTATCATAATGCAGACTTTCCTGAAGATTTTGAAGGCTGATGGGAACTTGTAAAATTTAATACATAAAGTAAAAGTCATCTCTGATTAGTGTTGGAGATAGTTTTTTGCTGTCGATTTTTTAGAATATAACAATTTTAATTGTAAAAAATAATAATAGCTGCTGATTATGAAGGAGTAAGAAACATGAAAAAGATACTGGCTATTATTATTTTTGCGATTATGCTGTATATGAACAGCGTTACGTTAGCTGATTTTGGAAAATATGAAGTACATTTTTTAGGCGTCGGTCAAAGTGACTGTACTTTAATAAAAGCCGATAATAAGAATTATTTAATAGATACAGGAGCTGCTTACTATACCAAGAGGATTATAAAGTATTTGGATTTAAACCATATAGAAAGAATAGATGGAATAATACTTACTCATTATCATGATGATCACTACGACGGTATAATTAAGATAGCCAAGTCTAGAGAAGTTGGTAAAGTTTATCTTCCAGATCATGAAAATTATATTAGAAATATTTTAAGTGACAAATTGAATAAGATGGGAGTAAGAATTGAATATATAAAAAAGGGCTGGGAAATTAAAAATTACGGATGTGTTTTAAAGGCTGTAGGGCCAATTCATAAGAGTGGAACTGTGGAAAATAACAATTCTATAGTTCTGCAGGGCAAAATAAACGGTTTAAAGTATATATTTGCAGGAGATTGTGAAAGATCAGAAGAAGAAGATATGTTAAAAGCTGATGAACTTGGGAAGTGTGATGTGCTTAAAGTTCCCCATCACGGACTGAATACGAGTACTACGGGCAGGTTCCTGGAAAAAGTGAAGCCCAGAGTGGCCATTATAACGAGCAATGGAACTGGAACTCCTGATAAAAGAGTTGAAAATAGACTGGTAAAGAGCGGGGCCATAGTTTGGAGAGTGGATAATCAGGGCAATATAGTTATCAAGGATGATTTATTGTACTGCAGTAAAAATCATACCAGTATAAGATTGAAATAATATTGCGAATATGTATAATTTCTGTAAAAATGTCCATAATATTCAAAAAAGGAGGGATATTATGGACAGAAGAAAAATCCGCAGTGCAGTTTTGGCTGTTTTTACTATTTTGATCTTTGGACTAAGCTGTTATATATGTGTGGTGGGATTTCAAAATATAAATATGGAAAAAAAGTTAAGCCAAGCTTCTAAAAATTCCTATGACACCGTAAAGGTGAATTCTTCTATAAATAATGTTGTAGCTGGAAATGCCAAGATAATATTCAAGATAAAATACGGTAAAAGCGGTGAAGTACAAGTAGAAAAACAGGAATCTGCAGGAAAATTAACCGGCAAGAAAAAAAATGAAGTTGAAAAAACATACAAAAATGTAGGATATAAAATTGAGAAATTCAGTTCCAAAGAAGTGATTTTGATAAAAAATATAAATAAATATGCACCTGATAAATATGTGCTGGGAATAAAAAATGGATTTATAGCCATATATAAGACAGACAGACAGGGAAACATGTTTATAGAAAATGAGAAGAGAGATATAACCCATATAAGCACTGACAGGTTAAAACAGGAAGATATTAAACTCCTGACCAAGGGAGACAAATATTTTCAGTGTAATACGAGAGAAGAAGCAGAGGCACGCCTTGAAGACTATGAATAATGGTCTTTAAGGCTATTTTACATGGAAGAACCGGGCTTTGGCATACTTTATACTTGAACTAAGATATTTAAAATGATAAAGTATATA
The DNA here is from genome assembly GCA_903789665.1 of uncultured Clostridium sp. Lineage (GTDB taxonomy): Bacteria > Bacillota > Clostridia > Clostridiales > Clostridiaceae > Clostridium_B > Clostridium_B lapidicellarium. Next base: position 84,017 of record CAIFEX010000009.1, read on the forward strand.
ATATATGCGGCAGTAGTATTTTCAATACTTGGTATGGGGGAATTTTAGATGTATGAGTATATAAAGGGAATATATAAAGGTGTGGATAGAGACTATATCATAGTTGAAAACAACGGGATAGGTTATAAGATAAACACATCGGGCAGTACTATTGCCAAAACCCCTAAAATAGGCGAAAATATATTATTGTATATACAGCAAATAGTGAGGGAGGACTTTATAGGCCTGTATGGTTTTTTGACAAAAGAAGAAATAAACATGTTTAATCTTTTGCTGACTATAAATGGCATAGGTGCCAAAGCGGCGCTTTCACTTCTGTCTATAAGCAGTATTGCTAATTTGAAATATGCTATAATATCTGGGGATGAAAACAATTTGGTAAGGGCTCCCGGAATTGGGAAAAAAACTGCCCAGAGAATTATTCTGGAGTTAAAAGACAAGATATCCCCGGAGGAAGCTGAAAATTGTAAAGATGGTTTGCAGGAATTTAATGTTGATAAAAACACTTCTGAAGTTGTGGAAGCACTTAGAGCTCTTGGATATTCCGAGAAAGAATCAAATAGTGCCTTAAAGGTAGTGGACAGTAATGCTTCTGTCGAAATTATGATAAAACAGGCTTTGAAATTTTTAATGAATTAGGCTAGGTGATGGGTGTGGAAAATAGAATAGTCACTCCATACAATGTGGAGGGTGATGCTGAAAATGAGCATAATTTGAGACCTAAAAGACTTAGTGAATATATAGGACAGAGCAAGATAAAGAAAAAACTTAAGATATTTATAGAAGCTGCAAAAAACAGGAAGGAAGCATTGGACCATGTACTTCTTTACGGACCGCCTGGACTGGGGAAAACTACTCTCGCAAATATAATTGCCAAAGAAATGGGAGGCAATCTGAAGGTAACTTCGGGTCCGGCTATAGAAAGGGCGGGAGATCTGGCCGCAATACTTACCAATTTGGATGACGGAGATGTTCTCTTTATAGATGAAATACATAGGTTAAATAGAAGTGTGGAGGAAATACTGTATCCTGCTATGGAAGATTATGCTCTTGACATAGTTATAGGAAAGGGAGCGGCTGCAAAATCCATAAGACTGGATTTACCTAAATTCACATTGATAGGAGCTACTACCAGGATAGGACTTTTGACTTCTCCTTTGAGAGACAGATTTGGCATGTTATGTCCCATGGAATTTTATGGAGAAAAAGAACTCAGTGAAATTATAATCAGATCTGCAAAGATACTCAATATAAACATAGAATATGAAGCTGCCCTGGAAATAGGGGAGAGATCCAGAGGAACTCCCAGAATTGCAAACAGACTTTTGAAAAGAGTGAGAGATTATTCAGAGGTCAAGGGCAATGGAACAATAGATGTTAAAACCAGCAAACTTGCTTTGAAGTTATTGGAGGTAGATGAAGAGGGATTTGACAGCATAGATAACAAGATATTAAGAGCTATAATCGATAATTTCAATGGAGGTCCTGTTGGAGTGGAAACATTGGCCTATTTTATAGGAGAGGAATTGGATACTGTAGAGGATGTATATGAGCCCTATTTACTTCAAAAGGGTTTTATAATAAGGACGCCTCGGGGAAGAATGGCATCCGACAAGGCATACAGGCATTTCAATAAAACCAGAAGATAGCAATAATTTGGACAAAAAGAAACGGAGTGAAATTTATTGAAACTTACAGATTTTGATTTTTATTTACCTAAGGAGTTAATTGCGCAGCATCCGTTGAAGCAGAGGGACGAAGCAAGACTTATGGTATTGGACAAAAAAACGGGCAAGGTGGAACACAGGATATTTAAAGATATAGTAGATTATTTAAATCCGGGGGACTGCCTTGTATTGAATGATACGAAGGTTTTACCTGCCAGGCTCATAGGAAAAAAAGAAGGTACAGGCGGTAAGATGGAAATTTTGCTGCTGAAGAGAAATGAGGATGATACCTGGGAGACTCTGGTTAAGCCTGGGAAGAGAGCCAAAGTTGGCGATAGATTTGATTTTGGGAACGGAGAACTAAAAGCTGAAATAGCCGAAATAAAAAAAGATGGAAATAGAATAGTCAAATTTGAATATGAAGGGATATTTGAAGAAGTGCTGGATAAACTTGGGCAAATGCCTTTGCCGCCTTATATAAAAGAAAAATTGAAGGACAAGGAGATGTACCAGACAGTATATTCCAGGGAAAAGGGATCGGCAGCAGCTCCTACAGCAGGGCTTCATTTTACAAAAGAATTACTCCGAAAAATAGAAAATAAGGGGGTCAAGCTTGCTTTTTTGACTTTGCATGTGGGTATTGGAACCTTTAGACCAGTTAAAGTTGAAAATATAGAAGACCATGACATGCACTCGGAATATTATTCCATGTCGAAAAAGACAGCTGATATAATAAATGAGGCCAGAGAAAGAGGACATGACATAATTTCAGTGGGGACCACTTCCTGCAGAACTCTTGAAACTGTGGCGGATGAAAATGGAAAAGTGAGAGAACAGTCGGGCTGGACAGACATATATATTTACCCAGGCTATAGATATAAAATAGTAGATAAGCTTATAACAAATTTTCATCTACCCAAATCAACTCTTATAATGCTGGTAAGTGCACTCTGCGGTAGAGAAAAAATATTGAATGCCTATCATGTGGCAGTTGAAAAGGGATATAGATTTTTTAGTTTTGGAGATGCCATGTTTATCAAATGATTGAATTGCTAACTGTCAATTGTCTAACTATGAGGTGTTTTGATGTATAAATTGCTAAAGAAATGCGGAAGGATAAGAAGGGGTGAGTTTATTACCCCCCACGGTATTGTTCAAACTCCGGTATTTATGAATGTTGGTACTTTGGCAGCCATAAAAGGTGCGGTTTCTACCGTGGATTTAAGAAAAATTGGATGCCAGATAGAACTTTCCAATACATATCATCTGAGCCTCAGGCCTGGAGATAAAGTTATTAGACAGCTGGGCGGACTACATAAATTTATGAATTGGGATAGACCTATCTTGACTGATTCAGGCGGGTTTCAGGTGTTCTCGCTGTCGAGCATAAGGAAGATAAAAGAAGAAGGGGTGTACTTCAATTCCCATATAGACGGCAGAAAGATATTTATGGGACCTGAAGAGTGCATGAGAATTCAAAGTAATTTGGCTTCCACTGTGGCCATGGCCTTTGATGAATGTGTAAAAAATCCTTCCCCCAGGGAATATATGGAAAATTCAGTGAAAAGGACTACGAGATGGCTGAAAAGATGTAAGGCAGAACTTGACAGATTGAATTCCTTACCTGAAACTATAAATAAAAAACAGATGCTTTTTGGAATAAATCAAGGCGGGACGTATGATGACATAAGGATAGAACATGCCAAGATAATAGGTGACATGGATCTGGACGGATATGCAATTGGGGGACTGGCGGTAGGAGAAACCCATGAGGAGATGTACAGAATTTTGGAGGAAGTTGTACCATATCTTCCACAGGATAAACCTATATATTTGATGGGAGTAGGTACACCGGAGAATATACTTGAATCGGTGGAAAGAGGAGTGGATTTCTTTGATTGTGTTCTTCCCGCGAGAAATGGAAGGCATTCTCATGTGTTTACATCGGAAGGAGAGCTCAATCTTTTAAATGCAAAGTATAAATTAGATGATAGTCCCATTGATCAAAATTGTAAATGTCCAACTTGTAAAAATTACAGCAGGGCTTATATAAGGCACTTGTTCAAGGCCAAAGAAATGCTTGCCATGAGGCTTTGTGTAATTCACAATCTATATTTTTACAATAATTTAATGCATGAGATAAGAGATGCTATTGATGGAGATTATTTTCATTCATATAAAAGAGAAAAACTTAATCAATGGAAAAATAAGAATTAAATAAAATTTATTTTATAGGGAGGTGAAAGTATTGGATGCATTGGCTAGAATAGCACCTTTAATATTTGTATTGGTAATTTGTTATTTGCTTATATTTCTGCCGGAAAGCAGGAGAAGGAAAAAATATAATGCCATGTTAGGCAGCCTTAAGATCAATGATGAAGTTATGACCAAAGGTGGTATAATAGGTAAAATTATAAATATCAGGGAAGATGAAAATTTTATAACAATTCAGACGGGACCTGACAGAATAAAGATAAAACTTGATAAAACAGGAGTATTGAATGTTTTGTCGGATGATAAAGACTCAAAAAGTTCTGGCAAGAGTAAATAAGTTTAAAATTTAGGTATAAAGCGCCTTTTGTCTACATAGATACTATTAGATGGGAGGTGTTTTAATTTGGAGAAAAGCAATGGTTATCTTTCTGCAATAGAAGGTGTTGTTAGAGGATTTATAATTACTGTGATTTTGCTTCTGATATTTGCTATTGTAATGACTTTTGTAGAAGTTAGCAGCCAGGTGAGTTATATTGTCTATCTTGTTACGACAATAATAAGCATAATGTACGCTTCCATTTATGCAGTGAGAAAAATAGGGAAAAATGGGTGGCTTATAGGTATCATAGTTACTCTTTTATATTTATTTATATTGTATATAGTGTCTATTATTTCTGGAAATTCTGCGGTGATAGCTGCAGATGGAGTCAAGAGGCTGGTACTTGCCCTGGTGGTTGGAGCCCTGTCCGGAATGATTGGGATAAACTTACAATGAATACCTGCTGCTTGACTTTATTTTGAAAGTGATTTATGTTATAATCTAAACGACATATTGTTAATGGAGGAATTTAATATGAAGCATATAAAAACTATAAATAATTCTAATATAAGGGACAGCCTAAAGAAACCTGGATGTAGAGAGTGTGCCAATTCATGTCAATCTGCATGTAAAACTTCTTGTACAGTTGCCAATTTAGCGTGTGAAAATTAGCATAAATTTTAGGCAGTAACGGGTAAACAGTTACTGCCTAAAATTTATGCCGTAAAAATGTCGCTTTGATTGATTAGGAGGGAAAAATTTGGCTGATATTCATAAATTCATGGAAGGCGGACATCGTTATGTGCTGGATGTAAATTCCGGGACGCTTCATGAAATAGATAAACTGGTATATGACATTTTGGATGACGATAAGCTGCCCGGTATAGAAGATACGTTGAAACTGCTTAAAGGCAGGTATAAAAAAGAAGATATTGTTGAGGCATATGGAGAAATAGAACAGTTAATTAAAAAGAATGTACTGTATTCAGATGATGTCTATGAAAATATTGCAGTGAAAAATGAAAATTCACCGTCTTTTATAAAAGCGCTGTGTTTAAATATTGCCCATGATTGCAATTTGAGATGTAAATATTGTTTTGCAGATAAGGGAGAATATAGAGGGCATAGAGAGCTCATGTCCGCAGATATAGGGAAAAAAGCCATTGATTTTGTCATAGAAAAGTCGGGACCCAGGAAGAATATAGAAGTAGATTTGTTTGGAGGGGAACCACTTATGGCTTTTGATGCCATAAAGGAAATAGTTGATTATGCAAGGACTCAGGAAAAAATACATAATAAGAACATAAGATTTACTATGACTACGAATGCCACTCTTTTAAATGATGAAAGAATGGATTATTTGGATAAGAACATGGGAAATATAGTATTGAGTATTGATGGAAGAAAAGAAGTAAATGACAGGGTAAGAGTGAGAATAGACGGAAGCGGAAGTTTTGACTCCATACTTCCCAAAATTAAAAAGATGGTAAAAATAAGGGACAAGTCTAAGCAGTATTATGCCAGGGGAACTTTCACAAGAGAGAATACTGATTTTTTCAAGGATATAAAATATCTTGCAGATGAAGGATTTGATGAAATATCCATAGAACCTGTGGTGCTTCCCGAAGATAACCCATTATCACTCAGGGAAGAAGATCTTCCTACTATCTACGAACAATATGATAAATTGTATGAAGAAATGCTCCATAATGGAGGAAAGTTTAAATTTTATCATTTTAATATAGATATTACAGGAGGTCCCTGTGTATACAAGAGAATATCCGGCTGTGGAGCGGGACATGAATATGTGGCTGTAACTCCCAATGGCGACATATATCCCTGTCATCAGTTTGTAGGTAATGAAAATTTTAGAATGGGAAATTTGAGGGATTGGAACAATTTAAGGGAAGATATTGCTCAAAAATTCAAGGAAGCCCATATATATAATAAGCCCAATTGTAAAAGATGCTGGGCGAGATTTTACTGCAGCGGAGGGTGCCAGGCCAATAATTATAATTTTAATGGAAATATAAATGAACCCTATGAATTGGGCTGTAAAATGCAAAAAAAGAGAATTGAATGTGCAATTGCACTTAAAGCCAGAGCTGTGGAAAAATAGCTATTGACGGTATTTTTTTTAAGTAATATAATTTCTAGTGTAGATTGTTGTAAAAAAATAGTATTTATTTACGGGTTGAGGAGGATAAAGATGAGATCTAAGGCAAAAACTAAGGTGAAAAGTACCATAGTTTTCTTCCTGTGCGTAATTTTAATAGGTTTTTTAGCTTATTCGGGAATATACGGGGTAACTTTTGGAGGATACAAACTTAAGCCTTTCAGTGAAGTGATAAACAGGGGTCTTGATCTTCAAGGCGGGGTTTCTGTCCTTGAGGAAATTCAAGGGAATAATGTAGATCAAAAAACCATGGACAGGACAGTGGAACTTTTGTCTATGAGAGTTAATAAATTAGGGGTAAGTGAAACAGTAGTTGCCAGGGAAGGTCAGAAAAGAATAAGAATTGATATACCGGGAAAATTTGATGCAAAAGAAGTAATAGATGGTGTGGCGAAAACCGGTGAACTTAAATTCGTAGGGCCTGACAAAAAAACCATACTTACAGGGAAAGACGTGAAAGATGCTACTGCTTCCGTTGATTCTACAAATGGGAATCAAGCTGTAATAAACTTGGAATTGAATCAGCAGGGAGCCAAAAAGTTTTCAAATGCCACTCAAAAATTTATGGGGCAGACGATTGCAATTTATCTGGATAATGAAAAACTTACTGAACCAAGAGTAGATGCACATATAACCGATGGAAGGGCCATTATAAGCGGCAAGAACCAAACATTAAAGGAGGCACAGAGGCAGGCTAATCTGATAAAATCCGGGGCACTTCCAGTCACGGTAAAACCGGTGCAGGTCAAAACCATAGGAGCTTCTTTGGGTTCAAATGTTCTTCCGCTCAGTTTGCTGGCAGGTAAAATTGGTATAGGGCTTGTTATGCTGTTTATGATTTTGTATTATAGACTGCCAGGACTTATAGCAGACATAGCGCTTACCCTGTATGTATATTTAGTTTTGCTGGCTTTTGCCACTGTAAATGTGACCCTTACGCTGGCGGGTATCGCAGCATTTCTTTTGACGGTTGGAATGGCAGTGGATGCCAATATACTCATATTTGAAAGAACTAAAGAAGAACTGAAAAGCGGCAGGACGGTCAAAGCTTCTGTGGATGCAGGTTTTCGAAGGGCCATGAGCTCAATCCTGGATTCCAATATTACGTCCATTATCTGCGGGTTTGTACTTTATAATGTGGGAACAGGTTCCGTGAAAGGGTTTGCTCTTACCCTGATTATAGGTGTGGTTTTGAGCATGTTTACTGCAGTAACTGTAACTAGAACCCTTATGAAATTGGTGGCCAACATGGGATGGTTCAACAATAAGAAAACTATTGGGACTTTTGGCGTACATGATTTTAGAAAGGGGTTAGTAAAATAATATGAGTGGTATATATAAAATTGTTGAAAAAAGAAAAATATGGTTTACTATTTCCCTTATAATAATTGTAATTGGAATATTTACTATGGCGACAAAAGGATTGGAATACGGACTGGATTTTAAGGGCGGCACCATAATAGAGATAAATTTGGGGACCGATTTTAATAAGGCGGATGTTGACAATATAATAAAAAAATACTCCAGTGATTTTCAATCCAATAAGGCCAATGATAAATCCATTACTATAAAGGCCACTTCTCTCACAAACAATGAAGTGAGCGGAATTATAAAAAATGTTAAGGCCAAGTATAAGAAAAGCAGTGTGACGAATCAGGAAAATATAGGGGCCGTCATAGGAAAGGAAACCAGGGTTAAAGCTTTGGAAGCCCTTGTAATAGCAATAGCAGCCATGTTTATATACATAGGTATAAGATTTGAGTTCAGCTTTGGTATGGCAGCTATTATATCTCTGGTTCACAATGTACTTGTAATGCTGTCAGTGTATGCAGTGCTTAGGGTTTCCATAGATTCCAATTTCATAGCGGCAGCTCTTACGGTCATAGGTTATTCAATACATGATACCATAGTTGTTTTTGATAGAATAAGAGAAAACCGCAAGTATATGAGAAGGGCGGATCCTATAATTGTCGCAGATGCAAGTGTCACGCAGACTCTGGCGAGATCTATAAATACTGTGCTCACTGTTGTAATAACATTGACTTCTGTATACGTACTGGTTCCTTCGGTAAGGGTCTTTTCAGAACCTATTTTGATAGGTGTGATTACAGGATGCTATTCATCTATATGTATAGCCAGTCCGTCATGGGTACTGATAAAAAGGTACATGCTGAAAAAAGGGAAAAAATCGCGTGAAGTTACATCAGGGTAAACGCATGAGTAAATAAATTGTAAAGATAGGTGGAATTATGAGTTTAAGACTTTCCTTAAGTTGATTATTATAGTATTATAATTCATATAAAATTA
>CAIFEX010000010.1 GCA_903789665.1 uncultured Clostridium sp.
GTCTCTTTTTCCATTTCTCATCTTAAATAACCCTACAGTAATTTTACACTAAGCTATAAATAATTTAAAATATATTTAAAATACAGAGTTGTGAAAGATTTTCAGCTTTTACTGAAAATCTTTCAAAATAACTATGAATTCTTTGAGCCGAAATTCAAGGATGCCCTTATAAATTCTCTAAATAGAGGATGCGGTCTATTGGGTCTTGACTTTAATTCCGGGTGGAATTGTACCCCCACAAACCATGGATGATCTTTTATCTCTATAATTTCAACCAGCTTGGAATCAGGACTTATACCGGATAGTACCAATCCTGCTTTTTGTAGTTCTTCTCTGTACAGATTATTGAATTCATACCTATGTCTGTGTCTTTCATATATAATTTCTTTTCCATAAGCTTTAAAGGAATTGCTCCCGTGCAAAAGCTTACATGGATATTTTCCCAATCTCATAGTACCGCCTTTTCTATCTATTCCCTTTTGATCCGGCATTAAATCTATGACAGGATATTTGGTATGGGGATCTATCTCAGAACTGTGAGCTCCCTTATAACCGAGAACATTTCTTGCAAATTCTATTACGGCACACTGCATTCCCAGGCATATGCCGAAAAAAGGCACCTTGTTCTCTCTAGCCCATCCTGCAGATAATATTTTCCCTTCTATTCCCCTATCACCAAATCCTCCTGGAATAAGTATACCATCTGCATCCTTCAGATAATTCCCCACATTCTCTGGAGTAACATCCTCAGAGTTTATCCATTTTATTTCAACCTTAGCCCCATTGGCGTACCCACCATGATTCAATGCCTCCACTACAGATATGTAAGCATCGTGAAGTTCCACATATTTTCCAACCAAAGCTATCTTCACATTTCTTGATAGATTTTTTATTTTGTCCACCATGTTGATCCATTCGGTATTATCAATTTTTCCGCTTTTCAGTTTTAATTTTTTGCACACCAAATTATCTAATCCCTCTCGATGGAGCATTAGTGGAACTTCATATAAATTTTCTGCATCTAAGTTCTGAATTACAGAATCTTTTTCTACATTACAAAATAAACCTATTTTCTCCTTTAACTCATTTGAGATTTCCCTTTCTGAACGACACACTATTATATCAGGCTGTATACCAATACTTCTCAATTCCTTGACTGAATGCTGTGTCGGTTTGGTTTTCAATTCCCCCGATTTTTTCAAATAAGGAACCAATGTAACATGTATAAAACATACATTTTCCACTCCCACATCATATTTTATCTGCCTTATAGCCTCTAAAAAGGGTAGCGATTCTATATCTCCTACTGTTCCTCCAATTTCAGTTATAACCACATCAATATCCTTTTCCTCTGCCACCTTGTAAACTCTGAATTTTATTTCATTCGTTATATGTGGAATCACCTGAACAGTGCTTCCCAGATACTCTCCTTTTCTCTCTTTTGTTATAACCGACCAGTATATTTTTCCTGTAGTCACATTGTTATTCTTACTTAAATTTTCATCTATAAATCTCTCATAATGACCCAAATCCAAATCTGTTTCCGCTCCATCGTCTGTAACAAAAACTTCTCCATGCTGGTACGGGCTCATAGTACCTGGATCTACATTTATATAAGGATCAAACTTTTGAATTGAGACTTTAAGCCCTCTATTTTTCAAAAGTCTTCCCAGTGAAGCTGCTGTTATTCCCTTGCCCAATGAAGATACTACTCCTCCAGTTACAAATATATATTTTGTACTCATAAATCTCTGCTTTTAAAAGCAGTGTCACCCCCTGTTTTTTATCCTGGTAAAATCTAAATCCCATATTTTAATACGTTGCTTAAAATACAAATAAATTAAATAATTAATTTTTCTTTATATTATTGACAAAATGCTTAATTAGTTCTATAATGAAAATTACTCTTATAAATAAAATAGCATGTTTTGTCCAAAAACATACTTAATATGATAACATATTTCTCATTCATATTCTAGGTTTTTTTATTTTTATAGAATATTTATTTTATTCTTTATTCTACTCCATCTATCAGCTCTTCCGCTTCAAAATACATATCTCTTATACGTTTGTTCAGGAGCAATTTCTTTTCTGCTTTTCTTATATTATTCCTCATGTTATTTCTATTTACGGAAGGAAAATCTTTTTTTAATGTATCCAGATCATAACACCCATATCTATTTACAAGTAAAAAAAATAGATATTTACAGGATTCATCCTTTAAAATATTCAGCAATTCATTTCTGCTCAATCCCTTATATTTGCACAATATATCAATTATTTTAGAATACACCTTTTCTTTATCATTAAAATACTTTCTCAATATATACACTCCCTTCGCCATTTATCTATATATTCAATTATTTCCACAAGATAAAATTTTAATCAGGAGTGAAAAATCATCAGCAGCCGTCACTGGGTTTTTATATTTACTTTCAACTGTGTATTTTGTGCAGCTTGTCCTGCCAGACTCATATTATAGTCAACCAGTACATTCCCACCATCTTCACCTATATCTATATTTATTTTATTGGTCTTTATTTCCAGTTCCACAACTCCATAAGGCGTTTTATACATTGATCTATTTTTCTGATGTCTGTTAAAATCCATTTTGGCATTGGTACTGCCCATTCTTATAAGGCATAGCCCATCATCTTTTATCTTTAAGGTAGTAGTAGTTCCCTCCATGCCCGATATTTGAGTTTCCTTATAAACTGCATAATAGCAGTCATTTTTTTTATAAAAATTTCCGGGAGTTACCACTTCTATAGGTTCATCGTTATCGGATTGCCTACTAGATAAAGATATAATCGCCTTTTTTTTCATAATTAAATTTTAACCTGCCTTTCTAATCCCCACAACAATAAATTTTAAAATCTATTCCATTATATCAAATAGGCCGGAATTTTTATAGGATTTTTATTTCACCTATGTAATAACCTGGATAAAAATACACCCTAAAAGCACGAATATTTCCATATCTGCCTTTAGGGATATATATCTATAACAAATTATATAGTTAATTCTCCATTAGGAGTATTGATTATTTGAATTATTTTTTCTTCATATCCGGTTTCAGCATTTATATACACTTTAAAATTATCATTTTTATAATTTCCTGAAAATTCATAGCATAGTATCTCACTGTTTGTTTCCGTAGGAATTACGACAAGTCTTTTCCCGGTTACATTCAGTCTATTTCCGACTTTCTTCTGTGCTTCCTCATAGCTCATTTTGGGAGTTGATATCTCTCTCGTTTCAACATGTGACATAAGATATTTATCTGCTTCTATCCCTATGATATCCCCATTATCCAGGGCTATTTTCAATTTTATCTGATCCGGATATACCAATATATTACCTTGCTTGTAAACATAACTTACTACAGCTATATTATTGTATTTTAAAGAATAGGTTGGAATCATGTTATCGTATCCTAGATTCTTCAAATATTCTGCTCCCATATCCCTTGATTTTTTTACAGTAATGGAACTATTGTTTACGGCCCTATCATTTATCAAATATGAGATTTTCCCGCCCCTTTTACTTATTTCACATATCACTCTGTCTCCCTTTCTACTCCTATTTTTAAGGGCAGCAGTAAATCTGTACACATCTATATCGGCTTTTCCCTTGACGGAAGATACGGTCAGACTTTCAATCTTATTTTTTCCTATTATTTTCCTGGCTATCTTTTCGGCTTCCTTCCCGGATATCTGCCTTTGTGAATCAATTTTAGGTTTTACTTGAAGTACATTATCCGAAAACGGCCCATCATATATAAGTGCAGGATATTGAACTATCTGTTTTTGCATACCCTGGAACTGTTCTGATATGGAATTATCATTATTTTTTGCAAAAGCGCCAATGATCTTCTTCCTTATTTCTCCCCATTTCACCTTGCCTTGATTTATATTATCGGCCGTGGATTTCAACTGGCCCTCTAAAATAACAGATTGTTTTTTCAGCCTTTCTATATTATTATAATCCTCGTCATTCAACTGTTTCCCCGTGGTAGATAATTTGCCCAAATTATAACAAAAATCTCCAGTCTGACTCAAAAATTTACTGGTATCAGATATAGTAGGCTGATCCACTGGAAGGGAATGCAATTTATCATTGGCTATACCAGAATACCTAAATATTTCTTCAAAAACAACTATGGCCTGTTCTCTTGAACCGACTACGGCCGCCTTTGTCAAATTCACTCTTATATTTTGTACTGCATCTATAAGTTCATACATGCTTTTGCCATATTCACCCTGGAGATAATTTCTATAATCATTCCTTTCCAAAGTCATGAGAACTGCAAACGTACTTGAAAAGACAACAATTAAAATCACTAATGCCGTGTATATGATTCTTTTTTTCGTGATTTTCACAGAGCTCCACCTCTCTTTTACAACGAATTTCACACAAAGACCGGTATACTTTGATATTTATTTATATTGTCTGCATTTATTCAATTGTTATGTATTATAAGTTTAATAATGTTCACAAAAGCCAATACTATTTGATGATTATTATTAATTTTTTCTTAAATGTTTATTAAATGAGTTTATTATTTTTGCTACATTTTATATAATGAGATTACATACTTAATCAGAAGGTGATTAGATGAACATTTTAATTCTCTCAATTTCCGCCGGTGGAGGACACGGCAATGCAGCTGAAGCATTAAAAAGTTACATATCCCTGAGAGATCCAGCATCAAACGTAAAAATTGTTGATGCCTTAAAATATATAAATCCCATAATAGACAAGGTAGTAATAGGCAGTTACTTAAAGTCACTCAAAGTATCTCCTTCTTTATACGGAAAATTATACAGCTATTCAGAAGGCGATTACACAATTACAACCACAATAAGTTCAAAACTTATTGAGTCCCTGACCTGTAAACTACTTCCCCTTATAAACGAATATAATCCTGATATATTGATATCGACTCATTCCTTTGCCACAGAAATGCTGTCTGTATTGAAATCAAAATATCATATATGCATACCCTGTATGTGTATAATTACTGATTATTATCCGCATACTTCCTGGCTGCATCCATATATAGATGCTTATGTGATTTCCAATAAGAACATGATAAAAAAGATGATATCAAAGGGAATACCTAAAGATACCATATATAATTTCGGTATACCCGTTAAACCGGAGTTCAATATAAATTACAATAGACATGATACATTGAAAAGCTTAAAATTATCCCAATCTAAATTCACTATCCTAGTTATGGGCGGAAGCTTGGGCTTAGGTAAAATAGCAGACATATATAAACAACTGGATAAGGTCAGTGAAGACATTCAAATAATAATTATAACGGGGAAAAATAAAAAGCTCTATTCAGAACTTTCAAAAATCAAGATGTCTTCTTCTAAAGAAACTCGAATAATAGGCTTTACCAATCAAGTAAATAAATATATGCAGGCCAGTGATCTCCTTTTGACAAAACCAGGAGGGCTTACTATTGCAGAAGCACTGATATGTAAAATACCTTTGGGATTTTTTTCTCCTATACCTGGCCAAGAGGAAAAAAATGCACAATTTTTATTGAAAAATAATCTGGCTGTAAATTTAACCGATATAGGGAAATGTAGAGAAAACATTGAAAAACTTCTTAATTCCAGGGAAAAGCTCGAAATAATAAGTGGAAATTGCAGCAGATTTGCAAAACCATATGCGGTAAATGACATATTTAATCTTATGAACTGGCTTATAGAAAACAATTTAGCCAAAAAAAATTTAACCGGAAATAGGATAATACACAATAAGGACAACATTAAGACATTTTTTAAATCAGCAGAAGAACATTTTGTCAAAACTGCTCAAAAACTATTTGCAGGAAATTAATTGATGCAATATGTAATTATAATACAGGTGATGTCTGAAAATCTCACCTGTACTGTAATTTTCAAATTACATTTTTGAAATTTTATAACCCATATCTTTCAATATTTCTAATAATTTGAACTTCAACTTTATATCTTTTTTATTCACTCCGAGGGAGGAATTATCCACCATCTTATATTCTTCCGGTGTCAAAACTTTTTTCATTTCATCTTCCGTTTTTTTATAGGAAACTTGTCCCTTTGTAATATCAACAAAACACAGAGGAGGAAACATGACACACCACCAGTTTTGTCCCTGTCCACTGCCTATAATTATTCTGTACGCCTCATATTTTCCCGGTGGTAGAGTTATATTCCCATAAGTTTTTATGGGAAAATTCGTCTCAGACAAAGTGCTGTTCACTTTATAACTGTAACCCTCTCTTCTTATCTCATTATTAGCTATCTCCAATATCCTGCTGTCATTTTCTTTTAAAATTTTTCTAGATTTATTTATATCTTCTGAATTTTCCAATTTAGGAGCTATGTACTCCAGAACCCTATCTCTAACTCTTAATTTAAGAGCTTGATCACTTCCTGAATCACTATTTGCTATAACATGAAATCTTATTATTCTGGATGCCATATCCTCCTCCACATTTTTATTTTTTATTTCAAGGAAAACGGAATTTGCAGCAAATATACTCAAAATGCCTATAATAAATACAAGCAAATACTTTTTCATGATTTCACCCCATCTTTTATAATTATTTTCAATTTACTAGTAATTATTGACATATATTTGAGTTATATTCACTGCAATTTATATTTTATTTCGTTACGCCGATCCTCCTTATATTCGTATTCACATTTATATTTACAACTGCATTTTTATATGTGTCATTCCAGTCATTTTTTACCTGTTTCCATAAAAACGGATGATATTTTTCTATATATTCCCTAAAGCCTATAGGATCTACTTGAAATTCCCTCTGTGTGGATTTTATCACACTTTTACATTCCTTTCCTATAGACTCATTGAAATACTGTTGAATTTGATTCAATTTGTCTACAGACAGCGTTTCATTACCAGTGTAATAGTTCTTTATCTGACCCTCTATATACAGATGCACATCAAATACTAACCTGCCGTTTTCCTGAAGCACCCTTATCTTTCTATCAGTATTATCAATTCTTATATCCACCGGATGACCCTCTAAATATATCATTTTTTTCCCGCCTTTTAAAATTCCTTTCAGCAATTCTATATTGGAGGTTTGAACTGAATTAAAAGTCCCTTTTTGTGCAAAATTTTTTATTATAAAAGTACCTGATATTTTTATATTTTTGCTATCTTTATCAACAACAATTCTGGGAACCATGCTATTCCCGTTCTCACTCATCTGAACTAAAAAATCATTTAAAGTTACAGGAACAACTGTATTATCCTTAAGATCACTTTCCACCATACCCAATATATAATTTTCCGCACTCGTTTCTATGGGCATATTAAAAGTCACATATTTTTCCGCATCCCCCTCCGACATAACTATATACATATTCCTATTTAAAGAAGGTTCTCTTTGAAGATAATCAATGGCCTCTTTTACCGCATCAGGGTATTTCATCAGATTTTCACCCAATATCAACAATTTAGTATGGCTAAATCTCATGGATCTGCTGCTCTTAGCTATGGCATTACTAACTGCATCTTGAATCGAATATCCATCAACACTTATATATTTATCCTTAGACACCCCGCCTTTACCCGGTTCCAATTTACTTAAATCCGGTATTCCAAAAGTTACATGAAATTTTTTTAGATCTATGGAAGTCAGCGGATCCGTAGGCTTCATGTCCCTGAATTTTTTCTTTTTTGCTATATCAACTCCTGCATCTATCCCAATTATAGATACCAATTCAGTTCTCTCTATTTCAACTTTATCCCAGCATCCAGTCAGTAAAGTACATATCAGAAGCAAAGACATAATTTTATTTACATTTCCTTTTTTTTTGGCTTTACCAAATAAAAGCAGGACAATTGGCAGTATAATTAAACTATATATAAAAAGCGGAGGTATAAATTTATTGCTTATGGCATAGAGCTGCGCTATATTCTGGGGATATAAAGCTATCATATATATTATCGGAGCTATCAAAGCCGATGAAAGTTTTACGTCACCCAGCCTGAATACATCTTTTACTATATCGGATGACAAATAATATATATTTGAAAAAGTAGTAAAATAAAATATAACCCAAAGAGCCATAACTACTCCTTCCCATCTTTCTATAAAAGCTCCTTCTACATTTATGGAATTTATCATAGTTATGGTAGGCCATAATAGAATTTTAGTCTGTTCTTTGGAAAAAATAGCCAGAGAAAATACAACAATTATAACATAAAAAATTGTTATAAATAAAATGCTTTTTACAATTGCCTTATTTATACCGGATTTATTTTTTATAAACGGCCCTATAATATATATTATTTCTATCCCGGCAAAATTATAAATTGCACTTTTAAGTGCAGTTATATAAACATAGGGTTTATTAGTAAATATGGGTAAATTATTGGTAAAATCAGTTTTATTTAAAGTAAACAGAAATATCAGACCTATTGATATGAATAATATCCAGAAAGAAACTTCATTGAACTTTATCAGATTTTCCAGTTTACTCCTTACAAGATAAATTCCTAAAAAAATAGTTACAATTACTAAAAATTCCGTGGGTGTCTTTTCCAAAAGATACATCTTTATAACTTCTATAAATATTCTCATTCCAACTGATATGGTAAATATATTATACACTGCAAATATAACGGCTAAAATCCCCCCGAATATTTTCCCGAAATTATTTTCAAGTATTGTACTCAATTTGTTATATCCATTGGATTTTATTGTCCTGTAGGCAATATAAATCAAAACGTAAGCCAAAAAACCTGCTGCCACAGTAACAACCGACCCGTCGGTGCCGGCAATACTCACTACTTCCCTCGGGTATGAAAATACACCTACACCTATAACAGTCACTATTACAGTAGAAAATATTCCAAATACGGTTATGAAATCCATATCTCTCACCTAATCACCTCTTTGTTTAGCGCAGCAGCCATTTAGTTAAACTATCTCTGTCTTATTTTATCTCCGGTGTTCATATACTTTGGTCTTTTTTTCAAAAATCTGATAGGAGCTCTAAAATACATATCTTTAAAATCATTGGCATTTTCATTCACCATAGGAGCTAAATAGGATACTCCAAAGCTTTTTAGCTTTATCAGATGCACCAGAGTAATTACAAGTCCAATCATAATTCCATAAAGCCCTGCTATAGCTGCTGCAATTATAAGTAAAAATCTAACCAGTCTAAATGCGGAGGTCATCTCATAATTAGGGGTAGTAAAATTCGTTATAGCAGTAACAGAGACTATTATTATCATTATGGGACTTACTATCCCAGCTTGAACTGCAGCTTGACCTATAATCAAGCCTCCCACTATTCCAGTAGTGGCACCTATGGATTTTGGAAGCCTTGCCACGGACTCTAAAAGCAAGGCAAAGCTCAATTCCATGATTATGGCTTCCACAAAAGCTGGAAATGGTACTCCTTCTCTCGAGGCAGCAATAAAATATGCCAGTTTGGTAGGTATTATCCCTGTATGGAAAGAAGTAACAGCAACATAAAAAGCCGGCATTATCAAAGTTATTATTATAGAGATGAACCTTATTATTCTTATTGTTGAACTATATATCCACCTTTGATAATAGTCATCCGGTGACTGAAATAAATTTGCCATAGTGGTGGGTACTATAATTGCAAAGGGCGAATTGTCTACCACTATTGCGATCCTTCCCTCATATAATGCGGATGCCACTACGTCAGGTCTTTCAGTACTCTGAATTTGTGGAAAAAAAGACCATTTATTATCCTCAATAAGCTGTTCAACATAGCCGCTGTCTAAAATGGCATCTATTTTTATACTATCCAGCCTTTTCATAAGTTCCTTTAATGCGCCCTCATTTACTATGTCATCTATATATACCACTACCACATCGGTTTTGGATCTTACACCCAGGGGCTTTGGTACAATCTTAAGTCTTGTATCCCTTATCCTCCTTCTTATCAAAGCCGTATTAAATCGCAAAGTTTCAGTAAATCCATCCCTGGAGCCCCTTAATACCGTTTCACCTGAAGGTTCAGCTATTCCTCTTACAGGCCAGGCTCTGGTGGCAAGTACATAAAAACTTTTCATACCTTCAAGAAGCATCAGTGTTTCACCAGATAAGACAAGATCAATTCCCTTCCTTAAATCAACAATCTCTCGCATATCAGATACAGTTATCAACCTCTCTTTTACCATTCTTACATCTTTTACATACCTGTACCTGTTCATAAGTCCCCTCAGCAGATCATTTAAAAGCATTTTGTCCCCCATGCCGTCTATATATACTATTGCAGCTTTAATTTCCCCTATATAAAATTCCCTAAAAACCATATCCGAGTTATCTTTGAATAATCTTTTCAAGTATTCTATATTTTCATCAACTTTAGAAGATATAAAATTTCTCACTTCTTCCTGCATATGTATTCATCTCCTGTCAAAAAGAATAAATCGAAAAGGCATACAGCAAAGTTGAAAGTATAAAAAAAAGTATGCCGATTATTTTAGATTTCAAAGCAGTCTTCTTTAAATTTTTTCTTTTAAACTCCTTAGGATCAATAAATACTAAAAAAAATCCCTGGATTATCATAAGTATAAAAAAATATTTATTAAATAAGTGAATAATATTCACATATTCTCCCTCTTTCCATTTCTCACTTAATTTAGAATGGCTCTAAATTATTTTCTACTTATTCCAAATTATTTATTCACAAAATTATATCTTAATACAAAAAGACTGCCCCAAATCACACTTTGAGACAGTCAATCAAAAACACTTCATATTGTCCTCGTAATAAAAGTTTCCTTATATTTAACCTTCATTTTATCATAACACTCCTGAGCTTTTAACATATCATCGAAAAAAGCAAAAATGCTTGGACCACTTCCACTCATTAATGTTCCCAATGCTCCAAATCCAATCAATTGATCTTTTATCTGTTTTAATACAAAATGTTTTTTTAAAGTTACATTTTCAAGAACATTTTTCATATTTTCACTTACTACTCCCAATCTGTCTTTACGAATAGCATTTATAATCAAGCCGGTATTGGGATGTTTTATTATCTTACTTATATTCAGGTCTTCATATACCTCCTTAGTGCTAACTCCAAAAGGTGGTTTAACCAATATCAATATATGATCCCTGAAGGGCTTAAGCGGGGTTACTATTTCGCCTATTCCCTCACACAATGCAGTACCCCCTATTATACAATAGGGGATATCTGTCCCTATATTTAATCCCAATCTAGCTAATTCACCATCATGTACCCCAGGTAAATACATATTTCTCATGGCTTTCAATACCGCTGCAGCATCTGCACTCCCACCAGCGAGTCCTGCCGCCACAGGTATATTCTTGACAATATTAATATTTACCCCACTTCTTATACCATACTTATTCATGAATAATTTTGCTGCCCTATATGCCAGATTCCTATTATCACAAGGTACATAGCTCTTATTACAAGTTATATGTATACCGCTTTCAGTTCTACATATTTTTAAAACATCGTACAAATCTATAGTTTGCATTATCATTCTCAAAAGATGATATCCGTCATTTCTTTTTCCGATTACATCCAGAGAAAGGTTTATTTTTGCATAGGCTTTTAATACTTGCATTTCAACTTTCACTACCTTTAAATTTGTCAATTCTAAAATATTATAATACTATTTTAGAATTAAAGCTACAATTTTAATTTTTCCCTATACCATGGCTATATTGCCCGTTTTTTTGTTTCCGTATTTTAGTTTCCTGTTTATTATCTTTACCAGCGGATCCATCTTTTCAAAAAATATTATTATTAAATCCCCCTGTTTCCCTGTATCTATTGCCTTTTTTAGGGCAATTTTCTCATCCAATATAATTTCTACTTTCTTTGGATTAAAATCAGTGCTATTTATACCCTCTCTAAGAATTGAAGCTATTTCGCCGGGCTTTCTGCCTCTTCTATCCTTATCTTCTTTGATATATATATAATCGAAATTATCTCCTGAAATCTGACCTATCTTTTTCACACTAGTATCAGTTCTATCTCCAGGTACGCCGATAATTCCCACCAGCCTTTTATAGCCTAGCTTCCTGGCGCCTTTTATAACTGCTTTGTATCCTTCTATATTGTGTCCATAATCCAGTACTACATTTATTCCGTTTAAATTATAAATATTAAAACGTCCTGGATTAAAAGAAAGATCACCATAAAAACTTTCCAATCCATTTTTTATAACCGTATAAGGTATATTCAATCCAATTGCAGCTCCACAAGCGGCCATGGCATTTTCTATATTATAAATGAGCTTTCCTCCTAAGGATATTCTTATATCTTTCACCTTTATTATAGGCACCACGGCTCCTCGCCTTTCAAAATACACAATACCGCCATCTACATATACGCCGCATCCACCTTTATCTATATTGTTTCTGAGGATTACATTGTCTTTATTTTTGGAAAACATAATTATGGAACTTTTCATCCTGTCAATTATACTTTTACTTACCAAATCATCTGCATTTAAAACCACATGCCCTTCTCTCTTTACGGCCTCACCGACCAGGGATTTCACATAAGCTAAATCTTCCATACTGTTTATCCCGTCTAATCCCAGATGATCTTCTGTTATATTAGTTATTACCGCTACATCTGCCAAATCATAGGCAAGACCCTTCTTTATTATTCCTCCTCTTGCCGTTTCCAACACTGCTGCCTCTACATTTTTATTACTTAAAATAGTTTTTGCACTATAATAACCTGTAGTATCGCCCTTACATAAGCACTTATTGTCTATATATATTCCTCCCGTAACAGTCATACCCACCTTATAGCCGGACTTTCCAAGAATATGTGCGATAAGTCTAGTAGTTGTAGTCTTGCCATTTGTACCGGTAACTGAAACTATCGGAATTGATTGCTGCCTATAAAACAACATATCCACTATGGCTCCAGCTACATCTCTTTTTTTGCCTACACAAGGGTACTGGTGCATTCTAATACCTGGTGCCGCATTTATTTCCAGTATAGCGCCGCCGGTTTCAAGTATGGATTTGCTTATATCCTTGCAGCATATATCTATGCCGCAGATATCCAAACCAATTGCATCCGCTGCTCTTTCACAAATACTGATATTCTCCCTACATATTAAATCAGTACAGTCTACTGCCGTCCCTCCAGTAGACAAATTTCCGTTTTCCCTTATAAACATTTTTTTATTTTTGGGTAAAACACTATTCAATTTATAGTTATTCTTAAATATACACGTTTTTAACTCATCATCTATCTTTATTTTAGTGAGAGGTTTTTCATGACCTTCACCCCTCCTGCTGTCTGAATTTACATCACCTATCAGTTCAATTATGGTCTTCACTCCATCTCCCACTACATAAGGTGGTATCCTTTCAGCAGCAGCTACTACCTTCCCATTTACCACACATATTCTAAAATCTTTTCCATCTATATTTTCTTCCAGCATTATATTGTCAAATTCTTCCGACAATATCCTATAGGTACTTACTGCCTCCTTTTCATTCCTTATATTTGCAAATACCCCTTTCCCCTGATTTCCATAACATGGTTTCAAAACTATCGGATATCCTATTTCATCAATAAGATCCAACAGTTCCTGTAAATTTCTCACTTTCCCGCCTTCTGCCACAGGAAGGCATTGATTCTTCAAAATTTCTTTAGTCATTATCTTGTCACAAGCTATATCTACGGCAGCAGCCGATGTATTACACGATATAGTAGCTTCTATGATTTTGCTGTACTTGCCATACCCTAGTTGAAATACACTGTTGTCTCCGATCCTCATTATGGGGATTCCCCTCTTTTCAGCCTCCGATATTATAGACAATGTACTTGGGCCAATCTGTTCTGCTTTTAAAATTTTTCTCAGCCTAGCCACAGCTTTTTCAAATTCATAATTTGTACCTTCTATCAGCGAATTCACCAGACTCACAGCTGTCCTGCCTGCTTCCACTGCTGTATTTTTGTACAAGTATTCATACACTATATAATACTTGCTTCCCTTTATTTCCCTTGCTTTTCCATAACCTACATCAATGCCCAATTTATTTTGTATAGCAAGTATAATATGCTCACAGACATGGGCAATATATGTTCCCTCCCGCAGTCTTTTTTCAAAACCGTGTTCTTCGTCTATTCCACATCTATGCTGCTTTAACTCAGGTACAATTGCAAGAAGTTTTTCATTGAAACCATCTATATCTCTAGTTGGCACATCCTTATACTCCTCTAAATCAACAGACATCTTTACACATTTTCTATGAGCAAATATATTTCTTCCTTCAAAAACTCTAAAATCATCTATCTTCATTTTATGTATACTACCCGTTATATAAACACCTATTTATATTTCTATAAAATTGTGTCTATTTCCCCATTCATAGTACCTGATTTTGCTGTATGCTACTCTCTTTTGGCCTGATACTCCAAGGGCTTAAAATCCCGTTTAGTAAACGGTATACAATCAGCATCTGCATTGTGATCCAATTTGCTGATCTAACGGTTTTCTACAACTCCTCCCTTATATCTATTTGACCTTTTCTTGAATTTTTAGCTATTACAGGGCTTTTTATTTATCAAATCAAACTTATTTCCATATTTAAGTACATGTAATTTCACATCAAATATAGACAGTATTTCCTCAGGATACTGTTCTGACACATTGCTGTAGGTTATATTGGATCCATCTATTACATAAACTGCTCCGGAACCCATCACCGTGAATTCATTGTTATCGCTGACTATAATTGCCGTATCTTCATCTATTCCAATACCAAGGCTCTGGGGATTTTCTGCTATTCCCACGAGAAGCCTCCCTATTCTGCCTCTCTGAGCAAAATGCTGATCGATAATTACACCTTTTATCAGACCCAGCCCAGGTGCCATCTTTAAAGTGCACTTTTTAGGCGATTCCTCGTCAGGTCCCGTTATTATCATGGTATCACTCATAACAGAAGCTCCTGCAGAAGTTCCCACAAAAGTACATCCTCCCTCATATAATTTCTGAATTTTTGAGTACAGAGGAGTGCCCCCTATAAGACTTGTTATCCTAAGTTGATCCCCTCCTGTAAAAAACATCAATGCAGTATTTTCTATGAGATTTACATTATTTATATCAACGGCATCTCTTCTATTTCTTATAGTCAATATCTTTATATTTTTTATTCCCAATTCCTGAAATATTTTTCTGTATTCATCTCCCAATTCCTCCGGTATTTCAGATGCAATAGTCGCAATAACGAGGATATCCTCTTGTTTATCAAGTCTACTGCAGACTTCTTTCAATATTTTTTTTTCACCGGTTTTATCCTCTGCTCCTCCTATTATTATTAAGTTTTTTTCTGATTTTCTCTTCAAAATAATGCACCCTCTCTTGCGGATATTCTATATTTTTTCCATATTCCAAATTATTATGCGTAAAATAAAAACTTCAGTAATTTACCACTGAAGTTTTTTTTACAATCTTCTATAAATAACAGGTAACTCCACCTCCCTCTCGTCCGGCGGAGTAAGCGACTCGCACCAAATCAAAGATTTGGGCTCCCAATTTAGGTAACTCCACCTCCCTCTCGTCCGGCGGAGTAAGCGACTCGCACCAAATCAAAGATTTGGGCTCCCTGCTTATATTACGGCTCTTCCTGGGATGATAAGCTTCTCTCCAACCTTTATAACCTCTGGATCCTCTATATCATTTAACTTCACCAAATCTTCCACAGTAGTATAATATTTTTTGGCTATTTTCCATAAAGTATCATCCTGCTGGATGACATATATAGTTAAGCTGGCTTTTTTAGCTGGAAATTCTCCCTCGGCAGAATCTATATTTACCAAAAATTCTTTATTTGTAACATAATTTACCCTTGCATATGTCTCTACCACAGCCTTTATAGCTATAGTATCTATTTCCACGTCTCCCTGTATACTTTCCAAAGACACTTTTGCTATACACTGCATGTCAATTTTACTTTCAGGTATATCCACACTACAGCTAAATGGTATCTCATCACTAGCTTTATTTATTTCATCTTCCAAATTCTTATATAGAACCTTAGTATTCAAAACACCGTCTATTACAACTTTATCCTCCACTATTTTTTTATCCGTTATACACACTTCTCCATAACACATAATAACTTCTTTAGGCCTGGAATTGCCTTCCAATTCTATATTGGATTTAATCATACTCTGAACAGTATTCTGACCATGCATTACATTCAATTCATAATCTTTTTTATCCATCTGCAGGAGAGAAGAAGGAGAATAAGCATCTTCTATTATATCCATATCTTCCTTATACATGACTTTGGTATTTGATTTTACCAATACTTCCACATCGATTATTCTACTTTCACCTAAATCATCTTCTCTTACACCCTTTTCAACTTCATCTACACAAAAATCAGTATAACTATCCATAGACGGATTTACCCCATCTATGGGAATTTCCTTGTTAATATAAACATCGTCTTCTATATATTCCACATCTTTAGTATCCTTTCCCCTGTACAGGATACCTATAAGCACATATGCCTCTAAAGATACCTTCCCCTCCAGAACCTTTATGTCTTTCTTATGGACATTCACATTGCATTCCAATATGTTTCCTATCTGCGGTTTATCCATAGGTATCTGAATTTCGGTTTTCGCCACTAAGTCTCCAGATACAGTCCCGATTATTTTGTCTACAGTATCCGGATTTTTCAACATTTGTATATCTCCAGAATCTTCAATATCCTTTATAACTTCAAATTCATATTTTTTATACACTTCCGCCTTTAATTTTATAATTCCCTCAATGGACACTTTTCTTTCATTAGCTATATTGCAGTTCATATGTTCCACATAACAGTCGGCATCACAAAGCATATCATGTTGGGAACCCGGTATTTCAATATAATTTGAAAAATCACCAGTATAGCTTACGCTGTAAATACCCATAGTCCCCTCATCTTCTTTGGCCAAATAAAGTATAGTATACTCTATTCTTCCCTCCACAAATACCTTATCCTGCATTACTTCTTTACTGGTTATTACTGGTTTTGCATTGAGAATTAAAATACGGTTGACGTCCGGATTAGTATCTGGTATTATATACTCTGCTTTTATAACAGTATCAGAAAAATTTTCAGACATCAACTGTTCACATTCTATATTTTCTTTAACAAGATCTATACTCATATTTATTACCTCCCACATAAAAACCTACTATTTATTTATACAAATAAAAGGTAAAAAATATGCCATGTTTTCGATGATTTTTATAATGTGTCTTAATATTGACATTTGCAGAATTTTGACGTAATATTAAGTTGGTTGTTAACCATATAACCTCTCATAAATTCTCAATACCCTTTTATACCATAGTTGAAAGATGGAAGCTCACCATCTTTCTTCTTACCTTAAATTGGGCAAAAAAATAGTATATAAAATAACAATTAATTTTAATTATTATTTTATATACTATTGTAAATCATCCGATTCAGCTTTGCTTGAAGTCAAAGTTTATTGGAAACAGAGTATACTTGAATAGCAGTGCCATATACTACAGGTATCGGATTTCCCTATTTAACTCACGTAGTTTTTATAGTTATCATTGCCAGTAATTTACTTCCACCACCTAGAAAGATGGACAAATTTTTACTGATTGCATTAAACTGAAAAACTTAATTGAACTGTTTTTGTTAAAACATCCGAATAGCTGTATGTCACTTTTCTTTGGGTGTCATTTTCCAACCTAATTACAAATATACTCGGATAAGCTTTTTCTATTACTCCCTTATTTACAAAAACTTTCCTTCTACCGCCATTCGCTTTTAAGGTTACTTTATCTCCTACATGATTTTCAATATTCTTTCTTATAGAAGCTAACACATTTACTCCTTCCATTCTCTAAACACCCTCTCTCTATATTTTACATTATACATCATAAGGTTAATTATGTCAACTAACCATTTAGTATATCAGTTAGCAATTTGTTTTGTCAATATTAATTTTTTGTAAACAGAGCCTTCAAAGTTTTATTTACATCGAAATATACTGACATTTCTTTAAAACACTCATATATACGATATTATTTACAACTTTTATGATTTTTATACATATGGTGACTTTGGAAAGCCCTCCCTGTATTTTCCTCTGGTCTGAAGTCCTCCGATTCCATTAGTTCTGGTTATTGTATTACTTATAGCTTCTTGAATGGATACAACCTTTTCTATATTGGTATAAGCTATTTTTTCACATAAAAATACAGGATCCAAGCAATGTATAAGTACTCTATTGGGTGAACTTGCAAAATTAGCACCTGAATCTAAAATTCTTTCATAACAAGATTGACAAGCCCCTGCAAATATAACCAGATCATCATAATTTGATTCATAATTTCTAAGCTCTGAAACAGTTTCAACAAAATATTTGGAATTTTTATAATTATCCAGATTCATATAATCTGCAGTATTCTTTGCTACGGAATCATGTCCTGTAATTACAACTATATCTGGTTTTATCTCTTTTACCAGTTCTACAACCTTCAGCGGCTGATCTTTTTCAGCTATATTTCTCCCGACTACATCTAACAGCAGTTGCTTATATACTTTAAGACATACATCTAAGTACTCCGGGTCACCATCCACATGCAGTATCTTGCCAGGCCTCCCAAAAGCAAGTTCATTCTTTGTATCATAAGGGGCAAATTTCGTTACGTTATATTCCTGTGCTGCTCCTCCTCCAGCATATCTGAAACCTCCTCTGCTGATTAAAATATTCCGAATTGAATTATTAATCCGCTTATTAAATACGACTTCCTTTTTTACAAGTGTTTCCCTTTCTGCAAGTTCTAGATCCTCAATATTGGAATCTGCGATTAACCTTAAATCTATTCCCTTCAAAATATAAACATTCCCGTTTTTTTCTTCTTTGATATCTATTATTTTAAAAGTTATATCCTTGCCGTAGGATTTTCTTACTACTATATCACCTATTTTCATAATATAACATCCCCATATATAAAAAGTCATGGTATATATTATGACTTTATTGTTTTTTAAGTGCAAAAAATAAGGCCTTGACTGGCCTCAATTTAATTTATTTTTGATTATATATTTTTTTAAATTGTTCAATAAAATGTATATACTTTTCCTGTTCAGAAATCAGCTCCTCCAATTTATTGTTAAAAGTTTTAAGCTTCCAATTAACTTCATTATAATAGTATCTATTTGCCAATCTCCAAAAACGCTGTGGGAATAACAAGAAAGCAAATATTACACGGTATTCCTCATCCCTGAGCGGACTGACTTCATTGTAAGAATCAAATATGAGTTTGGCATTTTCTATATTCCAGTCCGATCTTTTCAAAACCTTAAT
Source organism: uncultured Clostridium sp. (assembly GCA_903789665.1). Classification (GTDB taxonomy): domain Bacteria; phylum Bacillota; class Clostridia; order Clostridiales; family Clostridiaceae; genus Clostridium_B; species Clostridium_B lapidicellarium. The sequence goes on from CAIFEX010000010.1 coordinate 19,383, forward strand.
CATAAAAGACGATATATCATAGGCTCTTATCTCTCTCTTACAGTAATCAAAATCTATTACATTTACATTATTGTCATCATCTATCACTATATTATGATATGTAAAATCATGATGACAAAACCCTTTCTCATCTTTTGTCAAATCACATAATTCATCATATTGGGAATCATTTAATACTTCTATGGCTTTCCTGCCAAGATCTTTATAAAATTTGACAGCCTTCATATAATTCAAATCAAAACTTTCCTTATTACTTTTTTTTCTGCCCATATCATTCATCTTATCGAGAGCTTTAACTCTTTTCTCCATAAGATGGTGCCACCTTCCGAGATCCGTCTTAAGTTTACTATTTTCAGGAGGTTCATATCCCTTAGAAGCTATATGCATATTCGCCAAGCATTTGGAAGCATTTATAATATCTTCTTTATTCTTAAAATCACATTCCCTGCCATTAATCCATTCTGAAAGAGTATATATATCTTCATTGACAAGAGCATAGGGATTTCCATCTACGTTAACAGAATACTTATCTACATACGGAAAACCATTATTTATTAAATGCTCTTTTGCCCCATAGACAAATAAAAGCTTTTGAGTTCCATAATTTATTCTTTTCAAACATTTCATTCCCTTATCCGTTTTTAAAAGATATACCCCTCTATTTGGTCTTATATTTTCAATTTTTAAATTAAATTGTCTTTCTATTTCAAATTCTCGCATCATGTTAATCACCCCTATATATCTATATGAAGGGCTCAATAATTTTAGAAGAATATTAACATTTTTAACCGGATTTTAATATAATGAAATATACCAATTTAGAGAGGAATAATTCTATGAAAATAGGAATAGATGGACGTGCTGCAAAATGGTATAGAGGTACAGGTATAGGTACCTACACTTATCAACTTATAAGTTGTTTAAATAATATTGATAATATAAATAACTATTTGCTTTTCATGCCGAAAAGTTTTAGAAATGATATATGTTTAAAAAAAAATTTTACTTTAAACACTATTCCTCCCCAAAATAAAAATAGTTTTTGGGAGGAAATAAATATACCCAACAAAATAAAATACAATAAAATAGAATTATATCATGTGCCGCAAAATGGCGTAGGGCTACCGGTAGATAAAAATTGTAAATTTGTAATAACACTTCATGATGTGATTCCATATAAGATGCCTAAAACCGTAAGTGATAGGTATTTAAAAATTTTTTTTGATTATATACCTGATATAATACCTAAATGTGATGGAATAATTACAGTTTCAAATTTCTCTAAAAAAGACATAATAAAAACCTTCAATTTCCCCGAAGATAAAATATATGTGACTCATCTGGCCAGTGAGGATATCTACAAACCCCTGGACAAAAACGTTAGCAGATATATAGCAAAAAGATATTATTCTATAACAGGAGATTATATACTCTATGTTGGCGGTTTCAGTCCCAGAAAAAATATACTGGGTTTAATAGAAAGTTTTAGTAAATTTATATCGTTATATAAAAAACCTGTAAAACTTGTGATTGCAGGTATGAAGGGAAAATCCTACAATATTTATAAAAAACGCACTGAAACACTAAATATACCTGACAAAGTCATATTTCCCGGATTTATATCCATGGAGCACCTTCCCTATATATATAATGCCGCTAAACTATTCGTATATCCCTCTTTTTATGAGGGATTTGGTCTGCCTCCGATAGAAGCCATGGCCTGTGGGGTTCCCGTAATAACTTCAAATACAACTTCTTTACCTGAGGTTGTTGGAAATGGAGCTTTCCTTGTAAACCCCAAAGATCAAGATGATTTATGCCAAGCCATGTTGAATATATTATCAGACAGCACTTTCAAAAACAAACTTATCTCGTCGGGAATTCAAAGGGCTTCCCAATTGAGCTGGAAAAAAACAGCTATTGACACTATAGTCATATACAATAAAATACTTGGTAAAAGAATCAATTCTAAAATACACATGCCCTTAAAATAGGGCATGTGTATTTTAAATCATTTTTTTAAAATTGTATCCTTAAATTCTTCTAAAAATTCTTTTCTCTCCTCTCTGTATCTTATTTTTCTCTTCAATCTATCCAGGAATACCTCTTCTTCCCAATTCTTTCGCTTAGTATAATAATCTTTAGATATAGTATAAAAGTCATTTGGAAAATTCAACATGGCATATAATACTTCAAGCTCTCTATCACTTAAAGTGTTCTCTGTACAATAGCTGTTTATTATCAATCTCGTTTTTTCAATATCAAAGGCAAAATTTTTTACAACTTTGTTTATAAAATTACACAAGTCATGCACCTTAAGATCTATAATAGCATAATCAAAATCTACAAAATAAGCTTTATTGTCATTTATCAATATATTGTGATAAGCTAAATCATGATGACACACTGCTATTTTATCCTCTTCACTGCACAGCTTATAATAGCAGGATTTTTCCAGCAGCTTTTCACTCTTTTCTATTTCTCTTATATAATGCCGTGAATTATATATGAATATTTTATCAAATTCCGTCTTCTTCTCATGTATATCTGCTATACTCCTGAAAAATTCCATTTCCTGAACTCTTCTTTTAAAGACATCCATAAGCCTTCCATTATTGTACTTGTTATTCATACTGCTTTTAAACCCTTCAGAAGCAAGGTGATATTCTGCCAATCCCTTAGATGCAATATCCAAATCCACGGGGTTACTGAAATTGCATTCCTTTCCGTTGACCATATCCATTATACAGTACATATCACCTTTCCAAATCGTATATATATGGCCGCTCTTGTTTTTTACAAAATTAATCACTCTCGGGAACTTACTCCTTACATAATCTAAAACTTCATATATGAATTTCAGTTCATCCAAAGTATATTCTACTTTTTTTAATATTTTTTCTCCTTTATCCGTAGAAATCATATATACATTTCTTACAGGTATGATATCATTTATTTTCAGGTCAAATTTATCAAAAAAATCCATACACAAATCATATTTAGCTAAATACTTTTTATCTCCATATCTATCTATCAATTAAATCCCCCCTTATTGCCGGATATAATTAAATCAAGCTATCCCCATCCTCTTCAATGGACTTATTTAATTTCATCAAATATTCTTCTTCATCCCAGTCTCTGGTATGATATCTATATCTGCTGTAACACCTCATAAATTGGCGTGGATAAGATAATATGGACAATATAAATTCTGCGCTGTCGTTGTCCAAATTCTCATATTTACAAAAATCAGAAACAATACGGTTAAAATCCACTTTTGTATTTTTTCTTTTCAACTTATTTAGGAAATACAGTGCATCCATTTCTACCATATTATAGCAGCAGCCTTTTATATCCGCCACTTCTATATTCCCATTTTTGTCCCTTCTCAAATTATCAAAATAAGTATTTTTAAGACACATTTCAATTCTACCCATACTTCTCAATATTAAATCTATATAATGATGCTCATATATATTGTTCAAACACTTTTCTGCTCTCGTCAGATACTTTTCCCCCACTTCATTTATTTTTTTTTGGAAAGTATTTTTATCTCTCAATCTTTTTATCATGCCTATATCTTTTTTCAGCCTTCTATTGTAAATCTTATATTGTTCCACCGTTTTGCCTATGTTGTTGTTCAGGCGCTTATTCATAACACCAGTATATCCCAATGTTTTTACATGGAATTCACTTATTGTAAAAATTTGATTTTCTATCTCATTCAAAGTTAAGTCTTCACGCTTAACCTTGTCTCCAAATCTTTTTACTACAATTATTCCTTTTGATTGTAAATATCTTATAAAATATGATTCAATGCTGCTGCAGTACACTTTTAAATCACCTCATAACCTTACTTTTGTCCTAATTCTATTTGTGCATTTTCCTCATTTCTCTCAGTATATGACGTTTTCTCTTTTCGAGTTTCATAACTTCTTTTTTCTTTTTATGCATTTTTTCCAGCTGTTTCACAGTTTTTTTTAAGCTCTCTGCCTTATTTTCATAGTATCCCGGGTCATTATCCTGAACTCTTTCTGTTTTTTGTGAATGTGATCTTTTATGCGACATAAATCACCACTCCTTACATCAACTATATTTTTCATTTCGAAATTCTCTTATAAATTCTAATCTGCCCTGTCCATCTTTAAGCATTCTGCATAATTTTTTAATAAAAAAATCTTCTCCCCAAGGCTGTTTCTCCCAATAATACTGTATTCCTATCTGCCAATAATTTTGGGGGAATTCCATAAAACCAGCCATAATAGGTATATCTTCTTCTTTTACATTATTTATTGAACTATATACATTTATAATGAAATTTGCACTGTCAAGCTTCCATTTGCCATTTTTTAGCACTCTTATAATCAGGCTGGATAGATCGTGAAGATACGTGTCCATCATACAGTAGTCAAAATCTATAATATTTACTTCTCCTTTATCATCTATCAAAACATTGTGGTTTGCATAATCATGGTGACAGAATCCGCCGTGTTTTATCTGTCTTTTCATGTTATTGATATAATCAGAATTTTTTAAATGCTCTATAGCATTCTCTGCAACATTTATTTCTTCACTCATGGCATTTAAATACAATATATCAAATTCTCCCTTATGTGGTTTATCCAGTATCTTTTTTTTAAAATCCAATATTTCATTTCTTCTAGTAATAAAATTATCTATCCATTTAAACCACCCTATCCTTGGATTCATTTCATCTATAACTTTAAAACCATAACTTTTTTTATGAAGTTCTGCTAATTTTGAGGCGGCCATCAAAACATCTAATGAACTATTATAGTCACACTTCCTAGAATTAATCCATCTACACAGATAAGCATAGGAATTGCCTATTTTTACATAATCTTTTTTATTGCTGGTACTTATTATTTCAGGAATGCTCCTAAATTTCTTATTTTGGAGATGCTTTATAGCGGAAATTATAAATAGAAAATGTCCGAAATCATAATTTATCACTTTCAAACAATATTTATCATACTCGGTATAAATTTTATATATACTTTTTATTTTTTCTATGAATTCAATATGAATATCATAGGCATCTTCAACATATTTTCGTATTCTCAGTATATCCAAAAGCCTCTTCCTCCAAAAAATTACTATATACGTAGTATATGTCTAATCTCACAGGTATGTGATAGATATAAGATGATTGCTGGTTCAAGGTACAGCATCAAGTTATTTTCACCATTTTATAGGGGTATTAATAATATATATTAGGACGCTTCAATCATTTTAGTGTTACTAGAGTATGGAGGTAGAGAAGAATGAAGATTGCCGTTGATGCAAGGGGAATTAACTGGTATAGAGGCACCGGCATAGGTACTTATACGGAAAAGATATTAGAATTTATGATTAAAAATCACAGGGAAAATTTTTATAATATATATTGGTCAGGTAATAAGTACGAGGCTTTTAGGCAAAAAAATACTAAAATAATAATGTCTTCCAGAAGACAGCATAGATTTTTTGAACAATTCTATTTTCCTGAAAATTTAAAAAGAGAAACCATTGATATATATCACATTCCTCAAAACGGTATTGACATATCTGAAAATATAAGCTGTAAAAAAGTTGTCACCATACATGACTTGATACCTTATGTACTTCCCGAAACTGTCGGTAAAGGATATTTAAAAAAATTTTTAAGACAAATGCCAAATATCATCAATCTAGCTGACGGAATAATAACTGTATCCAACCACTCTAAAAATGATATATTAAAATTTTTCCCAATTGATAAAGAAAAGATATTTGTCACTCCTCTAGCTGCAGATGACAAATACAAACCTTTGGAAAAAGACAAATGCAGATACAATATAAAAACAAAATACAATATAAATAATCCATTTATTCTCTATATAGGAGGTTTCAGCCCCAGAAAAAACGTATCATCATTGATTGCTGCTTTTTCTAAAATTCACAAAAATTTAGACAGAAATTACGATTTAATTATAGTTGGATCAAACAAAGATGATTTGGATGTGTTAAAAAATTTAAGTATGGACTTGAATATAAAAGACAATGTCAAATTTACTGGATTTGTAGAAGAGGAAATGTTACCTGTTTTTTATAATGCCTGTGATATATTCATATATCCATCTTTATATGAAGGATTCGGACTTCCTCCGTTAGAATCCATGAGCTGCGGTACTCCTGTAATAACTTCAAATACATCATCTATTCCGGAAGTGGTAGGAGATGGTGGAATTTTAATAAACCCCTTTGATACAAAAAGTCTTATGTATTCCATAGAGGCCCTTCTCAACGATGAGAGCATAAGAGAAGCTCTGAGCTTTAAAGCTTTAAAACAGGCATCTAAATTTTCCTGGGAAAAAACCTCAGAAAATACTATTAAGGCTTATAAAAAAATTTTGGATATGTAATACAATTGCAAAAGCAAAAACCTTTTAACTAATCCCGCTCCAAGTTAAAAGGTTTTGCTTCTATGTTAAAAGATCCCTATGATTAATATTCCCTATTTTTATTATACACTAATTTTCAGGTTTAGTAAACGTTTTATAAGTGTATTTCTATATTTTCTTCTATGTTTTTAAGGTTTTGATTTTTTATATTGATTCCAGTTAAAACTTTACTTATTTTATCTCTTATTTGTGGAAAATTTTTAGTATAATTTATACCAAAACTCCCTTCTTCCACCCGTGCAAATAAATCCCACACTCTGTCGTTAAAATAAGAAATCCGTTTGTTAAAATCCACAAAATTATATGCAGTCGTATATACCGGGAATCTACCATATTGATTCAATAAGTCCAGCTGTAACTTATTATCCGTAAGTGCAAAATTTATAAAAGCCTGGGCTAAATTAGCCTGTTTAGTGTTTTTATTTATTACCAAATTGGTTCCTCCAAGAGAGGCATCTCTATTTCCCCCTGGCTCAAAAGCAGGCAATTTCATTATACTCCATTTATAATTATCCTTTGGATAGGTATTCATAAGCAATTTGATATAAGTAGGATCAGCAATAAACGATAGCACTTTGTTTTCGTTTAATCCGTCTATCAAAGCACTTTTAGAATCAAAATCTTTTATCAAATCCTCCCCATAGAAGATCTTAGCCAATTCCATGACCCTGGCCCATTTTTGGGATTTAAATCCCAACTTGCCACTTTCATTAAAGTAACTAGTTCCCAATTGATTTGCAAGCAGTAAAAAAATATTGTCATTACAGTCAGAAACATTTCCCATAAATGTTCCCCCAGTATTTTTCTTTATTTTTCTCCCCACTTCTATATAATCACTCCAGGTCTTTATGTTATTTACATCCACTCCCTCCTGATAAAATATATCCTTCCTATACACTATGGCTTTAGGATATGTATCCCAAGGTAATGCATAAAGTGAGCCTTTCATAGTATCATTACTGACTTTATCGCCCAGCAGATTATTCTTATACGAATTCACCGAATTTGTCATTTTTAAAATCTTATCTGAATACGCAGATAAAACATGCTTCATACAGCTGTCACTTACAGTTAATATATCTGAATGATACCTGTAATTATCCAGTATAGACCTGACGTTATTATCTGTATCCTTTACTACTATGACATCTACTTTAGATTTTTTATGTATCTCATTAAACTTGTCTGCTGCAAGTTTTAACTGTGGTCCATGCTCTGTATCAGTTACAACCTCAATATTTCCATGAAGTGCCTTCCCGTCATCTCGGGCAGATTGATTTTTACTGCAGGAAGCAGCAAATATTAAAATTATAACTGATGTTAAGGACAATATTACTTTTGTGCACTTGTTCATAAAAATTCCCCTACTTTTCTGCTAAGATTAATTTGAAATATCCATTTTAAATTAATCTTAACAAATAAAAATATATCTTTCAACTTTACTTATAAAAACTTGTAAATTTAAAACGTCCGAAGAAATATATTTCTTCGGATGTTTTAAAGATTTAACCTTTAGACATTTTATAATTGCCTTTACAATTAAAATCTTCTTTCCAAGCTTTTTCCGCATACGGTTTATAATTTTCAGCTACCTTATCCAATTTCTTCTTAAATTCAGAATCGTCCAGCATCATCTCAGCGCCCTCATCTGTAGGTTTTGCACCAGTTTTCTTTGCAATTTCCCTGATCTGGTTTGTATTATCAATCATCATACACGGCATCAACAAATTTCTGACGTAGGGCTGTCTCTGCCTCAATTCCTTAAAGAAATCCGATTTAAACACGTCTATAAGTTTTTTACCTTTCAAATTATCCACTGCAAAATGAGCAAATATACAAGGTTCAACTTCCTCTTTTGAATTAATATGACAATAGAATTTACCCGCTATACAGCCTCCTACATAAGGAGCGTCATTGAAAAAGTCAATGGTAAAATAAGGCTTCGTGGTTCTTATTTCCCTAATTCTTTCTCCCAGATGTATTCTCTGCTCCGGAGTAAGCATTAAATCAACATCAGGTTCCTTCCCTACAGGCATGAATATAAAATACCATCCCATCTTGGCACCCTTTTCAATCAACATATCTATAAACTTATCTGATGTAACTGTATCTATATTGTATCTACTAACTGCAGTGGAAACTCCAAATAAAACTCCCCTTTCCCTTAAAAGTTCCATTGCATGCATAACTCTCTTGAATACTCCCCTGCCTCTTCTCTCATCCGTTTCCCTTTCAAATCCCTCCAGGGAGAACATGGGAATCAAATTTCCAAGTTTTTGTATTCTATCTGCCAGCTTTTCATCAAATAAAGTTCCGTTAGAAAATGGTGTGAACATGCAATCGTTATACTTTTCATATATATCAAGCATATAGTCATTTATGAAAGGTTCCCCTCCAAGAATTACAAAATAGTAAATTCCAAGGTCTCTAGCTTCTCCAATTATCCTATCTACTTCTTCTTTAGGTATGTCATCTTCCTTACTGTAACTCGAAGCATAACAGCCGGTGCACCTTAAATTACATCTCATTGACGGACTCATAAGAATTGCAAAAGGTGTCTTTATTCCGGTTTCCTGAAATAATTTCCCCCTTTTGGGGACTCCATACCAAGCGGCATTTGCAAAAAAATTGGTAAAAAATTTATCTATACAATTTTTATTGGAATCCTTAACAATACTAATAGCAAGATTATGGATTGCAGAGTTTGTTTTATACAACTCTTCAACTCTGACTACTTTAGCTAAACTCCCCTCGTCATTTTTTACCGTCTTTTTTACTAATGTAAACAATTTACCAAGGCTTTCTTCTGGATCTTTGTCAAGCAGTTGTACACCGGCTTTAACCAATGCATCCTTAGCTGTCTTTTCCAATATCGCAGTCACCTTCATACGGCACTCCTCCTAAATAATAATAACATAAGAAACGAATGCTTTGAAAACATTCATTTCTCTTTTAAATACATAGAATATACATTATTTATATACCATTATGATATAGTTTTCAATATGCATTTGTCAACATTCAATTATATTAAATTAGGCCTTAGAATTCCCCTGTTTTAAAAGTTCAGCGGCGGCTTCTCTATATATTTCCTGTATGCTTACTTTGTTTTTAATTGCAAGCTTCTTGCAATCTTCATATTCAATTTTGCTCTTCACGTTTTTTCCTTTATAATAGGCATTTTTTATACTTACCTCTCCATATTTAGTGACAACCTTTGTAAAATCCCTATCTAAAACATCCCTCTGGACTCTATACTTTCTAAATCCCAAAGTGGTGGTTTGAGTTAAAATAATGTCTTTTATATTTTCCTCCACTTCAACCTTACACAACACAGTAAGTTTTACCGCAGGCCTTCCTTTTTTCATAATTATAGGAGTCAAGTATACATCCGAAGCCCCACTCTTCAATAAAGCATCTATTACATATTGATAAATCTCAGGGTTCATATCATCTATATTACATTCTATGACCTGCATGTCATCAATATCAGTCTCACCTAAAAAAACTCTCAGTACATCTGGAATCCTTTCATTGTTTCCGTGGCCTATACCATAACCTATCTTATTTATCTTAAAGCTTTTATTTTCTGTATACTTTGAAGAGAGGTAAGTTAATATAGCGGCCCCCGTCGGTGTAGTCGCTTCAAACGGCACTTCAGATTTTATAGGAATGTTTCTCAATATTTCTGCTGTAGCAGGTGCAGGCACCGGAAATACACCGTGTGCACATTTTACAAATCCACTGCCAACTTCCACTTTAGAAGCTTCTACTCTGTCTATTTTTAAATAATCAATACATATAGCAGCTCCCACAATATCAACTATGGAATCTACTGCCCCCACTTCATGAAAATGTATTTCATCCATAGGCTTATTATGAACTTTAGCTTCCGCTTCTGCCACTTTTTTAAAAATTTCCAAGCTCATGTTCTTAACATTTGAACTCAAGCTGCTGGAATCTACTATATTCTCTATATCATTTAAATTTCTATTATGATGGGAATTATATTCTCGACTTTTTTTTAAAATCACATCCACTTTAGTTCCAGATATACCACTTTTTACATCCTTAACTGCATGAATTTCATAACCCCCAACATCTAACTTCGACAGTTCCGACTTCAAGTATTCTTTATCTACCCCCAAATCTATCAGGGCTCCCAAATTCATATCTCCACTTATTCCAGAAAAGCAATCATAATAAAGTATCTTCATAATTTTTAATCTCCCGTAATATTTATCTAATATTGTGATGATCTAATTTTACCATAAATACAAATAGTATATGTAATGTTTTTCATTTGACAAAATAGTCATCTGGTATATAATCTAATATATATTTCTTGTATAATATAAAAAAGGTTGTGTTATTATTGAAAAAATTGCGGCGGGATTTCTATTGCGGGGATACACTATCCGTAGCACAAAATCTCCTTGGCAAAACATTGGTCCATATTACAGAAGGTAAAAGGTTATCCGGGAAAATAGTTGAAACAGAGGCATATAAGGGTATTACAGACAAAGCTGCACATTCTTACGGAGGGAGACGCACCAAAAGAACCGAAATCATGTATGGTCCCTGCGGATTCTCATATGTATATATGATATATGGAATGTACTATTGTTTCAATATAGTAACTCAAAAAAAAGGTGTACCCGAGGCAGTACTAATACGGGCCGTCGAGCCTTTGGAAAATTTAAATGAAATATCCCTAAATAGATATGACAAATCATTTTCCTCCCTGAATAAAACCCAGATAAAAAATTTAACCAATGGTCCCGGTAAATTATGCAAAGGTTTAGCCATAGGCAAAAGTGAAAACAAGCTGGATCTCTGCGGCGGCACCCTGTATCTAGTGGATGACAATTCAAATGATTTCAGTATAAAAAATGCCAAACGGATAGGTATCAGTTATGCTCAGGAGGCAGCAGATTATCCGTGGAGATTTTACATAGAAAATAACATCTACGTATCCGCTAAATAAATTTATGAAAGCAGCTATAATATCATGAATTATGTATATATTTTAAAATGCAGAGATGGTACACTTTATACAGGATACACCAATAATCTAGGAAAAAGGTTAAAAGCTCACAACAGCGAAAAAGGGGCCAAGTATACCAAAGGCAGGACTCCCGTAAGACTTGTCTATTTCGAGAAATTCACCTTGAAAAAAGAAGCCCTGCACAGAGAGTATATAATAAAAAAGATGAAACGCAAAAAAAAATTGGAATTGATCAACCCTGTTAAATCTAGGATGCACAGGGAATGAAGAAAATGAGAAGGAAATGTGAGGGGTCAGTATCAGTTACTAGACCCCTTCCATGAATAAAGATTTAAAATCAATCTTACAGATATTTTTTAAAATTACTCTTATCTTTTAACCTATCCACCAAATACTTTAACTCCTGATCTTTATTCCTATCCATGATTAAAAGTACATCTTTGCAGTTTATAACAATCAGGTTTTTAACACCAAACATTATTATAAGTTTGTCATTTCCAAATACAGTACAATTTTCACTGGATTGCAGTACCGCATTCCCCTTTATATTATTTCCATCAAAGTTTTTAAAAAGCCTTCCCAATGCAGTAAAGGTTCCTATATCATCCCAAAAGAAATCACATTTAATAACATAGGCTTTCCTTGTTTTTTGCATAATTCCAAAGTCCACCGATATGCCATCTATAATTTTATATTGTTCTTTAACAACTTCCTCTTCCCGATCTGTATCCAAACTCTGATACATAGACAGCATACATTTATACATTTTGGGAAGGTATTTTTGCATTTCTCTCAAAAAAACATCTGCCCTCCATACAAATATTCCACTATTCCAAAGATATGTGCCTTTTAATATTAAATCCTTGGTCACTTCTATATTGGGCTTTTCCAAAAATCTTTCTACTTTAAAAGTAGCGCTGGCCGATTTGATTTTTTCCCCCATTTCTATATAACCATACCCAGTTTCAGGTCTAACAGGTTTAATTCCCATAGTAATCAAACCTCTTTTCCTTTCTGCAATTTGTACGGCTTGAGAAATGGTATCTAAAAATAATTTTTCATTTTCTATATAATGATCTGAAGGTAAAATTATCATGGTAGCATCAGGATCTTTTTTTAATAATTTTACTGCAGAAAATCCGATACAGGTGGCAGTTTCCTTATTCTCCGGTTCTGCAAATATATTCTGCTTATTTATATCTAAGAGTTCTTCCTGTACTTTACTTATATACTCTTTATTCGTAACCACATATATATTTTTTCTATCAACTAGAGGTATAATTCTATCTACAGTATTTTGCAAAAAACTTTTACCATTTATAATTTTTAGAAATTGTTTGGGATTTTTGGCCCTGGATAATGGAAATAATCTTGTTCCTTTACCTCCTGCAAGAATTAGCGCATATAACAATAACTTCACTCCAAATATAATGCTAATCATGTTTTATAATATGTGTAAACCATTATAAACGTGAAACAGATTAACCATGCGGACAACTCTATGTTAAAAAAACCTCGTCTTCCATTTACATGGGAACGAGGTCATATACAATACTAATTATGAGATCTATGCTTCCGCACTTTCTTTTTTATGTTTTGACGCAGATCTAAACATAGCTACAGATGTATAAACTAAAACAGCAATTACAACCCATTTCAAAATATTCAAAGGTAGTGACTTAACTATATATGCCGCTATCAATACACCTACAACACCAAATATGGTTATAGCCAGAGAAGCCTTCCGGTCATAGGAATCTTCTTTTATAAATTTAACTGAAGCAGCCGGCATCAAAAATGCACAGGAACCCATCATTATGGGAAAAGCTACTTTAGGGCTCATCCCAAGTGCAAACACCAATGCCATACAAGGTGCATAAAGCCCTATTCCAAGTGTCATAAGAGCTCCCAATAAGAAATTGGCTATTACAGCAATTACAAGCTTCCCTCCTGTAAGTCCTATTGCAGTTCCACCTACTGGCATAAGATTTACCTGACCTGCAAACATCACAAATGCCACTACAATCAGCGCAGCGCCCATTCCCAGTTCTACTTTTCTCTCGTCCAGTTTGGAAACTATTCCCGCACCTATTACAGCACCAATAGTTGCTGAAATCAACATAGCAAACAATGTTATAGGCTCTACTTTTATAACTGTTATAAATATAAGTGCTTCAACAATTACAGGGATAGTACAGGATACATTCAAAGTACCGGGTAAAGTTCTATCTTTTGTAAGGTTGAAAAACTTTAACAATGCTGTGCTGGTTGCAAAACTGCCTATTCCAAGAGTATCAAAAAAATTTGCTATAAATCCAACTCCACCTAGTGCAAAGAAATTTGTTTTTTCCAATTTTTTTTCTTTAACGGCTTTTGCATAATCTCTAAAAAATAAAAATGCAAAGTATACTACTAAAACAAGTAGTATACCAAAAACTATTTTTACCACTGAAAGACCCCCTCTATTTTTTTCCTTATAATTATAAATATTTTGCAAAAATCAATACAGTACTAAATTCATATATTTTTTAGTTTATTTCAGAATAAACCCATACTTAACTGGATCATCAGGATCTATGAAGAACTGACTATGACCTGTTATATAAGCAGAACCTGTTATTTGAGGAATAACTGCATCATAATCCCCCACTTTAGTTGTTCCAAGTATTTTACCTTTAAATTTCGTATTTATAATACTCTCATACACAAAATCCTCATTTACGTTGAGTTCTCCTCTTGCATAAAGGGTAGCCATCTTTGCACTTGTCCCTGTTCCACAAGGTGATCTATCCAACTGTCCTTGTCCGAATATAACTGCATTTTGATAATTAGCATCTTTGCTTTTCGCCGGTCCCCATATTTCGCACAAATCCACCGTCTTTATATGAGAAAGTGTGGGGTGCTGTATTTCTACCTGTTCATTTACTGCTTTTATTATTTTCATTCCTATCTCTACCAGTTTCTGGGCATTCTTGGTTTCTATTTCTATTCCCAAACTTTCCGCTTTGACTATAGCAAAAAAACTTCCTCCAAATGATATATCCATTGGAACTTTCCCTATGCCAGGTACTTCAATTTTTACATCCTTTTTGTACAAAAATGCCGGTACATTGATTATAGAAACTTCTTTTGCACTTCCATTTTGAACTTTTACAGAAGCCTGTATAAGTCCCGCAGGAGCCTCTAAAGTAAGTTTTGTAACCGGTTCAACAGGCTTTACCATACCCGTCTCCACTGCCACTGTAGATGCACCTATAGAACCATGTCCGCACATATTTAGATACCCGCCGCCATCCATAAATATTATTCCTATGTCAGCCTTATCCGTAGTGGGTTGTGTCAGTATAGAACCAAACATATCGTTATGTCCTCTCGGTTCAAGCATTATAGCTGTTCTCAAATAATCCATGTGCTTTTCAAGGTAAGCCTTTTTTTCCGGCATCGTATTTCCGGGAATATTGGGTACTCCCCCTACAACAACTCTCGTGGGCTCACCCATAGTATGTGAGTCGATAGCAAATATAGTCTTTTCAATGTTCATAATTAATCCTCCCCATTTTTCATTTTTAATTTTAAAAAAGCCAAGGCTTTTTTAGCATCCAACTCCGTTACATTATTTTCCCCTACCACTTCAGTTTCAATGCCCTCTGGTGACTTATTAAAATCTACTATGGTATTCATATATTCATTGGTAACTACAAATTGAGCTTGAGTTCCCACAAAACTCATTCCAACTACAGGTATGTGCCTTTTACCAATTTCCTCTATAGCCGTGGCAAAATCTATATTACTGTTTCCCCAACCATCAATGGATATTATAGCTCCATCTGCCCTCATAGCTTCTACCCAAGCTCCCACCCTCTGGGCCACAAAAACTTTATCCTGATTTTCCTGAGGTGTTCCTGCAACAATGATTCCCAAAAGATCAACATCATCATCTTTCGACACCACATCTAGAAGAGGATCCCTAAAATGATGCAGTGTAGTCTCTTTTGTAGATGGTCCAATTCCCATTTTTTATCACCTCTAATTCATAGCTCTAAGTGCACCATCTCTATACTCATTAGGGCTCAATATTATAGGTACATTCCCCATATCTATCACAGATCTGCATCCTATAAATCCACCCGGGCTTTTGCCGAGAACTCCCGTATCATACATAGCTCCCTGTCCTGCCACTTGTTTTATTATAATAACTTTCTTCTTATTATACCTTATTTTATCAAAATATTCATGCTTTTCACTACATTCTTCACCATGCATTTTTTTCAAGCATTCTCTTATATTTTGAATTACTTTATCACAAACTTCATGGGCAGCCATAGGTCCCGGACGACTACTTCCTTTACCAGATCTCAATGTGACATTTATATTTACAATTATATCATCTTCAGCAGGTGTGCCGGCTTTGCCAAAAACTACTTGATCCTTGAGTATTCCCTCGGAGGAACCAAATTCAGCAACTTGTATTCCATTTTCATCTACACCTGTCAACATAACACATATGCCTGTCAAAACATGTGTTATTCCTTCACCAATTCTGCCCAATACTTTAACAGCTACAGGTGAAAAATCCATTATAGAATTTATAAAGACATCTTTTTCATTGGGCTTAATTATATTTAAATCCACTTTCTTTATAAGATCTCTCTTTACATCTACAATATCCATTATATTTTTTTTAATATATAAAGTATTGTTTTTTATAGAGGTTTCATCAGCAAATTCTACTTTGTCTATGGGAAAAGTCTTTATAACAAGTCTTCTCATTTTTTTCTCTTTATTCATATATCTCACCCTATTTTAAATTATTTTACAGCAATTACAAACTTTTAAGTTTGTAATTGCCATAAAAATTTAATTCATACCTACCAATATCAAACTTTTGCTACATACTCATAAGGAAGTGGCACTATCGTCCCCGGCGTAGTTATCTTAGTGAGTTGTGTGAGTGCATCCTTCACTATTCCTGTCTGCATCTCTACGTTATGAGGTTCACCTGCATTAGCTCCCATAGGTACTCTCGGAGCAACTGCCCTCGGAGTTCCTGTCTGTTTAACCACAGGAGGCAGTGCTGCTATAATTATTGTAGGAATGCCTATTTTTTCTATTGCTCTCTGCACCAATACTGCAGAGCGGTGGCAAGTTCCTCATCCAGCAGTCATTATAACTCCATCGACATTTTCATCCTTCAATATTTTAGCTATAGTAGGACCTGTTTCCTCTCTGAACTTCTGCTGGTTTCCACCACCGCCCATAAATCCTATATGGGTTGGAGCTATTGAACCAATAAAACCGGCTTTTACCAACTCTTTCAATCTATCCAGAGGGAACATACAATTTATATCTTTGTTAACATCTCCATTATCATATCCACCATGTGATACCATAAGATCATCAGTGCTGGTGTCACCTGGGATTTTTCTGAATGTAAAATCTCCTGCCAGATTAAACCTTTTGTCTGTCTTTAAATGTATTCCTGCTGCCGAAGCAATGGCAATTTTCATATCTTTAAGCTCTTTCTTTACAGGAGCCCATACTGGCGGAGGAGTTATAGGCACAAATATTTCCGACTGCAGACCTTTAACAACCGTTAAATCCATTATAGATTACCTTCCTTTCCATTTTTTTTATCAATATTGCGTATATATTTTTCATTAGCCTGAGATGAAAGTACCTCAGGAAAACTCATTTTAAAACCAATTTCCTGACCCAATTTCAACGGATAATCTGTTATAAGCATTCTCAGAGGTATTTTTAAATATCCTAACCTTCCTTTTAAATCTATTCCAACAGCACCTTCTTCGACTTGAACAATTATTCCCTGCATTTCGATTATCCTATCACCGTATTTTAAATCCACTCAATTTACCTTCTTCTGTTAAGAATATTTTTCTTTCCTCTTTTTGCTTATCGGAAGAGATTGTTCATTTTTAGCTCTTTCTATTTTTTTATCAGTAGTTTCTTCTATGAGATCTAGGTTATTCTCAAGTGTGTTTCTATTATATTTCCTTTCAGCCTTTTTCACATCTTCTCCTGCCATAGCTGCTTTTAACATAGCAACGCCCCTTACAGCATCTTCCGGGCAGAGTGTATTGCAGCCAAGCACTTCATTCTCTATTCCCGCTTCTGACTTATTGTTATCTATCATGTATTTCATATACTTATTTCCAACAACCAGAGCTCCCTGAACTGCGCAGAAGGAGAAAGCTACACAAGGTATTCCTCTTTTACCTATCTGTTCCACATGGCTGGCAAAGTCAATATGATTATTTCCAAATCCTTCAGTTGTAACAAAAGCTCCATCTACATCCAATGCCTCCACAATCATTCCCATTCTTTCAGATACATAGAATTTCTCAGTATTTATCTGAGGGCTACCTACAAATAATACTCCGCAGAGATCCAGTTCCTCGTCATTAAGGACTTCATGCACTAAAGGTTCTCTCCAATAATGCCTTGAACACTCTTTAGATGCAGGACCTATACAAGTCAGTGCGTGAATTCCACCATCAGCTACTTCAAGAGGCGATAACATTATAGGAATATTCCCCAAATCTACATTGGGTTTCCCACCAAGAAAACCTATAGGTTCTATAGGTAAGATCAAATTATCATGCATAGCACCTTGACCCATTATTTCCTTTACTATTACAACCTTTTTCTTACCAGGTCTTCTAACATGCTTAAACTCCTCAACATTAACTACCAGAGAATCATCATCGACTTTTTTAAGTGCTTCCCTTATCTCCTGCGTCAACACGTCTGTAGCTTTATGAGCCGCCAGAGGCCCTCTTCTCTCCATATTTGTCTTAGCTTGAATAGTCATTTGAGTTTTGATGAATATTTCTCCCTTATCTGGACAACTTGGCCTTCCCCATTGAATGTTTTCATCAAGATATCCTTCTGAAGAACCAAATTCTCCGATTTGAACTCCATTTTCATCAGTACCCGTAAGCATCATCACAACACCATCTAAGACTCTTGTAACCCCTGTTCCAAGTTTGGAATCTCCCTCTTTTGTAGCAATAGGCTGTACATCCATTATAGTTTCACTATAAGTGTGATACTTGTCAGGTGTTATTATATCAATTTTCATATCCTTAACCAATTTACTTTCGGCTACAGCATCCTTACATACAGCCTTTCTTATATAAAGGGTTGTTCCTTCTATTTTAGTTTCTGGACCAAATTCTACCTTGTCAATTTTGTAATGTTTCCTTGTGAGTGTCCTCATTACTTTTTCTTCTCCTGGAATTTCAAGACCTTTACTACCTTCAGATATAGATTTTGTCGTGGGTACCGAAACACCATTTGCAGAAGATATCGAATTCAAACCCTTCAGTGGTAATTCTATATTAATTCCCTTGCCTTCAGCAATTTTAATTTTAAGAATCCCATTGGAAGTACTGTTTGATTCTTTTTTAACATATCCCTCCAACATGCCTCCAGTTACAGCTGTTAAAGCTGGTGCGTCAATTTTGAGTTTCTTCCCAACAACTTCTTCCCTTGAAAGCACATTTTCATCCAATTTGATCAAAAGTGAATCTTCAAGTTTTTCAAAGTTCATTGGATTTTCCAAGTCAGCAGCTTTTATGATGTCTCCTGCTTTTTTATTATACTTTAAAACTGCCTTCTCTTTTCCTTCAGTTAACTCCCGGCTGTTTCCAGCAGCAGTTAACTTTCCTGAATATTCAGCGCTCATCTTAATACCTCCTTATTCATTTTTCAAGGTTCTTTAATCCTTTTTTTATTGAACTTAAAATTTATATTTTAAAATCCCTTACACAGCTATTAGCCTAAGTAAAAGGGAAGTTCAATGTCTATTCCTTTACCCTCTTCTATCTGTATTTTCAAAGTTCCACCAACTACTGAAACAGATGCATTTCCCTCATCTACCATATTGTCTATTTGGGGAATTTTATCTTCTTCAGAAATTTCTTTGACTTCTTCTTTACCTTTTTCTTCATCTTCTCCCTTCTTAACTCCTTCCAAAATGTCTGGAGTAAGCGGAGTGAGGGAATCTATGGTTTTAGTAAGCTTTGCACCTATTACCTCTTTTACTTTTAAGCAGTTATCAGGTATTGTCATCAATCCTGAGTCCACCATATCTGGAAATATATCAGGATCCTCCAAATTTTCAGCTGCAATAACCGTATCTTTCTCTGTTCTGCAGCATACAACGGCTGCTTCGTCTTTTACTTCTTCTGCATGTTCAGCACTCATTGACATATTAAATCATCCTCCTTATTTTTTATATTTTAAAAATTAAGATTCACATTCCATCGGGAGCCTTCTTGTCAGCGGATAATTTACTGTTCTAAATACATGATCCGTATGATGATATACAGGCAATCCCATCTTAGGTGCACAGCACATTACCGTATTTGAACAATCGCTGCAGTTGGATATAAGAACCCTTTTCGCACCTTGTTTCTTTAAGTACATAATTGCCTGTGCCTGACCCGGACAATGCCCTGGAGTTTTACATTTGTTCGCACCTTTAATTTCCTCTACATTTTTACATTTAGTCACACCAACTACCTGGGAATTCATTTTGGAAGCCACATCTCTAAGTCTTGCTTCATTAGCTCCGCAAGCACATACCAAAAGTCCTATAGGGCCCTTGTACTCAGGAAAAGGTATGGTTACAATAGCTCCCCCTGAAGTTTTCGTCACTATTGCAGTGTCAATATCCTGTGAAGTCCCTGTATAGGGTCCTCCTATTATCAATTCACCGTATTCACCATCTATGCCGCCGCATTTTTCAATGAGACTTTTTATGCTTGTTCCTACAGGTACCTGAAAAAATACATTAGGTTCTATTCCTGATTTCAATTTTCCTATAACTGTTATATCTTTATCTATTACCGGCTTCCCATATTCTACCGCCATAGTTATGTTAAAAAGAGTCTCTGCATTCAGAACTACACAATCTGCATCTGCTGGAAGTTGAGTAGGTTCAAGCCATCTATCAAATATTGCATGAATAATAGCTCTTTCCTCTCCCATAGGATACATGTCAGGCAATTCCTTAATTTGTATGGAATTGTCATTTTTCAAACAATTTTTTAATACTTTTATAGCTTCTAAATGTTTAGACTTAATTGCTATATAGGCTTTTTTGGCGCCAGTAGAACTCATAGCATATCTTATCCCTTTTATTATTTCCTCGGGTTTCTTTTCTATTCTCCCTATATTGTGGTGAAGTACTGGCTCACACTCCACACAGTTGGCTATTATATATCCATTGGAAAGTTTAGTCTTTAATTTTATATGAGTTGGAAATCCTGCTCCTCCAGCACCTACAACTCCTGCTTCATAAACCGTATCGGCAATACTATCACATTTTTTAATTTTTACATATTCTTCTGACTGTTTGTCATCTGGTTTAATTACAATCGCCGAATCAGTTATTTTTACTACATTTCCTGAAACGCTGCTGTGTATTTTAGCTCCAAGACCTTTTGGTTCTGCTATACATTCTCCCCTTTTTATTCTCTGGCCTTCCTTTACAATAGGTACGTCAGGGCCTCCTACATGCATTTTAAGGGGAAAACTATAAAACTGTTCCATATTATCCCTCCTAAGTATTTAGGCTAATTCAACTGCCTACTAAATTTTAAAAGCATATTTTATGCCAATACGCTTTATTTTATACATACATGCTATAATGCTTACTAATGCTATATCTAGAAGCTATAAGTTTTTTTTATAGCTTCTATAAATATGAGTGAATGTATTATTTTTTGACACTTTTTGCAGTCGTAAATTCATTAATCTTTTATAAACCTTTACATGTCCCAATTATACTTTATTTTTTTAGTGTCAATAATTTAACACACTTGTTAAATTATTGACACTTCGATTGCCTACAAAAAAACACTCCAAATATTAGATTTCATCTAACATTTGGAGTGTACTTTAAAAAACGATAGATATTCACTTAAATTTACTTAATTTATAATAAAGAGTACTTCTTTTTATATTCAATATCTTTGCTGCCTTATTTTTATTCCCATGTACCATTTTCATCACTTTTTCTATGGTTTTTCTTTCTATATTCTCTGTTATTTTTTGTAGATCATATTTATTTTCATCATTATATTCATAATTTCTTATATTTTCATTTCTTATATATTCAGGTATAGATTTCACAGTTATTTTCCCATCGTTCGATAATACAACCATTCTCTGGATAACATTTTTTAGTTCTCTAATATTGCCATCCCATTTATAATCAGCTAAAATTTTATATATCTTCTCATCAATATAATTTATCTCTATACCTTCATCTTTCGATACCTGCCTAAAAAATAAATTAGATAAATCCCTTATATCCTCCCTTCTATCTTTCAAATCTGGTAATTTTATCTGCACCACAGCCAATCTATAAAACAAGTCCTCTCTAAATTTACCTTCCGATATCAATTCATTTAAGTTTTTATTTGTAGCGGATATTATTCTGGTATTGGTAATGATAGATTTTTCACTTCCCAGCCTGTATATAACTCCGTCTTGCAGTACCCTCAGCAGCTTTGCCTGCATTTCCATAGGCATATCACCAATTTCATCCAAAAATAGGGTGCCTTTATTGGCAAGTTCAAATTTGCCTATTTTACCCTTTTTTATAGCTCCCGTAAAAGCTCCCTCCACATATCCAAATAATTCACTTTCAAATAAATTTACAGGTATGGCACTGCAATTTATGGCTACAAAACTTCCAGTTCTCTCACTGGCCTTATGTATTGCTTTTGCAAATACCTCTTTCCCTGTACCGCTATTCCCTGTAATCAAAACACTGGTGGATGTAGGAGCCACTTTCTGGGCAATGGAAATTGCATCTATTATCTTTTTGTTTTTGCCTATTATAAATGAAAAATTATACTTGGAAGACAGCTCATTTTTATAGGCATCCTTAAAGAATTCTACCTTCTTTTTTTCATCTTCCAGCTGTTTCGTTAAATTCACTTCATCTGTCATATCTCTGTCTGTTGATACCACGGCTACCAACTTTTTATCCGAATTATATATTGGAAAAGCACTCAGTACTACAAACTTGCCCTTAACTGGCTCGTGAAACACATTATCAATTCTCTTTTCCGTATTCAATACTTTCAAAAGCATAGCATTTGGGAAAAAATCTCCTATATATCTATTCAATATATTATTCAGTTTAACACCATATACTCTCTCAGAAGCTTTATTCCAGTACTTTACTATTCCCTTTTCATCGCACATGCACACGCCTTCATGTAAATTATCAAATACATAATTTTGGAGTTTAAAAAGCTCATCCATTTTTATATAAAATATGTCTCTAAAATTATTATTTGTAATAATCCCAATAATGTGATTGTTTTCTACGACAGGTAATCTTCCTATATTTTTTTTAATCATCAAATCCCTTGCATATCTAGCAGATGAATTACAATCTATAGTTGACACATCCTTAGAGGCATATTTAATTACAAAATCTTTAAATGATATTCCCATATTTCTGATCCTTATTGCGTCTTTCATAGTAAATATACCAATTAGTTTTTCATCATCATCCATTATTAAAACTTCATTTCTATAAGACTGCGTCATTTTATCAATAGCATTCTCTATAGTCTCATTACTGCATACCTTTACAAGCCCTTGCGTCATTATATCCCTAACTTTATAAACTAATTCAAAAATACTCATTAACTCACCTACCTATATTTTTAAATATACATATATAAAATATACCTGCATACTTATTTTATCATTAGTTGAGCATACATTTAAACTATTTCTTAAAATCAATTAGTCATAAATAAAAAATAGTCCTTTAAAAATTTCTCAAGAACTATTTTTTCTACTAAACAGATTCTGCTTATAATTATACTACTTTTAGGGCTTCCGTATCTGATGTCTGTAAACTATATCTTTCAATTCCCATGTTATTCAATTTATTCCACAGCTTTTCCATGGTTTTTTCAGGTTCATAATAGAATTCACCCCCCATTATCCTATAAAACACCCATCCTGCTCTTTCTAAATCCAGCTGTCTTTCTACTGCCTCCTTCCAATTATATTCTTCAGATGGAACATCGCCGTCACATATTACGGCAACCCTATTTCGCATACCTTCTACAATAAAATCCATATTGTATTTACCTATTTCTACTTTAGGAGTGACTTTATACCCTCTACTTTTTATAAGATTATAGACATCTTTTTGAAATTCAGTTTGAAATATATATTCTACATTTCCACTATTTTTATCATGTTTGTTATAGTTCAGACAGTAATTGAGAAGAGAATACCGTACACACTCCTCATTTAAATCTTTCAGATCTACAGAATGAAACAGCCACATTTGATTTCTAGCCCTACTTGCTGCCACATTAAACCTCTTAATATCATTTTCTTTTGTAAGAGGTGCAAATTTTACATTTTTAGAAATCACCATAGACAAGAACATTATGTCCCGTTCGTCACCTTGAAAAGAATATGCATCTCCACAAATGAGTTTTCTTTTTATAATCTCTCTTACACCGATTTTCTCCTTCAACATATTCTCGATAAGCTTTCCCTGGGCATCGCCAAGTAAGGATATAACACCCATAGACATATTCGAATATTTGCTGTCCCTGCAGCAGGATACAACCTTCTCCACCAGACATTCAGCTTCTTTGATATTTACCGGTTTTCTGGAATCTCTGATTCCATCTTGAACTTTAATCGTATTTATGACAGGATAAAATCTTTCATGAACCTTAGGATATCTCAAAGTCAGCATTTCTCCAGAATAAGCCAGATTATTGCTGAAATTTATTATTTCAGGCACACATCTGAAATGTTCTTTCAACATTAACCTACTTGGAAATACTCTCAGCGCCGTATCATAAAGGCTTGTCTGTAAATCAAACCACTGTTTTTGAGGTATGTCTTTCAAATACTTATTTATCAAACCATGCATAGTCTTTTGGTCAACACCTATAACCTCTGGACTTATTTGATTATCATCACCCACTATAACTGCCCTTTTAGCCCTCATTAGCGCACATAGTGAAAATAAATCACTTTGACTGCTCTCATCAAATATTATTACATCAAACATGTTTTTTGAAAGTTTTATGTTTTCTATAACTCTGTTAAGCGGCATAATCCATACCGGAATTACCTTTTTACATTTTTCCATTTCCCTCTGGGCTATTCTTCTGTATTCAGGTACCATTTTGCCTCTGCCTTTTCCAATTCTCTTTACTGCCTGCATCCATGAAAACAGGCTTCTTTTTTCATTTTCCGTAGTCTTAAGTATTTGATTATACCAGGTTTTTTTTGAAACCATCTCCTTTATAATTTCTTTTTCTCTGCTCTTTTCAATTCCTATAGCTCCTTCTATCTTCTCTAAATTCAAGCTATACATATGATCCAGCAGGCTATTCCACTGCGCCCATTTCCATGCTTGTGCCCAATCATTAAATTTCTCTTTCCCGGAACCCCAATTGTCTATTATATTTTCAGCGGTTTCAGGACATACTTTACTTAACTTGTCGACAAGCTCATCTATTTTAATGCATTTATTTTTCAATCCTTTGATTTCCCTCAATTCCTGCAGCACAGCCTTAACTTCTTCCACATTCAGTTTATCCACAGCTTCATAAAGCTTTTTTAACTTGCCCGTATTTTTTATTGTCTTTTTAAATACTTCTATGTAGGCCTTGTCATCGTTGTACGTATTAACACCCTTTATTGCTTTCACACATTCAGCTAAATAATCATATGATTCTTTATTATGCCAATCTATATCTTTAGGGAAAGCTATTCTGCCCAAATTCTTTTCTATTAGTTTCTTATATTTCATGTCCCAATTCACAATTTCCTGTAAATATTCTAAATTTTTTTCCATAATAACCATATCAGAAGGTTTCATAGAAAGAGTCACAGTTTTTAGCCCGTAGTCCCTCATAGTATTATTCCAAATATTCTTCAATTCGTTTACAATTTGCCTTTGTTGAATATAGAGTTTAACTATTATCGCCTGTTCCATGTTTCTCAACGGCACACCATCTACTTTACAATTTTTTAGCACATAATTGCATTCAGGATGTGTCATTATAAATATTTTCCCTATTTTACCTTTTTTATCAAAGCAGCTGTATAATACTTCAAAATTCTCCAGAAAACTATCAATATCAATATCATCTGAAATTTCTATATTGTGATTTCTAATTTGATTTCTAATTTTGCTAAATATCAACATACAATTGTTACTCTTATACAATAAATCCTTAAATGTCTGTCGTGTTAAATTGCTATTATAATATTTATTAAATATGCTCCCCCACACACCTTCTCCCAATATCGTAATTTTACCCTTGCACTCTTCCAGCAGAGCCAATAATTTATCATACTCGCATACGCTGTCGCAAGGCACATACCATCCCTTCAACATCTTGATATACCTGTGATATTCCAGCCTTAACTTTTTATATTCTGATATTTTGCCGCAGATCTCATCATCTTCAGGTATTTTACCTATAACCCCCTTTAAATTATCAAATTCATATTTCTGATTTTTATCTACTACCTCCCTTAAATATATCAACAGATCAAATTCCCTTTCTGTCAATGGCATAATATCCTCCATGGAAATCCTGTCTTCCAACCAACAATATTTTTTTCTATTGCTTCTAACCCACTTTGCAATATCCATAAGCGTATACTCTCTACCATCATAATTTACATTTTTTCTCTCCAATTCCTGTATACATTTGAATTTCTTATACAATTCATTTTGTCTTTCCTTACAGAATTCCAACTTATTCTCTAATAGTTCAACTTCTCTACGCATGCTGTCTGCATCCATTGATAAATTATCCGTTATCCTCCGGATTGAATCATTTAAACCATTTAGAGAACTTGGATCATTGCCAAGCACACTGATACACAATGGTCTTATTTCTTCAGGTATTTTTTCTGTCAGCACTCTGAGTGCCTTGCTTCTTTGACTTGTTATCAACACCCTTTTACCATGGGCAAGAAGATGACATATTAAATTGACTATGGTATGACTTTTGCCAGTACCTGGAGGTCCCTGAACGACTACTCCATAGTTTTGGGAAATTTTCTTTACTATTTCTTTTTGCTCTAAATTTGCAGGCAACGGAAAAAGTAAATCCTCTCCTACTTTTTCCCATTCATGTTTTTCTTCATCATTACAGTCAATATTTTTTTCATCTACCAATGCCCTTATAGTCTCAGGTATTTTACAGCCATTATCTATAGCCTTAATTATATTATTTATTTCGATCTGCCACAATTTAGCATTACTTTTTCTTACAAAAATAACAGAAGTATTATATATATTTGGATATTCTTCAAAGTTAATTCTCTTTTTTGAAAAATTACTTTTTTTAAATTCCCCCGAAATATCTATATATGAAAAAAGTTTTAAAAATATTTGTTCAATTTGTTTTAAATTTCTCGGATCCAGGTTAATTCTATTTATCCTATCAGCTAAAGCAAAAATATCATGTATATTACATTCCTCAAATCCCTCAAATAATGAGGTTTCCAAAACAGTTTTACTTGAAGGGATCAGTGTAAATACCTCTTTTCCTCTGTCAAACCCTATTTTCATCCTTGTAGTTAGTACAGGATGAAGGATCTTTTCATTCCCTCTTTTCCACAGGAGTAAACCATGTCCAAAAACTACTTCAAAATTATCCTCATTTTTTTCATTTTCCTGATATATATGGAAAAATTCTTCATACAGCTTGCCGCACTTTATATTTACTTCAATCCAAGGTTCATTTATATTCAGTTTATTTACAGTACATCCCGATATGTGTGAAAAATCCTCTTCCCAATAAAATTTCTCATAATCATATACACTTCTTATAACCTTCCTATTTAATTTTTTCAAGCTCAATAAATAAGAAAATATATTTTTTACCCTGTTCCTATAATCCATAATCTCCCTCCTAATAATGGCCAATTAAATAGTATATTTACTTTTATGTTAAATTATACCATCGAATGAGGAAAATTTCAAAATTTTCGTTAAACAAAATTCACATATTCATGACAGTATTTTTCTACAATTATTTAAAAATTAAAAGAAGCAAGTTTTAAAATAAAGCTCACTTCCTGACTTTTTTCACTATTATTTTGTAAACAATAAATCCTATTATCACAATCACTAAGGCCATATCAGCAAAATGGAACCAACTTCTTATAATTGTCCAATTCTCTCCCATCTTATATCCAGCATATCCTAAAAATATGCTCCACAACAGGGAACCTAACAGAGTATAAACAACAAATTTTTTGATTTCCATTTTACTTATACCTGCAGGAAGAGAAATAAAAGTTCTAATTATAGGTAAAAGTCTGGAAAAAAATACAATTTTTTCTCCATATTTATTAAAATAGTAATCACTTTTCTCAAGACGTGACTTAGACAACCTAAGTTTATCTGCATATTTTTCAACTAAAGGTCTTCCTCCTATTCTTCCTAAAAAATAAGCACCTATAGAGCCTAACATCCCGCCTAGTGTCCCAAATACTATAATAAGTAATAAATTTAACCTCCCGGTAAAACTCAAATATCCCCCAAAAGGTAATATAGCTTCACTGGGAATAGGTATACATGCACTTTCCAATGCCATTGCTGCAGTTATACCTATATAACCAGTTTTATCTAAAACAAAAATAACTGCATTTATTAAGCTTTCTACCATCGTTATTTCCTCTCTCACTGGGATGAATGTATATATTTATACATAATCATTATTTGCAGGAATCTCTTTCAATTAACTCATGTGGCAATATATAATTTCTTTCTTCCAATTTTTCTTTATTTATCATTTTTATAAGCATTCTCATACCTATTGAACCCATATCATAAATAGGCTGTGATATAGTTGTCAACTTAGGATAAAATACAGATGCCAAATATACATTATTAAATCCCATTACATCTATATCTTCAGGTACCCTGATTCCATTATCCCTGAGTGCATTTATAACTCCAACAGCTATCTCATCGCTGGTGCAAAATATTGAATCTATTTTTGTTTTACTCAATATTACATTTATACCTTTATATCCATTTCTAGCTCTAGAACTAGTAAAATAAATCCTATTTTCATCAAGTGTTAGGTTATTTTTTTCAAGAGCCTTTTTATAACCTCTATATCTCATAGCACTGGCATTGACTATATCCTCTCCTGCACCTATATAAGCTATTCTTTTGTTACCTTTTTTTATTAAATATGTAACTCCATCATAGGCTGCCTTTTCATTGTCAATAGTTACACTTGGAATATCCTCGCCTTTACTCTTGCTTTCCACCAAAACCATAGGAAATTGAAGTTGTTTTATAAGGCTTAAAATATTGGGTTCAAGAGAATTGCTCATATACAAGACTCCGTCCACCATTTTTTCTTTTAAAACTTTTAAATACTCCATTTCCTTTTCTATATTCAAATCAGTATTGCACAGTATTATATTATAGTCATATATATTTGCTACATCCTCAGCTCCCCTTACAATTTCAGGATAAAATTGATTGGATATATCTGGGATAATTATTCCTATAGTTCTTGTTCTCTGTGTTTTAAGACTTCTTGCCACTATATTCGGCCTATATCCCAATTTTTTAATAGCTTCTACTACTCTCTTCTTAGTTTCTTCGTTTACAACGTCTACATCATTAAGTACTCTAGATACCGTAGCTATCGAAACTCCAGCTTCTCTTGCCACGTCTTTAATTGATGCCGCCACTTTATATCACCTACCAATTTGTGTTTTTTATAATTATACTTATAAAATTACATTATTACAAGATAATTTACATATTTTTATCAATCACCAACATTTTAATGCAACAGATTGATTTAAACAACCCTCAGTTCCAGGTAAAATCAAAAATTTCCCGGAACTGAGAATATTATTTATCAAAAATCTATAACTTATCTCGTTGACTTATCTCATTTTGCCACTTCCATAGCTATATTAAATTTTTCCCCGTTGATATCACATTCACTATACTTTTTATCGGTATTATAGACAATATTTAAAGAGAGAGTTTCTTTTTTAATTCTACTTTCAAATTTTTTTACTACAGCTTCAAGTTTCCCACTTCCTGAAACATATAAATTTATTTTATCTGAAACTTCAAATCCACTTTCCTTTCTCATATTCTGCACCTTACTTAAAATTTCCCTTAAATCTCCCTCTTCTTTAAGTTCTTCTGTAATAGTGGTCTCCAGAATAATACCTCTGCTCCCTTCACCTGCAAATGCAAAACCCTCACGGCCTTCCATGGTGATAAGAAGATTATCTGAAGTCAGTTCTATCTCTGTATTTTCTATATTTATCTTTACAGTTTCATTATCATTTATTTTTTTTGCAAGTTTTACCTGATCCATGGAAGAGATCTTTTTCCTTATTTGCGGTATCAGTTTCCCATATTTCTTACCCAGCACTGGTAAATTAGGTTTTATGTTGAAATCTACATATTTTGATAGATCCGCATTGAATTCAATGTTTTTAATATTCAATTCGTCTTTTATTATTTTTCCATAATAATCAGGTAAAGTATTTACACTTACAAGCATTTCTGAAAGAGGCTGCCTATTTTTGATATTGGCAGTGTTTCTAGCACTTCTTCCCAACTTAACTATCTTATAGGCCTCATCCATATCTCTTTCCAGATTTTCATCAACTGCACTTTCATCATATTTAGGCCATTTACATAAATGTACACTTTCCGGTGCATCTTTGTCAAGATTTACCACGAGATTTTGATAGATTTCTTCTGTCATAA
Organism: uncultured Clostridium sp.; assembly: GCA_903789665.1. Taxonomy (GTDB): domain Bacteria; phylum Bacillota; class Clostridia; order Clostridiales; family Clostridiaceae; genus Clostridium_B; species Clostridium_B lapidicellarium. The sequence continues at coordinate 49,645 of CAIFEX010000010.1, forward strand.
ATGGTACAAAAGGTGCCGCTATTAAAACCAGTGTATTAAGTACCTTATATAGTGTTACATATGCACCTATTTTATCTTCTGTCAAATGTGAACCCCAAAACCTTGTTCTATTTCTTCTCACATACCAATTAGAAAGCTGATCAACAAAATCTCCGATATTTTGAGCTGCTTGAGTGATCCTATAATTATCCAAATGATCTTCAGTCTCTCTTATAAGTGAATTCAATCTGGAAATTATCCACTTATCCATTACATTTTTACTGACAAAATCCCTGTAATTCAGTGGATTGAAATTATCTAAATCTGCATAAAGCACATAGAACGAATACACATTCCAGAGAGTTCCCAAAAACTTTCTCTGGCTATCTTGAACAGCTTCTTCATAGAATCGAGACGGAAGCCAAGGTGCACTTTCAGTATAAAAATACCACCTAGTCGCATCCGCTCCTTCATTTTCCAGTACCACCTCTGGACTCAATACATTTCCCTTGTGTTTTGACATCTTTATCCCATGTTTATCCAGTACATGCCCTAGAACCAGACAATTTTCAAATGGGCTCCTGTCAAATAACACAGTAGATATGGCCATAAGAGTATAGAACCATCCTCTAGTTTGATCTACCGCTTCGGATATAAATTGAGCAGGAAAATTTTGCTTAAAAAGCTCCTTGTTTTCAAAAGGATAATGATGCTGTGCAAAAGGCATGGAACCTGAATCAAACCAACAGTCAATTACATCCGAGGATCTTTTCATTTCTCTGCCGCATTTAGGACATTTTAATTTAATTTCATCAATATATGGTTTATGAAGTTCTATATTTTCAGGTACATTTATACCTTTTTCTCTTAATTCCTCAATGCTTCCTATACACTCCTTGTGTCCGCATTCACATTCCCATATTGGAAGTGGTGTACCCCAATATCTCTCTCTGCTGAGACCCCAGTCTATTACTCCTCCAACAAAGTTTCCAAATCTTCCGGTTCTTATATTGTCAGGATACCAATTTGTATTATTGGTATTTCTAACCAGTTCATCTCTGACAGAGGACATTTTAATAAACCAGGTATCCCTCGGATAATATAAAAGAGGAGTATCACATCTCCAGCAAAATGGGTAAGAGTGAGTGAATTTCTCTGTTTTATAAAGTATTCCCTTTTCCTTTAAATACTCTATTATCTTGGACTCTGCATTTTTTACAAATATTCCCTTCCAGGGTGTAACTTCTTCTTTAAATCTACCCTGTGTATCTACAGAATTGGTCATAGGTATGTCATACTTTTTACAGCTTTTACTGTCATCTTCACCAAAAGCAGGGGCAGTATGCACTATCCCGGTACCATCAGTCAAAGTTACATAATCTGCATGGATCACATAATGTGCCCTGCCCTTAAAAGATACAAAATTGAACATCGGTTCATAGTCCAGGCCAACCAATTCTGTTCCTTTGAATTTTTTCAAGATTCTGTACTCATCTTCCAGTTTATTCAAAAGAGCTTCTGCCAATATTAAATGTTCTCCTTTGTTTAACACTTCCACGTAATCATAATTTTCATTCACTGCCAATGCCATATTATTTGGAAGTGTCCATGGAGTTGTCGTCCATGCAAGCATATATTTATTCTTATTCTTGAGTTTAAATTTAACGTATATGGACGTTTCCTTTACATCTTTGTATCCCTGTGAAACCTCATGAGAAGAAAGTGCAGTACCGCACCTCGGACAATAGGGTACTACCTTATGGCCCTTATACAAAAGCCCTTTTTTCCATATTTCCTTCAATGCCCACCATTCAGATTCTATATAGTCATTATGATAAGTTACATAGGGATTATCCATATCCACCCAGAAACCTATCCTATCGGACATCTTTCTCCACTGACTCACATATGTAAATACACTGTCTTTACATTTCTTTATGAAATTTTCCACCCCATAATCCTCTATTTGGGGTTTACCTGAAATTCCAAGACTTTTTTCAACTTCAAGCTCCACTGGAAGACCATGGGTATCCCATCCGGCTTTTCTCAAAACCTTATATCCCTGCATAGCTTTATATCTAGGTATAAGATCCTTCATAGACCTTGTCAAGACATGGCCTATATGCGGTTTCCCGTTAGCAGTTGGAGGTCCATCATAAAAAGTAAAATACTTCCCATCCCCATTCTCCTTAAAGCTTTTTTCCTCTATTTTCTTGTCTTTCCATAATTCAAGGACATCTTTTTCTCTTTGGACAAAACTTTTGCTATTGTCGATTTTTTTGTACATGATTTGACCCCTTTCTCTCTTATTATTAAATCTTTACTAATATACACATTTTATACAAGATGATGAACTAAAATATACAGAAAATAAATAAAAAAACTTCATCCAAATAGGACGAAGTTTTGTTCGCTATACCACCTATGATAATGTTTCTACTATGATATAATTTTCTTTAACGCAGAATTACGTAAAAGTCTACTCCAGCATATATCCACAATTCCATTTCAACTTTCAAACTCCGAAGTGATTTTCTCCAATTCATTCTATGAGTTCTCACCGTCCCTCATTCTCTGTAAGTAATTACAAATTTGGATACTCTTCTTCTTCAATGTTTCTTAAGACGACTACGATTTAATTTCCTTCTATTATATTATATGATTTTTTCATTGTCAATAATTTATGCTATATTATTAATAATACACCTATAATATTCATATAATAACACCAACAATAAAAAAAGTCTTTTATAAAGGGGATATGCTTTATGAAAATAAAATGGTTAGGCCACTCTAGTTTTCTATTGCAGGATTCAATGGGCCGTACATTTCTAACAGATCCTTTTGACGGAACCGTAGGTTACAAGGTTTTCCAAGATAAAGTGGATTCAATTACAATAAGTCACAATCATTTTGACCACAACTATACGAAAAATGTAAAGTACAGCCATATTATAGACAAACCAGGTTTCTTTAATCCAGATGGTATATCAATTGTGGGAATACCTTCTTATCACGACAAAGTGAAAGGTGCAAAACGTGGCAAAAATATAATATTTGTAATAGAAATGGACAATTATAGAATATGTCATCTTGGAGATATAGGATATGTGCTATCTAAAGATGAGATAGATAAATTAGGCAAAATAGATGTATTGATGATTCCAGTAGGGGGTAACTTTACCATAGACGGTAAAGAAGCTGCAATACTTGCTAAATCCATCAACAGTCATATAATAATTCCCATGCACTATAAAACTTCCCTGCTGACTTTTGAACTGGATGGATTGGAGAAATTCCTCAAATACGTAAAAAATGCTGAAAGAGTTAAAAGCAATACTCTGGTTGTAGAAAACAATCTGGAGAAATACAATTTAGTCAAGATACTTGATTTCAAATAGCTTTTAACTGTGTTCAACATGTTCCAGTCCTGCATTGAACAATTTGTTTATATGTTCGTCATCTAAAGAATAATATACTGATTTCCCATCTCTTCTAAATTTAACCAAACGAGCTGTCTTTAAAATTCTAAGCTGGTGAGATATAGCGGACTGACTCATTTGAAGTATTTCCGCTATATCACATACACAGAGCTCTTTCTTAAACAGTGCATATATTATCTTAATCCTTGTAAAATCACCCAACACTTTAAAAAGGCCAGAAAGATCCCTAAAGACTTTTTCATCCAGCATACTTTCTTTAACACTTTTTATACAATCTTCATGAAGTTCAGTACAAGAACACACTTCAATTTCCGAGTCCTCTTTCACATTATCAACCCCTCACTATGGAGTATTATAATATATTTAATTAGAGTCTTTCAAGTAAATTCAACAGTAGGATAAAAATAATTTTCAATTATAAAGCATTTCCACAACCTTGTGGGATTTTAAACTCTTTTTTACATCAATAATCCTTTGATTGCCTGAACCCTTGAATTTTAATTTACTGTCCTTTTTATCTTCTTCAAATTTTCCATCAACCAATACATCTACATTGTTTATCAAGCTCTGCCACTGTTCATTTTGAGTGCTGCCAACAATATATTCAAAAGTATACCCCGTATAACACCATATATTCAAACCCAGCCGCTCTATTTTCTCTGCCAGGTAGGCGAACTCACCTGCCTGTTCAAAGGGATCTCCGCCTGAAAATGTTACTCCAGTTATCAAGGGATTGTTTTTAACCTGCATAATCAATTCATCTGTATCTTCAAGTTCTCCTCCACTAAAATCATGGGTGGAAGGATTAAAGCATCCTCTGCAGTTGTGCCTGCATCCTTGAGCAAAAAATACCCTCCTCATTCCAGGTCCATTGACTAAACTTTCATAGGCAATACCTGCAAGCCTGATTTTCTTTTTTACCACCAAGATTCGCCTCCCTAGACAATTTAAGAATACACGCATTTACTGTTTCTATTAGATATTCTATCTGCTCTTTCTGCAGACTTTCCCTTTCCAAATCTTTCATCCAGCGATAAATACCCTGTCACTCTTGATATACCCTGTATATTGCCGCTTCCGCATTTAGGACATATCTTCTCACCGTGCAGGTAAGTACCGCATTCTTTGCAGTATCTTATATGGAAATTTACCCCTATATAACTTATATTGGTATTGTCATATGCATAGTTTATTATATTTCTCACAATTTCTTCAGAAGGGTAATCGTCCAGTTCCACATAACTTATATGTCCTCCATTACATAATTTGTGATACGGTGCTTCAATATCAATCTTATCTTTTATCGATATCGGAAACCCGACAGGAACATGGTAGGAATTAGTATAATAATCCTTATCTGTAATCTCCGGAATTTCACCAAATATTTTTTTATCATGAACTATAAATTTGCCACTTAGTCCCTCTGCAGGAGTAGCATAACAGCTCCAATTCAGGTGTGTTTCTTCTGTAAGTCTATCGGTATAATCCCTTATATGAGAAATTATTTTAATCCCAAGTTTTCTGGAATTCTCATCTTCACCGTGATGTTTCCCCGTCAGTGCTACCAGTGTTTCTGCCAGGCCAATAAACCCTATTGCCCATGTACCCTGCTTTAATATAGGTTCTATGGAATCACCGTCTTTTAAATTTTCAGATCCCTTCATAAGTTTCTGTCCTGCAACAAAGGGCAGATCCCTTACTTTCAATCTCTTTAAAACGCCATATCTATGCATGAGAGCTTCTTTGCAAAGTTCCAGCCTCTTATCCAGGATCCTAAAAAATTTACTCACATTTCTCTTCGAAATAATACCAATACGCGGCAAATTTATAGTAACCGGAGCTATGTTTCCCCTTCCCTCGGGGCCCGGATCTCCATTTACATTGGAGCAAACATAAGTTCTGCATCCCATAGTAGCAGGTAAAATCCCCTTGTCATAATACAACTTGTTAAAATCCGCATCTAAATTCATAAAAGTTGGGTTCATTCTCCTTGAAGCCACCCTACACGCTATTTTGAAAAGATAATAATAGGGATCTCCCTCATTTTTATTTACACCTTTTTTAACTCTGAATATTATGTTGGGGAATATGGGCTGTTCGCCTTTTCCAAGTCCTTTTTCGTATTCAAGTAAAAATATTTCACATATCAAAGCTGCATCCTTTGATCTGGGTATACCTATATTTATAGAACTAAAAGGTACCTGAGAACCAGCTCTTGAGTGCATCGTATTTAAATTATAAATTATTCCCTGCATTGCCTGTTCAATACTTCTTCTCAACTTTCTATTCAAGATCCCGCTTATCTTGCTCTCTTTCACTCCTACAGATTTTAAATTCTCATTTATTTCCTCTCTGGTAGGCTCAACAAAAACAGCCATATCGTTGTCAAAATCCGGATGAGATTGTCCTCCAAACATATCATTTTGAGATGATTGCAGAAGTATACAGGAAAGTTCCGCAGCAGATTCTATTCTCTTGGGAGGTCTTATATTCCCATATCCTGTATTGAAACCTTTTAAAAGCATTCTTCTAGTTGGTATGTGAAGACAATTTACAGTAAGATTATAAGAATCCAGATCATGATAATATATATCTCCATTTTCATGAGCTCTGGCAAGATATTTGGGCATAGTAGCCAGATTATGCCATTTATTGGATTCGCTTGCTATTCTCAAAAGCTTTGCACTAAAATTATTGCCGACATTTGCATTATCCCTGTCTGTTTGAATTCCTATTTTATCTATGGTCTTCATGAGATCAGACTTTATCTCTCTTATATCATTTCTTTCTTTTCTGTAATTTGAATAAGCTAATCCTATTTTTAAATAGCCCCTTTTCATAAGCACTTTTTCAACCACATTCTGTATATCTTCTACATCTATCTCTTCCAGATTCAGTTTCTCCAAATGCTGTATGACTTCCTGGGTTAAATCAATAAACTCACTTTCTTTTAATTCACGGCCTATTTCTTCAGAAGCACTTTTTATAGCATTAGTGATCTTAACAGAGTCAAAATCAACCTTTCTTCCATCTCTTTTCACAACATGTAGCATATATAATACCTCCTGACCACTATATATTGTGTATCCACTCGATTTATTATACTATAGCATATTTTAAAAATCAATTTTCAAATTTCAAGAATAAGAATCAAAATAATGATAAAACTAATAAAAGCTTAGTTTTTAGGAGGACTTTATATGATTGGTAAAATAATAGATTTAAATGCTGCAGAAGCACTAATAAGTTTCAAAGATGGAGCCACAGCTTACACAAACATTTCCCGGCTACCTCCTAATATAAAAATAGGAGATACAATAAATGTAAACCCAAGCCTTCCATTTACGTTAAATGACAAACTTAAAAATACTTTTTTTCTTTAGAACATCTTAAAAGGAGTGCTGAAAATTATTCCTGCAGCACTCCCTACCAGATTCAACATTTAATTATAATTCACTCTTTATTCCACAGTTATAGCAGAAACCGGACAATTTTCCTCTGCCTCTTTTGCTGAATCCTGAACTTCTTCTGGTACTTCACCGGTAATTGCAACTGCCTTCCCATCATCATCCATTTTAAATACTTCAGGACATGTACTTGGACATAATCCACATCCTACACATACATCTTTATCAACTACTGCTTTCATAATATACTCCTGTTAAATAACAGGATGTTCACCTCTTTTTTATAATTTAATAATAAAATATTTTCACTAGTATTGTTCCCACAAAATCAATTTATTATATCTGCCTTCAAATCATTTCAACAAAGTTATAAAATTATTCAATAGATCATCATAATCAGGCAAGCTTTTTATGTAACTTTCCGCCCTTCCACTTTCCATGCTCTCCACCAGTCCAGAATTTACAGGCATTTCCCCCAATAGTTTTAAGCCAAGATATCGAGCCTGTTCCTCTGCAGATTTTTTGCTAAACAGCTTTATCTTTTTTCCACAGCTGCTGCACCTAATATAAGACATATTTTCCACTACACCTATGATATCTACGCCAATTTTTTCGGCCATTATAACTACTTTTTTTACTATCATCGATACCATATCCTGAGGAGTAGATACTATAACTATTCCCTGCAGTGGAAATTCCTGCATTATAGTAAGAGCTACATCTCCTGTTCCAGGCGGCATATCTACAAGGAGATAGTCTAAATCTCCCCAATCGGTATCAGAATACATTTGTTTTAGTACGCCTACTATCATAGGTCCTCTCCAGATAACAGGCTGTTCTTCCCTTTCTGTCAAAAGATTTAAGGATATAACTTTTATTCCCATAGAAGTTTCTACAGGTAAAAATTTTACCTGCTGCTCCCCATCAATTGGAACTATATCTGCCCTTTCATCATTTATTCCAAAAAATCTCGGCATGGATGGTCCTGTTATATCACCGTCAAGTACTCCCACTTTATAACCTGCACTTCTCAATTTTACAGCCAGTATACCTGTAACTGTTGATTTTCCCACTCCTCCTTTTCCACTCATAACACTTATTATATGTTTTATTTTGCCATATTTCGGTAATAAAAAATTACATTCACCTTGATCTTTACTTCTGCATGCCGTCTTAATTGAACAATTATCACAATTACTCATTTTTCCCCTCCTTAATTATAGAAACAAATTGCCCTCAACCATCTCTTTCACAATAGCACTATTATTAAAACAAAAAAGCTTTTTAAAAACTCCCGGGTTTATTTTTATAAACTTCTATATCCCATCCAGCACCATTATAATTGTCATATGCATAATATATTTTTTCACTTTTATCTTTCCTATTCCAGAATGTAATAGTCGCTTTATACAGTGTAGACTTATATCCCTCAGTTTTTATAGTAACCCACACATCGTATTTATCCTTGTCATTGTTTCCAATGCCGGCGTTTTTATACTTATCGTTTAAATCCGACTTAAATTCCTCTACTTCCGTAGACAATATAAATCTAGCTCCATCTATATCGTCTTTAAAATTTATTCCTATCTTTTCATTTTTATTTTTACCTTGAAAATACTCATCTAAAGCCTTCATAATCGATCCATAATAAACTTGCTTGAAATTATTTGGCGGCATTCTTATGTTCCAGAAATTGTTAATTATATCACTATCTATTCTCTTAGATATGATATATATTTGATTATTACTATAGAGGTTCCCCCCATCTTTTTTATCAAGACCGGCTACATATTTAAATCTATGTACCTTATTATTTCCCTCATATATTTCAAAAACATAGTCTGGCTGCAGTGAAGATTTTTTCGATACTTTCTTGCCTGAAGACAATATATCATATAGATCTTTAATCGCATTTTGATCAGTAACCACAAATTTGAATCCCTGATCTCTCATATTCTGAATAACTATTTTATCAACTCTCTCTTCCCTTATGTATTCAAAATCTGAATTCTTCAAGCCGGTTTTAACCTTAAGTCTATCCAATTCATCACATCCAGCAGACAAAACAGCCACCGTTAAAATAATCAATACTAAAAATACACTTAATCCCCTTCTAGTGTTATGCTGCAATTTACTCACCTGCAATTAAAAAATATTATCAATTTTATAGCAGGTAAACATTAAGGACTTACCTGCTTTCTACTGTAAAAAAATCTATGAACATTATAACATATTTGCGACAAAAAAATCCCCTTTCATGCAATTAAACCTGAAAGGGATACAACAGATATCCTTATTATTTATATTCTAAATTTTTCACAATAGTTTCAAACACAGTGGGCATGTTTTCTTTAAAATCCATATCTTTTACAAAAAAAGAGAATCTGCAAAATTGCTTTCCCTCTGCTATAAAATACTCCATACATCTATAACTGTCTCCATTCTCCTTAACAATAGTATATTTAACCAGATAACCATCTTTGCCATTTACATCGACGTCACCTATATTGTAACTTTCATATAAATTCTGTTTTTCAGATACAATTTTACTATTTTGTAGAAACAATTTTAAATTCCCCTGTAGATTCCACACTTGAACAAAGCCGTGTATTTTACCATCAGTGCTTTTGAAATCACTGTGGTATATTATTTCATCTCCTGACATATCCTGTACTTTACAATTCCAATTGGAAGGTAATTTATATCTCAATTTATCATTCAGCCCGCTATATTGAGTCAGTGATTTTATATCGTTTTGCATCAAAGCTGTATGTTTCAACTTCGTATCAAAATTCTTCTCAACTCCAAAGAGAATCACCATAAGTCCTACTACAATTATTATAACTCCAAGTTTTCTTCTGTCCACAGATACTATTTTCATAAACATAATATCCTGATATTATTTCTTCACAGGTATTACAACTGTATTTGTTTTAAAATCATAAAACATCAGCCAATATCCTATTTTGTCTTTATCTCTTAAAGACACCCATGTAACAAACCCAGATTTACCACCATAAGGCTGATCTCTTTTATCTTTCGTACCTAGAATCCCATATATCAAATATTTTACTCTCCCTTTTTTATCACATTTGTACCCTGACAAATAATGACAGTGTTTCTTTATATAAGGATAATAGCTCATCATAGGATAATATATTAAGGCATATTTATTGTAATCATTCATATTATACATATCTTCCATGGAATTAACCGGTATCTTATACCATCTGCACCTTTTCAGTTCATTACATATACTTTTAGTTTCCTTGAATCCATTCATCAAGTTATTAAAAAAATCCCCTTCCGGTCCCTGAGGATAATTTCCAGGCTGGCTTATTCCCTTTGCCTTTTTACATTTGTGTCTTTTTAACTCAGCCTCTTTATAGGACTCAGTTACAGAATTATCTACATATATGGGACTGTCTCCTTCATTCCCAACTTCCAGATCTTTTTTAATTTTTGATTCCAAAGAATCTTCAGCAGTCCTTTTATTATCTTCTTCCGGAATTTCCCCACTTTCAGGAATTTTTTTACCTTTGTCTTCTTCATCCACATGATTCTTTTCCATATCTTCTTCATCTTTTTTAACCTTTTCTATACTCTCTTCGTATTTGTCAAATATGCTCTTGCTGTCAACCTCGGATGCACCGCCATTATCCAGCTCTTCAACCTTATTGTCTTCTTCTCCTTCCGGACTTTCTTTTCTGTTTTCTATAATAGCAAAATCTTTCCATTTCGGTATTTCAGTACTTGCAAACCCGCTCATTACAGATATTATGTTATTATCTAATATTCTGACTATGGCAGCCCCTGACACTCTATCCATGGATATTCCGCTGCCGGCCACATCATCTATAGGATATTCATAACACACATCTGCTCTTCCATAATCATCTATGTTCATTTCACCTATTTTAATTATATTTTTCATATCTCTTTTATTACATATAAGTATCATATAATAGGGTGTTTTTTCTTTTTTTAAATTTTGTACATAATAGGATATTTTGCACTTGTCATTTTTCATCTCCAATTTTGCATACCCTGAAGCAATTTTATCAGAAGCCAAAGAGTATCCTTTTTCATCTTCTTGTAATATTATAAAATATCTACTATAACTCTTTTTTTGTGCCAATTTCCTATACCTCCATATATTATATTCATTATAATATATGAAGTAACTTTCAAAAAGTGAACAAATAGTTTTAACTTCTATACAAAAATCACATCTTAACATTCATAATTTTTAGCATATCTCATATATACAGTCAGATAATCTGCCAAATTCCTGCAGTGATAATGTCTCCCCTCTCCTTTTAGGGTCAATTCCGGACTCTTTAAAGGCTTCCTCCATATTTTTCGGGGATATATTTAAAACTTTTACAGCATTTCGAAGAGTTTTCCTTCTCATGTTGAAAGCACATCTAACAACCTTAAAAAATAATTTTTCATCTTTGACCCTAACTCTGGGAATATGTAATTTAATTAATTTTATGACTATTGAATCCACTTTAGGCCTGGGTATAAACGAAGAAGGTTTCACTTTCCCTATAACCTCGACATCACAGTAATATTGAACAAGTACGGACAATGCACCATATTCCTTACAATTAGGTTTTGCCGCGATTCTCTCTCCCACTTCTTTTTGTATCATCACAGTAAAAGTTTTAAAATTATAGTGTTTATTCAACAGTTTTGTAATAACAGGTGTTGTAAGATAGTATGGTAGATTTGCCACAATTTTTACACTATCTGTACCGTTTGTTATATTGAAAAAATCCACTTTCAGTACATCTTCATGTATTAACTGAAAATTATCAAACATCTTTAGTTCTTCTTTCAAAATAGGAATTAAATCATTGTCAATTTCAATGGCAATCACCATTTTTGCAGCTTTTAAAAGTTCCCGTGTCAAAGTTCCAATTCCCGGGCCTATTTCTATAACCACATCTTTTTTATTTATTTCCGCACCGCTTATTATATCCTGCAGTACTGAGGTATTTGTCAAAAAATTTTGGCCCAGTGACTTTGAAAATCTAAAACCATATTTCTTCACTATATCCTCTGTAGATAAATTATCCATATTGTCCCACCCTACTTATCCCTCTCATTAATTTTATCAACAGCCATCTTCAATTCTTCTCTTTTTATTCCGTAATTATTTAACCTAAATAAAAACTGAGAAGTATTGCAATATCCTATACCCAGTTCTTTCCCCAGCCTATCTCTTTTTTTCTTAGAATTTAACTCTCCTGTAAGTCCCCAAAATATCATATCGTTTATATCAAATTCACTTCTCTTTTTCTTCAACTCACATTTTGCATTTTTCAAAGCGCTCATTATAGTTTCCGGAAGTGCATTTTCAACCCCTACATTGCCATTTTTTATCCCATCTTCCTGAGATATATATGCATGCTTTATTCCCCGGACTCTTCTTGAAATAATTTTTCTTATTTTCTCCCCTGCAAAATCTGGATCGGTAAAAACTATAACCCCCTGCCTTTTCTGGGCTTCTCTTATCCTATCTATGATCGTTTCATTTATTCCAAATCCACCTACAGCTATGAGTTCTGCATCTACAGCCCTTTTAACCGCTCTTACATCATCCTTTCCTTCAACTACTACAACTTCTTTAATCATAAGCTTCCTCCTCTGTATGTTATTCAAAGAAAAAAAGGAGCATCTGCTCCTACCCAATTACATAGACATCAACCCACTTCACACCCCAATTGCTGGCTTCCGAGTTTGAATTGAAAAACAAATCGACTCTATTGCCTTTAATGGCTCCTCCTGTATCTTCCGCTACGGCATAACCATAGCCTTCCACATAAAGCTTTGTGCCAAGTGGTATTACTCTAGGATCAACCGCTATGGAACTATATTTTTCAGTATCTCTCCTCGCTACAGTTCCCGAAGCAGTTATACCAAATGCTGGATCTCCAGGCCTCTTGCCTGTACTTTGATAATCTGCAGTATATGCAGTAGCCTTCATTTTAACGGATCTGGCATAATCAATACTTTCTCCTCTAGAAAGAGTATTGCCAGTCAATGTACCTACGGCCACTACTTTTTTCACGGGTTCTTTTTTTACAATTTCTCTCATTGTCTTTCTTGAAACTTCTTTTCCATTTTCATATGTCACTCTAGTTACAATCTCTTTTTCACCATTTTGTCCTTCTTGTAAAAGTTTTTTATCGCCGTATTTAATCTGTGCATCATTTTTTAAAACTGTTTCATACTTTATGGCTCTGCTTTCTTTCAAGTCTTTAATCTGAACCCTAGTCACCACTATTTTCATGCCTCTTAAAATGGCATGTTCTCTGGATGGATATACCCTATCCAGATTAGAAATTCTAATATTTTCACTTTTTAATAATTTTTCAACACTATCTTCTGCTGACTCCGTGCTTAATTTTTTTCCATCAACTTCTACTTCAACCCTTACAGCTCTCTTAATCGTCAGCTTGCTTTTATCCTTAACTTTGCTGTCTAGACTAGGTACTACCTTATCCCTTGGCCCTATCTTAATTCCATTGCTGGCCAAAACCTTTCTATAGCTGTGACCAAGTGTAACAGCTTTTATATTTTTACCATCTACCGAAATTGTCACCGTTTTTCTCATGTTAAACATCACTAAGGTTAAAATGACTAAACTTATAGATATAACAAATTCCATTTCTATTTTAGGACCACGGGGAAAATATTTCTTCAAGCAAGTTCCAAACTTCTCCACCATAAAAATACCTCCTCTGGGCAAAAGTACAATATTCATTACCCTGTATAAAACTGTTCTTCAAAATACAAATGCATCCTATGCATAAAATTTATAAATAAAATACTTATTTATGATTGCAATAAAAAATAATTCCCATTTGAATCACAGTTTACATTATTTTTAGGTGGTTTTTATATAGACTATGTTATAACTATAAATTTAATTACTAAAATATGCAATTTAAGTAAAAAATGTTAACACCTCTTTTTTATTTTACACCATTATTACAAATTAAGCAAGTGTTTTGTATTGGAAATTGTTATTTTGCTTATCTCTTTTACATCCATATTTTTTATCTCTGCAATTTTATCCATAATAAACCTGATATACTCGGATCTGTTTCTTCTGCCCCTAAAAGGAACCGGTGTCATATAGGGACAGTCAGTTTCCACTAAAATTCTATTAAGCGGTATCTCTCTTGCCACATCCACAGCTTTTTTCGCATTCTTAAAAGTCACCACTCCTGTAAATCCTATATAATACCCCAGCTTTAAACATTCTCTTGCAAATTCAACACTTCCCGAAAAACAATGGATCTCACCAACAACATCCTTAAACTGTTTTATTACATCGAAAGTGTCTTTATGAGCTTCCCTATCATGTATAATCACAGGTAAATTGAGCTCTTGTGCTAATTCCATCTGCTTTATGAACGTGGATTTCTGTACACTTCTCGGTGGGTTTTCCCTGCAATAGTAATCAAGTCCTATCTCTCCTATGGCCTTTACCTTTTTGTTTTTTACAAGTTCTTTCAATTCTATTACTGTATTATTGTCAAATTTATCTGCATATTCCGGATGTATGCCTACAGCTGCATAAAATATATCATGCTTTTTAGCCAATTCAACAGAATTTCTGGAACCCTCCATGGAAGAACCACAATTTAGTACACCCACAATATTCCCGTCTTTCAGCTCTCCTATGATTTTTTCCCTATCCCCGTCAAATTGTTCATCATCATAATGTGCATGTGCGTCAAAAATATCCACTGTCATAATTACATTCCTCCTAATTACAAGTATACATTTTAATTTTAATTATAACAAAATACTATCAAAAATATACTTTTTGATAGTATTTTACATATTTTTAGCTTATTGTACTGCCTGGAGGAAGTTCCCCTGATATTGAAACTGTACATAATTTGCTGTCATCTTCTGAAGCCGCAGACAATATCATCCCCTGAGAAATTTCACCCTTTAATTTTATGGGCTTTAAATTTGCCACTATTACTACATATTTCCCGACAAGTTCTTCAGGACTATAGTATTTTGCTATACCCGAAATTACCTGCCTTTTTTCCTTTCCTAAATCCAATTGAAATTTAAGTAATTTGTTTGAACCTTCTATAGCCTCACATTTCAATACTTTGGCCACTCTGAGATCAAGCTTTTCGAAATCATCTATACCTATTTCCTTTTTGCGAATTTTCACTTTGGATGCATTTGCAGAACTCTGATGTTTTTTTAACTCATCCAGCTCCTTCAATTTTTTATCCAAATCTATTCTCGGAAACAGAGCACTACCCTTGTTTATTTTGGTTCCCGCCTTAGTTCCGTCAAAAGAAGCTGTACTATCCCACGACGTAATATCCACATTAAGTTGTTTATACATCTCCTCACTGGTTTCAGGAAGATACGGTGAGATACATATTGCAATTATCCTCAAAGATTCCGAAAGGTTATAAAGTACGGTCCCCAGCCTTTTTTCCCTGCCAGCATCCTTAGCCAGTACCCATGGTGTCGTATCATCTATATATTTATTAGTCGCACCTATAAGTTCCCATATACTGTCCAATGCTTCTGGTATTCTAAGATTATCCATGTTTTTCTCTACCTTTTTAGGTGTGTTCAATGCTATATCTATAAGTCTACCGTCAACATCATCTTCCCTTCCCGACGGCACAGGTATTATTCCATTAAAATACTTTTCTATCATAGTACAAGTTCTGGACAAAAGATTACCCAGATCATTGGCTAAATCCGAATTGATCCTCCTTATAAATATTTCATTGTTGAACAGCCCATCTGAGCCAAATGGTATTTCTCTTAGGAGATAATATCTGACAGCATCCGTACCAAAATTATTTACTAAAACCACGGGATCCACCACATTTCCCTTGGATTTGGACATTTTACCTCCATTGACCAGAAGCCATCCGTGCCCAAATACTTTCTTGGGAATAGGTTCCCCCAGAGCCATAAGTATTATAGGCCAATAAATGGTGTGAAATCTCAATATATCCTTGCCCACCAAATGCAAGTCGGCCGGCCAGTATTTTTTATATAATTCCTGATTTTCGCTGCCGTAACCAAGTGCGGTTATATAATTTGCCAGTGCATCTATCCACACATATATGACATGTTTCCTGTCGAAAGTCACAGGTATACCCCAATCAAAAGATGTCCTTGAAACACAGAGATCCTGCAGACCCGGCTTCAAAAAATTATTTATCATTTCATTTTTTCTGGATTCCGGCTGTATAAAATCCGGATGTGATTCGATATATTCTATAAGTCTGGGAGCATATTTTGACATTCTAAAAAAGTAAGCTTCCTCGCTTGTTCTTTCAACAGGCCTTCCGCAGTCAGGACATTTTCCATCTACCAGCTGAGTTTCAGTCCAAAAAGATTCGCAGGGAGTACAATACCAGCCCTCATACCTTCCTTTATATATATCCCCTTGATCATACAGCCTTTTAAATATTTTTTGAACTGCCTTTACATGATAATCTTCCGTAGTCCTTATAAATTTATCATAGCTTATATTCATCATCTTCCAAAGTTCCTTAATACCAGCTACTATTTTATCCACATATTCTTTGGGACTAACTCCCTTTGCCTCTGCCAGTCTTTGAATCTTCTGGCCATGCTCGTCAGTACCTGTCAAAAGCATTACATCATATCCAGTAAGTCTCTTAAATCTGGCCAGGGCATCTGCCGCCACAGTAGTGTAAGTATTCCCTATATGAAGATTTGCAGACGGATAATAAATGGGTGTAGTGATATAATAAGTTTTTTTAGTCATATTTTTCTCTCCTTCTTCTCCTGATTTTATAATATGTTTTGACAAAATATACAAACTTAAAAAAGCCTCTATATGAAGAAAATTTCTCCATATAGAGGCGCTGCATACACTTTACCACTCTATTTTATTTTTATCTCACAATAAAAACCTCACCAGGTAACTCAAAAAATATCTTGATCCTGCTTGAAAATCAAAACTATCATTACCCTGCTCTATAACGGCTGCCGCCGTGTTACTTTACTGCCATTTCAAATAACCTGCTCCAGAGCCATATTCATAAGCTATTTTATCACCGGCTTCCACCAAATTGTCGATTCTCTTTGCATAAAATTGACTTATTACTCTTTCCTTCACTGCATTTAACAATATAATATTCCATATATTTTTAACTGTCAACATTCTGGTTCCGAAAATCATCATATTTTTTCTTTATGTCCTCCAAGTCTTCCCAAAATGGAGCTTTTTTATTCTCATCTCTAAGAATTGCAGAAGGATGAAAAGTGGCAGTCATATAAAACCCTTTTCTCTCCACCCATTTTCCTCTATCTCTTGTAATTCTCCAATCTTTTCCCAATATACAATTCATTGCAGTAGCCCCAAGGCAGACAATTATTTTAGGTTTTA
Source organism: uncultured Clostridium sp. (assembly GCA_903789665.1). Classification (GTDB taxonomy): domain Bacteria; phylum Bacillota; class Clostridia; order Clostridiales; family Clostridiaceae; genus Clostridium_B; species Clostridium_B lapidicellarium. The sequence continues at coordinate 66,903 of CAIFEX010000010.1, forward strand.
CCAGTGCCACCTGATTTCTCAAATGCGGAATGCAAGCTTCCTCCTCTTGTGTATAAGGCGTCCTATTATTTTCCGGCCTGCATTTACAGATATTGCATATGTAATAGTCATTTTTCCTATACAGCCCTATGGATTCGAGAGTTCTTGTCAAAAGCTGGCCAGCTCTTCCAACAAAAGGCAGACCAGTTCTATCCTCATCCGCACCAGGTGCCTCTCCTATAAACATGATTTTTCCTCCGGGATTGCCATCTCCAAAAACCATATTAGTTCTGTTATCGCCCAATTTACATTTATGGCAATTTACACATTCTTCATATAGTTCCTTCCATCTAAGCAATTTAATTCTCACTCCAAACTGTATTTATCAATTATAATAATATTATACAACTAATAAGGCTTTATAGAAATACTTATTAAAACATAATCCTAGTTACTACAACCGCAGCTATAATAGCAGACATGTCCGCCATTATAGCTGCCCAAAGAGTATGTCTTATCTTTTTTATTCCAACAGCACCGAAATAAACTGTCAGTGTATAAAATATGGTTTCCGTAGAACCCATTATTATAGATGACACCCTGCCTATATAGCTATCCGGGCCAAATTTACTTAGAGTTTCAGCAAATATACCAAGAGCCCCACTTCCCGACAATGGCTTTACAAGTACCAGGGGCACCACCTCTGGAGGAAGGCCTATGATTTCAACTACAGGCCTTACAAGTGCTATAAAATAATCAAGTGCCTTGGATTCTCTAAATACTCCAACTGCTATTATCATAGCCAGCAGATACGGGAATATTTTTATACATATACCAATACCCTCTTTGGCACCCTCTACAAAACATTCATACACTTTGACTCTTTTAAATATTCCATATGTAACCACGATAAATACTATTATAGGAATTATAGATTTTATCATATAATTCAACTTATTCTCTCCTCTCTATTTAAAATTCCAGTCAAAAATATTTCTCCATTATTTTACAGCATATTATTCCAACCACAGCTGCTATTGCAGTTGCTATTATACCTGGAATTATTGTCTCTCCGGGATTTTTCGATCCCACAGCTGCCCTTATGGAAATAACTGTAGTGGGTATAAATTGTATACAGGCTGCATTCAGTACCAGAAATAAAGACATATCGTCACTCGCCTCATCTGTCTTACCATTTAACCGTTTAAGTTCCTCCATGGCCTTTATACCAAAAGGTGTAGCTGCATTAGACAATCCCATCATATTTGCAGTAAGATTCATAACTATCGCCCCTATGGCCTTTTCATCCCCTGCAGCTTTTTTAAATAATATTTTCAAAACTGGTTTCATTACTCTAGCTATCTTATTTGTAAGTCCGCTTTTCTCCGCTATTTTCATAACACCGCACCATAGACACATTATCCCAGCCAGACTTATAACAAGTTTTACTGTTGAATCAGAAGACGAAATAATGGATTTGGATATCTCTTCTCCCCTTCCGCCCAATATCCCGAAACATATTCCAAAGCACAAGATAAAAAACCATATAATGTTGATCAAAATAATCCACCTCTAATTTACAATAGGTATTATATTTTAATATATGTTAGGTTCTATACATATAAGCCTATTCTCTATTGAAAATACTTTTTAGGAGTGTTAAATTTATACTGTGATAATTTTTTACTGGAGGTTTTCCAATGACCATTAAAGATATAATGAAATATATTGAAAGTGAATACACTATTATAAATGATACCCCCTGTGAAATATGCGGCGGGGACTACATATCCAGAGATTCTGATGTAGCTGTAATCAATGGAATCCCTTACGATATATGTGATTGCATTTGTTCAGAATGCGGTCATGAAAAAACATTTCAATTTTGCGCTCCTTTCATAGAAGACAAAGATTTAAAAAATATAAGGGGAATACTGAATTAATCAAATATTTTTCAGAAGCGAAAAGAAGAAATGCTGTAAAATTGTTTTAAAAAGCAATTTTACAGCATTTCTTCTTTCATATTTTATATTTTGTCTATTATTCTTTTAATTTGGGTATCTCAAATTTTAAATTAGCAGAATTTGATGATACATCCTGTATTGATTTCATTATATTAGGTATCTGTTTATAAGCCCAAGCTATATCCGTAGCATATTGGTGCTGCCCCGAATTAGCAGGATTCCATCTCATTTTATAAAGTGTATCTTGATTATACGAAGGGTTGTTTATATATTGAGATGCCAGCCAGCTCGCTCCCCCTTCTATAGCCTTTTCCGGAGTAGACCATCCATTTCTATAAGCTGTATCCGTTCCACCTCTTATGGGATCCTTACCTCCTGCTCCTATTCCAAAAAAATTATACACAGGTGTTCCATAAATATAATTTCCCGCACTGTTTCTAGCACCTCCACTTGCAAGCTGCGAAGTACCGTTTCCAGTTTCAAGCAGGGCATGTGATACTAAATAGGCTGCATTTATATTATTGGCTTTAGCCGCATTTAAAAAAGATTGTCCCATACCTTCAAAAATTCCCTTCCCTTTTAAAAAATCATTTAAGTTATCTACTTCAGTTCCCTCTGTATATGTAAGTTTTAAAAATTGATATTTTCCATAACTATCTAAAAAATTATTCGGATTTACATAATACTTTATTTGATTTCTCGAAGCAGTATTGTCCATTATATTTGCAGCCACAAATACAGGTGTACTATTACCTTTCAAATCAACTTGAGATTTAACTATATCATCTAAAGACACATTATATGCCAAATAGTCATCGGGATTTACATCCACGTCATCTACACATCTGAAATAATCTATATAATAATTATCATAGTCTGTGTTGGCATCCCTATGTATCCCCACAGTTCCATCTCTTTTTACATAGATAATAACTTTATACTTCTCTCCATTAGTCCCCGAACTCAATGTCTTCGAAGAAATTATTTTGCCATTTTCTTCACTGGTATAGCCATTGGTAAGTTCTGTATAAGATCCATCCGGATCATCTTGTGCATTCACAAATATTCTGTATTGAACACTTGTCCCACTACTGCAGTTTATAAAAAATTCCTGCTTTTGAGACGATAAAAGAGGCATGTATTCAAAATTATCAGAGCTTATATTTGGAAGGTACTGGTAATCAGTTCCATCAGAATAAGCATTAGCCGTAGTAAACTGCAATGTTAGAGGCTTATTTAATTTTTTACCTGAAGTTGATTCCACAGCATCGTTTATAATTAAATAATACTGTTTTCCCGGTTCATAGCCACCTGTTTTCGGACTTATTAATACAGTATTGGGATTGCTTCCCAAAGTCACTTCTACAGGAACCGGATTCTTATCTTCATCAGTAACATATATGTTGGAATTATTTACGGTACTCGGTTCCAGATTCCTACTAAATCTAACAACCCATTCTTTATTCGTATTTACATCCACTTTGGGAGTTTCCAACGGAGATTGTGCCAGCACCATCTTAAATTGAAATATTAAAATTGTAAATGTAAAAAATACTCCTAGGGCAAATATCCTTATTTTTTTGTTTTTGTCCAATTGTTACACCTCCATAATCATATAAATAACATTAACTCACTCTGAAATATCATATTTTTCATTGGCAAGGCGCCTTTCAAATTCGGCCATGCTATGATTTGCATTCACATAAACTCTATTTAGTCGATACAGTCCCTTATTTTTATTAGCCCATCCTGACTCCGTAGTAAAAGCCATCTTGTATCCGGCATTTTTTAAAGCTTTTATAGTATTTTCATTCCATTCTCCATAGGGATACGCAAAATAATATATTTTCCTGTTCAATAATTTTTCCAAAAATTCTTTAGAATTCTTCAATGTATATAACTGTTTATCATAGGATAATCTGTCCAATTTATCATGATTTACCGTATGACTTTCAATATCTATTCCATACCTTTCCATTTCTTTCAATTGATTTGAAGTGAGAAAATCCTCCTCTTTATCTATCGTACTTGTTATTATAAAAATAGTAGCTTTAAAGCCAAATTCTTTTAATATTGGGAAAGCATTTTCATAATTATCCCTGTATCCATCGTCAAAGGTGATAACCACTGACTTATCTGGTACAGGTTTGTCATGAGCTAGAAAATCATACAACTCATTCATAGTAAGTGTAGTGTATCCATTTTCTTTTAAAAATTTCATCTGTTCCCTAAATTTTTCCTTTGGAAGTCTCAGTTCATTCCCCTTTTCATATTCTATAGAATGATAATACAGCACCGGAACTGACTGGTTATTATATTTTAAATTCTTACCTGTAAATGTCCTGTCTTTCAATGAGTTCTGGTTGTTCTTTTTATTTATATTTTTTTCTTCACTATTACTATTTTCTGGATTTATTCTATTGCCGATTCCCCCTTTATAGCTCAAAATACCGCAAATTGCAGCAGCAGCAAAAAGTATTAAAGTTATTATAATCAAAAATTTTTTATGAACCATATTTTCACTTTCCTTACATGTTAATTCTATACATCCCATTGATTTAATTATAATACATAAAATTATTAAACCAAAATTTACAGGATTACTTGATTTATGCACATTATACACAAATATTCTGTTTATAACCTGTTATTATTTAATTTCAAGATCATATTTAAATGAAATTTATACCATTATATCATAAATAATCCATTATTTATACACATTATACACAATTTTGTGGACAAGATGTGTATATTTTCAAAACTGCAGTAACCAAATCAAATGATTTATCATATACTATTATCATCCATGCAACTACAAAGCTCATAAATTACAAGAACTATAAATTAACATTTCCTACTACAAAAATATACCTTTATATCTCACAAAACTAAGGGGATCCATTATCTTCTTAGTTTTTTATCTCTTTTTTCTTAACACCTTTTCATTTTTATGATATTATAAAAGTAAGAAAAACTTTTTAAAGAAAGGTGGGGTTGATTTATGAAAGATAACGTTATCAAAGTAAATTTTTCAAAAAACAATAAGAAAAAGAAGACATCATTTTTATCTTCAATAAAATTATTTTTATCAAAATTGTTTAGTTTTACAAATAAGGCCCCTGAAACAAATAAAACAAAAGACAAAGACAATAAAAAAATTATATATTATTTCAAAGATATATCTTAAGGTGCCTATAGATGCACCTTTTTATTATTTATGTGATAAAATCACATTAAACTAACTTTTATTTAAATCAAGTTTATTATAGGAGGGTTAAATATGAAAATCGGACTTGGATATGATGTCCACAAATTGGTTTATAACAGAGCTCTCATATTAGGTGGGGTGACTATTCCTTTTTTCAAGGGATTGCTTGGTCATTCCGATGCTGATGTATTGATCCATGCAATAATGGACAGTTTATTGGGAGCTTCCTGTTTGGGAGATATTGGCAGACATTTTCCAGATCAAGATAAAAAATACAAAGATATATCTAGTCTTGAATTATTATCTAAAGTATTAAATCTAATCAAAACTAACCACTATGTCATAGAAAACATAGATTCCATCATAATAGCTGAAAGGCCAAAATTATCTCCCTACATAGATCACATGAGAAAAAACATAGCTAAAACCTTAGAGATAGACATATCCATGATAAATATAAAAGCTACTACTGAAGAAGGTTTGGGATTTACAGGCAAGGGAAAAGGCATTGCCGCCCAAAGCATATGCCTTTTAAACAAAGATCACTCTAGTTGAAGATAAATAGGAATATTAATTCCTATTTATCTTCCTTGACTTCATAATTATTGACTATATTTTGAACTAATTTTTTAATTGCACTTGCCTGACATATCAAAGACATAACTACGAAGAAAACCATTATTCTCTCTTCTTCTTTTCCTTTAATATTCAAATGCATATCCTCAACTATGCTTTGAAATTTTTCTTCATTAAAGTTTTCTTTTTCCATTAAATCTTTAATACTGTTTTTTTGGAGATCTGAAAATATTTTATATGCATCTTCCCATGATATTATATCGTCTTCTCCATTATTTATTTCATTAAAAGCCAATCCAAACACTTTTTTTATCTCTTCCGTAGTAAGTATTGGTCTCATATAACTTAATAAAATAAGCTGAGTCAGATGAACTTTCGTATATCCCCTTTTCTTCCCATCCTCCGGCTTAGATATAACTTCATTTTTTATATAATTTTGTACTATATTATTTGTATAATTTTCTCCTTCGAATTTATCATTAAGATAATCTATAACCTGAGACAAAAATAAATCATATCTAGGTAAATCCTCATAAGGAATTATTGTATTATTTGATATGTTTTTTGCCACTTTATCTATATACTTCATTTCAAAACTCTGTCCGCCCAATTCTTTACAACCTCCCAATAACATGATAACCCAATTTTGCTCGAACTAAAAATCACTTGATACTAATATTATATGGCATATAAATAATCTTTACAAACTAAAGATTCATAAAATATATAAAAATATAATATTTTTATAATTAAATAGTCTTAAATTACTTAAAATAAGTTAATTTAATACTTGTTATAAGTTATTTAATACTATATAATAAATAATATAAAAAGCTTCTGATCATTAAAAACTTCCGACTATTGTACAAATAATTGCTTTAAATTAAACATTATATACTAGCCGTCAAAAGAGTATTATGTTACCATAAAGAAAAGCTGAGAGCTTTAAGGGGGTGGCTAAAATCAAAAACAATAAAAAATTTTTTATTATATCAATAGTACTTACTTTTTTATTTCTGTCAACAGGTATTTTTAACATTCAATCAAGTAATTTTCCTGCAGGCAATACTTATAGCATTGCTTATGCCAAAGGTTCACATTTCAGTGTACATGGGCATAGTTCTGGAAGTTTTATCTCACACACAAAATCTTCCGGAGGCAATTTTAAATCAGGAAGTTTTTCCAATACACCTAATTCTTCTTCAAAGTCTAGCAACGATAAAGCCAACAGAAGCACTTCTCAGCCTGATAAAAACTATAACAACGAAAGCAGAAGATCTTTTCTTCCCATACCAATTCCCATACCATGGGGATACAGCAGCGGTTACTACGGAACCAGCAGCTTACTGGCAAGTTTTTTCTGGGGTTTTACTAAATTCGTAATATTAATACTAATAATAATATTTATCATAAACAGAATAAATAAATTCAAAAGGAAAAGATAATTTAATTAAGGAGGATTTTTTATGAGCGTGTTAAAAAGAATATCAAATATTTTCAGGTCAAAGGTAAACGGTACTTTAGATGAAATTGAAAACCCTATTGAATTGCTGGATCAGAAATTGAGAGACATGGATGACAGCCTAAATAAAGCCAAATTATCTTCAGCTCAAATATTGGGAAATGTTCATGAAATAGAAAAAAAGATAGAAGAATCAAAAAGGATATCCGCTGAATTTGACAGTAAAGTAAAACTTGCTTTAAAAAAAGGAAATGAAGAGCTGGCCAAAAAGGCCCTGGCAAGAAAGCTGGAAGCTGATAAAAGCTATAAATCTCTTGAAGCAAGTCATAAAGATGCCTGTGAAAAAGCTGAATCAGTAAAAATCAAATTAAAGGAGCTGGAAGAGGAAATTCACAAGACCAGAGTATACAGAGATGAAGCTGCTGCAAGATTCAATAATGCTGAGGCCAGTAAAAAAGTAAATGAAATAATGGCTAATGTAGATACCGGAAATAACAAAATAAATTTAGATGATATTGAAAGAAAAATTCAAAAGAAAGAAGCTTTAGCAGAAGGGTTGGGCGATTTAAAGGAAGAAAATGATTTAGATAAAGAATTCGAGAAACTTGATGAAGTTGATCTTGACGAAGAACTAAAAAAATACAAGCAAAATTAGGTGATACTATGGACAAAATTCGTAAATCTATAGAGCTTGAGAAGGATAAATATGGAAAAATATTTGTAGATATAAGTTTCGCCATAGATAATGTTTCCCCCTTTATAGATAAAGAAATTTTAGCTAGGCGAAAATATTCCGCTAAAATAACAACTTTAAAAAAATATATGGAACTGCTAGAATCCGCAGAAAGCGAACTCAATACAAAAAAATTTTTTAGAAAATCAAAGGAGGATAGATATATTTTTCTATTAGAGTCCTATAAAAATGATCACTCGGAATCTCTATCGCAGCTTGAAAAATGTTCCAATTGTGAATGTTTGAATTGTACGGCCAATTGTAAATTTGACAGCTGTCTTGGATGCAAAAGCAGCTCAAATATAACATATTGTGACAGAGAAAAAATCAACGTTACAAAACATGATGATTTTTCAATCAACCTTCTAAACAACAGAACTGGTAAAAATAACAGATATACTGTCCTAGCCACTCTCCAGGACGTAAAATTGGACAGAAAATATATTATAATTGAAAACATAAAATCCAAGGAAAAATTCATTCTTTATTATTATCCCGGAATTTCAGAGGACAGTTATGGAGAAATTAAAGATGCTCAGGAATTTGATTTTATAGTTTCTACCTTCCAAAGTGTAGATAAATAACCTAAAAAGCTGCACGTACAAATACTTGTCCACAGAAATCGCAATTTTATGCACATTTTCTGTGGATAAGTTACATGCCGATATTGTTATACTTACAGCAAATTAATATGAAGTTATCCACGTTGTGGATAACTTCTATTGTTAATATATATTAAATATACTCTAAAATGACTGTGATTTTAAGTAATCAATTGCCTCTTCACGGCTATTTATCCTCCCTAGATATCTAAGTTTGTTGATATCCTCGAGTATATCTTTAATAACCGGACCTCTTTTACCCAGAATTTTCATAACATCTTTTCCATTTAAAAATCTATTTTCCCTTATCTCGCAGTATAACTTATATTCCTTTAGCATACGCTCGATAAAAGCTTTAAATCTTTCCTTTTCGTTTTCTCTATCCAAATTCATCCTGGTAGCATAATTATCACAAAATGCAGTAACAAGTATTCCAATAACATAACCATCATAGCGATAAAAGAATTTATAAACAGCTTTTCTATTATTTAAAGAACCATTTTTAAAAAGTCCCAGTGGATACATATGCCCCCTAACTATATTTTCAATATAGTTTTCTGCCTTTTTAGGGAATTTCAAATTATTACAAAAATTTTTACATATCTCAGCTCCCTTTATATCATGTCCATGAAAGCTTATTTTATTGTTTTCTTTCTTATAAGCTTCATATTTGCCTATATCATGCATAAAACAAGCTAAGCCCAGATATTCGCTGAGCTCAAATTCTCCTATTTTAACTTCAAATACACTTAAATCCAAACCTTTCAAATTCATTTTGCCTTTTAAAATATCCTTAAATACCCCATATGTCAAATTCATATGGGTAAACACATCTTCTACATGATATTTACATTTTCCTATAGTCTTCAATTCATCTATATAGGGCATAATATTTTTTAATATCCCGTAATCATCCATAATTTCAAAAGCCGACCCCGATTGATCTTCCTTTATTATCAACATTAGCTCCCTAAATATTCTTTCTTTAGATGCTTCCATTACCTTATTTGATATCTTTTCAATTTGTTTTTCCGTTTCCAGATTAAAATGCATACCGCACTTTATATAAAACCTTATTCCTCTCAATATTCGAACAGGATCTTTCTCTAAACTCTTCTCATTTACACTCTTGAGTATCCTGCTTTTTAATGCCCTCCTACCGTAAAACGGGTCAAATATCTTATCATTGATGACTCTCATAGCTATGGCATTTATAGTAAAATCTCTAGTCCCCAAATCCTCTTCAATAGAATTACCTTTCATAGATGATATGTCTACTGTATTTTTGTCTAAGATGCATCTGTATATCCCTGCATCTTCCTTTATAGGGAAAAATTTATAATCTATTTTACTCATTTCTGTCATGAACTTATGAATATTTCCCTTAATCACAAAATCTGCATCTTCAGGTTCCGCCTGTGCACTCATCAATTTATCTCTCACATACCCGCCTACTAAATAAATTTCCAGTTCCATGTCATTTGCTATATTTCTCAAATCATAAATAAATTTTTTCAAATAATTCAAATCAACCACCTACTCTTTATTATTTTACCACATAAAATAGTTTATCTTATAATATCAATAAAATATATAAAATATAATTTCGACACATAATATTCAATTATCCATTTAATTACTATTTTATTCATAAATATTAGCTATAATTTTATTTTATTTTTTTTTGCAGCTAGCCCCATGTATTTAACCTTTTCTACAAGATCAACCATCATTTTATGTACCTCAGTTGTTATTGACTTTTATATACTTGGGTAGTATATTAACTTTAGATGGAATTTCATAAGAAATTTGTAAAATATTTTATGAAATAATGTTGACTTTTAATGTAATTTTTGCTATTATTTAATTGTAGTTATGTCGAATTATGGAATTAAAGGAGGAGAGCATAAATGAAATCTACAGGTGTTGTTCGAAGAGTGGACGAGCTGGGAAGAATTGTAATCCCTATAGAATTGAGAAGAACTTTAGACATTGCTGAAAAGGATGCCTTAGAAATATATGTTGATGGTGAACAAATTATATTGAAGAAATATGAACCAGCATGTATTTTTTGTGGTGATGCAAGAGATGTAATAAACTACAAAGGCAAAAATATTTGTAAGAAATGTTTAAACGAACTCCGACAAGGTAAATAGTATTAATATTTATTAAAAAAGCTGATATGAAACTTTCACATCAGCTTTTTTAATTTTGAAATACCTATCACACATATCCACAAATACAAAAAAAGACATAGCTAAATTAGGCAAAATTCCACCCTTATTTAACTATGTATGTATATTTTTCTATTTAACAAATATGTCTAAATTATAATATAATATTTTATGTTGTTACATAACTCTTCTTCCACCTGTGAAATCCGATCTATTATCCAGACTTGCTATTTTCACAACATCACCAGTTTTAGGTGCATTGATAAAAGATCCATTTCCCACGTATATTCCCACATGATATGCAGGTGAACCGAAGAACACTAAGTCGCCCGGTTGGAGTTCACTCCTTGAAACTGCCACACCAACATTTTGCTGTGCCTGTGAAGTTCTTGGAAGATCTATGCCAAAATGTGCATACACATATTGAACTAATCCCGAACAATCGAAACCTGAAGGTGAAGTCCCGCCCCAAACATATGGCACATTTAAAAAGTTAGAGGCATATGCTACTACTGCATTTGATGTCGCTGTCTCACTGCCGCCTCTCGAAATACTACCGGTTATTCTCGGTGCCGCCTTTCTAATTTCCTGTACATTATTTGCTGCTGAAGCAATCATTTTTGAAGTTTCCGTATCAGCTACTGCAAGTTCCTTCTCCTTAGCATCCAAAGACTTTATCAAAGTATTCTCGCTGTCTTTATCACTGTTAAGCTTGGACAATTTTTCTTCATTATCAGATTTTAACACCGAAAGTTTTTCATTTTCTTGATCAAGATTTTGTTTTTGAGCAGATAATTGTTCTTTTTTAGTCGTTAAACCCGATATGACATTTTTATCAAAGCCCATTACCTTTTTTACATTATCTAACCTAGATAAAAAATCATTTAAATTATTAGCATTTAGGACTACACCTAAATAACTGTTGGAACCATTTATGTACATAGCTTTTACTCTTTTATTAAACAACTGCTGTTGGTTCTCTAGATTCTTTTCAGTTGATTCTATATTTGATTGAGTAGCTTTTATATTATCAGTAACATTGTCAATATCTTTTTTGTTATCGTCAATTTGCTGCATAACTTGTCCTATATCATTATTTAATTTTTCAACTTTAATCTCCAAATCTTGTTTTTGCTGCTTAACTTCAGTTAATGAATCAGAATTACTTGGTGCCGCAAAAACATTTGCCCCTGTTGACAAAGCTAATGTTAAAGCCATAGCAACAGATAAGGTTTTTCTATTCAATTTATCTACCTCCCATTTTAATATTAATTTATTTTTTCCAAATTATAAATTTGGGCGCCAAATTAAATAAATTTAAAAAGATACTCTCTGGAGTATAATTTTAAATTTAAAACAGCACAGCTTTATTATATCATTAAACCATGGTTCATCTCAACGCTTATGATAAATTTTTCTTAAAAATATTAGATTTTTTTAATAAAACCCCATGATTTATTAATAATTTAATTATTTTTAAGCAATATTTTTAACAATATATCAATAAATATCTGCACTATTTTGGATCTATTTTTAAATATTACAAATTAATTGAATGTATATATATGTCAGATTTAACAGTATCTCTATCTTTGGCTACCCTTTTCACTGCATCTTTTTTACTCAGTCCCCTATCCATATACATTTTTATATGTTCTTCTATAGACAAATTCATCCATTTTTTCTTTCTTTCCTCTGCAATTTCCTCTTTGCTCTTGCCTTCCACTACAATTACAAATTCGCCTTTTATCTCTCTGTTCTTGTAATAATTTACTATCTTTCCCAGAGAAGCTCTGAACACTTCTTCATGAATTTTGGTAAGTTCTCTGCAGACAGCTGCATGCCTGTCACCCAAAACACTTCTCATCAGCTTTAAAGTACTTAACAATCTGTGGGGAGCTTCATAAAATATCAAAGTTTCCCTTCTCTCAGCTATATCTTCTAAGACATTCTTTTTACTTTTAACATCTCTAGGTAAAAAACCTTCAAAAATAAATTTTGAAGCATCCAGTCCCGAATAGATCAGCGCTGTAGTAACAGCTGTAGCTCCAGGAATCACTTCAAAATCTATTCCATAGTCTATACAATTATGTATCATAACACTGCCTGGATCTGATATTCCAGGAGTTCCCGCATCACTTACTAAAGCTATGTTGTCTCCACTCTTTAATTTTTTAATCAATTCTACAGATTTTTCCTTTTCATTGAATTTATGATAGCTGACAAGCGGTTTTTTTATATCAAAATGATTTAATAATTTCAAGCTTCTTCTTGTATCTTCAGCAGCTATTAAATCCACTCCCTTAAGGATTTCCAGGGCACGCAAAGTTATATCCTGCAAGTTGCCTATAGGAGTTGCAACTAAAAATAACTTTCCCATCATACACCATACCTTTCCTCAGATCTTCCATATATTCTATCTATTTCATCCGTATAACTTCCATCCGGTTCATGTATATATAAAGATGCACCCCACTTTAAAAAACGGCCTCCGTTGTTCTGGCCTTCTATAAGCACCATGTTGGGAGCTTTATATATACTAGGGCAAACCATCCTTATAAACTTGGGCTCAATCTTATACTTCCTCATTGTACACATGATGTCTGCAAACCTGTCAGGTCTATGAATCATATAAATTTTACCATTATCCTTTAAAAGGACTTTGGCAGCCTTTACAACGTCTTCCAGATCACAACAAATTTCATGTCGGGCAATGGCATTTTCATTTTTTGAATTTATAATTCCAGAATTCCTCAATTTGTAAGGCGGATTTACTGTGACTACATCAGATTCAGGCATGGTTTTCAAATATTCCAGATCCCTTAAATCTCCATGAAAAATTTCTACTTTTCCCTGTAGGTTATTTAACTTTACAGATCTATTGGCCATATCCACCATTTCTTTTTGTATCTCTATGCCGATTATTTTACCAGCAGGAGTTTTCCCAGCCAGTATAAATGGAACTATGCCGCTGCCGCTGCATAGATCAATCACACTCGCATTCTTCTTTATATTCGCAAAATTAGCCAGTAAAACGGCATCTACCCCAAACCTGAAAGCATCTTTTTTCTGAATCAAATGCAGACCCTTTAATTGTAGATCATCTAAGGTTTCACCTTTTCTTAAAAAATTACTCTTCAAATTTAATACCTCATTTCCAGTCTGGTTCATTATTCATCTTCAATATTTATAATTATGATTTAAACACAGATTCTTGTCAATTAAATTTGGATAAAAGAATTTAAGCACAAAAAATCCCCAGATAAATATTCCAGGGAACAACGACTTCACTCTATTTACTATTTTGCATATCATTTTGGCTTTTCACATTACTCTGACTTTTAGAAGATTGTGTGTTTGAACTATTATTTTCAACTGCATTGAATTTACTATTTAATATGATTATATCCACTCTCCTATTTCTGGCTCTTCCAGCTTCACTTGAATTATCAGCAATAGGCCTGTATTCACCATATCCAACCGCCGAAAGCTTTTGGGGCGGAATACCGGATTTCATTATAAGAAATTCAGTAACATTAGACGCCCTGTCACAGGATAATTTCCAATTGGAAGAATATTCGCTGTTACTAATAGGCACATTATCTGTATGTCCTTCTATCCTAATGTAATTTCCCAATTGATTTAAAATCTTGCCCATGTCAGTAAGCTTTTGCTGAACTTGAGGTCTTATTCCCGCTTTCCCGGTATCAAACAACAGAGTATCATTCATGCTAACTACAAGACCTCTTTCAGTTATTGTAGTAGATACACCACTGCTCATGCCGTTTTCTTTAAGGTATTTATCCACTTGTGATTTTAATTCCGCTAATTTTTTTTCTTCTTGAGCTGAATTCAGACTGTCTATTTTATTCACATCATCCTTAATGCTGGGTTTGTTGTCTTGACCTATTATAGTCTTTCCACCTCCCATGGCTACACTCAAAGATTCGGAAAGCTGTTTGTATTTATTTTGATCCACCTGACTCATGGAATACATAACAATAAAAAATATCATAAGCAGTGTTATCAAATCAGAGTAAGTCAGCATCCATCTTAACCCCTCTGGTTTTTTGCTTGGTTTTTTCCTCCTTCTCATACTTGAGCCTTCCCTTCCAATTCTTCATATCTCAATAATTCTTCTTTATTCAAAAAGCTCTTCAATTTTTCCGCTATGGTATTCGGATTTATTCCTTCCTGAATATAGAGTACACCCTCAATAATAAGTGTCTTTTCCTTTACTTCCTTCTCATCTGCTTCTTTTAATCTATTTCCTATGGGGAGCCACAGAAGATTTGCGGAACCAATACCATATAATGTAGCCAAAAATGCCAGTGCTATTTTAGGTCCTAATGTAGAAGTATCCTCCAAATTCCCCAAAACATGCACTAGCCCCATTACAGTACCTACAATACCCATAGTAGGTGCATAACCGCCTGCACTTTCAAATATATCGGCACCCTCTCTGTGTCTTTCTGACATAGAATCTAGTTCTAATTCCAATATACTTCTGACAGCTTGCGGATCTACTCCATCTACAACAAGTTGAAGACCTTTTTTTATAAAGGGATCTAGATTAGGATCATTAGAAACTTCGCCTTCCAAACTCAACAAACCATTTTTCCTTGTTTTATAGGATACATCCTTAAAATATGAAATTAAAGCCGGCAAATCTGTTTTCCTGGGATTAAAAAGTACTTTAAATATTTTAGGAATTCTTTTTAATATATCCATTGGGAAAGATAAACCTGTAGCACCAATTGTTCCACCAAAAACTATTATGGCCGCAGTAGCTCCTAAAAGTGCTGTTGCCTGACCACCTTCCAGCATATAACCAGCTACTACTGAAAATAACCCAAACAGCAAAAATATAACAACAGATATATCCATTTTTTCTCCTCCATCTAGTTAATTTAATCCTGGCTTTTAGTTTACACTTGTTACATCTATATAAATATTCGTATAAAATTTAATAGTCTTTACCGTTAATGCAAATTATTCGGAGATATAAACTTCATTTATACAGGTTAATTTTTTAACACTTACAGGCACAGGTTTTTTATCTCTCTAGAATTAAATCCATACAGATACTTGTCCAATTTAAAAAGACTACCATACTTAGGCAGTCTTTTTAAATGTTAATCTTCCTGAACTGGTGCTCCTACCGGGCAAACATTAGCACAGTTTCCGCACTCTATACAGGTATCTGCATCTATTACAAATTGAGTATCCCCTTGACTTATAGCATCAACTGGGCATTCTGAAGCACATGTTCCACAACTTACACAAGCATCTGTAATTTTATATGCCATTTATGTCACACCTCCTTATAGATCCTACTATTATTTATCCTATCCCTTGCTATTCTACCATATTTATTATTACTTTTAAAGAGAATTTTATAATACCATGTAACCCATATCTTCAAGACACTGTATTATTTTATCCTCCGTTACAAAATAATTGTCATACACCACGTACACTTCACTTTTTTCTCTATTAATCTCAAAGGCAATAATTCCCTCATTGCTGGAAATGCAATGTCTTATTCTATTGATATCTTCGGAAGTACGCATATCAGAAACTTTAAGTACGGATTTCATATGCCACCTCTCTAATCCTCTTTAAATAATTTTTTAATTGAATTTGCATCTGTTTTTTCCACATTTTCATTTTCCGTATTGACTTCTACCTCATCATCATTTGCGCTGTCTTCAAATTCCCCTGAAACCATTTCAACTTGGTCTATAGATACTTCTTTTAATACATCCTCCCCATCTTCATTTTTTATTTTTACTTTAACATTTTCCTTCACAACAGAATTTCCTATAACCTCTCCACTTCCATAATCCGTTTTTATAATGGAACCTTTTTTAGGTAATTTTTGTCTTATCTTTTCATATGCCTCCTGTTCATAATTCAAGCAGCACATAAGTCTTCCACATATACCGGATATTTTAGTTGGATTCAAAGATAAATTTTGTTCTTTTGCCATTTTTATAGATACAGGCACAAAATCCCCCAAAAATGTGGAACAGCACATAATCCTTCCGCAAGGACCCAATCCACCTATCATTTTGGCTTCATCCCTTACCCCTATTTGCCTAAGTTCTATCCTTGTTCTGAATATAGAAGCAAGATCCTTTACCAATTCCCTAAAGTCCACCCTGCCGTCTGCGGTAAAATAAAAAATTACTTTATTATTATCAAACGTATATTCCACGTCTATAAGTTTCATCTTTAAATTATGCTGTTTGATTTTTTCTACACATATTCCAAAAGCTTTTTTTTCCTTCTTCTTATTATCATTGTACTTCTTTATATCTTCTCCCGTAGCCACTCTTAAGACATTTTTAAGTGGTGAAACAATATCACTTTCATCTATATTTTTCGGTTTTATGACACATCTGCCAAATTCAACTCCCCTTGCTGTCTCTACTATTACGTTGTCTTCTTTTTGTATATCTAAATCAGCCGGTGAAAAATAATATATTTTACCTGCTTTCTTAAAACGTACACCTACTACCATTACCATATTTAATCTATACCTCCTGCATTTTCACCAACATAGAATCAAAAACCAATGCCGGATTAACGTTTTTTCCCAGTTTTCCTTTAGTTGCCTTGACAATATTAACAAGAGCATTTAACTTTTTAAATGAAAACATTTCACTTATAATTTTTATATATTCAAATTTATCCGCATTTACAATCAACTTTTTATTGCCTGTTTCCTTATACACAAGTACATCACGTATATACGCCAAAATGCAAGTTAGTATTTCCTGCCACTCATCTTTTATACTGAGCAAATAATTAGAAAATCGTAAAAAATAATCCACGTCATCATCTTTCAACCTTTTGAGCATATCCGCGACAGCATCCCTTATTTCACATAAATGAGAGTCGGAAATGAATCTTTCCGCTCTCCCAGGTATTCCGTCACTAAAAGCTAGAACGGAATTGATCTCCTCTTCATCCAACTGAGGATATCTATTTCCCAAAAACAAAAGCATATCCTCTTGACTCAACCTGTTAAACTTGTAAACCTGGCACCTAGATTTTATTGTATCCAAAATGCCATCCAATTTTTCACATAGAAGCACCATAAAGCTTTCTAAAGGGGGTTCTTCTATAGTTTTTAGCAATGCATTTTGGGCTGCTTCTGTCATTTTATCAGCATTATATATTATTATCACCTTTTTATCACACTCATAAGGCTTTTTATTTATCTCTTCAATTATATTTTTTGACTCTTCTATTCCAATGGATTTTCTTCCTTTAGGCACTTTAAACTCAATCATATCAACATAAGGTTTTAGTTCATTCTTACCCAATACTCTTATAGCCATTTCTTTAGCAACCATACTCTTGCCTATACCATTTTCCCCTACTAAAATATGGGCATGTGAAAATCTGTTCAATTTTATGGAATTTTTTATCTGCAATTTTATACCCTGATGTCCTATTATTCTATAAGAGCTCACTAAATATTCCTCCTGTTAAATTCTTATGAATTTATCCACGTCCACCACAAATATATTAGCTCCTCCAACTTCTACTTCCACTGGATAGGGCATATATACTCCTGTAGAGCTGGCAACAGATGAAGGAGTCGTTATAATCTGTTTCCTGGTTTTACAGATTTTTTCTATACGATCTATAACCTTATCCACGTCTTTTTCTTCAACGCCTATCATCAAAGTGGTATTACCTGCTTTTAAAAATCCTCCTGTAGTAGCAAGTTTAGTTACTTCAAATCCACCTTCCGTCAAAGTTTCCAACAAGTCGCCAGCATCGTCATCTTGAACAATAGCTATAATCAACTTCATAAGGGTTCCTCCTTATCACCTATTTAATTCAAGAAATATTCCTCAAATTAATATAATAATTATAACATAATTTTCATTATCTTATGTCAGTTTAGATACTAACTTTATTATACTTTATTTAAGTATATTTTTTACTAGAAAATATATATCTTTATGTACTTCATCCACACTCTTTATTTTTCCGTTCTGTACACAAGAGACCTTATTCCAATTATATCTGTCAGAAATATATAATGCATTTTCATAGGATTTCGTTAAATAGCGATAATTACTTTCATGTATATCTTTTATGGAATTTCCCGTAAATTTATTGTCCCTATGGACAACAAGTTGCCTGCTGTATTCAGGCGGCATATCCAAGAATATTACACAATCAGGTACAGGAAGTTCAAATATATTGAATTCAAAATCCCAAAGCCAGCCTAAGAATTTATTCTTTTCTTTTAAATCATCAATTTTAGAAGCCTGATGTATCATATTTGCTGTAGTGTATCTATCTGCCAATACTATTCCACCTTGATCGTAAAACTTTTTCCATTTCATTTTATATGACGCAAATCTATCCACGCTGTAAAATGTAGAAGCTGCATAGGCATTAACATCTTCAGGGTCTTTCCCGAAATCTCCGTTTAAATACATTTTGACAAGAGCTGAAGAATTACTGGCATAATCAGGATATTCCACTTTTGTTATATCGTATTTTTCTTTCAAAAGTCTCTTATAAAGTATTTCCGTCTGCGTTGCTTTGCCGCTTCCATCACATCCTTCTATAACTATAAGTTTTCCCTTTAATGATGATTTCAATTTCATTTCCTCCAAAATTTATTTGATAATTTTTATTTCATTGTCCTTTATCCCTATCAAATCCGCCCCATTTTCAACATAATAGCTGATAATTTCTACAATATTTCTGTCTATCAATTCTCCCATCAGAAGTATGGGAACTCCCGGCGGATAAGGTATTACATTCACCCCGCTTATTTTTCCTACGGAATCGCCCAAACTCACACCTTGTTTTTCCCTTCTCAAAGCTTCCCAAGGTAACATTTTAGCCTCAGGTATATCATATTCAACTATATCCAAACATTTATGCTTAAGCTTATCCAGATTGCAATTTTTCAATGCATTATATAATGCATCATATTCTTCCTTCCTGTTAAAGGGTGAAAAGATAAGTATTACATTTGAACTGTCGCTCATCTCACACTGTATTCCGCATTTTCTTAAATATTTCAGCAATAAATTTCCATCAAAATTTTTTTCCAGGTTTATAACATATCTAGTTGTATCCATATCCCATATATCAGGTAAATTTGCATCCATACTGTGTTCCCTATTAAAACTTGCTATATCTTCTCTCCCGATTATGCTCAGACCACTTACAGAATTTATTTTTTCCCCATAATATTGATTCCTTTTAATAAGTTTTCCATAATCCCTGCATCCGTATTCTTCCAAATAAAACCTGGCATAATCCATGGAACAAAGCGCTATATAGGAAGGACTAGTACTTGAAAATACATCGAAATAAAAATCTGCCCTGTCAATATCGTCTTCGTTATTAACGTGAAGATAAGCACTTTGAGTCAAACTGCACAGAGTTTTATGAGCACTTGTAACTACCATATCTGCTCCCAGTTTTACCGCACTTTTAGGTAAATCCGGGTGAATTCCAAAATGAGCTCCATGCGCACAGTCAACCAATACCTTCATATTATACTTTTTAGCTTCTTCTATTATAAGCTTTAAATTACTGCACAAGCCATAATAATTAGGATATGTAACTACGATGCCCTTGGCATCTTTATTTTTTTTTATAATTTGTAAAAAATGCTCCAAATCTATAGAAACTGGAGCATTTAATCTTTTACTTATAATATTTTTTAAATATACGGGTTTTAATTTTCTCATAATTATACCATTGAATATGGAACTATGGCAGCTTCTTCCCACTAAGATCTTATCACCCTCATTAAAACTGCTAAATAGCATTATCATATTTCCAGAGGTGCTGCCATTGACTAAAAAATAAGATTTTTTGCTTCCATAAAAATCCCTAAGACGCTCACTTGCATCTAATATTATACCCTTCTGGTTATGAAGGTTGTCTACACCCTCTATTTCTGTAATATCAAACTTTAAAATATTGTCTGCAAATTTTCTTCCTATAGAAGTATTATAAAATCCCCTTCCATTTTTATGTCCAGGCATACAAAAGGATATATTGTTTTCCTTAATATACTTCAAGACTCCATTTAAAAGTGGTAATTCTGACAATTCTTTGTCTCTCCTCTTATTATATAATGTACTATAGTCTTCTTTATTCTTTTCCTATAGTGCTCGTAAAAATCCAAATTATTTTTTAATTTCAACAGTCTTTCTTCGCAGGAGGAACAAATCCCTCTGCCATATATTATTATACCATTACTCAAAGGCTTTCCACATATAATACAATATTTTTTTTTCATTCATATCCTCCTAGTAAGTCGTATTTGCAAATTAATAAAATAAGTTTATTATTTAAATTCTTACCTTTTAATGTAGATGATATTCAATTTTATTTTTTCTTATAATATATAATATTCAATTTTACACTAAAATTTGTTTTGTCCACCTAAATAATTTTATTTTTATTTATACTAAGTATTTAAAATTATATTTTATAAGTTATAATATATGTAACTACATTTAATTTAAATTTCAGCGGAGGATTTCATCATATGATTTCAATTTATAAAACCATGGATACATCAAACAAGTTACAGGCTCTAGATACTATAGAACACGGATGTTGGATCAATATTGTAGCTCCTACGGATGAAGATCTGCTTCTGATATCAAAAAAATCGGGAGTTTCATTGGATTTTCTAAGAGCTGCCCTCGACGAAGAAGAAACATCCCGTATAGATACCGAAGATAATAACTTACTGGTAATAGTTGACATACCTTTTACAGAAATGGAAGTTAATTCCTTGACTTATGATTCCTATCCTCTGGCAATTATCCATACGGAATTTAACCTGATAACAGTTTGTTTGAAAAACAGCAAAATACTTACAGATTTTATAGATGGAAAGGTCAAATCCTTTTATACCTTTAAACGTTCCAGATTTATTTTACAGATACTATACAGAATAGCAAGCTACTATTTGCTCTATCTGAGACAAATAGATAAAAAAAGTGTAATGATAGAGCAAAAGCTGCACAGATCCATGAAAAATAAGGAATTTATTCAGCTTCTATCGCTGGAAAAATCTCTTGTTTATTTTTCTACATCATTAAAGGCAAATGAAATAACTTTAGAAAAAATGCTGAAATTAGAGATTTTACAGAAATATCCTGAAGATCAAGATATAATGGAAGATGTCATTATCGAAAATAAGCAGGCAATAGAAATGACAAATATCTACAGCAATATTTTAGGCGGAACTATGGATGCATTTGCCTCTGTAGTATCCAACAATCTAAATATAGTAATGAAATTTTTAGCCTCTGTAACTATAGTTATGTCCATTCCAAACATAATATTCGGCTCCTTTGGAATGAATTTAAAGGGAATACCCTTTGCTGCTTATAAAAATGGCTTTTGGAGCGTATATGTAATAACAGCCGTTATTTGTGTAATATGTATAATATTCTTGAAAAAAAGGGATTTATTTTAATTAATTTTGGGATGTGATATTTTGATTGGAAAGAGATTGAAAAAAGGGGATACCATAGGTATTATATCTCCATCAGGTGCCTTGGAACCTGAAAAAATAGAAAATAGCCTTAAGACCTTAAATGATCTTGGCTTTAATATAAAAGAGGGAAAACACATATATGACAGGTGGGGTTACCTGGCGGGAAAAGATATGGACAGAGCCCAAGACTTAATGGACATGTTTATGGATCAAGAGGTTGATATGATATTATGTACACGGGGCGGTTACGGCACTATGAGAATATTGGATCTGATAGATTTCAATATAATAGGAAAAAATCCCAAGATATTTGCCGGATTCAGCGACATAACCGCATTGTTGAATAGCATATTTCAAAGGTGCGGTATTATTACCTTTCATTCTCCTATGTGTAATACGGACTTTGATGATTTTACATTAAAAAGTTTTTTGAATACATTAATGAACGGCCACTCTTCACTTATCATAGAAAACCCTGAAAATATACCTACAAATTATTTTAACGGTGAATATGCAAGTGGAAAACTAATTGGAGGCAATCTATCATTGATATGCAGTTTACTTGGTACCCCCTATTCCATAGACACTACAGATAAAATACTGTTTATAGAAGATATAGGTGAAGAACCTTATCGAATTGACAGAATGCTCACCCAGCTTACATTAAGCGGCGATCTTCAAAAATGCAGGGGGTTCATCATAGGTCAATTCAAAAACTGTCAGCTTCCACACTATGAACGAAGTCTCACTTTGACCGAAATATTAGAAGATAGAATACTGAGTTTAAAAAAGCCTACCTTAAGCAACTTTCAATCGGGTCATTCTTATCCAAGAATAACTCTTCCAATCGGCACCAACGTAGAAGTTGATTTCAAGGAGGGAAAAATCAATTTATTGGAACCTGCAGTAAAATGATAAATATAAAGCAGCCTTTTTACCAAATAGACTGCTTTATTACTATACTTATATGGAGGCGCCGCCCAGACTTGAACTGGGGATAAAGGTTTTGCAGACCTCTGCCTTACCACTTGGCTACAGCGCCCTATTAATATTCAACGAACTTTATTATATCATTAATACATATATCCTGTCAATCCAAATATGTTATAATATAGACAGAGGTGATATTATGAGTTATGAAAATTTAAAATCTGCTGTAGATAATAGTACGAATATTGTATTTCTAGGAGGCGCAGGAGTTTCCACAGAATCAAATATCCCAGATTTTAGATCTGAAGCGGGTCTTTATAAAACTAAAAACAATTATTCATATCCTCCTGAAGTAATGTTAAGTCATTCATTTTTTATGTCTCATACTGAAGATTTTTTTGAATTCTACAGGAAAAAAATGATATATAAAGATGCAAAACCAAACGATGCACATTATGCTCTAGCTGAATTGGAAAAAAAAGGAAAATTAAAAGCCATAGTAACTCAAAACATAGATGGCCTTCACCAGATGGCAGGATCAAAGAATGTTTTAGAGCTGCACGGTTCAATTCACCGAAATCACTGTACCAAATGCCATAAATTTTTCGATTTGAATTATATAATAAACAGTCCCGATATTATTCCTAAATGTGATAAATGCAACGGACTTGTGAAACCCGACGTAGTCTTATATGAAGAAAGCTTAGACATGAATGTATTAAACAAATCTGTCCAATACATAAGTCAAGCTGACACCCTAATTGTAGGGGGAACATCCCTGGTAGTATATCCTGCTGCAGGATTAATCAATTATTTCAAAGGCAAAAACCTTGTACTTATAAATAAATCCTCTACACCCTATGACAATAGAGCTGACATAGTTATACACGATAAAATAGGTACAGTTCTAAAAAGTGTTTTGTGAAAATAATATGGGAGGAAAAAATATGCCTAGATTTGCATAAATCAAACCTAGGCATATTATTTTATTTTAGAATCCATCTCAAGCTATTTAATCTCCACTTTATATTTATTTTTGAGTTCATTCGTAAATTGATTGTATTTAAATATCTGTCTTTCCTGAAGCAATCCATTTTTAATTGCACCTTTAACTTCATCAAAAGTTTTTACAGAAGGTCCTTCTTTCTTCTCAACTTTTATAAGATGATACCCAAATTGAGTTTTTACAGGCTGGCTCACCACTCCTATATCCAACTGAAAAGCTGCATTTTCAAATTCAGGCACCATTTGTCCTCTTGTAAATTTTCCAAGATTTCCTCCTTGTTTTTTTGACGGACATAGAGAATATTTCACAGCAGCATCTTCAAAAGGCAATCCATTTTTTATCTTTTCCAATACCTTATTGGCTTTTTCAAGAGAGTCCAGCAGTATATGCTTTGCAGTTATGCTTTCAGGATTTTTATACATATTTCTATTGGCATTATAATAATCTTTAACTTCATCATCTGTAACTTTAGCAACCTTTATAATTTTACCAACTGCTACTTGAGTTAATATTTGTTTCTTAGCAGCTTCTATTCTAGCCAAATAATTCTTATCATCTTCCATATGCTCATCTTTAGCATAATCATAAACAAGTTCAAAAGATATTAGCTCGTCTAACAACTGCTGTTTGCCTTTTTCAGTTTTAAAATATTGCTGTCTTTCCGGTGGAAACTTTCTTATTGAATTTTGCAAATCTTGTTCAGTTATTTTCATACCATTGACAACTGCTAATACATCATCTCGCATATATTTTCTCCTCATTTATATATTTTATTGTATAAAACTAAGAGTTTCAGGTTCACCTGAAACTCTTGGTGGCCAGACCAGGAATCGAACCAGGGACACGAGGATTTTCAGTCCTCTGCTCTACCGACTGAGCTATCTGGCCATATATATAAATATATCCGGCAGCGACCTGCTCTCCCACAGGGCCTCCCCTGCAG
>CAIFEX010000011.1 GCA_903789665.1 uncultured Clostridium sp.
CAGGGTATAATTCGTGGCTGCACCGCCTGCCTTCCGGTAGACAAAAGAGAAAGAAGGCTGTATCCTATTATTACAAAGGATTCTGATTTCAGCAGTAAGCTGGAAAACATTCTAAATGGGCAGTTTAACCTTATTGCACCAAATGTAGTATGGTGTACAGATATTACATATCTTTGGACTGATGCGGGTTTTGTATACCTCACAAGTATTATGGATTCCAACAGCTTCACAAGCACCCTTTATAATTTTTATTATATATATTTATCATCATTTTTACCCCAATAATAGAAATAAAAAAATAAATCACCTTTATTACAATAATCGTATTATATAACATTAACTTAAATAATAGTTATATATTTGATTATATTATAAAAATTTCATCAGTCATTTTTTCATCGCCACATATCCATATATATAATATAAAACCCTTGTCATATTCTAAGTATATCCCCACCTATATGTCAACTAGGAAACTTATTGCCTGTAAGCTTATATTTCATAAAACATAATTGCCGCCATACACCCTCTATCGCTTAGAAAATCTATTATTCAATAATAATTCACCATTTTCCACGAAATTCCTTTTCAAAACTTATAAAGATCTTTTCCGAGCATCATAGGCTTATACACAATAATTCTTCCATATTTCTCGTACTTCATATAAATCAACTAGGTTTAACCTATTTTATTCTCTTCATTTCACCTCCAAAAATAAAAATGAACTAATTGATACATAATAAATTGACTTCAAATAAAAAATAGTGTATCATTTTATTACAAAGGAGCATATTATTATAAAGGAGTGAAGCAATGAATTCATATTACAACCAGAACTATTCTCGGGAGGAAATCGAAGATATTCTTGAAAAAATTAAAAATTGTGTCCGTAATAACAGATTTACAATTTCTCGTAATGCTAATAGGCAGGAAAACATTGATTTTATCAATGAGTACAATATTAGAAGCGATAAACAAAAAAGTATATTGCTAAAAATTCAGGCAACCGATTTTTGCCACTCCTTGCAGAATACCAACATAGGATATGAATATGAAGTTTTATATGTGTTTGTTCCGCAAGTTGAATTGTTCAATGTAGATGGCAAGCAAGAGATAGTTGATATTTATACAAAATTCAACATCATTGATTTACCTTCAAGAACTCGAACGGTTGTGATTTCTTTTCATAAGCGAAACAAGCCGATTGAATATCTTTTTAAATAAAATATAAATTAAAAGGAGGATCCATTATGAAAGCCAAAAAAGTTTTCTGTGAAAAATGCAGAAATGATGTTACTTATACTGTTAGTAAGGTCCAGATGGAAGGCACCATTAAAGGGAAGAAATATTATTATACTGGTAAAGAAGCTCATTGTGATGATTGTGGATCTGAAGTTTATGTGGCAGAGCTAAATGATTATAATTTAAAAGCATTGTATGATGTTTATAGAGTGAAAAATGGAATTGTTTCTCATAATATTGTTGTAGCCATACCAGAAAAATATGCAATAGGAAAACGTCCGCTATCGCTTTTGTTAGGATGGGGAGAACAAACATACTCTCGTTACTATGATGGTGACTTGCCAACTAAACAGTATTCTCAAATATTGCAGAAAATTTATGATGAGCCACAATACTATGCTGAAATTTTAGAGGAGAATAAAAGCAATTTAAAAACAGTCGCTTCTTACGAAAAAAGCAAAAAAGCTGTAGAAGCTATTTTAGGTTTAGCACAGAGTAATGAATCAAAAATTAATTTAGCTATCGAATATCTTTTAAATCAATGTGAAGATATTACTCCGCTGGCTTTACAAAAAGCACTTTATTATATTCAGGGGTTTTACTTTGCTTTTTACAATACATTTATCTTCAGTGAGGACTGTGAAGCATGGATACACGGTCCTGTTTATAGGGAAATATATTTTAGATATCGTGATTACCGATTTGATGCAATCAATGGGAACAACGAGAAATTCGATAGTTCAGTCTTCTCATCAGCTGAAAAAGGGATTTTAGACAGTATAGCAAAGAATATTTGTTGCTATAGCGGTAAAGTTTTAGAACATTTTACACACGCTGAATTACCCTGGTTATCTACTAGAGGTGACTTGAAAGCAAATGAGCGTTCAGGACGAATTATTAAAAAAGAACTGATTGGCAAATACTTCAGTAATGTTAAGTATAAATATCAAATGATCAATCCTAGTGATATCAAAGACTATGCACAAAATATGTTTAATCAAATATAATTGAACTTCAACTATAAAATAAAAGAGGTATCGCTGCATTTAATTTTGTAAAAGCAGCGGTACCTTTTATATACTTTTTTTCATTATCATATAACCTCAGGCAAATACAAGATATGTATTTAAGTATCCCATTTTTCCGTTTTTTCCGTTCCTTATAGAAATTTTTATAAAAATACACATAACCCTTATGTATAAATAAAAATATGCTCTTAAACGAGCAACAAAAATTATTAAAAATCAAAACAGGAAGGAAGTGCTAGTTTAGTGAATGCAATCTATCATATTTGATCCACTAAATAAAGGTATGAACAAAGTATAATAAGCTAGATAAAAGAATCTATTAAAAGCGGTAAATCACTACCCTGGCAAAAACCATGGATAGGATACGGAAGGCCCAGGAATTACGTAACACAAAAGAAATATTCCGGAATAAATTTGCTGCTGTTCCCTACTCCGGGAGAATATATTACATTTAAGCAGATAAAGACATTACAGAAAAGTAATCCCAGTATAAAACTTAAAAAAGGCAGTAAGAGCAACATGGTTGTATTCTGGAAATTTCTCGATAAAAATAAAAATGAAGATATTAAAGAAAGTGAACTAGAGCTACCTGTGCCAGTAAATCAAAAGGGAAAGGTCCAATTTTTAGATACTATAAGGTATTTCATATATCATGTGTAGAAGGACTAAAACCACACGATAATATAATTCAAAATAGCAATGTCAACGTGATAGAAAAAGCAGAAAATTTAATATACGAATATAGTAAAGAAGTAAAAATTAAAAAAGTTCTCGGAAGTAACAAAGCCTATTATAATGCTGCGAGGGACTTTATTTCTGTACCGGACATAAAACAATTTAAAAAGGAAGCCTGGATACTACTCAACGGTCTTTCATGAAATTATCAGGGTATAATAGCCGATTGAACAGGCTTGGAAATAATGACCAGTTTCAATTTGCAAGTGAAAAACATAGTCTGAATTTTTATTTATGATGTTTCTCCTATCTCTTTCTGATATCCCACTGCACCGGTAGTTTACAATACATACATTTATATCGAGCAGCTTTAAAAGTTCTGGAATCGCTGTTATTTCATTGCTTTTCTTGTCAGTTTGTCTTTACAATTTATTTACTCATGCGTTTGCCTTGATTTATTGGAACTATAATTGGGGTAAAAAAATATATTGTAAGTAAAGGAGGCGTTTTATGTATAAAGGTGTCGATATAAGCAATTTAAACGGTTATGTAGATATAAGCAAGATTAAAAATGCCGGTAATTCCTTTGTAATTGCCAAGGCAACTGAAGGAAGCACTTTTGTAGATAGATTTTACAGTGGTAATGTCACGAAAGCCAAGGTACAGGGACTTGTTTCCGGGGCATACCATTTTGCAAGATTTCAAAATAGAGTTAAGGCTCTCCAGGAGGCAAACTTTTTCAAGCAAATTGCGGCAGGGGCCAAACCTGATTTTGTTGTGCTGGACTTTGAGCAGCAGTGCAGCGGTGACATGACGGATGCCTGTCTGGCGTTTCTGGATGCCGTGTCTTCAATGTCAATGGCTCCTGCAGTTATTTATTGCAATCCGAGTTGGATAAAGGCACATCTAAATTCCAGGATAACCAAATATCCTCTATGGATTGCCCATTACGGGGTGAATTCACCTGAGTTTACACTGTGGAATCAGTATGCAATATGGCAGTATACTAATAAAGGTATTATGGCCGGCATAGGTGGTTTTCTGGATTTAAACTATATGTCCGAGGATTTTTACAGTAAGCTTGGCGGTGCAGAAAAGCCAAGTACCCTTGTGGAACAGATAATGGCTCTTCAGTACAATCTGAATGCAGATTACAATGCCAAACTTGAAGTGGACGGTATGGCAGGTCCTGCAACTATGGCGGCACTGCGGGGTATTCAGAATATCATTACAAAAGGCCATAAGAGCCATGTAGTTCTTTGGATCCAGCAGAAGCTTGGGCAATACGGATATCTTGAAAATGGAACTTACACTGAAATGGTCTATGACGAGCCGACTTTTCAGGCAGTGACTAACATGCAAAAGAATTGGGGGAAGGCAACAGATGGAATACTGGGGCCACAAACCTGGAGTATATTACTCAATAATTAAAAATAATTCTAGGAAATTTTAAAAAATGCCTATCTATATTTCAAAAACTGCATATATGTTATATGAAGAAAGAATTATGGAGGTAATAAAATGTCAGATTTAACTATATTATTTACGATTATAGGACTAGCTATTGGAGTGGGAGCTACAGTATTGGTTTTTCTGCCATATTTAAAAAAGAAGGGTGTTGACACTGGAGAAATACTGGGGAAAGTTGATGCAGGTTTAAAGGAAGTCAGGAAATACACGGATGCGGCAAAGTCTATAGTACCGGGGAATAAATTCCTGAATATTTTAAGCATTATAGAACACTATGCAGAAATAGGAGTTGGACAAGCTCAGCAGCTCAATATATCTTCACAGCTTCCTGCAGACCAGAGAAAAAAGAGTGCCGAGGATTATGTCTACAGCGTACTCCAGAAGCTGGGAATAGAAGTGGATGACAATGTGAGAACCATAGTTTCAGGGGTGATTGAAAGCAAAGTATATGAGCTCAAAAGTCCGGAAGAGAAAAAGTCAGCTAAGAAAACTGCGGTTCAAGTTCAAATATCACAGCTTCAAGCTCAAAATTCACAGCTCCAAAGTGAAAAAAACAAGCTGCAGCAGGAAAACGAAGAAATGAAAAGGAAGGTTGCCGCTATATAAAATGTACAGCAGCTGCAGCACAGTCAGCTCGATAAATTTAACCCCAGGTTTGCTAATTGGATCTGGGGTTTATTTTTGTATGATTATTTCTAGAAATTTTTGTTGCTTAACATACATATTATGGTATAATATATCTAATCTATGTTTTGAATTTTGTTATTCTTTAACCAAATATAAGGGGCTAACTGAAAACTGTTAGCTCCTTATTGTTTTTTAAAGTATAATCTGCAAACATAAAATTCATTATTTAATGGCATTTTCTAATAAATAATAAGAAATAGGAAAATCAATTTTTCTCAAAGTCCCTTGATTTTTCTGGCTTCATAGCATATAATAGTTAAGTAAAAATTGTATAAGACAGTTCGAAACCATCCTGTCTATAAATAAAACTATGGATTTATGCTATTGATAGTTAAGTTACAAATAGCAGTTGGATTTTATTGGCTTTGGTCATGTGAATCCCCGAGATAGTCTATTTGTGATATAAAAAAGGTGGAGAAATTTCTTCACCTTTTTTATATTATTTCTATTTTTATGTATAGATTAAGTGGGGTGGCATTCAACATTTCTTATATTTTAAATTTTAAAGTTGGGAGAGAGAAATATGAGTGTTTTACCAAAATTAAAAAGATATGGACAAGTTACTAAAAGACTTCCCAGGGAAATTGTACTTTTAAGGGGAAGTGGTTGTTTTTGGGGAAAATGTATTTTCTGTGATTATCATCTTGATCAGGACAGCAGTGCTTTTAGAAATTACAAGCTTAATACTGAAGCTTTGAAAAAAGTTACGGGGAAATATGGTATACTTCAGGTAATTAATTCAGGAAGCACCAGCGAACTCGACGTCTGTACCGTATTTGAGATCATGAAATTGTGTAGGGAAAAAGGTATAAAACAGATTATTTTTGAAAGCCATGTAAGGTATGAGGACAATATAAAGCTTTTTAAAGAACGATTTTACCCCATTGAGTTAAAGTTCATAGTAGGTGCGGAAACTTTCGACGTGGATTACAGGGAAAATGTACTCAATAAGGATATTGGTCCTAGAAAAGCATGGGATTTTAAGAATTTTGACTGGGTGAATCTTCTATTTGGTATGCAGGGACAGAGTCTTGAAAAACTTGAAAGTGATGTAAAACTTGCACTTAAATATTTTGAAAGGGTTACAGTAAATATATTTTGTGAAAATACCACAAAAGTTAAAAGAGATAATGAACTTGTGGAGAAATTCTACAACAGTGAATTGTTTAAAACTTTACAAACCACTTATTACAATAGGGTAGAGGTGCTTGATGACATAGATCCAAGATGCGATGCGGATTTAGACGGTGTTGGAGGTAAGATAAATGAGCAAAACTAATAAACTGGTAAAACTGGCTGTGGTAGCTGCAATATATATAGTGACAACTATTGCGCTGGGTCAGCTTTCCTATTGGGGCCCTATAGGATTTAGGATAAGTGAGGTGCTTAACTTTCTTGCCTATATAGATCCATTTTATATAATATCTCTTACTCTGGGATGTGCAATATCGAATTTCTACAGTTTCAGCATAGTGGATGTATTTGTTGGAAGTTTTGCAACGCTTGTTGCAACATATGCCATGTGGAAGACTAGAAATATGGCGGTTTCAATTCTGTGGCCCGTTTTGGGAAGTGCAGTTATAGCAGAAGAACTTCATATATTGTATAAAGTTCCTTTTTTCTATACATTTTTTACTCAGGCAGTGGGAGAACTGGCTGTTATGATTTTAGGATACTTTTTATTCAAAAAGATATTTAAAAATTCTGCGTTTTTAGATAGAATAAAGATAAAGACAAATAACGAAAAATTAGAAGATATAAAATTACAAAATATGAAGAAGAATTAAATTCTCGTTAATTGTAAATTGAACAAAAGGGGGCCTTGTATTATGGGAAAGAATCTTTTGAGCATTGACTGGGATTATTTTATTCCCATAAAGAGGGAATGGCGTGGTTCTTATATTGAAAACAAAAAGAATATAGTTTATATGTGGTACAGGAGATATTTTAAAGGTATTGAAAGAGGAGAAAATATAGAAAAGTCAATTAAAACGGGTAAAATACTTGTGGGATTTTGGAAAAGACTCAAGCAGCATTTTGTCATAAAAAAGAAAACAAAAATATGTGTATCTGATTCGCATAAAATTTCCTATTACATAGCAGAGAATGACAATTGTGATAAAGTGGTAAATTTTGATTCTCACTCAGACCTGGGATATGGCGGAATGAAATCCCTTGATTTTGAAGTGAATTGTGCCAACTGGCTCGGGAAACTCCTAAAAAATAGGACAGTGAAAAAGGCTGTCGTAGTTTACAGTCCCTATACTTATGAAAATAAGGAAGATTTCAAGGAGATAAACGATAAATTTGATGTAAGTTACCCCAAGATGGGGGATCTTAAAGGCAGAACACCTGTGGATTATGTGCACATATGCAGATCTGGAAGCTGGACACCGCCTTGGTTGGATTACAAATTTTATGAATTTATAAGTGCCTTGAACAGGCCATGTGAAATTGTAAATTGTCCTGAGAGACGATGGAATCCTGAAAAGCTTACTCTTTCCGATAAAATTATTCTCAGGGTTGGATAAAGGGGGATTGTGCTGTGGTTGAGAATTTTGAGGTGAAAAATAAAGATGGAATTATTTTAAGGGGAATTATAAACAAGCCTACGACAGGGGACAAATTTCCATGCGTAGTATTCTGCCATGGATTTATGGGAAATAAACTGGGGCACAATTTTATGCTTGTAAAGATAGCTAGAATTTTGGAGAAAATTGGGGTGGTTTCTGTCAGATTTGATTTTGCCGGAAGTGGTGAAAGTGACGGCAATTTCGCAAATTTAACTGTCTCGGGGGAAATTGAGGACTGTGATTCAGTTTTAAATTATGTGAATTCAATTGATTATATAGATAAAAGCAATATGAATATATTGGGTTTTAGTATGGGCGGCGCAGTGGCAGTTGCAGTTGCACATAATCATTTACATGTTATTAGGAATCTCATTCTCATAAGTCCTGCATTTAATATGTGTGATATATTTATAAATGAAGTCAGAGGCAGTAAACTGGAAAAATTTCTTCACACCGGTTATATAGAATTTGAAAATAACAGGCTCTATAAAAGTGCTGTAGAAGATGCATTCAACTACAATTTTTTTGATTATTTAAAGGAAATGGGAAAAATAGATGGGAAAGTACTTATAGTTCATGGAACGGAAGATGAATCGGTACCGCCTCTTTATTCCGAACGGATAAAAAAAATACTTGCAGATACAGCTTTTTTAAAGTTTGTTCCCGGAGCTGATCACTGTTATTCAAGCCTGGCTTATTTTAAACAGGCGGCGGACAGCATAGTCGATTTTACAAAAAAATATATAGCTGACATTTAGTCTTTATAATTTTAATGGGGTTTCTCGTTTCCGGTATTCCGGAAAATAGAAACCCCACTGCAGTGGTGAATTATTTTTTATAGAAATTTTTTATAGTAGTGCATACGAAGTCCACTTCATCCTCTGTTATCTCAGGATATATTGGAAGTGCAAGTACTTCCCCCGCTACTTTTTCTGCTACGGGGAAATCACCTTTTTTGTATCCAAGATAATTAAAACACTTTTGAAGGTGCAGTGGGATTGGATAATATATACTTGTGCCTACGTGGTTTTGCTTTAAATATGCAGCCAGTTCGTCACGGTTTTGTGCCAATATATTGAATACATAATATACGGGTCTCTGCTCTCCTTTTATCTTGGGTATTTTTATATAATTCAAATCTTTGAGTCTTTCCTTATACCAATCTGAAACTTTTTCTCTTTTTTCAATGGCTTCATCTATATGTTTCAATTTGACGAGCAGCACGGCGGCCTGTATTGTGTCAAGCCTTGAATTATAGCCCAGGTAGTCATAGTGATATTTTTTGGAAGCACCGTGAACTTTGAGCATCTTTGCCATTTCTGCAAGTTTGGCATCATTTGTAACTATCATTCCCCCGTCACCATATCCTCCAAGAGTCTTAGTGGGGAAGAAGGAGAATATGCCCATGTCGCCGATGGTACCGGAATGCCTGTATACGACACCGTTTTTACCTTTCCATTTCATACCAAAGGCTTCTGCGGCGTCTTCCAGCACGCGCAAATTATTTTTGGAGGCCAGATCGGTTATCTTATTCATGTCAGACATCTGGCAGAATAAGTGTATGGGAAGTATTCCTGCAGTTTTAGGATTTATTTTCTCTTCGATTCTATCGGCATCTATGTTGAAGGTATCTTTATCTATATCCACAAAAACGGGTTTTGCACCGCTTCTTGCTATGCAGGAAGTTGATGAAAGGAAAGTGAATGGAGAAGTTATTACTTCTTTTCCAGTTTTAAATCCCAGTATCTCTGAAGCTATGACCAGTGCATCCGTACCTGATGCCACGGAAACTGCATATTTGGCTCCAGTGTATTTTTTTATGGCTTCTTCAAAATCAGCTACTTCCCTGCCCATTATGAAATTTCCGCTGTCTAATACGGACTGTATTGCTTTATTGAATTCATCTTTTCTTTCAGTATATTCTCTTGTAGGTGTAAAAAATTTAACTTCCATTTTGTATGTTACCTCACTTTCTCTACTGCTTTAATGAGTTCCCGTGCTACATATTCAGCATCTTCCGGCAAAAGTGTTGAATATAGGGGAAGGGTTATTTCATTGGCGTATTGTGAATAGGCATTTGGATAATTGCCTATGGAATATCCCAGATTTTTGTATGCCGTGAACATTGGAAGAGGTGTGAAATGTACATTTGTGGCAATGTCCTTTTCTGCAAGGATCTGTATTACTCTGTTTCTTTTTTCTTCCGTAAAATCCCTCAGCCTAAGTGGGTATAGATGATAGGATGTTGTTTTATCACTATTTTTTTCAAAGGGGATAATTGCCCACTCTTTATCTTTGAGTGTATTTGTGTATATTTCAAATATGGTCTTACGCTTTTTTAAAATATTTTTATATCTGGCAAGCTGAGCAAGACCTATTGCAGCATTTATATCGGCCATATTGCATTTTTCCCCGGGAAACAGCACATCATACTGCCATGCTCCTGCCTTGGTTTTTGAAAGTGCATCCTTGGACTGGCCGTTTAGACACATCAATTTCAGCTCCTTATAGAGATCATTTTTTCCAAACAGGTTGTTGTTGTTGAAAGTTATTGCACCGCCTTCGGCAGTAGTTAGGTTTTTCACTGCGTGGAAAGAAAAGACGTGGGCATCTACCTGTGTGCCTACTTTTTTGTCTTTGTAAGAAGCACCAAATGCATGTGCTGAATCGGATACGAGAAGTATGTCCTCACGGCCCTTGGCTTTTAAAACCTGTTTTATGGCGTCATAATCTACTGGTACGCCTGCAAAATCCACAGAATATATAGCCTTTGTATTTGGCTTTATAGCGTCGTATAATTTTTCAGGATCGATCAGAAAATCATCTTTTTTCACATCCACGAAAGTGGGAAGTATTCCACAGTGAATGGCTCCACTTGCAGTTGAAGTGTAGGTATAGGGGGTTGTTATTACATCGTCGCTTTTTTTTATGTGAAATACCCTTAGAAGAATTTCAAGCCCCGAAGTTGCATTTGCCACTGCCAGTGCATGGTTTGAACCGCAGTATTCAGCTATTTCCTGTTCAAATTTGGCTGTTTTGGGTCCTGTAGTTATCCACCCAGATTTTAAAACATCCACTACTGAATCTATTTCAGCTTGTGTAATATCTGGAGGGGAAAATGGAATTTTTTTATTCATAGTTATCAAATCCTTTCAAATTTTAGGTTTAGTGCCGTGAAAAAAACCAGTGTCCTTTGTTATATAAATATATCCATTTTTATCTATCTCAGACTGTAAAAAATCTTTAAGATTCCGGAGCCCGGTTTCGTCAAGGGCATTTTTTGTATTTCCCGGCATTGAAAATAAATAATCCGCCAGCGGGCTGGAAGAAGTTACCCTGAGATTGTCTTTATATCTTTTCAAGGTTACGTCCTTAAACCATCTTGAAACTTTTGCAAGCCCGTTTTCAAGCTGAAATTTTCCGGTCAGATTCCAGCTGTCTGTGGTTATCTCGGGTGAGTTGAATTTTTTGACAATATCCCTCATCTCCCTCATGTGATTTTTACCGACTGTAGAAGCGTAAAACTGTCCTTTAGGTTTTAATACCCTGCAGATTTCAGAAAGTGCCCTGTCTATATTGGATACATGATAGAGTACATGATTTGCAATTACTGCGTCAAAGCTGTTTATGCCATAGGGAATATCCTGTGCATCTGCCAATTTGAATTTGAATCTTGCAGAATTTAGATTCTTTTTTGCATCTTCCAGCATACCTGCGGAAAAGTCAGTTAGGGTTATATTCCACCCGCTTGGAATTTTATGTAGGTTTTTTGCCCACAGCTCTCCGTTGCCGCATCCAAGTTCCAATATGCTGGCATTGTCTGGAAGGTTCAACTGCTCAAAAAACCAGTTCATCCAGCCCTGTTTATTTGTGCTGAAAAGCTCGTGTATTCTGATTCTGGCTTTTAAATTAGAAGCATTTTCGTATTGCTCTATCCATTTTTGATCTGCATTTACTGCATCTATTATATTTATGAATTTATCCCAGTTTAACTCTTTATTTTCATCAATCATGTGGACAGCTTCCTCTATGGATTTTATTACAGATTTTATATGATATATTTTTTTCTTCATTATTTCTTTTTGTATTTCCAGAGATTTTTTTAAGTCGTTGTGATTTATGTCATAATTCATTATCCTGGATATATCTTCGAGAGAAAGGCCTATGAATTTAAGAGTTAATATTTTTTGCAGCTTGCTGAAGTCTTCAGGGCTGTATAATCTATGACCCTGCTGGCTGTATGAGCAGGGTTTTAAAAGCCCGATTTTATCATAATATCTCAGTGTTCTCAAAGTTACACCTGATTTTTTGGCAAATTCACCTATGCTGATCAAATTGGATTTTGGAACAGACACTGCATATCACCTCTACCTAAATTATTGTATCACATGACGTTACGTAAGGTACAACGAATTTTTTTAAATTCCATGGTATTTTGTATAATAATTGCATAAATTAATAGCATAATAAGTTATAAACGGGATAAGTAGAGCTTCAAATTGTGTTAATATACTTATAATTTTACTTTTAGATCTAACATTTTACCATTAGCATACTTTCATTTCTTATATTACGAATTGAAGATGATAATAAAATTCAGTTGATACTGATTATAGTGTATTATATAATGATAATAACTTAATATTTTGCATATAGGTGATTGTTATATGTTTTTATAGCAATTTAAAAGGGAAACAGGTGAAAATTCCTGTACGGTCTCGCCGCTGTGAGGTAGAGGTTCTTGTTATTTGCCACTGGAAATGGGAAGGCGACAAGTTCCTATGAAGCTGAGTCAGAAAACCTGCCTATAATGTATATTCTGTTAATTTACTTTACGAAAGATGAAGTGGAATAATGTATGTAGAACTATAGAAGTTTCATGATTTTCCATGGAGCTTTTATTTTTTGTATAAAAAAGTAAAGGGAGTGTTGTTTATATGAAAAAAATAAAAGGAGCAGTATGCATTTTTTCGGCAGTTATTTTATCTGTTGGCATGCTTGTAGGCTGTGGAGATAATTCACCTACAACTAAAAATTCCTCAAATCAGGGTAATAAAAATAGTTACAAGGAAGTTGCAATTACAGATACACTTCAGGGAAAGAAGTTTCGGGAGAAATTTACAGAACCTCCTAAACGGGCCGTTAGCCTGGCAGGTTTTACAACGGAGATGATGCTTTCTCTTGGACTTGCCGATGATATGGTTGGGAGAGCTTATCAAGATAATAAAATCCTTGACAAACTGACAAATGACTATAAAAAGGTTCCGAAACTTTCTGATAAGAATCCGTCAAAAGAAAAACTTTTAAGTGTACAGCCAGATTTCCTGACAGGATGGGATTCGAGCTTTTCAGAAAAAAACTTTGACAGGGAATTTTGTAAAAAGAATGATATAAAAATATATGTACCTAAATCTGTAGCCGACAATGCTAATATTGATATGGTATACGAGGATTTTGAACAGTTGGGTAAAATATTTAATGTATCTCAGAAAGCTGACAGTATAATAGAATCTATGAAAAATCAGATTTCAGACACCCAGGCAAAAATTAAGAAATTTGCAGTAAATCCTAAAAGAGTTTTTGTCTATGATTCAGGAGAAGATGCACCTTTTACAGCATCAGGCGGTTTAGCTAAGGATATTATAAAACTTTCGGGTGGGAAAGACATATTTGATGATGTAAACAAGTCCTGGGCAACTGTTACTTGGGAAGAGGTTGTAAAGAGAAATCCGGAATATATTATTATTGTGGATTATGATAGCTCCGACGATGTAAAATCCAAAAAACAATTTTTGCTTTCGAATCCTGCATTAAAAAATGTGGACGCTGTAAAAAACGATAAAATATTTGTAGTAGGACTCATAGATTTCGAAGCAGGTGAAAGAGATTCAAACACAGTGAGAAAAATTGCCGGAGAGCTTTATCCAGAAGCTTTTAAAAATTAGGAAGATATAGTTATGAAATTACCAATAAAAAATAAATACAACTACATAGTATTTTGTATGTTTCTCATACTGATACTTATAATTTCAATAGTAATTTCGACACTTGTTGGAAGTGTAAATATAAAATCCGGCTGGATATTCAAGATTATAGCCAACAATTTATTGAAGTACAATTTGTTTGAAACTGTATGGCCTGCATCCGTCAATTCTATAATATGGGATTTGAGGCTACCAAGAATTCTTCTGGCATTTTTGGTAGGGGCTGGATTGTCTGTCTCAGGTATAGCAATGCAGGCGCTCACGAAAAATTCATTGGCGGATCCCTATATTTTGGGAATATCATCGGGAGCATCCACGGGAGCTGTAGCAGTTATATTACTTGGCGTTTTTGGCAGCTTTTCAGGATATGCAGTTCCTTTCGGGGCGTTTTTGGGGGCCATGATTTCCATTGTAATAGTATTTAATATAGCCAATTTTAAGAGAAGAAGTACTCCTACGAGACTTGTGCTTACAGGAGTGGCTATTTCAGCTTTATTTTCTTCGGTTACGAATCTGATGGTATTTACGGTAAATGATGAAAATAAAGTTCGTTCGGCACTTTTCTGGATGGAAGGTTCGCTGGGGGGAACAAAATGGGAATATATACCGGTTACATTTTTTGTATTTGTCTTGTGCTCGCTTGTGATTTACATATTCAGTAAACCGCTGGATGCTATTATGCTTGGTGATGATATTGCAACTACTATAGGAGTTGATATAAAGTCTCTGAAGATAATTGTGATTGTTATGACCACTTTGCTTACAGGAGCCATTGTATCCGTAAGTGGTGTCATAGGTTTTATTGGGCTCGTAATACCGCATATATCAAGAAGTATTGTAGGGTCAGAACATAAAAGGATAATACCTGTTTCTATTCTAATAGGCGGTATATTTACGATATGGGCGGATGTATGTGCAAGAATTGTTGTATCTCCGGAGGAGCTCCCCATAGGTATAGTAACTTCATTTATAGGAGTCCCATTTTTTCTGTGGCTTTTAAGGAAAAGTGATTATTTGTCTGGGGGAAATAATAGATGAAACTTGAAGTGAACAATTTAAGTTATAGTATTGACAATGAAAAACTGCTCCATAACATCTCCATTAAAATAAAAGAAGGAGAATTTGTGGGAATTGTGGGTCCGAATGGGTGTGGGAAGTCAACTCTTTTAAAGAATATATACAGGGTGTACAGACCAAAGTTTGGTGATATATTTATTGACGGTGAAGAAATACAGAAACTCAGCAGCAGAAAGATTGCAAGAAAAATGGCGGTGATGGTTCAGGAAAACAATGTTGAATTTGATATAAGCGTATTGAATATGGTTTTGCTTGGAAGATATGCACATAAGAAGATTCTTGAGGATGATTCTCCAAAGGATATTGAGATAGCTAGGGAATCTCTTAAAAAAGTAGGGCTTGAAAAATATGAGGATAGAAGTTTCCTGAGCCTGTCAGGTGGAGAAAAACAGAGGGTGCTGATAGCCAGGGTGATAGCACAGCAGTCAAAATTTATAATATTGGACGAGCCTACAAATCATCTTGATATAAGATATCAATTTCAGATAATGAATATAGTTAGCAGTGCAGATATTACGGTGCTCGCATCTATTCATGATCTGAATATGGCGGCACTTTATTGTGACATGATATTTATAATGTATGAAGGAGAGATAATAGATTATGGAAGTCCTCAAAGGGTTATAACTACGGAAATGATAAAAAAAGTTTTTGGAGTGAATTCAATTATAGAACCGAATCCGGTTACTAAAAAAGTAAATGTAGTTTATGTGCCATAGCCAAAATCAGACCGTATATGGATTTAATTTACAAAAATCCAGATGCGGTCTTTATTATATATAGTAAACTGGCGAATTTAAAGACTATAGTAATATAGTTAAAGGTTTAAAAATGCTTCCTGTACTCTAAACATTAAATTTTTTAAATTATATAATAGCTTATATAATAATTGCATAAACTATAACATAATATGCTGTAATGCGGATAAATAGAGGACTGTTATTGAATATACATGAAATGTATGATAATATCAGATCAAAGTATTATGAAATATTTAAATTGCAGTTGAAATTTTTATTAAACATAAATGAGTTTTAGAAAAGGAAGGGTACTTATGGAAGATAATAACAACTCGTCGAATTTTATTAGGAACATAGTCGGGGGGGATTTGAAATCAGGCAGATACAAGAGTGTGGTAACCAGATTTCCTCCTGAACCAAACGGATATTTACATATAGGTCATGCCAAGTCCATAGTTTTAAATTTTGGCCTGGCGAATGAATTTAATGGAAGAACCAATTTGAGGTTTGATGATACCAATCCTTCAAAAGAAAACAGTGAATATGTGGAATCCATAAAAAAGGATGTAAGATGGTTGGGATATGATTGGGATGAGCTGCACTTTGCCTCCAGCTATTTTGATCAGATGTATGAATATGCCGTCTTTCTCATAAAAAAGGGGAAAGCCTATGTATGTGATTTAACGGCTGATGAAATAAGGAAATATAGGGGAACACTTACGAAACCGGGTAAGGAAAGTCCTTATAGAAATAGGACGGTAGAAGAAAACCTGGAGTTATTTGAGAAAATGAAAAGCGGAGAATTTAAGGACGGTGAGAAGGTTTTAAGAGCTAAAATTGACATGTTGTCTCCCAATATAAATATGAGAGATCCTGTATTGTATCGTATAGTCCATGCTTCACATCACAATACCGGTGATGAATGGTGCATATACCCCATGTATGATTTTGCACACCCTCTGGAGGACGCCATTGAAGGAGTTACACATTCCATATGTACCCTTGAATTTGAAGATCACCGCCCTCTCTATGAATGGGTGATAAGAGAGTGTGAAACGGAAAACAAGCCCAGGCAGATAGAATTTGCCAGGTTGAACATGACCAATACCGTCATGAGCAAACGAAAACTCAAAAAACTTGTGGATGAAAATTTAGTGGATGGATGGGATGATCCACGTATGCCCACCATCTCCGGACTCAGAAGGAGGGGGTTCACTCCGGGGTCCATTCGCAGGTTTTGCAGGGAAATTGGAGTGGCAAAGGCAAATAGTGTAGTGGATTCCCGTATGCTCGACTATTTTTTGAGGGATGAACTTGAAAAGAAGGCACTTAGGACGATGGCTGTTTTGAATCCATTGAAAGTTGTGATAACTAATTATCCTGAAGGCAAAAGTGAAAATTTTGAAATTGAGAACAACCCTGATGATCCTTCTGCAGGAGTTAGAGAGGTTCCTTTTTCAAGAGAACTGTATATTGAGAGGGAAGATTTTATGGAAAATCCACCTAAAAAATATTACAGATTGTTTCCGGGAAATGAAGTCAGATTGAAAGGTGCATATTTTATAAAATGCAGCGAAGTGAAAAAAGATGAAAAAGGTGATGTAATTGAGCTGCACTGTACTTATGATCCAAGATCCAGGGGAGGAAACAGTCCTGACGGCAGAAAGGTCAGAGGTACTATTCACTGGGTAAATGCCAGTACTGCGATTTCGGCAGAGGTAAGGCTGTATGAACCCCTTATTTTGGATGATTCAGAAGAGGAAAATGATTCTTTTTTAGATAAGGTCAATCCCGATTCACTTAAAATTGTAAGTGGATTTCTGGAACCTGGAATGAAAAATGTAAAACCGGGTGAAAAATTTCAGTTCTTCAGACACGGCTACTTTAATGTGGATCCTAAATGTACTGAAAAGGGCAAACTGGTATTCAACAGGATAGTGCCTCTTAAAAGTTCTTTTAAAATCAAGTGATTATTTAATTTAAGGCAGAATTTATTTGTAAGGAAAATGGATATGTGTATAAATTTATGGATTTATGCACATATCTATTTTTAAATCATAAATTATAAGTAGCTTTAAAGTAATAATTTATTCGGAGGGGACTTCTATGTGTGGAATTGCAGGATGGATTGACTTAAAAAAAGATATTTCAAAAAATAGAGATGTAATTTTGAATATGACTAATAGGTTAAAGCACAGGGGACCTGACAGTGAAGGATATTATTATTCAAAAAATGCCCTCCTGGGACATAGAAGATTGATAGTAGTAGATCCTTCTGGTGGTACCCAGCCTATGTTTAAGAAAGTAAACGGCAAAAAATATATAATTATTTACAACGGGGAACTTTATAACACTGAAGATCTTAGGAAATTACTTGTGCAGCAGGGTTATTCTTTTGACTCCTATTCCGATACGGAAGTACTTATAACGAGCTATATTCATTGGGGATCAGACTGTTTGAAGCATGTAAACGGCATATTTGCCTTTGCCATATGGGATGAGAAAGAAAAACAGCTGTTTATGGCAAGGGATCCTCTTGGAGTGAAGCCGCTGTTTTATACTGTAAAAGAAGATTCGCTCATATTCGGATCGGAAATAAAGGCTATTCTAGCTCATCCTTTTGTAGAACCTGTAGTTGACAGGGAGGGTTTAACTGAGATATTTGCCCTGGGACCTGCAAGATCTCTGGGGGGAGGTATATTTAAAGATGTACATGAAATTCCTCCGGCCAATTATCTTGTTTATAACAGAGATGGATTGAAGTTAAAAGAGTATTGGAAATTGCACTGTGAACCCCACAAAGAGGATGTGGAGACTACGGCGGAACATGTGAGGACACTTTTGGTAGATGCCATAAAGAGGCAGCTGGT
The DNA here is from genome assembly GCA_903789665.1 of uncultured Clostridium sp. Classification (GTDB taxonomy): domain Bacteria; phylum Bacillota; class Clostridia; order Clostridiales; family Clostridiaceae; genus Clostridium_B; species Clostridium_B lapidicellarium. Next base: position 18,347 of record CAIFEX010000011.1, read on the forward strand.
GGCCGATGTACCTGTATGTACTTTCCTTTCAGGAGGACTTGATTCAAGTGCCATATCTTCTGTGGCGGCATCTGAATTCAAAAAGCAGGGGAAAGTGTTGAATACCTATTCCATTGACTATGAAGACAATGACAAGTATTTCAAGGCAAATGCTTTTGAACCCACTTCAGACAAGGTCTGGGCTTTGAAAATGTCGAAGTATATAGAAAGCCGTCATCATGAAGTCATAAATACCAGCAGGGATTTGGCAGAGACTCTTTACAATTCTGTAAGGGCAAGTGATCTTCCGGGTATGGCTGATATAGACTCATCTCTATATCTTTTCTGCAGAAAAATAAGAGAAGATAATACAGTGGCATTATCCGGTGAATGTGCTGATGAAATTTTTGGCGGATATCCCTGGTATAGAAGGGCAGAAGATATAAATGCCCATACTTTTCCGTGGTCGAAATCTGTAGGTGCGAGAAAAAAAATTTTGTCCCAGGATTTGAAATCCCTTGAATTGGAGGAATATCTAAATGCACAGTATGAGGACAGCATAAAACAGGTACCTCACCTGGATGGAGAATCGAAAATTGATCGGCGTATGAGGGAACTTTTTTATCTCAATATAAAGTGGTTTATGATTACACTGTTGAACAGAAAAGACAGAATGAGCATGTCCAATAGTCTTGAGGTGAGAGTGCCTTTTGCAGATTACAGGCTGGTGGAATATGCTTTTAATATACCTTCAGATATAAAATTTTATAAGGGAAGGGAAAAAGGTCTTCTTAGAGAGGCGCTGAAGGGTGTTTTGCCGGAAAACATTATTATGAGGAAAAAAAGCCCTTACCCTAAGACCCATAATCCAGAGTATACCAGAAGAGTTCAGAAGTGGATGAGATTGATAATGAATGACAGGAGTTCACCTATACTTCCACTTATAGATGAAAAAGAAGTCAGGACGCTTATAGAAACTGGAGGAGCTTCTTTTAAAGAACCATGGTTCGGACAGCTTATGAGAGGCCCTCAGCTGCTGGCATACCTAATTCAGGTAAATGTATGGCTCAAATCCTATAATATAAAAGTAGAGCTTTGATAATAAGGGCGGGTACAAAATCACTTATTGAGTGTTTTTTGTACCCTCTTTTGATTTTACAGATTTCCATTGACAGGATATGCAAAGCATGTCTTTCTCCAATTTTGCGGATATACTGCCTTCCATTTTGTTCATAAGGCTTTTGGCTATGGATAGGCCAAGTCCGGAACTTCCGAAACTTCTGGAATTATCGGCCTTGTAAAATCTGTTAAATATAAGTCCTATATTATGTTTGTTTATATTGTCGACTTTGTTCATTATATTTAGGACAGTTGAATTTTTGCATTGAAATAGATTTATATAGACATAGTTTTGAGAGTGCTTTGCCACGTTATTTAACAGATTGTCAAGAACTCTTTTTATGGCGGAACTGTTTCCAATGACAAATATGTTTTCCCGGTGTATTTTTACATGGGGTGTGATGTCATTTGAAGTAAAGGTGTAATAGAAATCAGCCAGCGATTCATATAGAATGCTGTTTATGTTCACTGGCTGTAATTTTAATTTGTATCCCGGAGATTCTATAACTGAAATTTGGAAAAAATCCTCTGCCATGGATTCCAGTAAATTTGATTTTCTAAGTATTATTTTAAGATACTCCCTTTCCGTTTCTTTCAGTGTATTCGATAGAAGCAGCATTTGAACGTAACCCTTTATGGAAGTAAGGGGTGTACGGAGATCGTGGGATATATTTGCTATGGATTTTTTAAGTTCCTGCCGGGAGCTTCTTTGGAGAGATTTTGCTTTTTCATTTGTATCTATATATTCATTTATTATATAGGCAAGGCTTTCAAAATCTCTGTCTAAAAGTGATATATCCAATTTTTTGTGGGTTTTATTGTTTTTGTAGTCTTTGAGCTGTACTGTGATGTCCCTTATCTGGGTTTTTATAGAATGCAGGTGTAACAGCAAAAGTAAAAGACAAAGTGCTAATGCGTATGTCAACCAAATTATTTATAAACACATCCTTCCCTATCTGATATCCTGATTTTTAAATACTGTGATTCCAAGTACCAGAGATATAAGTATGATTATACTGCAGATTGATATTGTGCTGCAGATATCTGATGTGGGGGAATTCAGACTTCCAAGTTTCATAAGCATGATGACGGGAGTGTATTTGTCAAACTTGAAATTGATCAAAAATCCACCGGCATTTATAAATAGTATCGTCATTCCCAGGGCAATAATTATGGATTTACTTTTTATTATGGCTGCAAGGCAGGCATAGATGCTGGCTATAGCTGCAAAAATTAGATATATGATTAAAGTGTATTTAAAAAGTCTTGCTGCAGTATAGGCGGAGATGGATTTTACCCAGCCTAAAATTAGTGCTGTAATCAGTGGAACAAACAATAGCAAAATGAGAAGTATAAAAATTGACAGGTAAATTGTTATGATTTTTGATAGATATACTTTCAATCTGCTGTGTCCGTAGGACAAGGTGTTTTTTACCGTGCCACAGCTGTATTCATTGACTATATAAGAACCCACGAGAAATAATGATAATATTATAAGTATTACGCTGAATCCAAAAGAAGATATAAAGAATTCAAGGGCGGTAGGGCTGGATATGTCGTGAAATTTATTTATAAAAAATCCGAAAGTTTTACGGTCATATATGAAGGAGAATATTACAATTATATCCAAGTGGGAATAAAATAATTTCAAAACTAGAAAAATCAGAAATAGTATAATTGATATTGAAATTTTAAAGGCTGTATTGTATTTTAATTTGTATAGTTCGAATTTCATTAAATTATACATCACTTGAGTCCTCCTATCAAATTTATAAAATAGTCCTCGAGGTTTTGTCCTGTGGGCATTATTTGTTCAACAGTGACATTTGCTCTGGAGAGGGCAGAGGATACCTTTCCAGGATTGTCTATATAATCATATAGGGCTATGGTCTTATCGGGAAGCACGTTAAAATTGCTGGTATTGAGTTTTCCTTCAAGAATTACCGCGGCCTTTTCAACATTATCTGTTTTTATGTTAAGACTTCTCCTGCATTTTTTATTTAAAGTTTCGAGTGTCAGTTCCTCTATGAGTTTTCCTCTATGTATTATTTCAAAACAGCTGGCGAGCTGATATAATTCTCCCAGAATGTGGCTGGAAATAATTATGGTCATATTTTTATTGCTGTTCAGTTTTTTGAGCTTTTCCCTCATCTGTACAATTCCAACTGGATCAAGACCGTTTACGGGTTCATCGAGTATCAAAAGTTCAGGATCTCCCATCAGGGCAATTGCCAGACCCAGCTTTTGCTTCATGCCCATTGAAAAGTTTTTTACTTTCTTTTTGGATGGGTTTGGAAGATCTACGAATTCGAGAAGCTTATCTGTGGATTTTTTACCGGGTATGCCTTTTTGTATTCTGCAGGCTTCAAGGTTTTCATAGGCGGACATGCTGGGGTAAAATGCAGGGGACTCAATCAGAGCGCCGATTCTCTTTCTGAAATTGCCGCTCTTGCTTTCAAAATCAAATCCGAATAAATTTATTTTTCCCGAAGTGGGTTTTGAAAGTCCTGTAAGCATTCTCAGGGTTGTACTTTTACCGGCCCCATTTTCTCCTATGAATCCGTAGATTTCACCTCTTTTTATATTTAAGTTCAAATTGTCTACCACTAAATTATTTTTGTATTTTTTACTTAAATTCATGGTCTTTACAACATAATCTGTCATGGCAGTGCTCCTTTCTCTGTAGAATATATCAAGTATAGTATGCTAGGGATAATCGATGGTAAAGTAAAGGTAAATTAAGTGTAAAGATTATACCTGAAATTTATATCCGATTCCCCATACAGTCTGTATATATTCATGAATGGGTTTTGCACTGCTGATTTTATTTCTCAAATTGCTTATATGAACTTTTATTGTGCTGTCGTCACACAAATAATTTTCTCCCCAGACTGTCTCGAATATATTTGTTTTTGTAAATACCTTTTTTGGATATGATATTAAAAGTTTTAAAATTTCGAATTCACGTGTGGTAAGACTGATGGGAGTCTGATTTACAAATACCTCTCTTGTATCCTGATTCAGGGAAATTTCTCCACAGGTGATCAGGGAATTTCTTTCTTTGGAGAATTTTTTATATCTCCGTAGGTTTACATCTATTCTGGCGGAGACCTCTTCTATATTAAAGGGTTTGGTTATATAGTCATCTGCACCTGTCCTGAGCGTTTGAATTTTAGTTTCTATATCCCTTTTGGCCGAAATTATTATTACAGGCATTTCTCCAGTTGATCTTATTTTCTCCAAAATTTTTTCACCGGCCAGTCCCGGAAGCATTAGATCCAGAATTACCATATCCCAGTTTTTGTCTTTCAAATTCAGTATGGCTTCTGTTCCGGAATATGCCGGTACTGTGATGTATCCCGAATTTTGCAGCATATCGCAGAGAAGCTTGTTTATATCCGCATCATCCTCCACTACCAATATTTTTATAGAGCTTTTCATGGCAATCACCTTTCTGAAAATTATATTTGCAGGTCATGTTAATTATAAATCAATTGTATACATGAGGAAAAATTTAATTACATATATTGAATTTTTAGATAAATAGTGTATAATCTATATTAATAGATAGTGATTATTTGATTGGAGGTATATAATATGAGCAAGGATTTTTATGAGGCAGTAAGGGATAGAAGGACTATATATGGTATAGATAAAGAAAAAATTGTTCCTGAGGATAGAATAATAAAAGTGGTCCAGGGAGCAGTGAAAAATGCACCTTCTGCTTTTAATTCACAGAGTGCGAGGGTAGTGGTGCTTTTTGGAAAGAATCATGATAAATTGTGGGATATTACAGAAGCGGAGCTTAAAAAAATAGTTCCTGCTGAAAATTTTTCAAAGACGGCGGAAAAAATTGATTCTTTCAGAAGAGGTTATGGCTCTGTTTTGTTCTTTGAGGATCAGGATGTTGTATCGGAACTTCAGAAAAAGTTTCCTACTTACAAGGATAAATTTCCAATATGGTCCCAGCAGGGCTCTGGGATACTTCAGTTTATAATATGGACTTCATTGGAAATAGAGGGCTTAGGTGTTTCCCTCCAGCATTACAACCCGCTTATAGATAAAGAAGTGAGAAAAACCTATAAGATACCTGACAATTGGGAATTGATTGCACAGCTTCCCCTTGGAAAACCTATTTCAGGAGCAGGGGAAAAGGAGATTATGCCCCTGGAGGATAGGATAAAGATTTTTAAATAGCAAGCTTAAAAATTCAAATGGAGATTTTCGACTGATGCCGAAAATCTCCATTATTTGATGTGTGCGTCTTGAATTTTATATTTTTTTTTGGAGTACTGCATTCATACTCCCTGTCCTATAGCCCAGAAGATCTAAGGTGACATAAATAAATCCCAATTTTTTCAGCTTGTTTCCTACCTTGTCCATTACAGCTAAATTAAAGAATTTATTTCTTTCTTCTGGAGCAACTTCAATTCTCGCAATTTCTCCATGGTACCTAACTCTAACTTGTCTAAAACCCAGATCCAGCAAAAACTGTTCAGCGTCTTCTACCATCTTTAACTTCCTGCTGTTTATTTCGTTTCCATAGGGAAATCTTGAAGACAAACATGCAAAAGAGGGTTTGTTCCAAGTTGGAAGACCCATATTCCTGGAATATGTCCTTATTTCCTTTTTAGTAAGTTCAGCTTCTTTCAGCGGACTTATGATTCCAAGTTCCCTGGCAGCTTTCATTCCAGGTCTGTAATCGCCTATATCGTCGAAATTTGCGCCATCCAGAATGTATTTTATGTTATTTTTTTGTGCTACTTTTTTGAGCTTTGAATACAATTCCTTCTTACAATAATAACATCTGTTCACTGGATTTTGTGAGTATCCCTTGATTTTAAGTTCCTCTGATTCTATGATTATATGTTTTACTCCCATGGATTTTGCGTATTTTTCAGCTTCCCTCAATTCCCTTTTGGGGTATGTGGAAGAAGACGCAGTTACGGCAATAACGTTGTCTTTGAGAACATCATGGGCAACTTTCAGTAAAAATGTGCTGTCGACACCTCCTGAAAATGCTATCAATACGCTTTCAAGCGATTTGAGATTATCTTCTAATGTTTCTAATTTTGTACTCATAATTTGACCTCTGTATCTTTAATGATTTTTTACACATTTATTATAACATAAGATTATAGCGGAAAGGATGTTTTTTAATGTTTGATATGTTAAAATAAATTACAAATATTATTTTTGGGGGCTATTTTATGAAAGATGTAAATAATGTAAATTTTGAGGAAAATCTTGATGCAGGAACTGTAAGATTAGCTTTGGATTCCATTTCCATTTACAGAGATTTACTTGAAGACAAGGTAATTTCCAGTTTGAGAAAGCTCGTGAATTATATTGACAATGGGGAAATCAATATAGATTCTACTGCCAACTTGTACAATGCTTTTTTCTTTAAGCTGGTGAGGAGCGGGTATTTTTCGCTGAAAGACTACATCGTCGACAAGATACTCTTCAGTGAAAACCCCTTTTCACTTGAAGCTGAAAAAAAGGTTCATTTGGGAAAAGTTGATATTGTTAAACAGGCGGCAGCAGTTGATTTGAAAAAATTTCAGATTGTTTCCAGTTTAAATTCCCAAGATATAAAAAACAGGTTATCAAGGTATTTTAGCGGGAATGTATATGGGAAAATAATTTCAGAATTTCCTCAATGGGAGACAAAAGATGATTTTAAAGAGAAAAATTACCCTGAGTACATGAGAAAAATAGAAGAAGTCCTTCACTGCAGTGATGATTGGGGAAAGTGCATTGATGATCTCGAGAGATTCCACAATGTCTATGGATGCGGTATATTTGCAAGATACAGAGCTTTTATCTGGGAACGTACTGGAAAAGTTGGTGGATATTTTAAAGGCATTGAAAATCCAGATCCTGTCGAATTTTCAGATCTTGTCGGCTATGAGAAGGAGCATGAGATTGTTGAAAAAAATACGGTGCAATTTTTAAATGGGTTTCCTGCCAATAATGTATTGATTTATGGCGACAGGGGTACAGGCAAATCCTCTACAGTTAAAGCCATTCTCAACAAGTATTATGGCAGGGGGCTTCGTATGGTTGAACTTCCCAAAGCAGATCTGGAAGATTTTCCGGAGATAATAGGGAAATTAAAGGGCAGGGCTCAAAAATTTATTATTTTTGTAGATGATCTGGTATTTTCGGATAATGAAGAGAGTTATACTGCACTTAAGTCAATGCTGGAGGGTGGATTTGAAAATAAATCTTCAAATGTATTGATATATGCCACTTCAAACAGAAGACATCTTGTGAAAGAATATTTTAGTGAGAGAAAAGGATCATCTTATTCTGATTCTGATGAAGAAATTCACGGGGAAGACAGCGTACAGGAAAAGCTTTCCCTGGCAGACAGATTTGGAATAAACGTAGTGTTTACTTCCCCGGACAAAACGGGCTATTTGCAGATTGTAGACGGCATTGCCAGAAAAAGAAAATTAAATATCGACAGGAAAAAGCTTCATATTGAGGCACTCAAATGGGAACGCTGGTATAACGGGCGCTCTGCAAGAACCGCAAGACAATTTGTAGACTGGATGGAAGGATGCCAGTAAGTAATAGCAAAGGACAGCTGGGTTCAAATAATAATTGAATCCTAAATCTGTCCTTTTACACAGTTTCATGTATATTTAATCGGGAACAGCGATATCAGGAATATCTACACAGTATTTTTCTCCCATCTTTACAGGATGATAGGATTTCTTGGCTTTTCTGAGACCGGGTATTCCCAAATCCTGTTCCCTGTTGATGTATTTAACATCAGACAGGTAATTTTCAACGAAGGTCTTGTTTACGAAAGCATATGAACCTCTTGTGGAGGAAGAAGCTTTTTCTATATGTATGATTCCCGTGTTGTCATTCATACGTTCGCCAATTGTAAAAGCAACTATTTTACTTTCCACATATACTGCCATAGCTTTCAGATTCAAAAATTTCATATTTTCTGTAATTTCGTCGATTCCCATTAATTCATATTCCAGATATTTATTTCCCCCGTTTTTTTCTCTATACCAGTTTTCAGCAGCAGTCTTGATATCTGATTTAACACCTGGTTCAAAAAAATCTTTGGCCTCGTAAGCATAGTTTTTTATAAAATAATTATAATGGTTTTTTTTGGCATGCAGTTTTTTGCCGGATAGGGAGATTAATTTTTCACTTGTGTAGATGTAGTCAAAATTATCAATGTCCTCTTTTATATCCATGCTGCTTCCATAAATTTCCTTCAAATCTTCTAAAAATGTATTTTCCGCATCTTCAAATAAATAAGCCATATTGTGTTCTCTTTTATATTTGACAAGTTCCTCTACTATGGCTTTTAAATTTTGTCTGGTGTATCCTATTGGCTGCATAAAGTGATAATTCCCGTTGAAGTCAGCTTTTTTTATAATGAGAGCATCCTGGTAGACAGTGTATCTGATATCACAGGCCTTTCTCCATATTATGAGATTGGTGAATGAATATTCACTGGTGCTGAAATTGTAGCTGCCAAGATATTTATCAAAAATTGATTTATCCTCTAAAGTAATAGGTTCAAATTTAAGCATAAAAATTTTACAGTTCAATAAGTAGAAATTATAATTCTACTATTTACTGATAGTACCTCCTTTTATATTAGTTTCCCATTCGGATCTCAGTATACCGTAAAGATACATATCATATCTGATCCCGTCTCTGTATATAAATTGCCTGTAGGTTCCCTCTTTTTTAAATCCAAGTTTTTCATAAAGTCCTATGGCAGGTTTATTGTAGGATATGACAGTAAGTTGTATTCTGTGGAGATTTAATTCCTCAAATCCAAATTCCATAGTTAGATATAGGGCTTCACTTCCTACTCCGCAGCCCCGGTACTTTTTCTCGCCAATGCCTATATATACTGTGGCAGCGCCGTTGTTCCACAGTATATTTTCAAAACCTGTTATTCCAATTATTTTTTCATCTTCCGTGTAATTTATTGCAAATATGCATTTATCCGAGGATCTCCTCGTATCATTTACTGCAGAACTTAATTCCTGCGCATTTTTTGGAAAAGCAGGTATCATGTCAAAATTTCTTAGAAAATATATATCATTGTACCATTTTTCTAAAGAAGGCAGGTGGGTATCTTTAAAGGAAGTGAGTGTTATTTTAGAACCTTTCAGTAGATCTTTAACCAAAATGTATATCACCTCTTGTATTTTGTAATGAATATGAAATATTTAAGTAAAAAATTAGAATTAAAGGATAATACTTTTTTATACATAATCATTATAACCTAATTTGTAAATTGTGTAAAACCGGTTGATATTAATCTTTTGTATATTATAATATATTTTTGACTATTATAGTATAGAAATAAGTATAACTTTGATAATATGTGAAATTTTTTTTGAATTAAAAGAAAAGAGGAATTAAAGTAGAATATTTAGGTATAATTTAAATTAATGGAGGAGTTTTTATGTCGGAAATAGTTGTGAAAGTTACAAGAGGATCTTTAATTGAAAGTGTCCATAGGGCTGATATAGCAGTGGTGAACAGTAATGCAAACCTTATATATAGTTTGGGAAATTCATATAAAGTAACTTATATGCGTTCTGCGGCAAAACCGCTGCAGACTTTGGAGATAATATTGTCAGGGGCGGCAGACAAGTTTTCATTTACGGATGAGGAAATATCTATAATGTGCGGTTCACATCAAGGGGAAGAATTTCATAGAAAAACTGTAGAAGGCATATTGAAAAAATTGGGCCTTAATGTTGATAACCTTCTGTGTGGTTCTACATTACCGTCAAACAGGGAATATTCCCAAAGACTTCTGTGGGATCATGCAAAGTTAAATCCGACTTACACTGACTGTTCGGGTAAACATGCCGGCATACTCTCTGTATGTGTATTAAAAGGATATGATCTGGAGGACTATAATTCACCGGAACATCCCGTACAAAGGGAAATTAAAAAGATAATATCTGAAGTGTGCTCCATAAGGGAAAAGGATATAATTATAGGAACAGACGGGTGTACCGTGCCCGTTTTTGGAATGCCCTTATATAATATGGCGCTGGGTTATTCAAGGATTGCAAGCGGAAACGGACTGCCACAGGATTATAATAAGGCGGCGGACAGAATATTTAAAGCTATGAACAATGCCCCGGAAATGGTGGCAGGTACTGACAGATTTTGCACCGACCTCATAAAAAATACCCATGGTAAGCTTATCGGGAAATATGGCGCAGAAGGTGTATACTGTGTCGGAGTCAGAGGCAGTGGTTTGGGAATGGCAATCAAGATAGAAGATGGTAATGTTGACAGGGCGTTATGGCCAACCGTTGTTAAATGTCTGGAAGATCTGAATGTATTGGATCAGACTGAAAGCAAATCACTTGGTAAATATAGAAATCGACAAAATCTAAACAATGTAGGGGAAAAAATAGGCGACATATTCCCGGATTTTAACTTGAAAAAAAATCTTTAGAGCTTTCTAAATCAAAAAGTACAGAGTAAAATATTTAATCCTAAATAATTATTGGACTCTGTACTTTATATTGAAATTTATTCCGATAATTTCCTTAGCTTGTCTGTTAATGTACTTAAATTTTGTATTGAAGCATCTAGATTCTGTATTTCAGATAATTGGTTTTTAAAATTATCTACTGCGGATGAAATTCCCTGAGAAGTATTGCTCACGGATTTTTTTATTTCAGTTAAAGTTGAGTTTATTTCATTTATGGAGTTACTGCTTGAGTTGGATAATTTTCTTATTTCCTTTGCAACGACTGAAAATCCTTTTCCCTGTTCTCCTGCCCTGGAAGCTTCTATAGCTGCGTTTAAACCGAGTAAATTGGTTTCAGAAGCTATATTTTTTATAAAATTCAAGACTTCATCTGTATTTTCCGATTTACTCAAAGCATATTTTACCTCATCTAATATTTTTTTACTGGATTTGACAGTGTTTTCTATTCCGGAAGACAGCATATTCGAAGCATGTGAGATATTTTCTATGGATTCTGACAGAATTTTAGATGCTTCATTGAATTCATAATGTCTCTTCAGGCTTTTTACGAGAACTATACTTCCTATTATTTTATTTTCCTCTTTTACTGGTATTCCTATGGCTTTTATTTCAACTCCAAAAGTTTCTTTTGGAATTATAGAAGAATATACTTTTCTCGCTTTTATGCATTCATAGGCGGCTCCCTTCGGCCTCAGCGGATCGCCTGCTTTTGCATTCATTTTTATATTTTCGCTGTTTACGACTTTAATGAAATGGGTGGTAGTTGACATAGTGAAGGCGATTTCATCGTCGAAAAAATACTGCATGTAGGGCATTAAGGTATTGAATGCCTGTTGTATTTTGTTTTCAATTTTCATTTCTTCCATAAATGGTTCCCCCAATTTTAGTAATAATGTTGTTTATAGTTATACAATAGCACAAATGGAAGTATTTTTTAATTATTTTAGAAAATAAAAGTCACATTTGTCATTGTAATTAATATTATAAAAGTATAGAACACATGATGAAAAAAAAGAGTACCTAATAATATAATTTATTAAAGATGATAAGGAGGGATCTTTATGTCACGTAGAAGTTGTGGTAGACGAGGAAGCGGAAAAGAGATACTGGTTATAATAATAATTCTAATATTGTGTTGTGGTATTGATTGCGGCGATGTTGGAAGAAAATGCTAGATAAAAACTGCTGAATTATACCTTGGTTTTTGAAATAAAGAAACAGAAGATAAAAAATTAAGGTAACTTAAAAATTATATAATATAATTTAAAGATAATAAGGGGGGGTCTTTATATGTCACACAGATGTTGTAGTGGTGGTAGAAGCGGAAGCAGTGCAATAATAATAATAATTATATTATTGTTATTATGTGGTGGATGTGGAAGAGGAATATGCTAAGTAGTAAGTAGAAGGGAGACGATTTTCGTTTCCCTTTTTTTACTTCAAAGAAGCAGGTCTTCCAGAGAGTCTATATCTTTTATAAATATGAGGTTTTTGTTAAAATCTATTAGATTGTCTTTTTTCATGTTTATGAGCTCTCTTGAAAGAGACGGCCTTGGAATTCCCAGCTGATCCGCCATTTCCTTTCTGGTACAGTTTAAATATATTTTTAAATTTTTCTGCTGATGGTATTCTTCCAATATGTAAGAAGAAATTTTCTGACGTATGGTTTCATAGGATATATTTTTGAGCTTTTTATTCAACATGAGTATTTTATCGGATAAAAGAGACATAAAGTTTTTTAAAAACATGGGGAAAATATTACATAGTTTTAATATGTCTTCTTTGGATATAAACATTACAGAAGTACTGCTCGATGCAGTTATGGTGGCCGGATAGGTATTTCTGTTGGAGAATATTATAACTTCCCCGAATATATCGCTTTCCCTTAAGATACCTAAAGTTATGACTTTCCCCGAAGAAAATGTCTTCTGTACCTCTACATTTCCGTCTATGACTATTCCTATTTTTGAACAATCCAATTCTTCAATTGCTATTACCTCTCCCTTTGAATATTTTCTGGGAGTATATTCTATCTTTGCAAGCAATTTTTCAATATCGTTTTCTGAAAAGTTTTTCATCAATATGCAGTTGCTCAATACGTCATATATATTTTTCATATTTTCCTCCGCTTTGATATATAAAAATATTATTTTACAGTAACATAGGATACGGATTGTATGATTTTATTTTATTATAATATAGGCATAAAAACAAGGGAGGAATTTATGATGAAGAGAAAGATCGTCAATATAGATAGAGAAAAATGTGATGGATGCGGTTTGTGTGTAAATGCCTGTCATGAAGGTGCCATAGAATTGGTGGGTGGTAAAGCACGGCTTAAAGGTGATGAATACTGTGATGGCCTTGGAGACTGCCTTCCGGAGTGTCCTAGAGGTGCAATAGATATAATTGAGAGGGAAAGTAGAAGTTATAAAGGAAATGTATCGGAACTCGGACAATGGCCGGTTCAGCTGAAGCTTGTAAATCCCAGGGCTCCCTATTTGAAAAATGCAGAACTTTTAATAGCGGCAGATTGTACGTCTTATGCTTATGGAAATTTCCACAGAGATTTTATAAAGGGTCATATTGTTTTAATAGGATGTCCAAAGCTGGATGATATAGATTATTATGAGGAGAAGTTTACCGATATCATAAAAAACAATAATTTGAAAAGCATAACTGTAGTGAGGATGGAGGTACCCTGCTGTGGCGGAATTGTAAATGCGGTTAAAAATTCAATGCTGAATTCTGGAATGATGGTTCCCTATAGGGAAGTTGTAATATCTATTGAAGGAAATATTATAGAAGATAAAAATTAATATGATAATTTTATGGGATGTATCAAAAAATGAAATATGGAATGTCGTTGAGAAATGTGGAAAAGTGTTCTGATGTAATATATAATAAAAGTAGAAAAGTTAATATTATAAATTTTGGATGAATTTTTCGGGAGATTAAGTGGAAAATTAATTTTGAAAACCACTTAGCTGCAGACTTTTGTTCTACAGCATCCTTGAATGGATAGCCGAAGGGGTAAGTGTTATTTCTCTTAGATAATATGAATCTCTCAGGTCAAAGGACCGAAAAAGGACAAAACTCTGGAAAGTTTTTGTCACCGAAGGAGTAAATCTCTCAGGTAAAAAGGACAGGGTAAAAGAGAATTCTTTTATCGTGTCCTTATTTTATGTTTAACAGGAAAAATTTGAAAGGAAAAAATGATATGGTAGAACCCATAATGGTAATTACTAATAATCCAACATGCAGGGAAAAGCTGTCAGACAGATATGAAATTGATTTCATAGACGGCAGTGCCATGGATGTATTAAAAAAAGCTAGAGATTACATACATAAAAATCACAGGCTGCTTACTCATCCACTTGTAAGTGGTGTGAAGCCCAATGAGGTCCCGTATAGGACTGTCATAATATCTAAAACAACTGAGAATACTGTAGATGTGGAGTCTTTAAATTATATAGAGATGGGAATTCATACTACTCAAAAATTTTTAAGGGATTATGGTGTTTCACATTGGAGTAAAAAAGTGCTGGATGACTTTTCAGTAGTAGATTATGATTTGATCAGATATAATCTTTGATAATTTATGTGTGAGCAGGGACATGAATATAAAGAACTGTTTATATTTTAACAATATTAGGAGGTATGAGTATGGAACATTTATACGATTGTATAATAATTGGCGGAGGGCCAGCTGGTCTGTCGGCAGGTCTCTATGCAGCAAGATCCAAGATGGATACTTTGTTGATAGAGAGGGCGAAATATGGTGGGCAGATAACTACCACGGATGAACTTGATAATTATCCGGGTTCCATTGAAAATTGTACGGGAGCCAGTTTAAGCGAGAGAATGAAAAAGCAGGCTTTGGACTTTGGAGTGAAGTTTGCAAAAGATGAGATAGTAGATTTGGATATTGATGGTGCAATCAAGGTATTGAAGAGCAAGAAGGAAACCTATAGGGCCAGGACAATAATAATTGCCACAGGTGCAAATCCAAGACTTTCAGGCTTCAATAATGAAAGGAAATTGAGAGGAAGAGGAATTTCCTACTGTGCAACTTGCGACGCCGATTTCTTTACAGACCTGGATGTAGCGGTAGTAGGCGGTGGAGATTCAGCTATCACCGAAGCAATTTATCTTACAAAATTTGCTAGCAGTGTTACGGTTATACACAGGAGAGATGCCTTGAGGGCAACAAAATCACTGCAGGAAAGGGCCTTTAACAATCCCAAAATAAAGTTTATATGGAATTCTATTGTAGTAGGGGCTGTAGGGGACGAAATACTCGAGGGATTGATCTTAAAGAATAAAATTACAGGTGAAAACAGGAAGTTGAAGGTAGATGGATGTTTTGTGTTTGTGGGATATGAGCCCATATCACAGCTTTTCAAGGGAAAGTTAACTATGGATGATAGAAACTATATAATAACGGATGAAGATATGAAAACAAACATTTCCGGAGTATTTGCCGCAGGCGATGTGAGGGAAAAATCTCTGAGACAGGTTGTAACTGCAGCAGCAGATGGTGCTATAGCAGCAACTACTGCAGAAAGTTATATAGAAGAAAAATAAAAAAATTGGAATAGGAGGAATTTACAATGCTTGAATTGACAAAACAGAATTTTGACGAGGAGGTTCTGAATTATACTGATAAGCCGGTATTTGTGGACTTCTGGGGAGACAAATGTGAAATGTGCAAGCAGCTTATGCCTGGAGTACATGGCCTGGAAGATAAATATGGCGACAAGATTAAATTTTCGAGCCTCAATATAAGTAAGGCCAGGAGGCTTGCGATAGGGCAGAAAGTTTTAGGACTGCCTACCATGATAATTTACAATAAAGGTGAAAAAGCTAGTACGATTACTGCGGATAAAATAAAATCTCTAGATGATGTCGAAGAATTTATCAAGTCCTGCTATGTTAAACTGTAAAAATTAGGAATTTAAATTCCTGGTTTTAATAAATTTGGAGGTGAATATATTGCGACTGGAAATTGGAAAAATTCATATCAGGGATATTCAATTTGCTGATGAAACAAAGGTCGTAAATGGAATTCTCTATGTTAACAAAGATGAATTGCTGAAGAAGATTGGCGGTGACGATAGAATTGAACAGGTGAAAGTCGATATTGCCAGACCGGGCGATGAAACCAGAATCATACCTGTAAAAGATGTTATTGAACCGAGAGTTAAGGTAGAGGGGAAGGGAGGTATATTTCCGGGGTTTATAAGCAAAGTTGATACTGTAGGAGAAGGCAGGACACATGTACTTAGTGGAGCTGCAGTGGTTACAACGGGCAGTATTGTTGGATTTCAGGAAGGTATCATAGATATGAGCGGTGAAGGTGCAAAATATACTCCTTTTTCAAAGACGAATAATTTGGTTATAGTTTGTGAGCCCAAGAAAGGAATAAAACAGCATGAACATGAAGAAGCTGTCAGGATGATTGGGTTTAAGGCAGCAGCTTATATCGGTGAAGCTGGGAAAAATGTAGAACCGGATGAAGTGAAAATTTACGAAACCTTACCTTTATTGGAACAGGTGAAAAAATATGAAGGGCTTCCCAGGGTTATATACGTTTACATGCTTCAAAGCCAGGGACTCTTGCATGATACCTATGTCTATGGAGTAGATGCTAAAAAAGTTATTCCTACGTTTTTATATCCTACAGAGGTATTTGACGGTGCAGTAGTCAGTGGGAACTGTGTATCTGCCTGCGACAAAAATCCCACTTACGTTCATTTGAACAATCCGGTTATTGAAGATTTATATGACAGGGATGGAAAGGATATCAATTTCCTGGGCTGTATAGTTACAAACGAAAATGTGTATCTGGCAGATAAGGAAAGATCCTCTGATTTTACAGCTAAATTGGTTAAATATCTCGGAGCCGATGCAGTTATTGTGTCAGAAGAAGGTTTTGGGAACCCTGATGCAGATCTTGTAATGAATTGCAATAAGATAACAGACGAAGGCATAAAGACGGTCCTCATTACTGATGAATATGCGGGACAGGACGGTGCTTCTCAATCTCTGGCAGATTCTACAACCAGGGGAGATGCAGTTGTCACAGCTGGAAATGCAAATGAAGTAGTTGTACTTCCAAAGATGAAAAAAGTTCTGGGACACCTTGATGCTGCCAATATAATTGCAGGCGGTCATGTAAATAGTCTAAGACCGGATGGTACTATAGAAGCTGAGCTCCAGGTTGTGACTGGATCTACCAGCGAAGTGGGATTTACAAAGCTGACTGCCGAAGGTTATTGATTAATTGACCGGCAGAAACAAAGTGCCTCAGATATAAAAGTATAAAGTATACAAATTTTATTATAGAGTAAATCAGAAAAAATGATAAGTAGTATTTTAAAAAAAAATAGAAACTTATAGTGAGATAAAATATGGCTATTTACAATATATTTTTGAAAGGAATGGTAAAATATGTTAAAAGGTAAAAAGGTAATTGCTATAGGAGATAGAGACGGAATACCAGGACAGGCTATTGAGGCCTGCGCCAAATCGGCTGGAGCTGAAGTTATATTTTCTTCTACGGAATGTTTTGTTTGAACGGCTGCGGGAGCTATGGATCTGGAGATCCAACAGAGAGTTAAGGATTTAACTGAAAAATATGGTGTGGAAAATATAGTTGTAATTTTAGGAGGATCGGAGGCGGAAGCGTCAGGTCTTTCAGCGGAAACGGTGAGTGCCGGAGATCCGACTTTTGCAGGGCCGCTTGCAGGGGTTGCGCTTGGATTGCCTGTTTATCATATTGTAGAGCCGGAAATGAAGGAAGAATTCGATGCACAGGTGTATGATGAACAATGCGGTATGATGGAAATGGTTCTGGATGTAGATGAAATAAGAAAAGAAGTTAAGCAAATCAGGGATGAGTATTCAAAATACTAGAAAAATTCATGAAAGCTTTGCAAAACTTTGAAAGGAGATATGGGTTGATATGATTAGAGTTGTGCATTATATAAACCAGTTCTACGCCGGCATAGGAGGAGAGGAAAAGGCAAATTACAAACCCGAGGTGAGAGATGGTTTCTTTGGACCGGGAATGGGACTAAACGGATTATTAAAAAAGCAAAAGGATAATGTGGAAATAGTTGCCACGGTTATCTGCGGAGATTCTTATTTTAATGAAAATATAGATGATGCGAAAAATGAAATACTGGGCATGATTGAAAAGTATAAACCAGATTTATTTATAGCAGGACCTGCTTTTAATGCAGGCAGATATGGCATGGCTTGCGGTGCAATTTCAAAGGAAGTTCAAGATAAATTGGGAATACCTGCAGTTACCGCCATGTACCCTGAAAACCCAGGTGCAGATCTGTTTAAAAAGTATTTGTATATAGTTGAAACTAAAAACAGTGCTGCAGGAATGAGAAAAGCTCTTCCCAAAATGGTGTCGCTGTCTTTAAAACTTGTTAAAGGTGAAAAGGTAGGTTCTCCCGAAGAAGAAGGATATATTGAAAGGGGTATAAGAAAAAATTGCTTCAGCAGTAAAAGAGGATCTGAACGGGCGGTGGATATGCTTGTAAGCAAACTAAAGGGAGAAAATTTTGAAACGGAATTTAAAATGCCCGTATTTGATAAAGTGGATCCCAACCCACCTGTAGAAAATATCGCCGAGGCTAAAATCGCACTTGTTACTTCTGGAGGTATAGTTCCCAAGGGAAATCCTGATCATATAGAATCTTCCAGTGCTTCTAAATTTGGAAAATACAGTATAGAGGGGGTTGAAAACTTGACTCCTGAAAATTTTCAAACAGCTCATGGGGGATATGATCCGACTTATGCCAATGAAGATCCTGACAGGGTACTGCCTGTGGATGTTTTGAGAAAGATGGAGAAAGAGGGTAAGGTAGGCTCTTTGCACAATTATTATTATGCAACTGTAGGTAATGGTACGGCGGTAGCCTCGGCTAAGAAATTTGCCGGAACTATAGTTAAAGAGCTTGTGGCCGATGGAGTTGATGCAGTTATATTGACCTCTACCTGAGGAACTTGTACTCGTTGCGGTGCAACGATGGTAAAAGAAATAGAAAGAGGCGGACTTCCTGTTGTCCATATGTGTACTGTAGTTCCAATATCGCTGACAGTTGGGGCAAATAGAATAATACCTACTGTAGCCATACCTCATCCGCTTGGAAATCCGGCTTTGGATGAGGAAGGAGAATTTAAATTGAGATATGGACTGGTTGAAAGGGCATTAAAGGCTCTCTCGACTAAGGTGGAAGGGCAGAAAGTTTTTGAGTAGGATTGTATAAATACTGGGGGGAATTGAAAATATTTGATTTTCAAGTCCTCCAGTTTCTAAAAAATGAATGGAGGTTTTAAGATGGATTTTCCTGTTGTTAAAAAGGCTTCTTATGTTTTAATTGATGTGCCGGACATGGTATTACATAATGGTACTACCCAGAGTTTGGAAAAAAAGACAAATCCCAGTTCAAATTATCTAAAGAAGATAGGAGATCATTTGAGATCTTTTGAAGATGTGATATCTTATGCACCTAATCAGACTTATATAGGGAATATGACACCTGAGAGTTTGTCTGAAATGAAAAGGCCATGGTATTTAAACAGGGTAGAGGGAGCCAGCAGATTTGGAAAGTTTGGAGAAATCATGTGTGAGGATGAATTTTACGGGCTGCTTAAAATATCCGATGTATTTGATTTGGTGATTTTGGAAAAAAATTTTACAAAGTCCGTAAAAAAAAGCTTTGAAAAGCACCCCATTTTAAAAAGTAAAATAGGTGACTTAAAAGAGGGGGAGGATATAAAAAATATAGAGAAACTCATAGATGATGGAACAGGAGAAGGGCTTTATAAAAATGACAAGCTTGTAGGGTGTGTGAGGAGGGCCCATGAATTTGATCCAAACCTTTCGGCACATACCATGATTGAAAACTTGTCCGTAAAGGCATCAGGTGTTCTGGCTCTGATGCACCTTGTGGAAGATTACCAGCTGGATGTCAATCAAATTGACTATTTAATAGAGTGTTCGGAAGAAGCTGTAGGGGATATGAACCAGAGGGGAGGAGGAAATATTGCAAAAGCCTGTGGTGAAATAGCGGGAATAAAAGGTGCCACTGGAGTTGACATGAGGGGCTTTTGTGCAGGACCCACGCATGCGCTCATCACAGCTGCAGCTCTTGTACAATCAGGTGTATATAAGAATGTGGTGGTGTTTGCAGGGGGATGTACTGCCAAACTTGGGATGAATGGAAGAGATCACGTAAAAAAGAACATACCTATCTTGGAAGATTGCCTTGGCGGTTTTGCAGTTCTTGTGTCGGAGAACGATGGAGTGAGCCCCGTACTTAGAACCGATATAGTTGGCAGACATACGATAGCTCATGGTGCTGCACCCCAGGCTGTGATACAGGCACTTGTACTCGATCCCCTTGCTAAAAGCGGGATGAAAATCACAGATGTGGATAAGTTTGCGCCGGAAATGCAGATACCGGATATAACAGAACCGGCGGGTGCAGGTGATGTGCCTACTCAAAATTATAAGATGATAGGGGCTCTGGCAGTCAAAAACGGGCAAATTGAAAGAAAACAGCTGCCCTTATTTGTTAAAAAGCACGGTTATCCCGGATTTGCACCCACTCAGGGACACATACCATCCGGTGTTCCCATTATTGGACACGGCATAGAACATATAATGAGTGGAAAATTGAACAATTTTATGGTAATAGGAAAAGGAAGCCTGTTTTTAGGAAGAATGACCAATCTGTTTGACGGGGTATCCATACTTGTGGAGAAAAACAGCGGTAGAAAAGAAAGTGACAGTGAAGTATCCAAGGATGAAATAAAGAAAATCATAGCACAGGAGATAAGAAAGTTCGCCCAGCATCTAATAGACGGTTAAATTTTTTGATATGAAGGAGGGGAATTATGGATAGGACAAGGAAATTGATTGCAGAAGCGTTTGAGGATATAGCAGATGGTATAGAAACCGGAAGTTTTAAGAAAAGACTCAGGATAGGGCTTACGATTTATGGTTCGGAACACGGAGTAGAAGAGATGATAAAGGCTGCACAGTTAGCTAAAAATAAATACGGCGATTTTGACGTAGTTCTTATAGGACCTGATGTAAACTGCGGTTTTGAAACTGTTGAAGTGCAGGATGCGGAAGAGGGCCATAAAAAAATGATAGATCTTCTTGATAAGAGAAAAATAGACGGGTGTGTGACACAGCATTTTGATTTTCCCATAGGGGTTTCAACAGTAGGTATGCTTGTTGCTCCCGGCAGCGGCAAAAATATGGTTCTTTCGACTACTACAGGCACTATGTCTACAAATAGAGTGGAGGGCATGGTTAAAAATTCTATAGCCGGTATTGCCGCCGCAAAGTCCGTAGGTATAGATAATCCTTCAGTTGGAATTTTGAATGTAGACGGGGCCAGAGGTACACTTAGGGCGCTTAAAGAACTGCAGAGCAAAGGTTACAAAATAAATTTTGCGCAATCTCTGAGAAAAAATGGAGAGGTATTGATGCGTGGAAATGATCTTCTTTCAGGTACCCCGGATGTCATGGTCTGTGATTCGCTTACAGGGAATATACTTATAAAGATATTCTCAGCTTATACCACTGGAGGAGATTATGAGACCCTCGGATATGGATATGGCCCTGGTATAGGGGAAAATTATGACAAGCTCGTAAATATAGTATCCAGGGCATCGGGGGCGCCTCTTATCTGTGAAGCACTTAAATACTGTGCGGTATGTGCTGAAAATGATGTTCTCAAGGTGGCAAAAAGTGAATTCCAACGTGCAAGAAATGCCGGACTGGAAGAGATATTGAACAGGGAGAGACCCTCAGAATCAGGAGAGATAAAGATACCGCCTAAGGAAGTAGTGACTTATGCAATACCGGGAATAGATATATTGGAGCTGGACAGTGCCTGCAGGGCATTGTGGAAAGATGGGATATATTCTGAAAGCGGCATGGGATGTACAGGTCCGGTGATCTTAGTTAATTCTGAAAAAGGTTCACAGGCTGTGGAAGTTTTGAAAAAGGCCGGATACAAATAAGAGGGATAAAACAGCCCTCTTATTTATTTTCAAAAGTTCCGTATACTGTGGGTTTGTAGTTTTGCACCATGATTTTTCCCCTGCTTACGACAGTGTTGATATTTAGTTTATCGTCCAGTAAGATCAAATCCGCGTCACAGCCTTCAGCTATTTTACCCTTGCCTGGAAACTTGAGAAATCTGGCCGGAGAGGCGGTGAGGGGAATAAGCGCCAATTCCATGGGAACGCCGCTTTCAATGGATTCCCTTATGGAATCCATGTCAGTGGAAGGCATCCCTCTGGTCAATTTGGTCAGCTTTCCGTTTTTATCAAAAAAAGGCATACTTCCCCCTGCGTCAGAGCTCATGGTTATGTGATATGGAGAAATGTTTTCCTTTAATATAGATTGATATAATTGTGATGAGCTCACAGCATCATCACCTTCATTCTTAATTCCTGTGGTTATGTCGATGAAACCTCCCATTTTTAGATATTCTATGCATTGACCGGACAATAGTTTGTTCCTGTTTAGATGTGTGGGAAGCAGGTTCTCAAATGGCATATCTGAATCCTCCACTATGTCAAATACAGGAGTGAGCCCTTTTTTTCCGTCTCCCATGTGCATGTGGAGTACCCCGCATTTGCCCGAAATAAGGCCGCCCACCCTGGTTTCACAGGCCAAGTGTATCAGATCTTCATCAGACGGATGGCTTCCCCTGTGATCCGAAACGGCTATTTCGCCGGCACCTATTATTTTATCTATAGTGACAATGTCACTTCTGACACTGTTTGTAAGGGTTCTTGTCGGGACATCATAGCATCCCGTCCAGCAGTATGTGGTTATTCCTTCAGACTGGAGGGCCTTTGCCTTTGCCAGCAGGCCGCCCATATTTCTTGTAATCCCGTCCGTACCTAAAAGGCCGACACATGTGGTAACACCATTTGATGTTAGATCAGTGAGATTCAATTCCGGTGTCCTGTTTTTGAAGCCTCCTTCTCCACCTCCGCCATTTATATGTACGTGAAGATCTATTAGTCCGGGAACAGCCTTTAATCCAGTACCATCCAGTATTTTCACCTCCGGAAAATTTCTGCTTGGGATGCTTATACTTTTGGATATATATGCTATTTTGTCGAAACATATAAATATGTTTTTTTTACCTAGAAATTCAGGATCAAATACATCTACATTTTTTATCAAGAGCATAGTGTTTTACACCTCCCTGAAGTTATTTTATGTTATAATCCAGATTTTATTTAATATATTCATTTAATCCTCTTATGGAGATTTCTCCGGATATGAGCCTTTCACGGGAATCGTCTTCATATTGTACCAATAATTTTCCTTCCTTATCCAGATCAAGAACTTTTGCACGTCTTTCACCGGTATTTTTGATTACCTTTATGTCTTTACCGATTACGGCAGAGTTGTCTTTGCAAATTTTTATGGAAAGGTCAATTTTTCCCTCTTCACGGAATTCTTTATATAGACGTTCAAATTTATTTAAAAATGTGCCTACCAGTGCTTTCCTGTTTATGCTGTTTTTTGTCTCTATCTTGATAGAAGTTGCCTTATCGAGTAAATCTCTTGAAAAATCATCTTTATCTAGGTTGGCATTTATCCCTACACCTACAATTATGTAATTTACTCTGTTTAATTCACCGCTCATTTCCGTCAAAATTCCGCAGACTTTTTTACCATTGACTATTATGTCATTGGGCCATTTTACTGTGGAATTTATGTTGAATTTCCTGAAGCTCTCTATCATGGCGGCAGCTGCTATCTGGGTCGTCTTGGAAGCTTCCATGGGATTTATATTCGGCCTTAGTATCAGGGACATCGATATTCCCTTATATTTCGGGGAACACCAGGATCGTCCCAATCTGCCTTTACCGCCTACCTGTTCTTCAGATATTACAACGGCTCCATCGTCTTCGCCTTTTTCAGATAAATCCTTTGCCATGTCATTTGTTGAAGTTATGCTTTCAAAATGTATGATTTTTCTTCCTATATAGTTTGTATTTAAATACGGATTGATTTCTTCAAAAGTGAGTATATCTGGGGAACTTATCAATTTATATCCCTTTTTAGAAGAGGAATCTATCCTGTAGCCTTCCTCTTTTAAGGATTTTATATATTTCCATATGGAGGTACGGCTCACTCCTAATTTTTCACTTATCAGCTGTCCGGATAAGAATTTTGAATTGTCTTCTTTCAGTAAATGAAGAACTTTATATTTCATGTAAAAACCCACCTTTTATTTATTATTTAATAATATTATAACATAGTTTACACACCTAAACCCCACATATTGCAGTATGATACTTCTAGCATTCCAGGTTTAAATCTTTATACAATCTTTATATATTATCCTAAATCTTAATCTAAAATTTATACAAATGATGCTATATTTTAATGAAGGCAGTTGAATAAGTATTTTTAAATTAGAGGTGTAAGAGATGAGCTTAGGATCAGGAAAATTTTTGAATAGGTTAATGGGGAAAAGTTTGAAAACAGAAGAATTGAAAAGTGAGAAACTCAGCGTATTCTGGGGACTGCCAATAATGTCCAGCGATGCTATTTCATCGGTGGCTTATGCAGGAGAGGAAATATTGTGGGTACTGGTTCCGGTAATTGGATTGATGTCCTATAGATATATGTTGTACGCTTCCATACTCATTGTACTTTTGATGTTTATGCTGACATTTTCATATAGACAGACTATAGATGCCTACCCTTCAGGAGGGGGTTCCTATATCGTAGCCAAGGATAACCTGGGTACTACTGCAGGGCTTGTAGCTGGTGCCTCCCTGACTATAGACTATGTATTGACTGTGGCTGTGAGTTCCTGCGCTGGTACTGCAGCCATTACTTCCGCGGTGCCTTCTTTACTTCCGTATAAAGTGGGTATAACACTGCTGCTTATAGTATTGCTTGTTATAGGGAATCTTAGGGGAGTTAGGGAATCCTCAAAATTATTTGGAATTCCGACCTACCTTTTTATAGCTTCAGTATTATTTATGATTGTTTGGGGGCTTATTAAAGTATATTTTATAGGCTACAAACCTGCACCTGTTTTTAAGATACCTGAAGCTTCGGGAAGTATAACCATTTTTCTTTTTTTGAAAGCTTTTGCAAGTGGATGTACGGCCTTGACAGGTATAGAGGCTGTTAGCAACGGTGTGCCCAATTTCAAGGAGCCTTCCCAGAAACATGCGAAAATGGTATTGGCACTTTTAGCCCTTGTTGTATTGCTGGTATTTGGAGGGCTTTCCTATTTGGCCACCCTTTATCATGCTGTTCCAAATTCACAGGAGACTGTGGTTGCACAGATTTCACAACAGATATTCAATAAAAATATCATGTTTTATGTTATTCAGGCAACTACTGCTTTAATATTGGTTTTAGCCGGAAACACCGCTTTTGCTGGACTTCCACAGCTGTTGGCGTTTATGGCCAAGGACGGTTATGCTCCAAGACAATTTGCAAAAAGAGGGAGAAGGCTCAATTATTCCAATGGAATAATTATACTGGGATTTTTATCCTGCATGCTGGTTGTGATTTTTAAGGGAAGCACACATTATCTGATGCCCCTTTATGCGGTAGGTGTGTTTGTATCATTTACACTGTCCCAGGCGGGCATGTTTAAAAGATGGGTGAAAAATAAAGGCTTTGCCTGGAGACATAAAGCCTTTATAAATGGATTAGGTGCCTCTATGACTTTTGTCACTGCAGTTGTAATAGGTATTACTAAATTTATTCATGGGGCCTGGGTGGTTTTTATACTGGTACCATTTGTGGTCTATATTATGAAAAGAATAGAATTGCACTACGCTGAAGCTGCAAGGGAGCTGAAACTTCCGATGGATCAGAAACCTAAAAAAATAGATTTTACCTCACAGAAGAGGTACGTGATAGTGCCCATAGATACTCTCAACAAATCTTTTTTGAAGGCACTGAATTATGCCAGGACCATATCGGACAATATAATAATATTCCACGTTTCCATTGATGATGATGCTACCAAAAAGCTTTTGAACAAATGGAACCAGTATAATGTGGACATACCCATAATAGTGAAAAAGTCGCCTTACAGGAGTATAGTAGGTCCTCTGGTCAAATTTATAGAATCAGAGGAATATGCTGCGGGGCCGGATGATACAGTAACGGTGGTTATGCCTCAATTTGTAGTTACCAGGTGGTGGGGAAACATATTGCATAACCAGACTTCGCTGTTCATTAAAACTGTGCTGCTAAAGAGAAGAAATATAGCTATAGTTACAGTGCCGTATATAATAAATGAAAGGTAGCTGCATTAATTCAATATAGAAGATAAATTTAAAAAGAGCACTTACTCAGATGGAGTAGGTGCTCTTTTATGTTTGTTTTCATTAATGAAATTGCAGGTAACAGGTTTATTTTATTAATGAAAAGTTATTTATTGAATTGAGGTTTCATTTTATATATACGTATCTGATGTATATGGGTTGTTAGCATGGATTTGATTCAAAATATGATTATAATATTATTTTTGGCATCATATTTGCTATTACATATAAACGTTAATATATTTTTAAATTGGGGGGATCAAAATGCTAAAGGGTATAATTACGCCTATGATTACAATTCTTGACAAAGAAAGGAGGATTGATTTTGAAGGAAATAAAAAAATGATTGAAACTTTGATAAAAGGGGGAGTAAACGGAATTCTATTTATGGGCAGTATAGGTGAATTCTTTGCCATGAGAATGGAAGAAAAAAAGGAATTTATCAGTTTTGCGGTAAAAACCGTAAATAAAAGGGTACCTGTCCTTATAGGGACTGGTGGAACCTCAGTGGATGAAGTTATTGAACTTACAAAATTTGCCGAAACAGAAAAAGCCGATGCAGCTGTCATAATTTCTCCCTATTATTTTAAACTGGATGATGAGACTATTTACAATTACTACAGTGATATTGCTAAAAATACGAAATTACCTATTTTTATATACAACTTCCCGGACAGAACAGCTGTAAATATAAATCCTAAAGTTGTTCTGAAATTAGCTGGTGAATTTCCAAATATAGTGGGTATAAAGGATACGGTAGATGGCATGAGTCATACGAGAGAACTGATTGGTGTAGTAAAAGGTGAAATTCCAGATTTTGCTGTATTTTCAGGATTTGATGAATATCTAATGCCTAATTTGTTGTCAGGGGGAAATGGACTTATAGCAGGGCTTACAAACGTTTTTCCAAAATTGTTTACAGATGCGTATAAAGCGTTTACTAGAGGGAATTTTCAGGAAATAAATAAATTCCAGAAAAAAGTCAACAGGCTTATGTCTATATATTCTGTAGCACCGTATTTTATTACTACTATAAAGACTATAAAAGCCCTTCAGGGTCTTGATATAGTCCCTATGCCTAAAAAACCATATGGACTTCTGGATAATGACAGTATAGAAAAACTTAAGAAAATTATTAAAAATTAAATCTGGATACAGGCTAATTTTAATACTGTAATCATACATGAACTGTATTAGTATATATAAACAAATTTTAAAGGAGGAATGATTGATGAATGCAATTCACCTGAGTGAACTTGATAATGTTGCTACAGCTTTAAAATCACTTAAAAAAGGTGATACTGCTCTTGGTGTAACCGTTCTTGAAGATATAGGCATAGGCCATAAATTTGCCACTGAGGACATTAAGAAAGGCGAGCCTGTCATTAAGTATGCTTCCCATATCGGTATTGCAAGTTGTGATATAAAAGCTGGTGAATGGGTACATGTACATAACATTGAAGGCGAACGTGGCAGAGGTGATATAGACAATGGTGTAAGAGACATTAGTCAGGATGTTCATAGTAAAGCCACTGTTGCTCAAAGCAATAAAGCATATAAACTTATGGGGTATAGACGAAGCGACGGAAGCTTTGGATTTAGAAATCACATTCTGGTGATTCCTAGCGTACATTGTGCCAATAAAGTGGTTGAATGTATAGCCAATACTATAACGTATGGTGACGGAGCAAAAAATGATGAAAGGGATGTGGTTTATGTTACCCACCAGCACGGATGTAGCGAGCTAAGTTATGATGCAAGACAAACCCAGGACGTTATTGTAGGAACTGGAGCCAACCCGAATGTATACGGCGTTTTGGTAGTAGGTCTTGGCTGTGAAGTTGTACAAGCAAAGGGTATTGCTGAAGGAATCAGGAAGATGGCGCCCTATAAAGATGTTGCATATTTTAATATTCAGGATGCCGGAGGAACTGGCAAGAGTATTGAAAAAGGAGTGAAAATAGTCCGAAAAATGCTTGCCGAATCACTGAAAGTGCAGAAAAGTGAAGGATCTTTGGCCGATGTAGTGCTTGGTACCGAGTGCGGGGGCAGCGATAGTTTTTCAGGTATTAGTGCCAACCCTAGCCTTGGTACAGCTTCCGATATAGTTATTCAGCATGGTGGCAGCGTAATACTGGCTGAAACGACAGAACTTATCGGTGCTGAACATATTCTATCTAGTAGAGCGATAAATGATACCGTTAAAGCTTCTGTTCTTAGCACGATTAAGGGCTTTGAGGACACAGTAATAAAATCGCATGCTGATATACGCGGTGCTAATCCCAGCCCAGGAAATATTAAAGGTGGTTTAAGCAGTATTGAGGAAAAATCGTTGGGTTGTATCTATAAGGCAGGTAATCAGCCTGTTGTGGCAGTGAAACAGTACGCTAAGAAGATAACCGATAAGGGTCTTACCTTTATGAACACGCCAGGCAATGACATAGAACAGCTAAGCGGCATGGTTGCTGGCGGATGTAATATTTGTGTGTTTACAACCGGACGTGGAACCCCCACTGGAAGTGCTGTTACGCCGACTATCAAGCTGGCGTCAAACTCGGCTGTATTTGACAGTATGAATGATTCCATAGATTTAAATGCGGGTACCGTGATTGAAGGTACAAAGGGCCGGCATGAAGTGGGCGAGGAGATCTTAGACTTTATTGTAGCGGTAAGTAATGGGAAGCTGACCAAGGCTGAGATAAACAGACAAAATGATTTTTCAATTTGGCGGCTTGCTACAACTGTCTAATAGATTGAGCAAGCTCGGAAACTAATTTCCAGATGATGTAAAAATATTGATTATGTTATTTTTGTGCAAAGAACTTTTATAGAAATATATTATTACTAAAAAGTATTAAGTGGGTTCATAACACACTTAAATTATATAAGGAGGTCCAAGGACATGAATTTACAATTGAATGAAAAGGTTATTTTTGTAACAGGTGGCGGAAAAGGTATAGGAAGCGGTATTACACTTGCTCTGGCAAGAGAAGGGGCGATTCCTATTGTGCTTTCTCGTTCAGCGATTTTACCTGAATTTAAAGAAAAGCTAGAAGCATTAACAGACGATTATGAATTTATTCAAATTGATCTTAACGAAACTGATAAAATTCAACCTATTGTTGATGACGTTGTAAAACGGAGGGGATCTATTTACGGCATAGTCAATAATGCTGGGACTAATGATAATAAGGATTTAGAAACAACTTCCTGGCAGGATTTTGAAAAAAGTCTTCATGGAAATCTAACACATTACTATGCACTTGTTCATTCTGCAGTTCAGTATCTTAAAGATAGCCATGGGTGCATTTTGAATATTTCTTCAAAAACAGCTCTTACCGGACAGGGTAAGACCAGCGCCTATGCTGCTGCCAAAGGGGCAATTTTAGCTCTGACACGTGAATGGGCAGCTGCTTTAGCAAAGGATCATGTACGAAGCAATGCCATTGTAGTCAGCGAATGCTGGACTCCGCTATATCAAAACTGGATTAAATCTTTTGACGATCCCAAAGCAAGGATAAAGGTTATTACGGATAAAATTCCCTTTGAACATCGCTTTACATCGATTGAAGAGATTGCTGATACGGCAGTATTCCTGCTTTCGCCACTTTCATCGCACACTACGGCTCAGTGGGCAGTTGTGGATGGCGGTTACATTCATCTTGACAGAGCATTAAACTAAGTAATGGGGGGAGAAAAAATGGGGAATAAGAATAATAATAGCAGAAATATTAAAATTGCTTTTGCTCTGGTTACCGGACTATTCTTTCTTTGGGGCTTAAGCTATGGCCTGCTTGACGTTATGAATAAAAACTTTCAAAACCAGTTAGGTATTACCAAAGCAACATCAGGTCTGGTGCAGGCAGCTTATTTTGGTGGATATTTTATAATCGCTACACCAGCTTCACTTATAGCTAGACATTATGGTTATAAAGGTGGAATTATCATGGGACTTTTCCTGTATGCAGTTGGGGCTCTACTCATTGTTCCGGCAAGCAATGCTCATAGCTTTACTATATTTTTAGGAGCATTTTTTGTTATTGCCTGTGGTCTTGGCAGCCTGGAAACAAATGCCAACCCCTACATTACCAAGCTTGGTGATGATGAAAACGCAGCATTTCGTATTAATGTTGCCCAAAGTTTTAATGGTGTGGGTCAATTTTTAGGACCCATCATTGGTGGTAGCTTGTTTTTGTCTATCACAACAAGTAATAATATAAGTAAAAATATGCATAACGTTCAGAAGGTTTATATTTTTATTGCTGCAATTGTTGCATGTATGCTCTTCATATTTCTAGTAGCTAAATTGCCTGAAGGATCTGAAGTTTCAGGTGAAGATACCTCTGTGGAAGGCAAGGGGACTTATAGCGAGTTGCTTAAATATAAGCATTTTAAACTTGGTACATTGGCACAATGTTTATACATATGTGCACAGGTTGGTGCTGGAGCATTTTTTATTAATTACAGTGTTGAGCACTGGTCAGGACTCTCAGATAGCAAAGCTGCATATTTTTATAGTATTGCATTAGTTGCATTCATGGTCGGAAGAATTATAACAACTCCGTTAATGAAGAAGTTCAGTGCCAGTAAAATTCTTGGTATTTATTCTACATTCAACGTGATGCTGATGATTTTCTTAAACTTTGCAACAGGCAGCTTGAGTATATTTTTACTAATCGCGTCCTTCTTCTTTATGTCTATTAGCTTCCCGACAATTTTTGCTTTAAGTGTTGTAAAAATTCCTGAGAATCTTGTTAAAACAGCTTCTAGTATCCTTACTATGAGTCTAATTGGCGGAGCAATTATGCCATTTTTAATGGGTCGTGTTGCCGATAACTTTGGGACAGCTGCCGCTTATCTGCTTATTTTACCTTGCTTTTTATATGTTGCGTGGTTTGGATTTAAAGGCTGTAAAGTTGAAGAAGGCTGTAAAATTGAAAAAGGAGGTATAAAGAATGCTTGAAGTAGTCGATAGTCACTTTCATATTTTCGATTTAAACGTATTAAATCTTCCCTGGTTGAATTCATGCGCTGACATTAACAGAAGCTTTAGCATTGATGATTTGTGTAAAGCTTATGGTAAATATGACCTTGATTTTAAGGGAGGAGTTTACGTTGAGGTTGACTGTGATAATGCTGCTAAGGAGGATGAGTATATTTTTAATCTGCGTAGTCCTAAGATTTTAGCCAAAATTATGCGTGCACCGTATTTATGTGCTCACATGCGGCTTCCTCTAGGTATCGCCGGCGTTAGAGAACCGCTTCATGTTGAAACGTCGCCTCGCGGTAGATGCTTAGAACGAAGTTTTATTGAAGGGCTTGAAGTTTTGGCGGATAATGATATGATTTTTGAGAGCTGCAATAGAGTGGAAGAACTTGAAGATATGTACAATGCAGTTTCCCAGGTTCCACAGGCCAAGGTTGTAATTGATCACTGCGGTAATGTAACCGAGCTGACTGGCAATTACAAACAGGCAATGAGAAAGCTTGCAAAATTGCCTAATGTGTACTGCAAGGTTTCTGGGTTTCCTACAAAAGACAAAGCTTTTGTAAAACATCTGCTTGACTTTTTGACGGGTGAATTTGATTCTTCTAAACTTATGTATGCTTCAAATTTCCCAGTTGTTGAATTGTACTCATCATTTGATGAACATTTGAATGCAGTAAGGGAATATTTTGGTGATGATGCCGACTTTTTTAGTAAAAATGCCAAGAAACTTTATAAAATAAACACGCCGCAGACTTTTGCGAGTGTTATTAGACTTCGCCCTGAAAAGGCAAAGTACTATAAAAAGCTGCATGCTAATCCGTTTCCTAATGTAAATAAGAAGATAAGAGAATGCGGTATCACCAAATATAAAATTTTTAACCGTGATGATTTGCTCTTTTCTATTATGGAGTACTGTGGTGATGATTTCGAATATGATATGGCAAAGATGGCACAGGACCCTGAAACTCAGAGATGGTGGAAGGAAACCGATCCATGCCAAATGCGCATAGACGGAGCTTTTAAACATGAGTGGTGGGCTGATATGAAGCTCGTGTATGATCTCAATAAATAAACAGATTTAATAAAATATATTATAAAAGGAGATTTTTTTGATGTCACATAGAATGATATTAAATGAAACTAGTTATATAGGAGCAGGAGCAATTGAGAATATAGTTACAGAAGTTAAAATCAGAGGTTATAAAAAGGCATTGATAATAACTGATAAAGATTTAATAAAATTTAATGTAGTTAGTAAAGTAACAGATATTTTGGACCAAAACAACTTGGATTATGAGATTTTTGATAATGTAAAAGCTAATCCTACTATAAATGTGGTAAAGAGCGGTATAGAAAAATTTAAAAGAATAGCTGCAGACTATTTAATAGCAATAGGTGGGGGGTCATCAATTGATACTGCAAAAGCTATTGGAATAATTATTAGAAATCCCGAATTCTCAGACGTAAGAAGCCTTGAGGGAGCGGTTATGACTAAAAATAAGAGTGTGGATATTATAGCAGTTCCGACTACAGCAGGAACTGCAGCAGAAGTTACAATTAACTATGTAATTACTGATGAAGAAAAGAAACGTAAATTTGTTTGCGTTGATCCACATGATATTCCAGCAGTAGCAATTATTGATTCAAAAATGATGTCGTCAATGCCAAAAGGCTTAACGGCAGCTACCGGTATGGATGCATTAACTCATGCAATTGAAGGTTATACTACAAAAGGGGCATGGGAGTTAACTGATGCTATACATTTAAAGGCTATAGAGATTATTTCACGTTCGCTTAGAAGTGCAGTAAATAATGAACCAAAGGGCAGAGAAGGTATGGCACTTGGACAGTATGTAGCAGGAATGGGTTTTAGTAATGTAGGTCTTGGAGTTGTTCATGGAATGGCACATCCACTTGGAGCTTTTTATGATACTCCACATGGGATTGCGAATGCAGTACTTTTACCATATGTTATGGAATATAATGCTTGTGCTACCGGAGAAAAGTACAGAGAAATAGCTCGTGCAATGGGAGTTAAGGGAGTAGACAATATGACTCAAGATGAATATAGAAAAGCTGCTATTGATGCAGTTAAGAAACTTTCAGAAGATGTTGGGATCCCCAAGTCATTAAAAACAATTGGAGTTAAGGAAGAAGATTTAGAAGCTCTTTCAGAATCAGCTATGGCAGATGCTTGTACTCCTGGAAATCCGAGAGACACTAGTGTAAAAGATATATTAGCAATCTATGAAAAGGCTTTTAAATAATATATAATTTATCATTTTATGACTTTGGTTTGTCTATAAATTATGAATATATATTTGAAAATTAGTATGGAAGTTTATTTCTATACTAATTTTACTTTTAAGAAAAATATTAATGTTGAGTAGATGTTAACATACATTTCAAACTGAGCTTGCTTACCAAGCAGAATAAATGGATTTAAAGAAGTTACTAATGATATCCTTTGCAGCTTATAGTGTATAATTTAATAGAGTACTAATATTAATCAGGTGGTGAATTTAATATGAATGATAATATATTATTGGTTGCACCTTATCACGGACTTGAAATTCTGGCTAAAGAGTTCAATAAGAGATATAAAGTCAAATTATCTGTAATAGAAGGAAACATGAATCAGGGTATTGATGAAGTGAACTATGCTGTGAAAAACGGGATAAGGATTGTACTCAGCAGATGGGGTACATCGAACTATTTGAAAAATAAAGTTGATGTGCCGGTAATTGACGTGTCTGCAACACCTGTTGATGTACTAAAGGCTATTAACAAGATAATCATTGAAGGTTACAAGAAAATCGCTATCGTCAATGTATCAAATATCTTTGGAAAAAGTGAAAAACAGTACCTTCATAAAATTTTGGGTATAAATTTACAATTTTCAGTATGCCATGGAGAAAATGATGTCAGAATGAAAGTGAAATACCTTGCAGAGGAAGAGCACATCGATGCTATAATCGGTGATGTTACAGCAGTGCATGAAGCCAGAAGAATTGGAATACACGCAGAATTGATTGAGTCCGGGGAAGGATCTATTGTAAATGCATTGTCATTATGTACAAATATACTAAACTATGATTTTGTTATTAGATATAAAAATGAACAGATAAAAATTCTGTTGAACAGGATGGAAGAGGGAGTTGCCCTTTCAGACAAAACTGGTAATTTATTGTTTAATTCCAGTATAGAAAGATTGTTTAGATATTATAATACAGATGTTACCCAAGAAAATCTATATAAAATTTTAAATGGCAGTAAATATGAAAAAATTCCAGTAAATGTTGATAAAAAATATGTTGGAAGTGTACTTTTAATAAATCAAAAAAGTACCAATGCGGTGCCTAAGGCGGATTCAGAATTCAGAGCCAAGTATAAATTTACCGATATAGTGGGTCAGGATGATGTAAAAATAAAAGCGGCTAAATTTGCAAAATCGAATGAAACAGTGATCATTTATGGAGAAACTGGTACGGGAAAAGAATTATTTGCTCAAAGTATTCATAATGAAAGCAGTAGATCCAATGGGCCCTTTATAGCTGTTAATTGTGCATCTTTAAGTGAATCATTAATTGAAAGTGAACTTTTTGGATATGAGGATGGTGCATTTACTGGAGCTGCAAGAGGAGGCAAAAAAGGTATATTTGAATTGGCCGATGGAGGTACGTTATTTTTAGATGAAATTGGAGAAATTCCCTTGAATTTTCAGGCAAAACTTTTAAGAGTGCTTCAAGAAAACGAAATCAGAAGAGTTGGAGGAAGCAGGAAGATTCCAGTGAATGTGCGTATTATATGTGCAACAAATAAGAATTTGAAAGAAGAATGTAAAAAGAATAATTTTAGGTATGATTTGTATTATAGAATAAATGTCCTTGAATTGAAACTACAGCCTCTCAGATTTAGAAAGAAAGATATAATATCTCTTTTTAAAAATTTTATATATAAGCAGTGTATTTCCGAAAATAAAAAACTGAAGTGGAAAAGTGACGATATATTTGAACCTCTTCTAAAGTATAATTGGTATGGAAATATAAGGGAACTAGAAAACTTTGCCAAGTTCGTTGTGGCCTGTTCGGAAAAGGATGAACTAAATGAAAATTTTATTCTTAATATGCTTGAATCAAGAAATTTGGAAGACAATGATGAAATAAGTATTAAATTTTCTTATGATTTAAAAGAAATGGAAAGTGAAATGTTCAATACTTTATTAGACAGATACAATGGCAATAAGGAAAATTTGTGCAGAGATTTTAACATTAGCAAGACAACCCTTTGGAGAAAATTAAATTTTGTACAATGATAGTGAAAATGGTATTGCCAGTTATAAAAAAGAAGGAGAAGATGTTATTCAAGTAAATGTATTATTAAGAAATGTATTAAAGGTACTCTAAAATTATAACCCTAGAGTACCTTCGGCATATAAAGATTACTGTTTTTGCAATTGAGTTAGAATGTTGGATATGTTGCTGCTGTGACAGAACAAGTTAAAGTTTTGCCTTTCATGGATTGATAGTTTTCTTCAAGCACTCATCAATCCATGAAAGAATCCGTTCATTTCCTAACAATTTTGCTCCGCACTGACCGTGAAGACCAGCACCTTCTTCAGAAGTGAAAAGCATAAATCGTTTTGGACAAGTAAGTGCTTTGTAAAGCTGTTTTGCTTGACCCATAAACATGTGTTCTTCTTCACCATCAACTACAAGGGTTGGACATTGAATTTTAGAAGCAGTGCTTTCCATATTAAAATCTTTCATTTTTAGAACAAGTTTCGACAAGGTATCTACACCAAAAACGAACATGCCATTTTGAATGCCCCATTTAAACATCGGGTTAGTTTTCTCCACTTCTTCTTGAAGCTGATCACATTGATTAGGGTTGTTAAGAGCTAAGTCTAAAAATTTTTTCCAATTTGGTAAAGCATTTAAAAAGTTATAAATTCCACCATTGGCTACACATATAGCAAGCCGATGCTCAAAAGCTGCTGCACGCGGTGCTAAATAACCACCTAAGCTTTGACCCCATAAAACAATTTTATGCGGATTGATTCCGTCAAGCGTTAAAACAAAATTAACCACGGGTGTGACTACTTTTTCATAATCATAGCGAAAATATAAATGCTGGTGGCGTAATGCTTCGCCCTGACCAGGTCCTTCAAAAGCCAGACAGTTCATTCCATGTTCCAAAGCCGCCATAGCCAATCCGTAAAACTCTTCTTTTGTGCCATCATAGCCTGTCATTAAAATGAGAACAGGTCTTGGTTCAGATGTTTCTTCGCACTTGTAATAGTGGCCTGGCAAAGTTGTTCCTTCATAAGGAATTTTAACTTTTTCAATAATTGGTTGGTTATATTTCATAACTTGATTAAAGCAAGACAAACCTAAATCTGTTAATTTAAGAGCCCGGGGATCATTGCGGTTTTCATGTAAGAAAAATTCAGCAGATCGGTAATAATTATAAGTGCGTAAATATGTTTTGCGTGCACTTACAAAGTGGCCTTTTACCGCGTAGTCATGAGCAATACCATGTAATCTTTGAGCAGTTTTCATCCACTCCTGATACCAGCTATTATAATCTCCATCAACAATTCTTTCTGAGGTTGTAATAATTTCACCTATATCTGCCATGCCACTGGTTGCAGCACTAAATAATCTTAATGTTTCAAATTCAAATTGACTATTTTTAAATAATAAATTTTTCATCATGGATCTTCCCTTCAATGATATTTTCACAAATGTGATTCTTTTTTTAATATGTTATATAATCTTAGTATAAAATTAGTACCGCATTGTATCAATCAACAATGAAGGTAGATTGTTGCATTTGAAAAAAGGAGTTGAACAAAATGAGATCAAATCCGCAAAGTGTAGAACGGACCAAAAAGAATTTGATGGAGGCTTTTTGGGAGCTTTACTGCAAAAATAGTATAGGTAAAATTTCCGTTCAAAAAATTGTAGACAGAGCTGGTTATAACCGCAGTACTTTTTACCGCTATTTTACTGATGTTTATGATATTTTGGATCAATTTGAAAGAAAACTTTTACCTGATTTCAGCAAGCATCAAAAACTGATGGCAAGCTTAACTTTTCGGAAGCCGCTTGAACATTTGACAGAGGTTTATAGCCGCTATAAAAAATATTATCTTGTCCTGCTTGGTGAAAATGGCGATCCAGCTTTTCATAAAAAAATGAAGGATGCATACAAAGAACTGACACGTCCCTTTTTTCAATTATTATGTGAAAATGATTTCCAATTGGAAATGGCTTTGGAATTTTGTATTTCTGGTTTTGTTAATTTGCTGACATTTTGTTTTGCTAAAAATGAGAGACTTGATATTGAAAAAATTATGTCCGAAGTATGGCCGCCGGTAAATAATGTGATGCAGAAAATTCTATACCGAAATTCACAAATCAAGTAGTAACTAAAGATTACTTTCTAAGAATTTTTAACATAATGTGCAGAATTCTCCTACCTCTATAAATAGCATTTGCCGACATCCAGTCAAGGTAATCGTAAAGAAGCCTTGTAGTTAATTATCATGTATAGTATAAATACTGACGGATAGACAATGGCATGAAGAAATTCATGAATTATTATGGAAGAAAAACCCAAGATAATTTGATATGTGATCCTCCTAATCATAAGAGTCTATAAAAAATTGCTATATAATTTATATTATAATCTTTTAATTTGATAGATCAAATTAAGAACTTGCGATATCTTATTGACATGAGAGCTATTGCGTGTTACTATATAGCAGTAGTAAATAATACTTCATACAAGTCATACAAAATAGCAAGGGGTGATTGTGCTGGAAAACCTAACGGAAATGCTCAAAGGCGTGCTTGAAGGATGTGTCCTTGAAATAATAAGCCGCAGAGAAACCTACGGCTACGAAATCACGCGGCGGCTGAACGCCCTCGGTTTCACAGATGTTGTGGATGGAACGGTGTACACCATTCTAATACGGCTTGAAAGAAACAAGTTGGTAGAGGTCACCAAAAAGCCCTCCGACATGGGGCCGCCGCGAAAGTTTTTCGTGCTCAACGATGCGGGGCGCGGGGAACTGCGGAAGTTCTGGGAAAAATGGAAGTTCGTAGAATCGAAAATCAATGAGTTAAAGGAGAAAGAGAAATGAATTTTTGGGAAAAAATCACAGGCAGCGACATGACTAAGGAAATGAAAACTTTTGAAGTGCGAGCCCAAAAACTGCCGGCAGATTATCAAACGGCATGGAAAAAAATTAAGACCAGCCTTTGGCCGCACTCGGATTTTACCGGCCGCAACCTGATGCCGATTCTTGACGGTGTGCTTGGCCTGCTCGAAGAATCGGCAGCGGACAGTGAAAGTATCCAGGAGGTTTTGGGTGGCGATATCAAAGGTTTCTGTTCAGCCCTGGCCGGTGAAGAAGGAGCAAAGTCTTATCGTGACAAATGGCGCCGGCAGCTCAACGATAATATTGCTAAAAAATTAGGTAGATAGGAGGGTGAAATGAGAATACAGGATATCATCAAAGGTAAAAAAGAGTGGCGGGCGCACGTGAAACGTGTCGAATCGCTCCCGCAAGATTATCAGATTGTCTATAGGGAGATTCAAAAATATCTCTTTAAGGTCGGTCCTGTTGAACTGACCGACGGCATAGGTTTACTTTCGGGGATTGTCGATCTTTTTGAAGAAGGTGCGGCCGTGGGGAAAGGTGTGCTCGATGTGACGGGAAGTGATGTAGCGGCTTTTTGCGACGATCTAATCAAAGGTTCGAAAACTTATGCTGACATCTACAAGGAATCTGTCGACCAAAAAATTGGCAGAGCTATGAAAAAGGCTGAGGATAAAACAAAGAAAGGGGGAATATCGAAATGGAAAAAGCAATCCAGGTGAGGAGACTTAAAAAATCGTACAAGAAACTTCACGTTCTGAGAGACGTGGATTTCGAGGTGGAAAAAGGCAGCATTTTCGCCTTGCTTGGCTCCAATGGTACAGGCAAGACTACGATTATCAAAATTCTTACCACATTGCTGAAACCAGACAGTGGAATTGCTGTTGTCAACGGGTTTGATGTCATGGAGGAACCTGACAGGGTGAGGCAGTCCATCAGTCTCACCGGGCAGTTTGCCGCCGTGGACGGGATTTTGACCGGGCGGGAAAATTTGATTATGATCGCCAAACTGCGGCATCTCAAAAATCCTTATCAGGTGGCAGATTGTTTATTGAGCCGTTTCGATCTTATTGATGCAGCTCACCGCAGGGTTTTCACCTATTCGGGCGGCATGCGCCGCAGGCTCGATATTGCCATGAACCTGATTGGAGAACCGCAGCTTATTTTTCTCGACGAGCCCACCACCGGCCTTGATCCCGAGGCGCGCATGAAGGTTTGGAAGATTGTCAAAGAGCTTGCAGAGGGCGGCACAACGGTGTTCCTGACTACCCAGTATTTGGAGGAAGCCGAGCAGCTTGCGGATCAAATAGCCATTTTACATGAAGGCAGGATTATCGTAAGTGGTACCCTTGAAGAACTTAAAAAGCTGTTTCCGCCCGCAAAGGTGGAGTACATTAAAAAACAGCCGAGCCTGGAAGAAATATTCCTTGCAATCGTCAGCAAGAAGGGGGAAGAGTGAATGGAAATGACAAAGAGGTACTTTTTTAGCGATATAGGTGTGATGTTGGGACGTTCCATGCACCATATTACCCGCAGTATGGATACCATAATCACGGTTACAATCATGCCGATTGCGACGATGCTGTTGTTTGTCTATGTGTTCGGTGGTGCCATTCAAACCGGCACGGATAACTATGTGAATTACCTACTGCCAGGTATATTGCTGATTGCAATTGCAGCCAGTACTTCCTATACTGCTTATCGTCTGTTTATGGATATGCAGGAAGGTATCTTTGAACGGTTCCGTTCTATGCCTGTTGCACCTTCGGCAGCACTGTGGGGTCATGTACTGACATCTCTGGTATCCAATACTATCTCGGTTGTTGTCATCATTCTCACAGCGCTGATTATGGGATTTAACTCATCGGCAGGAATATTATCATGGCTGGCTGTGACCGGTATACTCGTTTTGTTTACACTGGCTTTGACATGGATTGCAGTAATTGCCGGATTGTCCGCAAAATCGGTGGACGGTGCGAGCACTTTTTCCTACCCGCTTGTCTTTCTCCCATTTATCAGCTCAGCTTTTGTACCAACCAGATCAATGCCGGGGGTTGTTCGTGCCTTTGCTGAAAACCAGCCGGTAACATCCATCGTTGATTCGATTCGCTCCCTGCTGGCAGGACAGCCTGTGGGAAACGATATTTGGGCTGCACTTGCATGGTGTCTTGGTATTCTTATTGCTGCATGTATTTTTGCAATACTGGTTTATAATCGGAAAGCAGCTTAATGTCCGCAGGTATTAAAATAATTGTGATCAACAAAAAAACAGTAATCCCATATTAACATTTAAATATATTGATTCGGAAAAGTAAAAGTGCTAAGATTATAATAAATAATGAATCACTACTAAAATAATGTTTAATTCTGTATGGTCATTAAAATCTATTATATTATGGGTTATTGTCGACAGTAAGATTAATTCTTTATATAGTTATATGGTAATATATTTAGGAAATATGGTTGAGGATCCTTCTCTTTTAAAAAGGAGGTGAAAGGCCGCAGTTAATAGCAATATTATATGTATATATAATAGTTGTTTTATTTATTTGAATTTATCTTATAAGTATTATATGCCATATGTATGGGTAAAAATAATAGAGAATCTGTGTATATGGCGAACTTCAGAAAGAAGGGAGGGTAAAAAACCATAAAAAAGGTAGTTAATGCGATATTGAAAATTCCAAACCTCCGGGATTTAAGCATATAAACTTTAGTATAAGGTACCTCAATAAGAGTTTTGTGCACAATTGCTTAAAAGATTGAGAGATTACCTGAAAGGAAAATACAGTATTACAGACATATATCTGTTTTTAAAGATGCCTGAAGGTAAAGAACTAAAAGGTATTTTGACAATAGAATATCGTATTATCAGTCGATTTCAGGATCTTCAATGCAGACTGCGTAGGGACTTTCAATATATTGAAAAAGTATCTGTTTAGGTCGAAGAAATCTGTACCAGCAGTAGTGGGGCTGGACACCCCAAGATATACCGGTGAAACTCAAGGCTGAGTTTTATTGGGAATCCGAAGCTCTCCATTTAAATGGAGATATAGTTCACTTTCCATTATTCATATTTAAATATAAAACGGGTATCAGATATATGGATATCAAATGTTTGTTACCAAACTTAATAAATATCTATGAGGAGGAATTTTCGTGAAAATAAGAGAGAATTTAGAAAAAGCTACTAAACAAGCTATTGTAAACAAGATTGTCAGTTACCTTGATAGGGATCCAGAAAAAAACATAGATAAAATTTTTGATGCTATTAAAATGCTGACTAAAGATGAATCTGCATTAGCCCAAATTAAATTTGTTGAGGATTATTATCATAATGATAAATATAAGCATGAATATATTCAGGATATTTTAAAAAATACAGATACTAAATGCCTGAAAAAATTTTTCTCGTGTTTTTTTGCAAATGCAAATTGGTTTGCGGGACCCAAGAGAAAAAAATATCTAGATGAAGAGGATACTAAGATACCATTTGTTATGCTTTTAAGCCCATCCATGAGGTGCTCGCTTCATTGCAAAGGGTGTTACGCTTCAAGTTTTGACAAGAAGGATGACATCCCGCCGGAAGAGGTCGACAGGATTATAGGAGAAGCAAGAGATCTTGGAATTTATTATATTATTATTTTAGGTGGAGAACCTTTCTTTAATGATTATCTTCTGGACATTTATGAGAAGTATAATGATGTAATGTTTACGCCATTTACCAGCGGACTTTTTCTTGACGAAAAAATTGCAGACAGACTTAAGAAAAGCGGCAATGTAATACCTATGCTTTCAGTTGAAGGTTTTGAAAAGGATACTGATGAGCGTAGAGGGAAGGGCACGTATAAGAAGGTATTGAAAGCTATGGATATACTCCATGAGAGAGGAATACTGTTCGGGGTGTCCTCAGCTGTTACGAGGACTAATATAAATACAGTGCTCAGTGATGAATTTACGGATATGTTAATTAGGAAAGGTTCTAAAATGAGCTGGTACTTTTTATTTATGCCTGTAAATGGGGACGATGAAGACTTTGACATGATGCTTACAGGAGAACAGAGAGATTATCTTGGAAAGAGAAACAGGGAAATAAGGGCTAATAAACCGTATTTTACTATAGATTTCTTTAATGATGCCCCATATGTTGGAGGATGCATTGCAGGTAAATACTTTTTCCATGTTAATTCGAAAGAGGATGTTGAACCGTGCATATTCTCACATTTTTCAACTGTTAACTTAAAAGGCAGGCATCTGATAGATGCATTCAGGGATCCATTCTTTAAGAAATTAAGATCTATGCAGCCCTATAATAAAAACATGTTGAGGCCATGCAGCATGATAGACAATACCAATGTTATAATAAATGTATGCAAGAAAGTAGGGGCTAAACCGGATGATACTGGAGCGGAAAAAATGCTTCATGACCCTAAATTTCATGAAAAGATAACTAAGTCATCTAAAGAATTTGCGCCATATGCTGAAAAAACCTGGAAGGAATTTTTTAAGGAAAGCGGCAATGACAAGTTCGCCAAAGGATAAAATGTAAAGAGAAAAGATGAAAAAACCAGCCTTTTAGTAAGGTTGGTTTTTTGTTATTGACCGAATCGGTTAATTGTGTTATTCTATTGCTGACCTGTTCGGTCAACAATATTTATAAGGTGGGTCAATTGATGAATTTTTCAGCTTTACATTTAGAAAAGCAGGATGTGATTGTCAATGCTGCTCTTACATGTTTTGGCGCTAACGGTTACAAAAAAGCCTCCATCAGTGATGTCGCTGACGCGGCTGGAGTTTCAAAAGCGCTGGTATTTCATTACTTTGGCACAAAAAAGGCTTTATATTTATACTTAATTGATTTGTGCACCCATACTATTATGGATGAAATTGATAGAAAGTTTGACAATACCGTTACTGATTTTTTCGATAGAATCAAGCTTACATCCAGTATCGAAATTTCGGTTATGAAGAAACACCCTGCCATCTTTTCCTTTTTAAACAGTGTGTATTTTGAAAATGATGATGAAGTCAAAACAGAGGTAAAAGATGCTCTTGCAAATGATGAAAGTGAGAATTTTAGAAATAAAATTGTTTTTGAGGGCATTGACACTTCAAAATTCAAAGACGACATCGATCCGAAGCTGATCATGAAAATACTTGATTTGATTACTGATGGATATTTGAGTAAGATACCTAAAATGGGAATTGATCTTGATACCCTATGTGAAGAATTTGATGAATATATAAATCTGTTTAAAAGGAATTTTTATAAGGAAAAATACCTGTAGTCGTATATCCGATTTACTCAATATACATAAAATGGAAGGAAGAATATGTATGGATTTATATGTAATTGATTTTCAAAAACCGGAGAAGAG
Organism: uncultured Clostridium sp.; assembly: GCA_903789665.1. Lineage (GTDB taxonomy): Bacteria > Bacillota > Clostridia > Clostridiales > Clostridiaceae > Clostridium_B > Clostridium_B lapidicellarium. Next base: position 61,861 of record CAIFEX010000011.1, read on the forward strand.
CTGTTTGATTTTGTTATAGAGGATCTCAAACTGTTAAAGAAGCCTATGTGTAATTCACAGGGCATGGCAGCAATTTATGTGGGGGTATATGTACTGAATTGGATTAACAGGAAAATGAAAAAGTGGTTGGGTGAAAAAAATACAGCAGACTCACTTTCAAAATCGATGGCCAACAATGTTACATCTGAAATGGGGCTGGCACTGCTGGATGTGGCAGATGTCGTCCGGCAATATCCGGCAGTGATGGAGTATTTTAAGCACACCGATAATGACACTTTTTTTGAGGATTTGAGAGGGCTGGAAGGCGGGAATGTTGTCAGCAAATCCATGCGGATGTATCTTGAAAAATACGGTATGCGCTGTTCTGGTGAAATCGACATCACCAGAACCCGCTTCAGTGAACAGCCCACAGCTCTTATCCCAATGATTTTCAGCAATATCAAAAATTTTGAGCAGGATGCCCATAATACTAGATTGAAACAAGGTTTGTTGGAAGTGAGGCAAAAAAAGCAGATCTCTTAAAACGTTTAAAACAGCTGCCTGGTGGAAGACAAAAGGCTAAAAAAACGGAGAGGATGATTGACCGCCTGCGCAATTTTACCGGCTATCTGGAATATCTGAAATATATTATGGTTGAACATTACTGGATTATCAAGCAGGCACTGATGGAAGAAGGTGATATTTTGGTGACTGCATTTACTGACCCCAGCTGGACACCTATTTTTATATCTATAAAGGGTCTAGTGACGGAAGTAGGCGGAATGATGACTCACGGTTCTGTAGTTGCCGGAGAGTATGGACTGCCTGCGGTTGTGGGTGTGGAAAATGCCACCAGAATAATTAAAGACGGACAGAGAATTAGGGTGAACGGAACGGAAGGATACGTGGAGATTCTATAAAATATCTTTTCCTGATATATAGCCCGCTTTTTCAACTGCCTCAATAAGTAATTCTATAGCTTCTTCGCTTGAGTTCGAATGAGTTGCAAGTTCTCTTTATCTCCCACTTTGAGAAGCTTGGGAGTATTAGCAATGGTAGCCTTCGGATAAAGCAAAAAATGAAAATATATTATGGTGAAATATTAGATTTAAAAGTAAAATTATAAGTATATCAATAGGAGAGGAGCATGTAATATGCTAAAAATAACAATACCGGGACAAAACGAGCTTTCTGTTAAAAATGCTGTTTTTGATTTTAATGGTACTCTTGCCACAGATGGAAAATTAAAATCATCTGTGAGAGAAATGTTAGTTGAAATCGAGAAATTTTTGGATATTTATATCTTATCCTCGGATACATATGGTTCAGTGCAGAATGAATGCAGGAATGTCGGTGCCAAAGTTCAAGTTTTAAAAGGCAGCGGCGGTATGAAAAAGAAAGAATTTGTGCGGTTGCTTGGTGCTGATGATACAATATGCATAGGTAATGGGAAAAATGATATTGGAATGTTTGAAATTTGTGCCCTGTCTATACTTGTAGTTGGTGAAGAAGGCTGTTCTGTTAAAACGTTATTAAAATCCGACATTGTTGTAAAAAACAGTGAGGATGCGTTAATGCTGCTGATGAATCCGAAAAGAATCACTGCTACCCTCAGAGAATAAAACTGACGGCATATTGATATTGAAATCTTGGACGGTATAATTTATAATATAATTTAAGTAAAGTAAATGAAGTTTTCCATGGCAAGAGCCTAAATGCTAAAAAACTGATGACTTCTATAAAATGAAGCTGTCAGCTTTTTTATATTCTTTTTTGAAAGGTGGAGTTGCAAAATGACCTTCACAAGTATTTTATTTCAGAAAAATGATGCAGCTGTTAATATGGAATCTCAGGAAGCTCCATCATATTTTAAAGATCTGAATCTTGATCAAATTATAGATACAATCACGTCTGGAATGCAGAAGTATAATATAAAATCATTTTTCCTTCAACCTCTGCGCAGTGAAGATACAATCAGTTATCACCAGGAAGTTATGCAAGATCTTGAAAATGAGACGCTGTTTAAAAAAATCAGAACATTTTCGGAGTATATTTATGATATTGCAATTGAAATGCAAAAAATCTGATAATTTTACAACTTTACAATCTGAAACGGAAGTGTTGAAAGCTGAATTGGCAACCGTCCATTATTGTATGCTAATTAAAGGTACAACTATCAAAGTCCAAAAATATGATGATGAACTGGCTCTTACCCCCAAAATTGAAAAAGTTTTTCAAAGATTTGCCTGCGGTGCTGCAAAATTTTATACCAAGGATGCTTCTGACAAATCTTATTCCGAGCATGTCGAGGCAGGTGTGTTGAATTTGGTAGCAAAGTTATATCCAAATATTTTCTTAGATTTAAGTAACTACTGCATAAAAAATATGAATTTTGTCAATCAAAAGATTTTTGTATTTTCCAGAGAAATTCAGTTTTATATTGCTTATTTGGAGTATATAAAGCATTTTAAAAGAGCAGAGCTTTCTTTCTGCTATCCGCATATGAGCTTGCGATGTAAAGAAGTTAATAGCATTAAAAGTTTTGATCTGGCTCTTGCTGATAAACTTATTGCACATAATCAGCCTGTTATCTGCAATGATTTTTATCTTAAAGATAGGGAACGTGTCATTGTGGTTTCAGGACCGAATCAAGGTGGAAAAACTACTTTTGCCCGTACTTTTGGCCAATTGCATTATTTTGGGAGTCTTGGCTGTCCTGTACCGGGTAAAGAGGCACAGCTTTTCCTGTTTGATAATATATATACGCATTTTGAAAGAGAAGAAAATATTCAAAATCTAAGCGGTAAACTGCAGGATGATCTCATACGGATGCATGATATTTTGGAACATGCGACAAAGGATAGTATTATCATTATAAACGAAATACTTTCCTCGACAACTCTGAAAGATGCAGTTGCTATTGGTGAAAAAATAATGGACAGCATTCTTCAGTTGGACTCTCTGTGCATATGGGTGACATTTCTAGATGAACTTGCTTCTTACAATAAAAAAATTGTAAGTATGATAAGTACGGTATTGCCTGAAGATCCGGCACGCCGAACCTATAAGATTGTCAGAGGCCCTGCAGATGGACTTGCGTATGCTATAATATAGCACAAAAATATCGACTTACCTATGATCTTTTAAAGGAGAGGGTAAAATCATGAAAGTACATTTGATGTATCAGGATCGTGACTTTGACTGCAAACAAAAATTAACGCCGCAGGATAAAATACTTGCACGGGATTTGGAACTTGATACCTTATTCAGTGTAATGGCTGGCGATGATGATCTAATATTGGATGTTGTAAAAAAAAGCTGTATTTATAAGCCTCAAAAATAAGGATGAAATTCTGTATCGTCAGGCTATTTTAAAAGATTGTATAAAAAATGCTGATGTTGTAAGGGAGTTTTTTAATATTGCAGTAGAGAGCGTTAAAAAGAAAAAGGAGTTTTGGTGGGAGACGTTCGGCTCATATACTCCTTCTTTAAACAGCTCCGTAAGTCTATTGCAGATGTTTTTTAAAATGTTAAAAAGGCTTCGTATTGTTATAGATGGCAATGCTTGTAAATTTGAGTCAAAGGGGTTTCTAGTTTTTTTTACAATGATACAGGAGGAACTGGATGACGAGTACTTTTATACGACAAAAACCTGCTTAAATGAATTGAAATTTAAAAATGGCATCCTAATTAGTGCCGAACTCGGGGAATACAATCAGGGGATACACTACGTGCTTTGCAAACAAAACAGAAAGCGCCAGTGGTGGAAATGGCATTTTGCACCAAGCATGACTATTGATCTTCGTGATGAGAGCGGCTGTGTTGATTTATCGAGAAGAAAAAATCTGGCAATTGGAATAATAGTAATAGCAAATATACTTTCACAATCTTGTGAGAATATTCTCAGCTTTTTTGTAACTCTGCAGTCAGAACTTGCCTTTTATGTAGGGTGCCTGAATTTATATGACAGCCTTTCTGAAAAGGGAGAACCTGTTTCTTTTCCTATACTCTATGGTTTGGGTCGCCGCAAGTATTCCGTCAATGGACTTTATGATGTCAGTCTTGCTCTAATTTTAGGGGAAAAAGTCATTGGTAATAATGTAAATGCAGAGTATAAAGATTTAATTATTGTTACAGGTGCCAATCAGGGAGGAAAATCTACCTTTTTACGAAGTGTTGGTCAGGCACAGCTCATGATGCAATGTGGTTTGTTTGTGGCAGCTAAATCCTTTAGCGCCGATATATGTGATGGCATTTTTACCGATTATAAAAAAGAAGAAGATGTCACTATGAAGAGTGGTAAGCTGGATGAAGAACTTTCAAGAATGAATGATATCGTAAGATTCATCCGGCCGAATTCTATGATTTTATTTAATGAATCATTTTCTGCTACCAATGAAAGGGAGGGATCGGAAATAGGCCGGCAGATTGTCAGCGCCCTTCTGGAAAAAAAGATCAAAGTGTTTTTTGTAAGCCATCTATATGATTTCTCACACAGCTTTTATGAGAAAAAAATGGATAATGCTATTTTTCTGCGTGCTGAGAGACAGGCAAATGGTCATCGAACTTTTCAGTTGAGCGAAGGTGAGCCGTTGCCGACAAGTTTTGGTGAAGATCTGTATAATAAAATATTTGCGCCTTAACAGTTTATATCCTAAATTGAATATTTTACAATGACTCTAACAAGTGTTACACTAAATACTAAAATATTGTAATAGAATATCAAAGTGATGAAGCTCGCTTTAATTGCTTAAAAAAAGCTGATGGGTAGATCCATCGGCTTTTTTGATGGCTTGTAAAAGATGGCAATCTGAGACAGAGGGAGGGAAATTTTAATGGCTTGAAGTAAAGATACGGCTGGTATCGAAAATTCATATAAGGGAAGTGGATTAAGTAATTCCGATGTTCAAGCAAAGCGAAAGCAATACGGCTATAATGAAATTCCGGAAAAACGTGCAAAGAATGCTATCGGTTATCTGCATCAGCAGCTGCAGATCAATGTTCGAACCTTGAGAAATGGAATGTGGAAGATACTGCCATCCATGGAGCTTGTTCCAGGAGATATTGTACATGTCAGAATTGGAGATATTGTACCGGCGGATATGGAAATTGTAAGTGGTACTGTGAGCACTGATGAGTCTGCACTGACTGGAGAATCGATTGATGTAACCAAACAGGCTGGTGAAACGATTTTTTCTGCTTCCACCATCAGTCATGGTGAGGCAATTGCAAGTGTAACTGCAATTGGAACGAAGAGTTCCTATGGTAAAACTGCAGAACTGGTTCGGACTGCTGAAGCTCTAGGACGGCTTCAGGTACTGCTGTTTAACATTGTCCGATATCTTGCATATCTGGATATTGTCCTTGCCGTTATCCTTGTGATAACTGCATTGATTCATGGAACTTCTTGGCAAGAGCTGCTGCCGTTTCTGGTGATTTTGTTTATTGCTACTATCCCAATTTCGATGCCTGCCAGCTTTACTGTGGCAAATTCACTGGAAGAGCAGAATTTGGCTAAAGAGCATGTACTGATAACAGGATTGACTGGAATTCAGGAAGCTGCTAGTGTAAATGTACTACTCGTGGATAAAACAGGGACATTGACAAATAATCGCCCTGAAATTGATAAGCTGGTTTCGTTTGGACAAATGAAAGATGATGAGTTGCTGGAACTGGCAGCTGCCGCAAGCGATGATACGTCAAATGATTCCATAAGTACTGCAGTACTCGGGGTTTTGAGAAGACAAAATTTGTCTGTTCCGAAAAGAACGTCCTTTATTGCGTTCGACCCGGTCCAGAAAATATCAAGGGCTCAGATTGACGATGATGGAAGTCAATTGGATGTGGCTCTTGAATCACCTGAGGTTATTACTAAAATTGCAGCAGTGCCGGATCAGTTTATGGAACAAGTTGAATTGTTGAGTTCAAAAGGTTCCAGGGTTCTAGCAGTTGCTTCCGGAGAGAGTGGAAAACTGGTCTGCCACGGTCTTATTGCCTTAGCTGATTCACTGAGGGATGATGCTAAAGAATCAATTGCAAAAATCAAAGGTTTAGGTATACGCATTATCATGATAACGGGTGACACCATAGGAACTGCCAAGGCGGTTGCCGAGCAGGTGGTAATTGGCAGCCGAATTGGAACATTGGAGGATGCCTTGTCAAATCCCCTGGATTTCGATGGATTTGCCAATGTATATCCGGAGGACAAGTACAAGATCGTTCAAGCCATGCAAAAATTGGGAATGGTTGTTGGAATGACCGGCGATGGAATTAACGATGCTCCGGCTCTGAAACAGGCAGATGTTGGCATCGCAGTGAGCACAGCAACAGACGTGGCAAAATCGTCGGCCAAAGTTGTTTTAACCGAGCCGCATTTGTCTGATATTGCCAGGGTAATTGACGGAGGACACCGTGTTTATCGGCGAATGATGACATGGACTATTACAAAGTTGGCTCGTACAGCTGAGTTGGTTGCACTTCTGACCTTTGGATTTATCTTTACTGGATTTTTCCCGGTTTCGTTGAGCCTGATTGTGTTTATTATCGTGATGAACGATATGGTTACTCTGACGTTGGGTACTGACAAAGCATGGCCGACTGCAGTTCCCGAAACGTGGAATATGCCTCGGTTGGCCAAGATATCTGCTATTTTTACAATAGGCTGGCTGGCTCTTGGATTGGGGATTCTCTGGTTTTACTTCAAATTCCAGAATTTAAATGCAGCACAAATCAGCTCTCTAATGTTCCTGTCTATCTATCATAATATTGTTCGTCATCACGATTTTTGCCATGCTGATTTTAGATGCCCTAAAAATATGGTACTATAAAGTGACGGGCATTTTGGGAACTGAACGTCATTCATAAGCGAATTGTTGCAATTGAAAAGTAATTTGTAAGCAAGGACGTAGAAAATATGGAATAACAAATATTTTTTACTTTACACATATCTTAAATTATGATAATATATTATCATAATTTAAGATTTAGGTAATGAAGTTTGCCTTTAAATATCTTTGTGATTAATGACTTCTGCTTATTGTAGGTGGAAGTTTTTTTATGCTTATTTTTAGGTAAAAGACGATGGAGTTCGTCTCAAATGCACATTTATGCTAATGACTCCTATAATTTACAGGTACTAAATTACTATTTTAAATATATTTATAGGAGGATTAGAAAAATGTGGCTTCTATTTTCAAAATGGATTGTACTATCTATAATTGCAGGTATCATAGCATATTACTCCGGTATTTCAATATCTCTAGTTGAGATATTGGTGGGTATTGCAGCAGGCAACGTTATGAATTTAACTACGAACCAATGGATTGATTTTCTTGCAGGTGCAGGGAGTATTATTCTCACGTTTCAAGCTGGAGCAGAAATAGATCATGATATATTAAAATCAAATTTGAAGCAGAGTTTATTTATAGGAATATTGTCTTTTGCGGCACCTTTTGTATTATGCTTTTTAGGGTCTTATTATATTTTGGGATGGACTTTGAATTCTTCGGAAATTTGTGGAATAGCGCTTTCAACTACTTCAGTTGCTGTAGTTTATTCAGTAATGCTTGAGACGGGTCTGGACAAAAAAGAATTGGGACAAAAAATTTTAGCTGCTTGCTTTGTTACAGATTTGGGTACTGTTTTGGCTCTTGGACTTATATTTGCCAACTTTAACAAATGGCTTCTCTTTTTTATAGTACTGATGATTGCAATTACACCTTTCTTAGATAAAATCACCACTAAATTCAATGATAAGTTTGGCGGTAAAACATATCAGCTGGAAGTAAAATATATATTCCTGATTTTATTTTTGTGCGGTGGTATAGCTACAATGGCCAATGTAGAGGCGGTACTGCCTGCATATATAATAGGTCTGGCGCTTTCCCCGTTTTTCAAGAAACAGAAATATTTGAATGATAAACTTACGGCAATAACTTTTAGCTTGTTTATACCTTTTTATTTTTTGAAAGCCGGAAGCAATGTTTCATATCATGTTATAAATTATGCATGGATAGTACTTGCCTTTCTGGCAGTGAAAATCATTACCAAATATGTAGGTATAAGACCTCTTACCGTATTGTATGGATATAAAAGAAAAGATGGAATATATACTACTTTGCTTATGGCAACAGGATTGACTTTTGGATCAATATCTGCCCTGTTTGGTCTTAATCATGGTTTTATAAATAAAATACAATATTCTATTATAGTGACAACGGTAATTTTAAGTGCTGTTGTACCAACCTTGATAGCCCAAAAATTTTTTAATCCTCTAATCAGTGAAGATATGATGGATGCGGGGAATCAAAAAACAAAAAATGAGGAGGTTGAATAAATGTATAAGGATATATGGAAAGTGAAGAAAATTAAACTGATTTTAAATAAATTAAGGGACAGAAAACAGTGTTAATATATTTAAATATTAATGCTGTTTTTATTTTACACCTTAAGACAGAAACTGTTGTTTAAAAAGGTGTTTTTTTGCTCTGTAATTAATTTTCGTGTAAAATGGCAAATTATATTTATATAAGCATTATATTATTGCCTATGATCTTAACACAAACTTTATACTCGTGATGATAACATTGAAAATATGAATTGGAGGAGGAATGGAATGTGCTGGATTTTTTATTTATTGCCGTGATTTTGGCAGTATTTTTATCATTGAGATATTTTGTGAACTGGTGCGAAAAGCAAATCAGTAAAAAATAATTTTGAGTGGAGGACTGCTTATGATTTTATTGGGTATTTTGACTATTTTATTGTTTATATATTTATTTTACGCTTTGTTCAATCCTGAAAAATTTTAATTTAAGGGAGGTTCTAAATAATTATGGGAATACTGGAAATTGTGATTGTACTTGCTATTTTTGTATTATTGTGTATTCCAGCAGGAAAATATGTTTATAAAGTGACAGAACATAAAAAGACTTTTTTAGATCCTGTATTTGATAGAGTTGATAATTTTATTTACAGGATTGTAGGGATAACAAAGGAGGAAATGAGCTGGAAGCAGTATATACTTGCTCTGCTTATGTGCAATGTTGTTCCCGCTGTAATAGCTTATATAATTTTGAGACTGCAGTTTATTCATGTATTGAATCCCAATCATATAAATGGCATGGAGCCCGGACTTACTTTCAATACTGTAATAAGTTTTTTAACCAATACAAACCTTCAGGATTATAGTGGAGAGTCGGGTCTTTCCTATTTCAGCCAGATGGTTGTTATTACATTTTTCATGTTTATCTCTGCGGCTACAGGGTTCTCTGCAGCACTGGCGTTTGTACGTGGGATCACAGGAAAGAAGAAAACACCCGGAAATTTTTATGTGGATTTTGTGAGAATTATAACCAGAATACTTCTGCCTGTGTGTATTGTAGCGTCTATATTTTATATTCAGCAGGGTGTTCCCCAGACATTTTCACCTACCAAAACTGTGACTACTATTGAAGGCAAGCTGCAGGATATTTCCATGGGCCCTGTAGCAAGTCTGGAATCTATAAAACTCTTTGGAACCAATGGAGGTGGATTTTTTGGAGCCAACTCAGCTCATCCTTTTGAAAATCCCACGCCGCTTACCAATATTGTACAGATGCTTTCAATGCTGCTTTTCCCTGGAGCAATTGTCGTATACTTTGGATACATGGTTAAAAAGAAAAAACAGGCCATCTCCATATTTTCAGCTATGGGAATACTGCTTGTTGCCGGCATAGCAGTGTGTTATGCATGTGAAAAGGCAGGTAATCCGGCTCTTTCACAAATCGGACTCAATCAGCTTATGGGAAACATGGAAGGCAAGGAAGTTAGATTCGGCATACCAATGTCGTCGCTTTTTACTACAATCACCACGGCGGCAACAACTGGAGCTGTAAACAACATGCACGATTCCCTGACGCCGTTAGGTGGCCTGATGCCACTTTTAAATATGATGTTGAATGTGGTGTTCGGAGGAGATGGTGTAGGTTTCATGAATATGATTATGTATGCTATACTCGCTGTTTTTCTCTGCGGGCTTATGGTTGGAAGAACTCCGGAATATCTGTCAAAGAAAATTGAAGGCAGGGAGATTAAATTAGTTGCACTTGCCATAATCATACATCCATTTTTGATACTGATGTTTTCAGCTTTGGCGCTGGTATTGCCGCAGGGTGTAGCGGGCATATCAAATCCGGGATTTCACGGACTTACACAGATAGTGTACCAATTTGCAAGTTCTGCAGCCAATAATGGCTCTGAATTTGAAGGACTTGCGGACAACACTCTGTTCTGGAATACCACGACAGGTATAGTAATGCTGCTTGGGAGATATCTTTCAATGATAATTTTGCTTGCAGTAACAGGGTCTTTAGCTGCGAAAAAATCAGTACCTGTTAGTGAGGGGACATTCAGGACGGATAATGCAGTATTTACTTTTACATTGATATTTATTGTCTTGATAATCGGTGCACTTACATTTTTCCCGGCATTGTCACTGGGACCTATTGCAGAACAGCTCACGCTGTAGATATCGGAAGGAGTGATTTGATTATGAAAAATAGTAAATCCAAGTTCGTTACCAAAACCATATTAAAAGATTCCATTGTTGAATCTTTTAAAAAATTGAACCCGAAGTATATGTTCAAAAACCCTGTTATGTTCGTAGTTGAGATTGGTTTTTTCGTATCTTTGATAAGTACAATTTTTCCAAGTATATTTGGAGATAAAGGAAGTAACTTGAGAATTTATGATTTTATAGTAGCTGTGATTTTGCTTATAACTCTTTTGTTTGCAAATTTTGCTGAATCCATAGCTGAAGGTAGAGGGAAGGTGCAGGCTGAAACCTTGAAGAAAACCCGCAGGGATACAAAAGCGAAGCTTTTGGATTCTAATGGAAATACAAAAATAATAAATGCAGGAGAACTTAAAAAAGGTGACAGGGTTTTGGTGGAAAAGGGAGATATAATACCCAATGACGGAGAAATTGTAGATGGAATAGCTTCTGTTGATGAATCTGCAATTACCGGTGAATCAGCCCCTATTGTAAAAGAAGCCGGAGGAGATTTTGCATCGGTAACAGGAGGTACTAAAATTGTAAGCGACTGGTTAAAAGTAAGGATAACAGCAGTTCCGGGAGAGTCATTTCTTGATAAAATGATAGGCCTTGTAGAAGGAGCTTCAAGGCAGAAGACACTGAATGAAATTGCCCTTAATACTGTTCTTGTAAGCCTTACACTTATTTTTCTCATAGTTCTTGTGGCACTTTATCCTATGGCATTTTATACGGGGGCAAGTATCTCGATATCCACACTTGTGGCACTGCTTGTTTGTCTTATACCTACTACGATTGGAGGACTTTTATCTGCCATTGGGATAGCTGGTATGGATAGGGTTACCAGGTTCAATGTGATAGCAATGTCGGGAAAAGCGGTTGAATCCTGCGGAGATGTGGATACCATAATACTGGATAAAACCGGGACCATAACATTTGGAAACAGGTTGGCTGCGGAATTTGTGCCGGTGAAGGGCGCGGATAAAAGGGAGCTTATAGATTACTCCGTTGTATGTTCTTTGAAAGACGATACTCCGGAGGGAAAATCCACAGTGGAACTTGGGTATAAACTGGGTTCCGGAGTGGAAAAAAATAAGTACGATGATGTGCATTTTGAAGAATTTACGGCTCAGACAAGGATGAGTGGAGTTGATTTGAGTAACGGTACTTCTGTAAGGAAAGGTGCCTACGATGCCATAGTGGAGAGAGTGAAGAAATTAAATGGAAATATACCGCCTGATTTGGAACAGATAGTAAATAAAGTGGCAAGTATGGGAGGTACGCCTCTTGTGTTGTGTGTGGGCAATAGGATATACGGAGTCATTTACCTTAAAGACACGGTTAAGCCGGGACTTGTCGATAGATTTAGAAGACTGCGTGAAATTGGAATCAAGACCATAATGTGTACGGGAGATAATCCGCTTACTGCAGCAACTATTGCCAAAGAAGCCGGGTTAGATGAATTTATTGCCGAGTGTAAACCTGAAGATAAGATAGATGCGATAGAAAAAGAACAGTCGGAGGGAAGGATTGTAGCCATGACAGGTGATGGGACAAATGATGCACCTGCACTGGCGCAGGCTGATGTGGGGCTCGCAATGAACAGCGGAACTACTGCTGCAAAAGAAGCTGCAAATATGGTTGATTTGGATTCTGATCCCACAAAAATACTTGAAGTGGTTGAAATAGGGAAACAGCTTTTAATAACTAGGGGAGCACTGACTACTTTTAGTATTGCCAATGATGTAGCTAAGTATTTTGCCATAATACCTGCCATATTTATGGCTGCTATACCCAAAATGCAGGTTATGAATATTATGGAGCTGTCAACACCTTATAGTGCAATATTGTCGGCACTGATATTCAATGCAATAATAATCCCTCTGCTTATACCTGTTGCCATGAAAGGTGTGAAATATAAGCCAATGAAGTCAGAGACCCTGTTTTTGAGGAATATGTTTATTTTTGGACTCGGTGGGATAATTGCGCCTTTTGTAGGTATAAAAATTATTGATATACTCATAACTCCATTAGTTAGAATTCTCAGTTTAAATTAGATTTTATGAAAGGATGGTTTAAAATGAAAAGTTTTCAAAAAGCCCTTCGGATAACCATTGTGATGATGATAATTTGTGGAATTGCCTATCCCCTTTTTATAACGGCAGTGGGTCAGATCTTCTTTCACAGGCAGGCAAATGGCAGCATTGTAACTTTAAATGGCAGAGAAGCTGGTTCAGAACTTATAGGCCAAAATTTTACCGACCCCAGATTCTTTAAGGGCAGAGTTTCATATGTAAATTACAATACCTATACGGAAAAAGATAAAATACCGGGTAAAAATGGAAAAACAGCATATTCTGGAGTATCATCTGGATCTCAGAATCTGGCACCTTCCAACAAGGCACTGAAGGAAAGAGTTCAAAAAGATATAAATGATTTTTTGAAATCACATCCTGGAGTGAGAAGAGAAGATATACCTACAGATCTTCTTACAAGCTCAGGTTCCGGGCTTGATCCGGACATAAGTCCTCAAGCTGCTGAGGTACAGATACCTGCGGTATCAAAAGCAACCGGTATAGATCAAAACAGGTTACGACAAATAGTTAAAAAGTACACTAAAGGTGATACTTCCGTAAGCTTAGGTGAGCCCAGGATAAATGTACTTAAAGTAAATCTTGAGATAGCTTCAATTCTAAACAAATAAAGACTATGTTTAATAGATTGTGGAAAAGATGGGTGATGGTTATCATGAAGAAAACAGTCATCGTGCTGCTATTTATAGTTGCGGCTGGCTGTATATTGATTTTTTCTAATAGAGGGTATTATGAAAATAACTACACTGGAAAATATGAATGTCCTAAAAATAATGTGCTGCTTATATTGTCTGGAAATAATAATTGTACCTTGATAAACACTTTATCCAGAGGTGCGGTATATATTGAAGGGAAATACACCGTAGATAATAATAATATCAGATTAACTCTAAATGAAGGCAGTTCGGGTTCATATAGAAAAATGTATTTTAAAGGTAAGATTAAAGGACACAGTATTGAACTGTATAATTTTTATGGTGACGGCAATGCTGTATTTTATCTCAAAAATAAGATTGTATTATTCAAGTAAAACGCTAGTGGTATAATTGGATGTACGGGTAAGGGTTAATTTTTAGATAATAGGAGTTGTTTTTTATGAATCAATATAAAGGTCCAGATCCTGACTATCTTTTAAAAGAAGTTCAAAAAGATCAAATTGGAAATAAACGTGGAAATTTAAAAATATTTTTTGGCTATGCCGCAGGAGTTGGAAAAACTTATTCTATGCTCAGGGAGGCACAGGAATTAAAGCAGCTTAAAAAAGATGTGGTAATAGGATATATAGAATCTCATGGGAGAAAAGAAACCATGAATTTGACGGAGGGGATTGAAAGTATAGCTCCCAGTATAATTGACTATAGAGGCATAGTTTTGAGGGAGCTGGATCTTGACAGGGTTCTTTTAAGAAAACCTGATATAGTACTTGTGGATGAACTGGCACATACCAATGCAAAGGGCAAGAGGAACAGGAAAAGGTGGCAGGATGTATATGAGCTTCTTGATGCGGGAATTGACGTATATACCACATTGAACGTGCAGCATATTGAAAGCTTGAATGATGTAGTGGAGAGTATAACACATGTGACCGAGAGGGAAACTGTTCCGGACAAGGTATTTGACAATGCAGATAAAGTGGAAATAATAGACATAGAACCAGATGAACTTTTAAAGCGGTTCAGAGATGGGAAAATATATGCCAGGGAACAGGTGAGAAGGGCCTTCGACAATTTCTTTACTAAAAATAATCTGTATGCCCTGAGGGAAATTGCACTTAGAAAGACTGCCGACAGGGTAAATTACGAGGTGGAAATCGACAGACTTTCAAGAGGCCAGGTTACTGTGGTGCCAACGTCAGATCAGATAATGGCATGTATAAGTTCTTCACCTTCTTCTGCGAGGGTTATACGTACTGCTGCCAGGATGGCGGAAGTCTACCATTCAAAATGGATAGTACTCTATGTAAAAACTCCCCAAAATCGAAAAAATGATAAAAATGATGTAAAAAGGTTGAATTCCTATTTTAATTTAGCAGAACAATTAGGTGGAGAGGTAGCTACAATATATGGAGATGATGTTTCCGACCAGATAATAGAATATGCCAAATTCAGGAATATAACCAAGATAATAATAGGAAAGAATAATAAAAATACCAGCAGGCTGTTCCATTTTTATGCAAAGGATGTAGTTGATAAACTTATGGATTCAAATTCCTATATTGATGTCTATGTTATACCCAATGCTCTGTATGAGGAAAAGAAAAAGAAAACTTTTTTAAAATTAAATTTCAGAGTTAATCTGTCACTGGGAGAAATTCTAAGAGCTTCCTTGATTATGGTGATTATGACTTTTATTGCCCTGTTTTGTGAATACATTGGATTTTCCGAATCCAATGTATTTATGATTTTGATTTTGGGTGTTATAATTATCTATATCAAAACTAAGGGGTATTTTCTGGGGATAATATCTTCATTGGCGGGAGTTGCCATATTCAATTATCTCTTTATAAAACCGAAGTATTCATTCCAATTTTATGATAGAAACTATCTGGTTACTTTTGTTATGATGCTTATCATGGCATTTACCATTGGCAATCTTACCAACAGAATTCAAAAAAATGCCCGTGATTCGAATGTCAGGGAAAAAAGAACTCAGACACTCTACAGAATTAGCAGCAAGCTGCTTAGTGCAGTTGGAAATTCAGATGTGGTTTCTATAGGGATAAAGTATATTTCAAGGCTTATTGACAGGACTGTCATATGCTATCTGTCTAAAGATGAAAAATTATCCACCCCTTTTGTCTATAAGAATGATAATGGAAAATATAAATTTCCTTTTCCAGATAAAAATGAAAATGCTGCAGCTTATTGGAGCTTTTTAAAGGGAAGGGAATCTGGTGCAGGTACGGATACATTCTATGGGGCAAAGGGATATTATATGCCTATAAAAATTGATAAAAAAATATTGGGAGTCATAGGAGTATCCTGCTCTGAAGGATTTCTCGAACCGGATCAAAAATTCATAATTGAAACTGTTATAAGTCAAATGGCCATTGCACTTGACAGGGAGATCCTTGTAAGTCAGCAGGAAGCCTCGAAGACAGCTATCGACAGGGAGAGATTGAGGAGCAGTCTTTTGAGATCCATCTCCCATGATCTTAGAAGTCCTCTGGCCGGAATTAAAGGTACTATAAGTACGATTTTAGAAGATGGTGAATCCATACCTGAAAATGTCAAACAGAGCCTCTTGAAGGGAGTTTACGATGATACAGAATGGCTTATAAGGCTGGTGGAAAATTTGCTCAGCATGACTAGATTTGATGAGGGCAATGTGAGAATAGACGAAAATATGGAACTGGTGGAGGAAGTTCTTACGGAATCAGCCCAGAGAAGTTCCAAGTATTTTAGAGATCATGAAATAAAAATAGATGCCCCTGAGGAAATGATAATGGCTCCTATGGATGGAAGTTTAATTGAACAGGTACTTATAAATTTGATAGACAATGCTGCAAAATTTTCCCCAAAGGGATCTCTTATACAGGTTAAAGCTTATGGAAAGGACAATGATGTATTTTTTGAAGTTATTGATGATGGCATAGGTATAGATGATAAGATATTACCTTATATATTTGACAGGTTCTTTACGAATGGGAGCAAAATATCTGATTCCAGGAGAGGAGTAGGTTTAGGGCTTGCGATATGTAAATCCATTGTGGAAGCCCACGGCGGGAAAATTGCTGCCTTCAACAGGAAGAATGGAGGCAGTATCTTTAGGTTCAATATTCCCGGCAAAAAGGTAATAGATTAAAGGAAGGAGAATGACAGTTGGATAGTAGACCATATATTTTAGTAGTTGAAGATGATAAGATCATAAGGAGATTTATAACTGCGGCACTGTCAGCTCAAAATTATAAGTATATTGAAACAGATAAGGGAAATGAAGCCATTGCACTTTCTATGTCAAATAACCCTGATCTTATAATACTTGATCTGGGTCTTCCTGATATTGACGGAGTTGAGGTTATATCTAAAATAAGAGAGTGGTCTAAAATCCCCATTATAATTGTTTCTGCCAGGGGGAATGAAAGGCAGAAAGTTGAAGCCCTGGATAAAGGGGCAGATGATTATCTGACTAAACCTTTTGGAATAGGGGAACTGCTTGCTAGAATTCGTGTTTCATTGAGGCACAGCAATATGAACAGTTCCCATGAGAAAAAGATAAAACAATTTAGAGTCAAGGATCTGTTTATTGATTTTGAAAAGAGGAAAGTGGTTGTAGATGGGGAAAATATACATTTAACTCCTACGGAATTCAAGATCATGGAGCTCTTATGCAGATATTCAGGCAAGGTGCTGACTCATAATTTTATTATAAATGAGATCTGGGGTTCCGTTGTGGGAAATGAAACACAATCTTTAAGGGTGTTCATGGCGAATTTAAGAAGAAAATTGGAAAAAGATCCCACACGGCCTGAATATATATATACGGAAGTTGGAGTAGGTTATAGACTCGTTGATCAGTAAAAATGTAAATTTTAAAACAAAAAAATAACAATTAAATAACAAAATCCCGCTATAAATTTTTATTAGAAAGTAATATAATTTAAAAAGAGAAGCTAATATTAAATAGGGGGTTTTCTTATGTTAAACGGAAAAAAGATTCGTGATATAAGAGTAAGTTTGGGATATACCACTTTGGATGTTCAAAATCTTACTAAAGATACCAAGTTTGAAACTTCAATTTCAAAATCTTATTTGGAGGAACTGGAGAGAGGAGATAAGAAAAATCCAAGCCTTGACAAAGTTTTGGTAATATCGAAGGTACTTGGCTGTAAAATCGATGATTTAATATTAAGTGCATGATGAACTTCTCACAATTAAATATTTTCTAAAATTCAGATAGAAAAGACAAAGCAGTTATAAATCCCCTTTGCGGAGATCCGTAACTGCTTTCTAATTAGGCTATATTTTTGTTAGAATTGGAATATCTGTTAGCTGAAACTACAGGCGGTTTTATAAATGCAAGTATTATGGAAGAAACCGCACAGAGTATCCCCATTATTATAAAGGTTTCTTTGAAATTTCCCGCGATTCCACCTATGAAAGAACCTGCCAGGGCGCCAAGCCCGAAACCCTGATATATGATTCCATAATTTTTGGTCTGATTTTCGAGCCCGAAAAATTCTCCTACTACAGGTGGAAATACCGTTATGTTTCCTCCAAAACAGAAGGCTATTGCACTTACACAAAGGGAGAAAGTTAAAAAGTTCAAATGTGCAAAGCTCAGTGTAAAAGTGGCAACAGTTGTGACTAAAAGTGACACAGATATAAGTTTCGTCCTTTCGAGTTTATCCGACAGGGAACCGAGAACTAATCTGCCCAGTGTATTGAATATGGCTACCAGTGCCACTGCATCAGCAGCAGTAGAAGCATTTATTCCAATTAATTTTACACCTATATCCTTTACGATTCCTATAAGATATAAACCGCTCATGCAGGTAGTGAACAGGGATATAAAAAGCAGGTATGCTTCTTTGGTTTTTAACATTTCCTTCACAGTGAAGTTTACATCCGATGTGAAGAATTTATTTTGAGGAACTGCATCTTTTAACAGCTGTGCTCCTGAGAATATGAGTATCATAACTATAATCCCCCAGAGAATGAAGGCAGCAGATACACCTTTTGAGGAGATAAATCCGGCGTTTATATATTTAAAGATCAGGCTTCCACATCCATAGGCACCTACGGATATTCCAGATATAAGACCCTTTTTGTCTGGAAACCACTTTATACAGTTGGACAGTGTTGTCATGTATGCGATACCATCCGAAGCTCCAACGATTACACCTGCTGTGACATATAACATCGGGAGAGAAGCTGCGGTAGAAGTTAAAATCAATCCTATTCCAAGGGTTATTCCGCATATTGAAATCAATTTTTTTATTCCCAGTTTTTCCTGGAGTTTTCCTGAAGCCAGTGTGGAAGATGACAGTGCAAAGCTGGTAATAGAAAATGTAAGGGCAACTTTATTTAAATCCCAGCCAAATTTATTTACAATAGGCTGATTAAACAAACTCCAGGTATAGATTGTACCTAATCCCAACTGCACAATTGCAGACCCCAATACAATTAACCATCGATTATTTTTTGGTATGCTTTTCATTTCATTCACCTCTTAAATTATTTCTTAACATTATTATAGAAGTGGTGAAATTTGATTTCACAATTTATGAATGAAATGTCAAAAATACTGCATGAAATACAGTTATATGTTCATTATCCTCCTGAATTCTTTTATATTGCCCCTGCTCACCGGAACCTGGAAATCCGTGCCGTCCAGCTTCAAGTTGTAGGTATTGTTAAACCAGGGAATTATTTCTTTTATTTTAGTTATATTTACTATATAGGATCTGTGGCATCTGAAAAATTTACTTTTTGGAAGTGTACTGTAAAAATCAGATATACTTTCATTTACAGAATATTTCTGATCTTTTGTGTACGCCACGGTTATCCTTTCCCTGGCGCAGCAGTAACATATATTATCCATGTCAACTACCATGATTTTATTGTTTTTCCACAAATTTATTTTATTTCTCATGCTTTTTTTAGGTGAATTATTGTTTTTTTCATCATAAACTCTTTCCAGCTTTTTCAACATGGATCTTATTCTGGATTCGTCATAGGGTTTCAGTATATAATCGAAAGCTTCAAGTTCAAAGGCATCTACGGCGTATTCCCTGTAAGCCGTGATGAATATTATAAAGGGTTTTCTTGAAAACTTGCTTATATTTTTGGCAAGCATAACACCATCTATAGAAGGGATGTTTATGTCAAGAAATATAGCATCAACTTCATTTTTCTGAATGAATTTAAGTACGTCAAGCCCGTCTTCAAATTCACCTACAATTTCAATGCTGCTGTAGTTTTTTATAAAATATTTCAATTCCTCCCTGGCTGTAAATTCGTCTTCTGCTATTATTGCTTTCATAAATTCACCTTCTAATGTAAAATTCTATTTTTGTACCTTTTTCCAACCTTTTGATTTTAAGGCCCCGGCCATATATAAGTTTTAATCTGGAATGTACGTTGTAAAGCCCGATCTTGTTTTCCGGCATCTCATCGTCATATATCTTGTCGATGATTTTCTGCTTTATTCCAACTCCGTTGTCCTCTATGGATATTTTTATTTTATCATCCATGTTTTTCACGCTTATTTTTACAGTGCCAGGACCCTTGGACTTAAGTATTCCGTGTATTATTGCATTCTCAACTAGAGGCTGTATTATTAAACTTGGCACTTTTACATCCACGTCATCTATATCATATACCATATTCAGCTTTTTTCCAAAACGTGCTTTTTCTATTTCTATGTAATCTTTCACCTGTTTCAGTTCACTTTTTATAGGTATGAATTCATCGTTCAATTCTAAATTAAATCTTAAATAACTTGAAAGATTTATTATAAGTTCCCGTGCCTTGTCAGGATTTATCCTTATGAATGAAGTTATGGCATTTAGTGCATTAAACAGGAAATGAGGGTTTATCTTCGTCTGAAGGGCTTTGATTTCGGCCTTTTCTGCCATTTCCTTGGCCTGCTCTACTTTGGAAACCTCCATTAGGGTGGATATAATCTGTGAAAGTCCTATGGCCAGGCTTTTTAGAGAATAGGTTATTTTATGGGCTTTCATATAGTATATCTTTAAAGCTCCTATGACCTCTTCCTTGTCTTTTAAAGGTATTATTATGGCGGATTTGAGCTTTGAGCTCTTGTTGTCTATATGGTCATCTTTTATAATTATGTTTCCACTTGATATTACTTCCTTTGTAGTTTCATTTAATATATGTGTACCTATATTGTAATATTCTTCTCCGACACCTGTGTAGGCAAGTATGTATTTGTTATCCGTTATGGAAACGGCATCCGCCTTTATATCATTTTTTATTATGCGGCATATTTTATCTAGTGAATTGCTGTTTATTTTTCTGAAATAGGGCAGTGTTTTATTTGCTATGCTGAGGGCCAGTTTTGCCTGCTTGGCGGCTATCATTTCTTTTTCATCCTCTACGTTTTGTACTAAAAGTACTATAAATCCCACGTTTACTTCGCCAACTATCATGGGAATTGCAATTTTTGAAATTATATCGATTCCCATACTGTAGGGCCTTGCAAATACAACTATAAGAACCATGGTGAGAGTCTCACAGAGCATGCCGGTTATTATACCTGCTATCCACTTGTACTTTTTCTTAAGCCTTGTATTTATAAGTCCTGAAGTTATTCCGGCTGTCACACTGCTTATGAGACAGGGGAGGGAAGTTATACCGTTTATATCTATCAGATACCTGTGAATTCCCGATACCACGCCGGAAGTTATTCCTACAATGGGACCGAACATTATGCCTCCTGATATTATGGTGACTATCCTTACATTTACGAGAGAACCTTCCACTCTAAGTCCTGTATAAGTTCCAGCTACTGAAAAAATGCTAAATATTACCGATATTATAGTAAGATCTTTTTTTGTGTAATTTTCCTTTTGAAATATATTTCTAAAATACTGTATCCTGGTTATAATGAATATGCAGATTATTAAAAGTGCTGCCCTTTCCATAAACTTGATCAGTATATCGTAAGTTTCCGCCAAAATTCTCCTCCTAAAAAATTTATTCTTGAATAGGTATATTTTATCACAGTTGTACTGATTTGTGTTATTATGTATATACTAAAAAAATGAGGCAGCAGCTGCTGCTGAATAATTATACAAAATTAATTGATATTACTCAAAAAAAGAGGCGATAATAAGCTTATGCTGGATTTATGTTTGCTTGGATGCGGGGGCAGTATGCCTGTTCCCGGAAGATGCCTTACTTCACTTATAGTTTCTTACAACGGAAGAAAACTTCTTATAGATTGCGGTGAAGGCACCCAGCTCAGTTTGAAAATTTCAGGATGGAAAATGAAAAATATAGATGTTATTTTATTTACTCATTTTCATGCAGATCATATAGCAGGACTGCCTGGACTGCTGCTTACCATAGCCAATTCGGGAAGGACGGAACCAGTCAGCATAATGGGTCCTAGGGGACTTTCAGAAGTAATCAATGGACTTAGAGTTATAGCCCCTGTGCTTCCATATGATGTAAATTTAATTGAACTTTGTGGGAATGGCAGTTATCATAGAAAGATAGGAAACTTTAATATAAATGTATTGTCAGTGGATCATGGTGTACCTTGTTTTGCTTATTCTTTGGACGTATTTAGAAATAGAAAATTTGATAGGGAAAAAGCCGTTGAAAATGGAGTACCTAAAATTTTTTGGAGCAGGCTTCAGAGAGGAGAGACAGTGAAGGATGAAAATCATTTGTACATTTCGGATATGGTACTCGGATGCAGGAGACCCGGATTAAAGGTGTCCTATTGCACAGATTCTAGGCCCACTGAAAGTTTGATAAAGTTTGTGCAGAATTCCGATGTATTTGTCTGTGAGGGAATGTACGGCGATGATAAAAATATTTCAAAGGCCGTAAAGTATAAGCATATGCTGTTTTCAGAAGCTGCATCTATTGCTAAAAATGCAAAGGTGAAGGAATTGTGGCTCACCCATTTTAGTCCTTCTATGTCTGATCCATATCTGTATTTAAAAGATGTTAAGGAGATATTTGAAAATACGATAATAGGAAAAGATAGATATGTGAAAAGTCTCAATTTTGATCTGGGGTGATTTTGTGATGGAAGAGTATCATAAGGATGTAGAAGATTTTTTAAAAAATTTGAAGGACGATGTGATTTCTTCAAGGAATAATTCTCTGATGGATGTTAATAAAAACATGTTTATGCTTTATTGGAGAATTGGCAACTTGATTTTAATAAGGCAGGATGAGGGGTGTGAAGATGAAATTATAGGCACCATATCTCAATATTTTAAGACTCAATTTCCAAATAATTTATGCTTTTCAGAAAAAAACCTGAAAGCCATGTTTAAATTTGCTGAAGAATATGAATCCAAAGAGCTTGTAGAAGACACTGCTTCTAAAATAGGGTGGTCATGCAGCATAGTTCTTGTAAATAAAGTAAAAAATTCAGACGAGAGAATAAAATATATGGATGAAGCTGTAAAAAAAGGATGGACATTGGGAAAGCTGGCTAGAGAAATAGATTTGAAATGTGGCATAGAAGGGGATGAAGAAGACAATGCAAATGGCGGCCAGAAAAGTAGTGATGATTCACCTTTTATAAAAGATATAATTCCCGATGAAGAACTAACTAAACCAGCTCGGGGCAGAGAAGAAAATTGCTCCTTAATATTGAATGATGAATATCTGATGGATTTTATAAATTGCATAAGCGGAGAGAGAAGTAGATATTTCCAGGATCAGTTTATGAAATGCACGGTGGAATTTTTTCTGGAACTGGACTGTGGTTTTGCATTGATAGGTAGTAAATATCATGTGGAATTTACAGGAGGGGATTCTTATATAGATTTACTTTTCTATAATTTGAAATTGAGATGTCATGTTGCGATTGAATTAAAGGTTGGAAAATTTAAGCCCGAATATCTTGGCATTTTGACTTTTCACCTTTCTATATTGGATGAATCGGTTAAAAGTGAGAATGATAGCAGCTCGGTAGGTATAATTATCTGCAAGGATTCTGAAAAACTGATTGTACAATATGCTTTTAAAAACATGGAAGAGTCCGGGAACAATGAGTATAGTCTAAATAAAAATATTCCGGTGCAGTTTCAAGGTATATTGCCCACGGTAGAAAGGATAGGCCGTGGAATTAAGGAGAAACTGGAGTTTGTATAATTTACAATTTATTTAAGTTTTTATCAAATTATTTAGCTCAAGCTCATACAATATAGTAACAGTAATTATGGAAGGGTTTGTTTATGGGTAAGAGAGAGGGATATTATATTGAGCTGGATGAAATAGCTGAAAATATGTTGAGAGATGCCAATTTTATTGGATGTGGTCATAATGGCATAGTATATTCACTTGGAGATAATAAGGTCATTAAAATATTTAAAAATAGGTATGTTTGCAAAAATGAATATGATATATTGAAAAAAACTGCGAAAAGCAGGTATTTTCCCAAAGTATATCTCCATGGAGATTATTATATTGTGAGAAGTTATGTAAGTGGAGAAAGGCTTGATTATTATATTAAGAAACATGGATTCAATAGAGAGATAGCTATTGACATAATCCAGCTTATAAAAGAATTTAAAAAACTTGGATTTACTAAACTGGACATAAGATGTAAGGATTTATATGTTGACGGTGATTTTTCCATAAAGGTCATAGATCCCAAAAATAATTATTCCAGAAGCTGTGATTATCCCCGACATCTTATGAAGGGATTGGGCAAACTGGGAGTGCTGGATGATTTTTTGGAAATTGTGAAAAAAGAATATAATGAGAATTATAAAAAGTGGAATTTTAAAATACGGAGATATTTGAAAAAAGGAATAAAATAATAGGAATTATTGTGTACCCTTGTGCTTGAAAAGTATGAGGGTATTATTTTTTATTTATAATCACATAATATTCTTAAAGTGAATTTTCAAGTAAAAGACATTTGACGTGGGAGTTTTGCAGGTGATAAAAAATATTGTGAATATATATAAAAGAGATATAAAGACTATGTTGGGCAGCAGGGCTGTATTTTTGACTATTTTGGGGATGTGTGTCCTGCCGTGTCTGTATACTCTGATAAATGTGGAAGCTATTTGGGATCCGTACTCCAGTGTCAAGACAAGTGACATTCTTATAGCTGTAGTAAATAATGATAAGGGTACTAGATTCCAAGGTAAAAATTTGAATCTTGGAAATAATGTTGTGGATAATCTCAGAAAAAATCACAGTATCGGTTGGAGATTTGTCAATTCAGGAGAGGCAGATCGGGGCCTTTTAGATGGGAAATATTACGCGGTAATTGAAATCCCGGAGGATTTTTCATTAAATATTACCAGTATAGCTGGAGATAGCCCGAGAAAAGCTCAGGTGTTCTACAAAGCAAATACGAAGAGAAGCCCTATGGCCATTAAAATTACTGATAATGCAGCAAGTTCTCTTGTGGATTCTATAAAATACAATTTTATATATTCAGTTAATAAGACTATATTTTCTTATTTGAACATTATAGGGAGAAAAGCTGAAAAAAACAAATATAATATAATAACTCTAAAGGATTCAATAATATTTCTGGGCGATAATATGGATTTTATAACGGCCGTGCTTGGAGGAATAAACGATAGCTCAAATAATCTTCTCATGCTCCTTGTCCAGCTGAAACCTGTTGTTTCTGCTTTGTACAATACAAGTACTATAGACGAAAATAATACCGCCAATGCTGACTTTATAAGATCTATACAATCTTCTTTCAACAATTCGATTGAAGATATCCAGATGGAACTGAACAATGCAGAGGCAAATGCCTATAGGCTTGAAGCTCTTGCCGGCAATTCTTCAAATATTGACTTCGCTGCAGACAAGATCGATTATCGGATATCAGCATTGAACAGTGAAGTGGATTCTGTAATGAATTTTTTGAAGGCAGTAAATAATTTTAATTACAATACTAAAATAGCCAGAATGTTGGATTCTTTGAAAGATATAAAAAATTCATTGGATAATTTAAAACAGCAGTTGAATAACAAAAATGGCTCTGTAGTAAATAGTGTGTCTGATGTAAGACGGAAATTGACGGATTTATCACGGGAATACCTGGATGAAGTGAAAGGACCGTTAAATAGCACAGCCGATGATCTGGTTAATTCCCTGAATGATTCCGCTGATATTTTAAATGCTGCAAAAGACATCAGCAGTCATGGAGTCAAATCCCTGGATATTTTAATAGATGGAAGCAGGCTTCTGGCTGACTCTTCTAAAAAACTTGAGAACAATATGAATGAATTTAAGGGTGTTATTTTAGATATAAGCAGCAGGCTTAAACTTGTCAGCAACAATGATATAGTGAAGATAATAACTGTATTTCAGAATAATCCTGGGCTTATGGGAAATTTTATATCCAATCCATTTAATATAGTAGAAGAGAATATATATAGAGTTCCAAACTTTGGTTCCGCATTTGCACCCACTTATATGACACTTTCAATATGGATTGGATGCACCATGCTTGTAGCAGTACTTAAAACAACTGCGGTAAGATTCAAAGGTACTGGATACATTACTTTAAGGGAAGGATATCTTGGTAAAATGCTCTTATTTGTTTCGCTGTCTGCAGTGCAGTCGCTTATAGTCGTATTTACCACTAAGTTTATTCTTCATGTCTATACGCGGGACTTTTTTCTTATGATAATGATTGGCTTGATTTCATCTTTTACATTTTCAACAATAGTGTATACTCTGGTATCTATATTTGGGAATCTTGGAAAGGCTGCTGCGGTTGTACTTGTTGTGGCACAGATTGCAGGAAGTGGTGCTACTTATCCTGTGCAGCTTGTTCCGCTTGCTTTTAGAATAATCCAACCCCTATTTCCCTTTACTTATAGTGTGAGCGGTTTTAGAGAGGCGGTTGGAGGACCTCTTGTGAGCACTGTGATTATAGATGTTTCAGTATTGTTTATAATGGCTTCAGCCAGCATATTGGCCGGATTATTTTTGAAGAGACCTTTATATAAGATGACTGGCAGACTTCATGATAAATTTGTAGAATCAGGTTTCGGAGAGTAAATTGAAGACAGCGGTAGGAGGAACTTATATGAGAACCGTATTTAGAATATTAAAAATGGATCTGCGGAATATAACAAGAAGTTTTCCCGTATTTATAACAATTTTAGTGTTCTGCCTGCTTCCAGCTTGTTATGCTGTTATAAGTATAAAAGCCTCATGGGATCCTTATTCTGCAGCCAATACAAGCAGACTTCCCATTGCAGTTATAAACAATGATGAAGGAAGCAGTGTCAACGGAAAAAATATAAATATAGGTGGTCAAATTATAGGTGAATTGAGAAAGAATAAAAGTATGAACTGGATCGTGATAGACGAGTGGCAGGGAAATTACGGACTCAATGCAGGAAAATACTATTCGCTGATAGAGATCCCGGCTGATTTTTCCAGAAAGCTTTTAAGTGTTACGACTTCTCATCCCGAAAAACCCAATATAGTATATAGATCCAATGAGAAACTAAATCCCGCAGCTACTAAAATCACAAATACCGCCAAGAATTCTCTTACCGATGAGATTAAGTCTAGTTTCATAAAGATAAGCAGTAAAGAAGTGCTTGAACAATTAAATTCAATCGGAATAAAATTAAATAAAGACAAACCCAAGATTCTTGAACTTAAGAGCACTTTAGAGGATGCAATTTCGACTATTGACGATGTAAAAAAATATTTAAGCAGAGTTAGGGAAAATTCCAGGGAAATGGGAACTTATTTGGGTAGAGTAAAAGATGATGTTCCAAGACTTTCCGATGAGGTGAGATCTCTAAAAGACGTTTTAAAGCAAGAAAAATCCATTGTTCAGTCTGCTAAGCAAGCTGTAAATTCGGCACAGGGTGATCTGGCCGAAGGTGTAAATGAAATTCAGTCGCTGAATTCACAGGCTCAGTCTCTTTTATCAAGTATAGAAAATCATGCTGTTGGGAACGATGTGCTGAAAGATATAGATGATGCAGAAGAGTCTGCAATAGAAAGAATCAACGGTAATATAAAGGTGATAAATGCTATGAACGGATTTTTACCGGACAATGTGACAGGGAATCTTATAGGTATTTTTACGAAAATGAAAAACTCAATTGAAGTTGAAAGAGGTTATATTTCTTATATGAGACAGCTGCTGGAAAATAATGCTCCCGATGAAAGTATAAATTCAGTCCTGAATCAGTTGACAGTGACAGCAAATGACATATCATCCTATTTAAATGAAGTTCAGCCGTTGAACAGTATGGGCAGCAGTATTGACGATAATTTAAAAAATTATGACAATATGCTCCAGTCCATGGGGACAGTTGCTTCACAGCTTGATTCACTGGCAGATGCAGGCACTTTAATCAACCAGGCATCAGTTCGACAGATAGATCAAATGAGTAAAAGAGTTGGAGATATTGAGAGCAAATTGAATGATTTAGATATCAAAATGAAGACAGTTAATGAAAAAAGTTTGGATAATATAATAGGTATTATGGAAAAAAATCCGGATCAAATTTCAGATCTGCTGTCATCTCCAGTGGAACTGAAAAATGTGCAGCTCTATAACCTGGGCTTATTTGGATATGCTGTAACTCCTTTTTATACCACATTGTCCATATGGGTAGGGGTTCTTCTCTTTGGTATTATACTTACTTTAAAATACAAAAAATCCGATGTTGGAATAAAGCTTAATATGGCACACAGGTATTTTGGAAAATTACTTTTATTTATAATACTTTCTTTTATACAGACTTTGATTGTTTTATTTGGAGAGTTTTTCATCCTCGGAATAAGACCCGAAAGTGAAATTACCATGGTGATTGTTGCACTGACTACCAGTATAGCATTCACAAGTATAATATTTACACTCATATTTACATTTGGAAATTTTGGGAAAGGTATTTCTGCTATAATTATGATTCTTCAATTGTTTAGTACAGGCGGGATATATCCTATTGAGATTATTTCATCAAGGCTTGCTGCCCTGGCACCGTTTTTACCTTTTACATATAGTATAGGTGGACTGCGAGAGGCGATGGCCGGCCCAAATTGGACCAATTTATCCAAATCGCTGATGATATTGTTCTTTTTTGCAGCAGGTTTTCTACTTCTTGTTCCCATAAAGAAAATTTTTCACAAGCCCATAAGCAGGATGGAAAGTGAATTTCAGAGATCAGGATTGTGAGGCCGGGTAAAATGTCTAAGTTATATATGTTTTTAGTTAAAAATTTCCATGACCCCAAGTATTATTAAAAGTATTCCTGAAAACAAAGGTGCATATTTCCCGAGAAATTTGCCTATTATATGGGTACCCATGGATTCACCGAATTTAACTGTAAGTATGCTCAATGTGAATGTAAACAGGACTGTGAGGCCGATATTTATTTTAGTTATGCTCGCCACTATTCCAGTCCCGATATTATTAAAAGTTAATCCGAACGCTACAAATAGAGCTTCTCTGGTGCTTATATCCCCGGAACTGTCAAAGTCTGATTTTTCGGCGTATTCAATCATTTCATCAATATCTTTCAGTGCAAGTTCTTTTGACTGTGTATTATTTGTGGATTTTATTATACTCTGAACTGAGAAATATGTTCCCAAAATAATAAGGATTAATGCCCCCAATATGTTGCTTACAGAACCGGGCAGAAATTTAGACATGTATGCTCCCGCGGACATGGATAAAAAAGTTCCGGTAGATGTTATCAGAGCTATTATGATATTTTCAATAAAATTTATTCTTATTTTTTTTATTCCATAGGCAGTCCCCACAAGTAGGTTGTCTAAATTTGAAGATATGCTGAACAATAATGCAGATAATAGTGAAATCATACGAATTTCTCCTTTTATTAGTTATATTTATAATATATGGATTGAAAATCCATATAGTGATTAAAATTAAATAGGATTTAAAGTCTATAATTTAAAGTTCGATTATAAAATTAAGGATTTAGATTGTTAAATCTTAATAATATATAAAATGGGGGTAAGATCTATGGAAAATTACGGCAGTCGGAAAACTCATTTGAAATTTAAAATATTGTCTGTTCCTGTAATTATAATAGCTGCAGTTATTATATTAATATCAGCTGCATCAGTATGGATAGCTAGAAATAAGATCGTTTCTCAGATGGAAAACGATGGTATGATGATGGCAAATCAGATTTCCAATGATATGACTAATAATCAAGAAACTATGAAGACTTTGAATGGTTCTATAGAAACCAGGATAATTACTTTATCGAATTTTATAAAGGACAACAACGATAAGGTGAATAATGATTATCTAGCTGTTCTTGCCAGGGAGTTTCAAATAGATGAGATAAATGTTTCAGATCCTTCTGGTAAAATAATATATTCAAACTTACC
>CAIFEX010000012.1 GCA_903789665.1 uncultured Clostridium sp.
AGTCTCTTTTTCCATTTCTCATCTTAAATAACCCTACAGTAATTTTACACTAAGAGTATATTGTGAATGTTAATGACAAATAATATGTACTGTGAGAACAACTTGGCAAATAAAGGAGTGATATTTAAAATGTTTGATGTGAGGACGGATTTGGCAGTAGAAGCCAGGGAGAAATGTTGCAGGGAAAGAGGGGGCGAGGTTCCGGGAGTTGAAGTTGAGGAAACTTTGGAAGATGGTATAAAAGTGACCTATGTGAAAATAATAGAGGATATTGGAGAAAAGATCATGGGGAAGCCCAAGGGCTCCTATATAACTGTGGATATGCCCAGGCTCACCCATTATGATGGTGAGATGAGGGATAAAGTCAGCAGGGTAGTTGGAAAAGTATTGTCGGGTATGATAGATTTGGATAAGGATATGACGGCACTGGTGGTGGGAATGGGAAATTGGAATATAACCCCTGATTCCCTGGGACCCAAAGTCATTTCAAAACTTATGGTCACCAGACATTTGAGGCAGCTGCTGCCTGATAAAATAGACGAGAGAATAAGGCCTGTATGTGTGATATCTCCGGGAGTGCTTGGAATTACCGGTATTGAGACCAGTGAGATAATACAGGGAGTTGTCAGTAAAGTGAAACCAAATCTGATAATTTGTATAGATTCACTGGCATCGAGAAAAATGAACAGGGTAAATTCTACGGTTCAAATAGGAAACAGAGGAATATCTCCGGGCTCCGGGGTAGGCAATAGAAGAATGGAGTTGAGTGAAAAGACGCTTGGAGTACCTGTAATAGCCATAGGAGTTCCTACAGTGGTGGATGCCGCTACCATGGCCAATGACACCATCGACATGGTTCTGGACGAAATGATAAGGCAGACGAAAAAGGGAGAAAAATTTTATGAAATGTTGAAATCCATAGACAAGAATGAGAAGCATCAAATGATAAAAGGTCTTCTTGAGCCCTACAGGGAAAATATAATGGTTACGCCCAAAGATGTAGACATGGTGGTGGATTCCATTTCGAAGGTTATTGCAAATGCTATAAATATAGCTCTTCAACCTGCATTGGGTTTGAATGATATAAATACCTTTCTAAATTGAAAGATATGTATAAAATTTATAAAAGGGTCCATCCTTATAATAAGGATTTTATTCCTGTCTGGGGGTGACTTTTTTATGAACAGGAAATCTATTGCAGCTGTTCTTGTGGCTTGCAGTATAATAATTTTTCTGGGATTTACAATTATAACTGCAGGACTGCCTAAATTTATAAAGGATGAATCTGATTTTAGAATAAATTGTACCAGGGAACCTTTTGATTTCAGTGTAGATGTGGGAAATTATTCACTTAACATAGACAGAGGCATAGGTGGTAACTTCAGGAGGGGTTCCAGAAAAATTATAGATTTGGTAGGCGGCAAATTATATTCTGGAGCTTCTTATGTAATAGATATGACTCAAAATGTATTTGAAGACATAGAGAACCATTTTGGAAGATGACCTTCTTTTAACTATAGAGTGATTATGATATAATTTATTCTAGCCGTTATATTCGAAAAAAGACTTGATTGTGGAGAAATTTCATTGATATTGGGGGAAATAATATGCAGAGTGAAAGACAGAAACATATAAGAAATTTTTCTATAGTTGCCCATATAGATCACGGTAAATCCACACTTGCAGATAGATTGATTGAGAAAACGGGAACTCTTACTGAGAGAGAGATGAGCTCTCAGGTGCTTGACAATATGGAATTGGAGAGAGAACGGGGCATAACGATAAAATCCCAGGCAGTTAGACTTATATATAAGAGATCTGACGGTGAAGAATATATTTTGAATCTTATAGATACACCGGGTCATGTGGATTTTAACTATGAAGTTTCAAGAAGCCTTGCAGCCTGTGAAGGAGCTATTCTTGTAGTGGATGCGACTCAGGGGATACAGGCACAGACATTGGCAAATTGCTATTTGGCCATGGATCATGATCTGGAAATTGTTCCGGTTATAAATAAAATAGATCTTCCAAGTTCCAGACCGGAGGAAGTAAAGCAGGAAATAGAGGATGTCATAGGGATAGATGCGGAAGACGCCCCTCTGGTTTCTGCGAAGACAGGTTTGAATATAGATGAAGTTCTGGAGGCTGTAGTAAATAAGATACCTTCACCACAGGGAGACGAAAATGCACCCTTGAGGGCACTTATATTTGATTCCAATTATGACAGCTATAGAGGTGTAGTTTGTCATATAAGGGTAAAAGAAGGTTGTATTAAGCCGGGAGAACAGATAAAACTTATGGCTGCGGGAAAAGTTTATGAAGTTACTGAAACGGGAATATTTGTTCCGAATTTTATGCCAAGATCAGAATTGAAAGCTGGAGATGTTGGCTATTTTACTGCGTCCATTAAAAATGTAAGAGATGCCAGAGTGGGGGATACGGTGACTGAAGCAGGCAGGGAAGCATCGGAACCCTTAAAAGGTTACAGACCTGTGGTTTCTATGGTATACAGCGGCATATATCCAGCAGATGGGACAAAATATGACGAACTAAAGGAAGCACTGGAAAAACTCAGGGTCAATGATGCAGCACTTTGCTTTGAACCGGAAACATCTGCGGCACTGGGATTTGGCTTTAGATGCGGGTTTCTGGGGCTTCTTCATATGGATGTTGTGCAGGAGAGAATAGAGAGGGAATTCAATCTCGATATAATTACTACAGCTCCATCCGTCATATATAGGATACATAAAACAGATGGTACATTGGTAGAACTCACCAATCCGACCAATATGCCTAAGGCGTCTGAAATAAAGTACATGGAAGAACCTATAGTACAGACATCTATAATAACACCTTCAAAATATGTAGGGGCTGTCATGGAACTTGCCCAGGGAAGAAGGGGCACTTTTAAGGATATGCAGTATATAGAAACTACCAGGGTATCTTTGAATTATGACATCCCGTTAAATGAAATAATATACAATTTTTTTGATGTATTAAAATCAAGGACAAGAGGGTATGCATCTCTTGACTATGAATTGAAAGGTTATAAAACTGCCGATTTGGTGAAACTGGACATACTTTTAAATGGAGAACCCGTAGATGCACTTTCCATGATTGTCCCGGAGGAAAGAGCTTACGAGAGAGGCAGGAAAATAGCTCAAAAGTTGAAAAACATAATACCTAGGCAGCTTTTTGAAGTACCGATACAGGCGGCTGTGGGCGGGAAAATTATAGCTAGAGAGACTGTGAAGGCCATGAGAAAAGATGTACTTGCAAAGTGCTATGGAGGAGATATATCCAGAAAGAAGAAACTTCTCGAAAAGCAAAAAGAAGGTAAAAAGAGGATGAGGCAGGTAGGATCTGTGGAAATCCCACAGGAAGCTTTTATGGCGATACTGAAAACAGATGATTGAGCGGTGAGGAAGATTTGAATAAGAAAAAAACTGTATCTTTGTATATCAATATACCTTTTTGCAAAAAAAAGTGTCTCTATTGTGATTTCCCCTCTTACAGCGGTAAAGAAGAATTCATGTTGGATTATTCTAAAGCACTGGCCAGGGATATAGCTCTTGTAGGGGAGAGAACTGTAAAAACTATCTTTATAGGTGGAGGGACACCCACATATCTGCCTCTAGAAGCTTGGGAAAATATACATGGAGCTTTGAAGAAACTGAATTTGGGAAGCAATATTGAATTTTCAGTGGAGGGAAATCCAGGAACTTTTACAGAAAAAAAATTGAGACTTTTAAAAGTCATGGGAGTCAATAGGTTGAGTATAGGACTTCAAGCCTGGCAGGATTCACTCCTAAAAAAAATTGGCAGAATTCATACTGTGAACGACTTTTTAAAGGGGTATGAGATGGCAAGAAACCTTGAATTTTCAAATATAAATGTTGATCTTATGTTTGGACTTCCAGGTCAGACTTTTGAAAATTGGAAGGAATCCCTTGAAAATGTGGCTGCCCTTAACCCGGAACATATATCATGCTATAGCCTTATAGTTGAAGCACACACTCCTTTTTATAATATGTATAAAAGCCGTGAATTGAAACTTCCAAAAGAGGAGGAAGAAAGGCGGATGTACTATTTTACATTGGAGTTTCTTTATAAAAATGGTTATAATCAGTATGAAATATCTAATTTTGCAAGGAATAAAAAAGAGTGCAGACATAATCTGGTGTATTGGGACCTGAAACCTTATATAGGGTGCGGCTCCGGTGCACATTCCTATATAGACGGCCGCAGATACAGAAGGACATCAGATATAGAGAAGTATATTTCGGAAGGTTCTGAGGGAAAATTTGCGGAGCTGGATAAGCATAAAAACTCCATTTGTGATGATATGGAAGAATTTATGTTCATGGGACTTAGAAAGATAAATGGAATTTCAATAGAGGATTTTAATGATAGGTTCAACAGTAACATTTATTCAATATACGGCAGTGTGATAGATAAATATGTCAAAAATGGATTATTGGTGGTCGATGGAGATAGAATATATTTAAATAGGAGAGGAATAGAAGTATCTAACAGTGTAATGTGTGAATTTATATTGACATGATATTATTTGTATAAGATAATTTGAGCAATCTTGAGAAAACATTATGAAATTCACTTTAAACAGAATAAACTATAGTATTTGTTAAAATAATATAGTTTGTATGGTGTTGACAAAAAAAATCATGAGTGATATTTTTTAATCATAGTGATTAGCACTCAACAGTAATGAGTGCTAATAAAGAGGTGATATTATGGAAATGGATGAGAGAAAGATAAAAATACTTCAGGCAATTGTTAATGACTATATAGATACTGCCGAGCCTGTGGGATCCAGAACCATAGCTAAAAAATATAACTTAGGGGTAAGTTCTGCTACCATAAGAAATGAAATGTCGGATTTGGAGGAAATGGGTTATTTGCAACAGCTTCACAGCTCTTCAGGGAGAATACCTTCCAATAAGGGTTACAGGTTGTATGTAGATAAATTGATGCATATACCCAGATTGAGTCCTGAAGAAATGTATATAATAAAAAGCCAGATTATAACAGATGCGTTATTTGAAGTTGACAAAATAATAAAGCAGGCTATTTATCTTTTGTCTGAGCTTACAAGACTTACTTCAATGGGGAGGGCGCCTTCTGCAAGAAAAGGCCGTATAAAGCATTTGCAATTGATAGGTATAGAATCTAACAGTAACATTTTATTGGTGCTTATAATTGACAGCGGAATTATAAAAAACAACTTTATAAAAATTAAAAGGGCTATTTCTGATAATAACCTTATTAAATTGAATAATGCGTTGAATTTTAGACTGAAAGATTTATGTGTTGATGACATAAATATAGAGGTTATAAATAAATTAAAGAATGATTTAAAGGGATACGAGGATATAGTGGATGAAATAGTCTGTGTTTTATACGATAAATTGAATGATGTAGATAATTCAGAGATATATATGCAGGGTGCTACAAATATATTTAACTACCCGGAGTATAAAGACATAGATAAGGCCAAAGAATTTTTATCCATGCTGGGTAATAAAAACAAGGTAAGCAGTTTATTAAACAGTGCCTCAAGCATTTCAGTAAAAATAGGAAATGAAAATTATATAGAAGGTGCGGAGGACTGCAGCGTAATATCTGCAGTATATAGCTTAAATGATGAACCTGTAGGTGAAATTGGTGTAATAGGACCTACGAGAATACCCTATTCTAAGGTTATATCTATACTTGAAAGTGTAGTAAAAGAAATGAACATCATTTTAAATCATACCTATTTTGATGAAAACAGGTAATGTTATGCTAAAATGGATTGTGTAATTTAAAAAATTTGATTTATGGAAAGAATAATAAAATGTTAGTTGGATTGGAGGAAATGTCTAAATGTTGAAAGATGAGGATATGAATGCTCAGAATGGCGAAAATAAAAATGCCGGCGAAAAACCCGATGAGGATATTGAAAGTGAAAAATGTTGTTCAACAGACAAAAAGGTAGATTTAGATCAAAAATCACAAGAATCCGATAGTAAGAATGTACATGAGAAAGAAAAAAAAGATGAAGAAGAGAAGTCGGAATGTAAATCAGAAACTAAGGAGTCAAAATCTCAGGAAAAGGAAACAGAAGAAAAGAAATTAGATGAAATACAGGAAAAAAGAAAGAAATTGCAGAAAGAACTGAAAAAGGAAAATCTTAGATTAAAGGATGAAAACAGCAAAATTATGAATAAATTCAATGCTATTCAGGATAGACTTTCGAGGACAACGGCCGAATATGATAATTTTAGGAAGAGAACTTCAAAGGAAAAAGAGGGAATTTATTCTGATGCATGCAAAGATATATTGAAGGAAATACTCCCCGTATTGGATAATTTGGAAAGAGCAGTAAAAGTAGAGGGAAATGCTGAGGATTTAAAAAAAGGTGTGGAGATGACTATGAGGCAGTTTAATGCTGCATTGAAAAAACTAGATGTAGAGGAAATACCTACGGAAGGAGAATTTGACCCTAATATCCACAATGCAGTTATGCATGTGGAGGATGATAAATGTGATAAGAATTCCATAGTAGAGGTGTTTCAAAAGGGATACAAAAGAGGAGATAAAATAATAAGATATAGCATGGTGAAAGTAGCAAATTAAGCTTAAATGAATAATCAACTGAGTTAAATTTAGGAGGTAAGTTAACATGTCAAAAATAATAGGTATTGATTTAGGAACAACAAATTCTTGTGTTGCAGTTATGGAAGGTGGAGATCCAGTAGTTATAGCAAATTCTGAAGGTTCAAGGACCACTCCTTCAGTAGTTTCCTTCCAGAAAAATGGTGAAAGACTGGTGGGTCAAGTAGCTAAAAGACAGGCAATAACAAATCCAGATAAAACTATAATGTCCATAAAGAGACAAATGGGGACGGATCATAAAGTAGAAATAGATGGAAAACAATATACACCTCAGGAAATATCGGCCATGATACTTCAAAAGATAAAATCTGATGCTGAGGCCTATTTAGGAGAGAAAGTAACCGAGGCAGTTATAACTGTACCTGCGTATTTCAATGATAGCCAAAGACAGGCTACTAAGGATGCAGGAAAGATTGCAGGACTCAATGTAAGAAGAATAATAAATGAACCTACGGCAGCTTCTCTTGCTTATGGCTTGGATAAGATGAATACAAATCAGAAGATATTGGTATATGATTTAGGCGGGGGCACTTTTGATGTATCTGTTCTGGAACTGGGAGATGGGGTATTTGAAGTTAAGGCTACAAATGGAGATACCCACCTTGGCGGAGATGATTTTGATCAGAAGGTAATGGATTATATAGCGGATACTTTTAAAGCTGAAAATGGAATAGATTTGAGAAAAGACAAAATGGCACTTCAGAGATTGAAAGAGGCGGCTGAAAAAGCAAAAATTGAATTGTCATCTTCCATGCAGACAAATATAAATCTGCCTTTCATCACTGCGGATGCCAACGGCCCCAAGCACATAGACATGAATTTGACTAGGGCAAAATTCAATGAACTTACAGAGGATCTGGTAAACAAGACCAAAGAACCCATGAAAAAAGCCTTAAATGATGCTGGAATTACAATAAATGATATAAATAAGGTCATACTTGTAGGAGGTTCTACTAGGATACCTGCTGTTCAGGAAACAGTTAAGAACTTCACCGGGAAGGAACCTTCCAAGGGAGTTAATCCGGATGAGTGTGTGGCAGTAGGAGCAGCTATTCAAGCAGGAGTACTTACCGGAGATGTGAAAGATGTACTGCTTCTAGATGTAACACCACTTACTCTTGGGATTGAAACTTTGGGAGGAGTTGCAACTCCACTTATCAAGAGAAATACTACTATACCGACCAAAAAGAGCCAGATATTCTCCACTGCAGCCGACAACCAGACTTCTGTCGAGATCCACGTAGTTCAAGGTGAAAGACAGATGGCCGCAGATAATAAGACTCTTGGAAGATTTACTCTTTCAGGCATAGCACCTGCGCCGAGAGGAATTCCGCAGATTGAAGTTGCCTTTGATATAGATGCAAATGGTATAGTTAATGTTTCAGCTAAAGATAAGGCAACCGGCAAGGAAGCTAATATAACAATTACGGCTTCTACTAATTTGAGCGATAATGAGATAGATAAAGCAGTAAAAGAAGCTAAGAAATATGAGGAACAGGATAAGAAGAGGAAGGAATCCATAGAGGTTAAGAACAATGCGGATCAGCTCGTATATCAGGCAGAAAAGACTTTGAAGGATCTTGGAAGCAAGGTATCAGGAGAAGACAAGAAAAATGTGGAGGATAAGGTCGAAGCTGTCAAAAAAGTGAAAGACGGCGATGATTTGGATACTATAAAGAAGGCTACAGAAGATTTGACCCAGGCACTTTATAAGGTTACATCCAAAGTATACGGACAAAATGCTCAGGCAGGTCAGAACCCTGGAGCAGGTCCAAATCCAGGTGCAGGCCCAAATCCTGGAGCAGGTCCAAATCCGGGTACAGGCAATAAAGACGGGTCCGAAAATAAAAATGATGACAATGTAGTTGATGCTGACTACAAAGTAGATGATGATAAATAAGTAATATTTTGCCTTCACGATTGTGTAATAAACGTGTATAATAGTAATAGTTAAGGGATGAGTTTTTGCTCTTCCCTTAATTTAAGTAGAAAATTAGATTTTTACTGTATAATACTTTAATACTTTCATTTTAGGTGGTGAAAAATAAGAATATGGCCAAAAAAGATTATTATGAAATACTCGGCCTTAGCAAGGGTGCCAGTGATGATGAAATAAAGAGAGCATTTAGAAAATTAGCATTAAAATACCACCCTGATAGAAACCAAGGAAATAAGGAAGCCGAAGAGAAGTTTAAGGAAATAAATGAAGCCTATCAGGTACTGTCAGATCCACAGAAAAAAGCTCAGTATGATCAGTTTGGCACAGCTGATTTTAGCGGCGGTGGCTCTGGATTTGAAGGAGGATTTGGTGGATTTGATTTTTCCAATATGGGCGATTTTGGAGATATATTTGATTCTTTTTTTGGAGGAGGATTTGGTGATGGATTTTCCTCGTCGTCAAGAAGAAAGAGAAGGAAAAATGCACCGGAAAAGGGTGCAGATCTCGAATACACATTGAATTTAACTTTTAATGAAGCAGTTTTTGGTACTGAAAAGGAAATATCTGTAATAAAGAATGAAAAATGTCCTTCCTGCAGTGGAACGGGACTTAAAAAAGGAGCTCATCCACGTACCTGTGATAAATGTGGTGGAACAGGAAAGATAAAGATTCAGAGAAATACTCCTCTTGGAAGTTTTGTGAGCATGAGAACCTGTGACAAATGCGGAGGTACAGGTACTATTATAAGAGACAAAGATGTTTGCCCAGAATGCAAGGGCAGAGGTACTGTCAGAAAACGCAGAAATATAAAGGTGAAAATTCCAGCAGGTGTGGATGACGGCAATGTGATTCCTATAAGAGGACAGGGCGAACAGGGAAAAAATGGAGGAAGTACAGGAGATCTCTATATAAATATTAGAGTGTCAGCTCACCCTAAATTTAAAAGAGATGGATTCGATATTTACATTGACACTCACGTAAGCTTTGGAAAGGCAGCCCTGGGAACAAGCATTAAGGTGTCCACTATAGATGGAGACGTGAAGTACGAATTGCCGGGAGGAACGCAGTCTGGAACCGTATTTAGATTGAGGGGAAAGGGTATCCCCAAGATCAATGGAAGGGGAAGAGGAGATCAATACGTAAAAGTGATTGTAGACGTGCCTAGGAATTTAAATGAGAAGCAGAAAGAAGCCATAGTAATGTTGATGGAGGCAAGTGGAGAAATTCCTGCAGGTGGAACCGGGAGAAAGTCATTTATAGATAAATTTAAACGTGGATTTAAATAATTGTGGATGCTGACAGCTTTTTGTTAAGGGCTGTCAGTAAATTTATTCGAGTGTTTAGTTCAGGAGGGAATCTATGCAAAAAGAATGGATGGAAGTGTCAATTACTACTAGCAGCGAAGCTGTGGAAGCAGTTTCTGGAATATTGTATAATACGGGAATTAAGGGGGTGTCCATAGAGGATCCCAAAGATATTGAAATCGAAAAAAAACGTCCCCAGGATTGGGATTATTTTGATGAAGATGTGTTAAAGGTAAAAGATGGTGCTGTGGTAAAAGGATATTATAAAGATGATGAAAACTTTGAAAAATATTTGAAATACATAGAAGATAAAGTGAATAATCTAGGGAATTATGGAATAGACAAGGGGAAAGGTACAGTTACTGTAAATAAAGTTAAAGAAGAGGATTGGGAAAATAATTGGAAACAATATTATAAACCTTACAGGGCCGGGAGTAGGGTTGTAGTAAAGCCCATATGGGAAAAATATAATCCTAAAAGGGATGATATAGTGGTCCAGCTTGATCCGGGCATGGCTTTTGGTACTGGAACTCATGAAACGACCAGAATGTGTATAAAATCCCTGGAAAAATACATAAGACCTGATACACGGGTGTTTGACATAGGTACCGGGTCGGGAATACTGGCTA
Source organism: uncultured Clostridium sp. (assembly GCA_903789665.1). Taxonomy (GTDB): domain Bacteria; phylum Bacillota; class Clostridia; order Clostridiales; family Clostridiaceae; genus Clostridium_B; species Clostridium_B lapidicellarium. Next base: position 10,551 of record CAIFEX010000012.1, read on the forward strand.
TAACTGCGGCAAAACTTGGAGCTAAATATGTTACTGCTGTGGATGTGGACAGTACGGCTGTAGAATCCGCCCTGAAAAATATTAAATATAATGCTGTAGAAAATATAGATGTATTTCGGGGAAATCTTATGGAAGCAGTTTGTGGAAAGGCAGATGTAATAGTTGCCAATATAATTGCAGATGCTATAATATCTTTAACTGAAGATGCAGAAAAATTTTTAGTTCCTGGAGGAATATTCATATCTTCAGGTATAATAAACGATAGAAGTCAGGATGTAGTTGAAAAATTAAAGGACAGTGGATTTAAAATAGAGGAAATAAATGTCGATGGAGAATGGGTATGCATAGCGGCAAAAAAGGATGATATGAAATAATGAATAAATTTTTTGTACCTGAACAGGATATACACTGTGGAAAGGCTTTTATTAGAGGTGATGATGCAAGACATATAAGCAGGGTCCTCAGGCTTCAGTGTGGAAGTGAGATAAATATAAATAACTGCAGTGGTAGAGAATTTCTGGGTAAAATAGAAAAAACGGAAAAAAATGTGGTTGTTGTAAAGATATTAAAAGAGCTGGAACTTTACAATGAAAGTCCTGTCAATATGTATTTGTTTCAAGGACTTCCAAAATCAAGCAAGATGGATTTGATTGTTCAAAAAGCTACGGAAATAGGCGCGTGTGAAATAACTCCCGTTATCACCAAAAGAGTTGTAGTAAAGGGAAATTTTTCCCAATATAAAAAGGTTGGCAGGTGGAACAAGATTGCTGGGGAAGCCTGTAAACAGTGTAAGAGAAGCAGAATACCGCTAGTAAATAATCCCGTTAATTTTGAAAGACTGCTGCAGTCTTTAACTTCCATGGATTTAATTTTTGTTCCCTATGAAAATGAAAAAAATCTTGGAATAAAAAATGTGATTGCTTCTATAAAGAATAAAAATGCCGTAAAGGAAGTGGCGGTGGTAGTTGGCCCTGAAGGCGGGTTTGAGGAGGAAGAAATTGAGCTCCTTAGGAATATGAAATCCTACATAGTTACCCTTGGCCCGAGAATATTTAGAACAGAAACTGCAGGGTTTGTTTCTCTGACACTTCTTATGTATGAATTGGGGGATTTAGGAGGTATTGTCAAGTGAATTCAGTTGACAGCAAAAAGGTTGATTTGTCCCTGGACAATGAGAAATTTTTTCACATTTATGGTCATAATAAAACAGTGGGTCTGTTCACCCTTGGATGCAGGGTAAATCAATATGAAACGGAAGCCATGGCGGAAAAATTTATATCTGAGGGATATAGCGTAGTGAATTTTGAAGATCATGCAGATGTGTATGTAATAAATACATGTACTGTGACAAATATGGGAGACAAAAAATCCAGACAGATGATACATAGAGCTAGGCGAAAAAATAAAAGAGCCATAATAGCCGTAGTGGGATGCTATTCTCAAATTTCTCCCGGTAAAGTATCCAAGATAGAAGGGGTGGATGTGGTTCTGGGCACTAGAAATAAGGGAGATATAATTTATTTTATAAAAAAGGCATGTTTAGAACAGAATAAAATAATAGAAGTCGGTGATGTTCTTAAAAATAGAGTTTTTGAGGATCTCAGCATAGATAAATATCAACATAGGACCAGGGCTTTTGTTAAAATACAGGACGGATGCAACAGATTTTGCTCTTATTGTCTTATTCCATTTGCCAGAGGGGCGGTATGCAGCAAACCTCCTTCCAAAATTTTAGAGGAAGTGGAAAAACTTGCCCATAACAATTTTCGTGAGATCACCCTTTCCGGAATACATATTGCCTCTTATGGAACAGATTTGAAAAGCGGCTGGGATCTTATGAAAATACTTGAGGAAGTAGACGGGGTGAGCGGCATTGAAAGAGTCAGGATTGGCTCTATAGATCCCAAATTTTTTACAGATGACGTCATAGACAGAATAAAAAAATTGAAAAAACTGTGCCCTCACTTTCATCTATCCCTGCAAAGCGGATGTGATGAAACTTTAAGGCGGATGAATAGGCACTATACTGCCCTGGAGTATGAGAGAATAGTCAATGAATTGAGAAACAAGATAGAAGATGTATCCATAACCACGGATGTCATAGTTGGGTTTCCCGGAGAAACGGAAGATGAGTTCAACAAGACCTATGATTTCCTAAAAAAAATGAAACTATCTAAGATTCATGTTTTTAAATACAGCCCCAGAAAAGGCACCAGGGCTGCAGATATGAAAGGACAGATAGATGGGAAGGTGAAGGAAGAGAGAAGCGGTAAAATTATAAAATTGGATAGGAAACTGGAAAAAAAATTTATGGGCAGCTTTTTGGGAAGAAACATGGATGTATTTTATGAAAGTAAATTTCATGGTGATAATAATTGCTATGAAGGTTATACTCCCAATTACATGAAAGTCGTATCAATGGGGAAATCCGGCGAAAATCCGGTGGGGAAAATTTTGCGCACTGAACTTGAAAGTGTGGAAAATGGTTATATCCGAGGGAGAATAAAAAGTTTTATTTGAATTTAGGAAGGATATTTTATATTGATTATTGAATAATTATCGTTAAAAGGGGGTGACAACTATGGAAGAATGCGTTTTTTGCAAAATAGTAAAAGGTGAAATACCATCTGAAAAAGTATATGAAGATGATACGGTATTGGGTTTCAAGGATATAAATCCAGCTGCACCGGTACATGTACTTATAATACCTAAAAAGCATATAGAGAGTATAAATGATCTTACTGAAGAAGATTCCAATATTATTGCTCATATATATTTGGTTGCAAAGAAGATTGCAAATGAATTTGGTTTGAAGGAAAAAGGATACAGGATTGTGACTAACTGCGGTGAAAAAGCAGGACAGACAGTACCTCATATTCATTTTCATTTACTGGGCGGCAGGACATTTAAATGGCCACCGGGCTAAATTGAAGGTCTTAATTGAAATTGTTGACAGTGTCCAAGAATTTATTGTATAATTGCTATGTGCTATTTGACCTATGTTAACTGTATTTAATTTTTAAAATTAGATTGAGCTAGCGGAGGGAGGGAGATAATATGTCAGAAATAAAAGTTGGAGAAAATGAAACTATCGAAAGTGCATTGAGAAGATTTAAGAGAAAATGTGCTAGAGCTGGTGTTCTTTCTGAAGTTAGGAAAAGAGAGCACTATGAAAAACCAAGTGTAAAGAGAAAGAAAAAATCGGAAGCTGCTAGAAAGAGAAAGTACAAATAAATAGAATTCTTTGAAAGAGGGGACCAAGTAACAAATGTCTCTTAAAGAAAGATTGCAGGAAGACTGGAAACACGCTTTAAAGTCAGGTGATAAACTAAAGGCAGATACTATAAGCATGGTCAAAGCTGCCATTTTACTGGTTGAAAAATCCAATGGGAAAAGACTTGACGATGATAAAAAGATCATGGATATAATATCAAAGGAAGTAAAGCAAAGGCGTGAATCCATACGTGAATTTGAAAAGGGTAAAAGGCAGGATTTAATAGATGAGACAAAATCTGAAATAGAGATTTTGTTGAAATACCTTCCTCAGCAGTTAAAGAAAGAGGAAATTTCCGAAATTGTTCGGAAAGCAGTTAATAAAGTAGGTGCACAGAGTATACGGGACATGAAGAAGGTTATGTCAGTTGTGATGCCTGAAACCAGGGGCAGGGCAGATGGCAAACTTGTAAGTCAAATAGTCAAACAGTATCTAAATAAATAGAATAGAAAGGTTGGGATTTTATCTCAACCTTTTTTATAATATGAAAAATTAAATAGTTCACAGCTTTAAGTAATTTATCACCCATGTATCTCATAAATTAATAAAGGTAATACAGTTGGGATATAAATTCTTAGAGGTGGTATTGTGAAAAATAAAATGTATGATACAAAGCAGAACATTGCAGATAAACTTGATTTGCCAAAGGATATAATTTTAAATATGCCTCAGATTAAAATTATAGGAAATGATGAGATAATAATAGAAAATCATAAGGGCATTATATTGTTTGAAGACAGCCAGATAAAAATTAATTCAGGTATAGGGTTGATATCCATATATGGAAGTAAATTTGAAGTGCTTTTTATAGGTGGGAGCACTATAACCATAGGAGGAAAATTTAAATCCATAGTTTATGAGGGAAACTGATAGATTTTCTTTTAAAAATTATAGAAATGGAATAATTTTAATTGAGATACAATCTCTTATACCTGAAAAGTTTATTAACCTTATGTGGGAAAATGGCATCTATATGAAAAATATAAGGAAAAAAAGCATTACTACTATGACCATGAAGATAAATCTTAAGGATTATGATAAAGTAGAATATATAGCTAAAAAAACTGATGCCAGAATAAAAATAATCGGAAGAAGGGGCATTGCCTTTTTTGTGATTAAGCTCAAGAAAAAGATAACCTTAGTGTCGGGAATAATTTTATTTGTTGCAGTGATATACTGTCTATCCACATTTGTATGGAAAATAGAAATAGATTCTTCGGGAGAAATTGCACCCTATAGAATAAGACAGCAGCTTAAATCCTATGGGATAAAACCGGGTACAAATAAGAGTAAGATAGATGTATATAGTGTAGAGAAGGATCTCATGAGAGACAATGATGATATAATGTGGGTGAAGGTCAGGCTTCAGGGCTCTGAATTGAATATAAACGTAGTTGAGAAAAAATCTCCTCCTGATATAAGTGAGGATAATACGCCCTGTAACCTTGTAGCGAAGAAAGACGGAAAAGTACTGAGAGTATATACCACTTTAGGTACTCCCGTTGTGAAAGCCGGCGACGAGGTGAAAAAAGGGCAGCTTCTTGTTAAGGGGGAGCAGGGAATTGAAGGTTCCAGTTACAGCGTGCACGCTGCAGGATATGTCATATGCAGCACCCTGTATGAAAGCAGTGCCCTTGTGAAAATAAACGGTGTAAAAGATGTAAGGACGGGGAGGAAGATGGATAATTATTATATTAACCTGGGAGGCAAAAAGATATATCTAAAAAAAGATAATGATAAATTTAATAAATATGATAGAATAGAGGAAAGCAAATTTATTTTTGGCAGAGAGACTTATTTTGAGGTCAAAAGGAAAATGATAAAAGGGGATGCCCAGAAGATAGTAAAGGATACAGGAGAAAAACTTTATAAAAATATATGTTCCAATTTAGATAAATCCGTAAAAATTGTAAATAAAAATATCACCTATGAACCAGGTGAATCCTACAAAGTGAAAGTCCAGGTTACAGCGGAGGAAAATATAGCTGTTTCTGATGCAGAACCAAAGTGAATTTATAGAGCAGTAAAAAACAAAGGGTGATTTTAATTGAAAAAATTGTCATTGAGAAAGTTTTTTTTAGAAAAAAGAACTGAGAGGATAATTGCTTTTATAGCAAGTTTTGTATTCATCTATTCTTTGCTGGCATCCGGATTTACAACGAAAAAATATAATCTGTCCGAGGGAGATATTGCAAAAGCTGATATAAAAGCTCCTAGGGACGCCAAGGATGAATTGTCTACAGAAGCAAAGATACAGCAGGCAATAAATGCCGTTCCAATCCAGTACAATAAAAAGCCTGAGGTCAAAACAGAAAGTTTAAATAAATTAAATGATTTTTTTTCAAAGGTGACGCAACTGGATAATTCCCAGTTAGATCAAAAGAGCAAATTACAAAAATTAAAAAGTGAAAGCAACATAAGTTTAAATGATGACGATTTTCTGTATATTATGGAGCTTAATAAAGATGAAATAAAACAGCTTCAGGACTTTTTGCAAAAAAGTATAGCAGATATGTATGACAGTAACAATATAAGCGACAATACCCAGAAAAACAATCAGGAGGATATTAAAAAAGCCCAGCAGAGTATACTGCTTAAAGTGAGCACTTCAAATTTCAATAAGAATTTGAGACAGCTTGCCACTGATATAGGATTTTCCCTGATTTCGCCTAATTTTTTTTATGATAATGACAAAACTGAGGAATTGAGGAAAGAAGCAGAGAAAAAAGTTATGCCTGTCATGGTAAAAAAAGATCAGATTATAGTGAAGGAAGGGGAACCTGTAACTAAATATCAGATAAAAATGCTCGAGAATTTCGGACTTTTGAATAACAGTCCCTATTTTCAGTGGCATATCTATTTTCCGCTGGCTTTATTGGTACTTTTGATACTGGCTGTTCAATGGGTTTATTTGTATAAATACAATAGAAAAATTTATGAAGATCCAAAAATGCTTGTAATGATAAATGCACTTAGCTGCCTAAGTGTGCTTTTATCCAGGACTATTGATCTTGCCTCGCCGTTTTTGATACCTTTGGCATTTGTACCCATGATAATGACGCTGCTTTTAAATAACAAGGTATCAATGGTTGTGAATGTGCTGAACTGTGTCTTTATAAGTGCAGCAGTGGAATTTAGCCCCGATATAACCATACTGGCCCTTGTGAATGCAGTGGTTGGAGCCATTATACTAAAAAAGATGCAGCAGAGAAATGACATATTGTTTGCATCCATGTATATGCTTGTTATAAATGGAATAATTACTTTTTCAATGGGTTTTTTGCTCAGCAATAATTTGGTGGATGTCACTAAAAGAGGAATTTTTGCAGGAGTTGCGAGCATAATTTCTGGAATACTGGTTATAGGATTTCTTCCTCTATTTGAAGGGGTGTTTAATATAGTTACCACTATAAAACTTTTGGAACTTTCAAATCCAAATAATACTTTATTGAAGAAACTTTTAATTGAAGCCCCCGGTACTTATCATCACAGTATATTGGTTGGCAATTTGGCAGAAGTGGCGGCCGAAAAAATTGGAGGCAATCCCCTTCTAGCCAGAGTCGCAGCTTATTATCATGATATAGGAAAATTAAAAAGACCATATTTTTTCAAAGAAAATCAACTTGGAAAAGATAATCCCCACAATAAATTGACTCCTAATTTGAGTACTTTGATAATAATGTCCCATGTAAAGGACGGGGTGGAAATGGCGGAAGAATATAAACTGCCCAAGATAATAAAGGACATCATAGAGCAGCATCACGGCACCTCTCTTGTAAAGTATTTTTATTTGATTATGAAAAATTCAAGTAAGGATCCTGATGATGTAAATGAAGACGAGTTTAGGTATCCGGGTCCGATACCGGAGACCAAAGAAGCAGGTATAATAATGCTGGCTGATGGCGTAGAAGCTGCTGTGAGGTCTATTGGGGACCCTGACAAGGGTAAAATTCAGAGTATGGTAAACAATATAATAAAAGATAGGTTGGATACGGGCCAGCTTGATAATTGCGATTTGACCCTGAAGGATATAAGTAAAATAAAAAATGAGTTCTTCAGAGTATTGGTTGGCATATATCATCATAGAATAGAATATCCATCAGATAAATTTTCTGATAAAGTCATGAATAAATTGAAACAGGAGGATAAAAAGTGATTTTTTTAGATAATAGACAGGATAAAATAGATGTTACGGAAAATTTGAGGAAAAATGTCAAAGAAGTTATAAAACATGCTTTAAAGGATGAAAATGTAAATATACCCTGTGAAGTGAGTGTGATTTTTGTAGATAACAATTATATAAAAAATATAAATAGGGAAAATAGAAATATAGATAAGATCACAGATGTATTGTCTTTCCCGATGTTGGAATATCCTAAAGGCCAGGTGTTTAAGGATGTATACATAGATTATGATTTTCAGCCCAGTGATATGGATGGGAAAAATTTAGTGCTGGGGGATATAGCAATTTCTCTTGAAAGGGCGGAGCAGCAGAGCAGAGAATTTGGCCACTCATTTTTGAGGGAAGTGTGTTATTTGACAGTGCATTCCCTGCTTCACCTTTTGGGATATGATCATATAAAAGAAGAGAACAAGAAAATTATGAGAAAAAGGGAAGAAAAAATATTGCAGAAATTTGAACTTTAAGGGATAATTTTAAATATGGTGGTTGGTTATATAATGAAAGTTAAAAAATTATTGGATAGCTTCAATTATGCGATTGAGGGAATAATATATTCAGTTAGAACACAGAGAAATATGAAAATACATATGGTAGCGGCTGTTTTAGTACTTACAATGTGTTTTTTCTATGATTTGAGCAAATTAGAAATTTTGGCTATTATAATAACCATAAGCATGGTCATTATGGCGGAACTTTTTAACACGGCAGTGGAATTTGCCATTGATGCTACTACTAATTATTACCATCCTCTAGTTAAAATTGCAAAAAATGTAGCAGCAGGAGCAGTGCTCATTTCAGCCATAAATGCTGTGGCAGTAGGATATATAGTATTTTGGGATAAATTAAAATATATAAATTTTGTGGTTATGAAAAAGGTTAAGAATACAAATCCCTATACAATATTTATAATACTTGCTATTGTATTTATAGCAACCATAGTTGTAAAAGCTATTTTTGGAGAAGGTACTCCTCTTAAAGGAGGAATGCCAAGCGGACACAGTGCTATAGCCTTTTCCATAGCTACTACCATAGCTTTGATAACCGGACAGCTTGCGGTAGTTGTGTTGAGCTACCTCATGGCCTTTATAGTTGCCCAGAGCAGAGTGGATTCAGAGGCACATTCTGTCAGAGAAGTGGTTTTTGGAGCTGTATTTGGTATTTTAATAACAGTATTTTTATTTATAATATTTGGGTAAGGAGAAAAGCTATGTTTAAATCAGGATTTATTACGATAATAGGGAGACCCAATGTAGGAAAATCTACACTTGTAAACGGCATTATAGGAGAAAAATTGTCGATTGTATCCCGTAAACCACAGACTACCAGAAATAATATAAATGCTATTTTGACTAAAGATAACTTTCAACTGATTTTTGTAGATACCCCGGGCATACATAAACCAAAAGATAGGTTGGGGGACTATATGGTCAAATCTGCTGAAGGCTCCATGAACGATGTGGACTTAATACTTTTTTTGACTACACCTAAGGATGTGATACATGAAGGAGACATACATATATTGGAGAATATAAGTGCAGTCAAGTCGCCTGTGTTTTTTGTATTGAACAAAATAGATGAAAATCCAGCTTCAAAAGTAGCAGTAACTTTGAAAAATTATTCTGAATTGTTTAATTTTAGGGAATTTATACCTATATCCGCATTGAAGGGAAAAAATGTAGATGAACTTGTGAATCTCATGGTAAAATATATGCCAGAAGGTCCTAAATATTACCCGGAAGATGCCATTACCGACAAACAGGAGAGATTTATAGTTTCTGAGATCATAAGGGAAAAAGCTCTCAGGCTGCTTTCTAATGAAGTTCCCCATGGCATAGCCGTTGAAATAATTTTCATGAGGAAAAATTCTGGGGGAATATGCAACATAGAGGCAAATATAATTTGTGAGAGGGAATCACATAAGGGAATAATAATAGGCAAAAATGGGTCAATGCTAAAGAGAATATCTTCTTATGCAAGAATGGATATTGAAAAATTTCTGGATTCCAAAGTTTACCTTAGAGTTTGGGTAAAAGTCAGAAAAGAGTGGAGAGACAATGATAGGCTGCTGAAAGAATTGGGCTATAAGATGTAGTTTTTGCCAGAAAGAAAAGTTTTTTTCTCCTTAAAAAAAGGATATAATATAAATATAAGCGGGGGAGATGATTATCTGGCTGTATTTAAAACTAGAGCTGTAATAATAAAAACTCAGGATGTAAGAGAATCTGACAAATTGGTCTGGCTTTTTACTGAAAAATTAGGTAAGGTATCTACTGTAGCTAGGGGGGCAAAAAAAAGCAGAAGCCCACTGTTTTCGACCACGCTTCAGTTTTGCTATGGAGACTATGTTTTATATAAAGGAAAAAGTATGTATGTAATAGATGAAAGTATGCTGATAGATTCTTTTCAAGATTTGTTGGACGACTTAAGGGATTTGACCTATGCTTCTTATTTTTGTGAACTTATGGATATAGCAATGAATGATGGAGAAAAAAATGAAATTATGTTCAAACATCTAGTTTCTGCATTTTATCTTATAAGAAGCCATGCAGTGGATATTGAAACCCTGGCCAGATCTTTCGAACTGAAAATTTTACAGGCCACAGGATATGGACTTAATTTTGATTACTGCTGTATGTGCGGAAAAAAAATTACTTCATTTAATTACTTTAGCTTTCAATATTTAGGGGGAGTGTGTGATGAATGTAGAAGAACCAATGGTATGAACATAGATTATGCTGCTGGAAGCACACTTAAATATTTATCAAAAGCTTCTCTTGAAAGTGCATATAAGGTTGTATTGTCTGATAGAGTAAAAAGAGAGCTGTATAAACTTTTGAACCTTGTTATTTCCCAGAATTATTTCAAAAAGCCTAAAAGTCTTGAAACTTTAAGGTATCTTGAAAATTTTGAGAAAAATAAAATCTAAAAGGAGAGAAAAACATGAGTGAAATAACATTGGAAAAAATCGATATTATAAGAGAGAGAACAGGAGTTGATTACACTGAGGCAAAAAAAGCATTGGAGGTCTCTGAAGGTAATGTAGTTGATGCTCTTATATATATAGAGCAAAATAAGAAATCTGCTAAGGATAGTCTGTACACCACCAAGGATGAGTTTCTAGAATGGCTTAAGAACTTGGTAAAAAAAGGAAACATAAACAGAATAAAGATAAAAAAAGATGACAAGGTGGTAGTCGATATCCCAGTGAATGCAGGCATTGCAGCAACTTTAACAGCTCTTGTATGGCCGCCGCTTATAGCTATTGGGATATTGACTGCGGTAATTACACAGGTAACCATAGAGATAACAAAAGATGATGGGACCGTAGAAGTGGTAAACAAGATAATAAAGGGCGGAGTGAAAAATACTGTAAATGATATGAAAGACAAGGTATTTGATGCTGCATCTTCTTTTAAGGATAAATTTAAGGACAAAGACAGTAAGCAGGATGGTAAAAACACGTATAAATATACCGTGAAGTTTGATGATATGGATAATGAAGATTCCGATGAAGACAAGGACAAAAATTAATATTTTATAATAATGTGATATAATAACTTTATAACTTGTAATTTTAAGTGCTGTTGTTAAAAATTCCTCTTAGTAAATATTACAAAAATTATTGACTTACTACAAAGGGAGAGGGTGAGTACCATTAAATTATCACCAAGACAAGAGAAAATAATAAAGTTGGTAAAAGATAATGCGCCCATAACAAGTGAAAAGCTGGCATCCCGCTTGAGTGTCACAAGGGCGGCACTTAGGCCGGATCTGGCCATACTTACTATGACGGGTATATTGGAGGCAAAGCCTAAGGTAGGATATATATATTCCAAGAAACCTTCCTATAGTCTTATATATGACTATATAATGGATATAAAAGTAAAAGACATAATGTCAAAACCGGTAATAGTAGACGAAAACACTACTGTCTATGATGCCATAGTATATCTGTTTTTAAATGATGTGGGCACTTTGTTTATAGGAGATAAAGGAATTCTGGTAGGTGCTGTTTCCAGAAAGGACTTTTTGAAGATAGCTATTGGGAGCACTGATATGCATAAAATACCTGTGGGAATAATAATGACCAGGATGCCCAATATAATATTTGTTGAAAAAAATGATGTGGCCTATCTTGCAGCCAAGAAGATAATGGAGCATGAGGTAGACAGTCTGCCGGTAGTTGAAAAAATTCGGGATAGTTTAAATAATGAGGTACTTAAAATCGTAGGCAAAGTTTCAAAAACAAATATAACAAGACTTTTTGTAAAGATAGGGGAAAATAAATAATCTGGTAAAAAATTAAATATTGGAACAGGAAGATGGCATGTTAAATTTTATATGTAAAGGAGGGGTGTTATGAATGAAAGATAAAAAATATGTTTATCTTTTCAATGAGGGAAATGCTAGTATGAGGGATTTACTGGGTGGAAAAGGCGCAAATTTAGCAGAAATGATAAACATTGGTATACCTGTTCCAGAAGGATTTACCATAACTACAGAGGCCTGTATCAAGTATTATGGAGAGAACAAAACTATATCCGAAGACATTATAGAGGAGATTTATAGTGCACTTGGAAAAATTGAAAAGAAAACGGGTAGAGAATTTGGAAATAAAGAAAATCCTCTTTTAGTATCTGTCAGATCAGGGGCAAAAATTTCCATGCCTGGAATGATGGATACTATACTTAATTTAGGCTTAAATGACAAAACGGTGAAAGGATTGGGCAGGCTTGCGGGAAATGAGAGATTTGCCTATGATTCCTATGGGAGATTCATTCAGATGTTTTCAACTGTAGTTATGGGAATTGAAAAGAAAAAATTTGAAGATGTACTGGATAATGCAGAGAATGCAGAACTTACAGTATCCAATTTAAAGGAAATAATTGTGAAATTTAAAAAAATTTACAATGATGAGACAGGAAGTAATTTCCCTCAAAATCCTGAAAAGCAGCTATTGCAGGCCATTGCCGCTGTATTTATGTCCTGGTATAACCCGCGGGCTGTAATATACAGAAAATCAAATGAAATTTCAGATAAATGGGGTACGGCTGTAAATGTACAATCCATGGTATTTGGAAATATGGGAGAAACTTCGGGCACAGGTGTGGCATTTACAAGAAATCCTGCTACCGGAGAAAAATCCGTATTTGGTGAATATCTTATAAATGCCCAGGGAGAAGATGTAGTTGCAGGAATTGGAACACCACAGCCCATAATAAATTTGAAAGAAGATCTTCCGGAATGTTATTCCCAATTCATGAATATTGCACATAAATTGGAAAATCACTACAGGGATATGCAGGATGTGGAATTTACCATAGAACGGGGAAAACTGTATTTTCTCCAGACTAGGAGCGGGAGGAGAACTGCACAGGCTGCACTTAGAATAGCAGTGGATATGGTGGAAGAAAATTTAATCGGAAAGGAAGAGGCTGTACTCAAAGTTGAACCCAGACAGCTGGATACCCTTCTGCATCTAAATTTTGATAGGGATGAGATAAAAAGAGCGGATGCGATAGCAAAGGGGCTTCCTGCATCACAGGGAGCTGCCTGCGGAAGAATATATTTTACATCAGAAGATGCAAAAAAACACCATGATCACGGTGAAAAGGTAATACTTGTGAAAACTGAAACCTTACCTGAAGATATAGAGGGAATATCAGCTTCAGAAGGTATACTTACTACAAAAGGCGGAATGACTTCTCGTGCAGCTGTAACGGCTAGGGCAATGGGAATTTGCTGTGTAACCAGCTGTAACAATTTGATAATAGATGAAAAGGCAGGAAATTTTAAAGTTAAGGACAGGCTCTACAGGAAAGGTGACTATATATCGCTGGACGGCAGCACCGGGAATGTATATGGAAAATTCATGCAGACAGTGTTACCTGAAGTGTCAGGTTATTTTAGTATATTCATGGGTTGGACGGATGATATAAAGAAAATGGCAGTTAGAGCCAATGCGGATACTCCGGGGGATGTCAAAAAGGCAGTTGAATTTGGAGCCGAAGGAATAGGGCTTTGCAGGACGGAGCGTATGTTCTTCAATGAAGACAGGATATCTTACATTAGAGAAATGATAGTTTTCAGTACAGAGGAGCAGAAGAGAAGGGCATTGTATAAACTTTTGCCTAAACAAAAAGAGGATTTCATCAAAATATATGAAGCTGCAGGAGAAAGATCCGTAACGATTAGGCTTCTGGATTCATCACTATATGAATTTTTACCTGCAGATGAAAGTTCCATAAAGAATTTGTCTGATAAAATGGGTGTGAATTTTCAGAAGTTAAAAAATACTGTAAGATCTTTTCATGAATTCAATCCCATGATGGGACAAAGAGGCTGCAGACTTGCCATTTCTTATCCTGAAATAGCGGAAATTCAGACCAAAGCTATTATGGAAGCTGCTATTGACGTTAAAAGGGAAAAGGGATATAATATAGTTCCAGAGATAATGGTACCTCTTGTAGGAGGGGTAAGAGAGTTAAAATATGTGAAAAATATAGTTGTAAAAACGGCGGATGAAGTGATAAAAGCCAGTGGTATTGAATTGGGATATAAAGTAGGTACGATGATAGAGGTTCCAAGAGCTGCGCTTACTGCCGACAAAATAGCGGCAGAAGCTGAATTTTTTTCTTTTGGGACAGATGATTTGACTCAGATGACTTTTGGATTTTCAAGAGATGATCTAAGCAAATCCTTGAGTTCATATTGTGATAAGAAGATATATGAGTTTGATCCATTTCAGAAGATAGATCGAGCTGGAGTGGGTAAACTCATAGATATGGCTGTAAAATTAGGCAGGGAAACGAAAGCTGATATAGGACTTGGAATATGCGGCGAACAGGGAAGAGATCCTTCATCGATAGAATTTTTTCACGATATTGGATTTGATTATATTTCTTGTCTTCCTGTTAAAATACCTGTGGCAAGGTTAGCTGCAGCCCAGGCTCAGATAAAGGATCCAAGGTAGATGAATGGTTGAAAATAGGTAGTTTTTAAAAGTGGATGATATTAAAAGATAATTAACCGACCTTTTGCTTTTTAGGAAAAGGTCGGTTTTATGTGCGGAAGTTTAAAGTCATTGAAAAGTAGTATCAAATTTTTTTTCTATATATTTTCCAAATTCTATTGTGAATTTAAGTTGATTTTGACAGCTGCTGGAATATTTTTTTAATAAATAGATAAAAGAATTATGATTGCACTTCAATATATTATTATAATAATCCCTCGATATTTTCCAAAATTTTTGAGGAAACGATAGATAGGAAATAATATATTTGTAGTCATCTAAGGTCAGCGGGAAAGTTTTTTCATAGAGTTCCAGACAGGATATGGTGGTATCAAGCCTCCAATTGGTGGAGTTCCTTTTTAGGAACCTTCTGAAAAAATAGGATATATCATGGGCACAGTAATCTATACTGCATTTGTCGAAATCAATTACCCAGATATTATTTTCTTCATCAAATATTATGTTTTTGTTTACGTAATCTAAATGACATAGGCTGACACTTAGATTTTTATAATTTATGTTTGAAGATATTCTGGCTGATATTTTGGCCAGCATGAAATTTATTTCAAAGTATCGTAAAAATAATGTAGAAAATTTGTCCTTGTATTTAAAAGCTAAATTTGAGCAATTTAAAAGTTGATTTAAGTGTTTTTGAAAAGATATATATATATTTTCAAAATTTACCCTAAGTTTACTTCCGTCTATTGGAAAAAAATTTTTGCTTACGAGATGCATCTTGGATAAATTGGAAATTGCATATAGTAAATGCAGACTATCGTCATAGCTGCATTTGACTCCTATTATCCAGGGAGTCATTATGAAGAGCATTCCTTTGTATTTTACGAAACGATTTTTTCGGATTGTAGGCAGTATTCTGGGAACTCTGATCCCATTTCGAGAAAGCCATTCTATTGCTGAATATACGAAAAGCAAATTGCTTTCGTCGAAGTATACCTTTTTTAAACAGTAATTTTTGTTTGAATAATTTACCTTATATACGGCTCTTTGTTTATCTGTATTTTTAAATTTAATTCTGATTATATCTGCATCTGCCATATCATAATGAGGCAAAATGTATTTTTTTACGTTTTCCTCAGATAATAAATCCATATAAAACTCCTTAAAATTTCTTTCTCTATAATAATATTAAAAGTTTCTTTATATTATACATTTTCATTAAAAAAAGGAGTTTTCAGCTGTAAAGTAGAATAAATTTATGAGGTGATTGCTGTGAAGATAAGGGAAAAGATAGAGTACAAAGAAAAATTGATACTGATACCTCAAGCTGCCTTTTCTGTTGAAACAATGGGAAGGAATGTAAAGGAAAAAAAGGATGATATAAGAACCGATTATATGATAGATAGAGACAGAATAATACACAGCAAATCTTTTAGAAGATTAAAGCATAAAACTCAGGTATATATAAAGATGCCGGGAGATCATTATAGAACTAGGCTTACTCATACATTGGAAGTGAATCAGATAGGAAAGACCATAGGCAAGGGAATAGGATTGAATGAGGATTTGATAGAAGCTATAGCCATGGGACATGATATTGGACATGTGGCTTTTGCCCACAGTGGTGAAGAACTGCTCGATAAACTTCTGCCGCAGGGCTTTAAGCACAATGAAAACAGTGTGAGGGTACTTACTAGAATAGAAAAACAGGGCAAGGGGCTTAATTTAACAAGGGAAGTACTGGATGGGATATTACATCACAGCGGTTTTACAGATAAGTCAAAGGCCTTTACCCTGGAGGGACAGGTAGTCAGATACAGTGACAAGATAGCTTATGTGAATCATGACATAGATGATTCCATAAGGGCTGGGCTGTTGAATGAAAGCGACATACCTGGTATTGCCATAAAAGTATTGGGGAGAACCAACAGCAATAGAATAGATACTCTGGTTAAAGACTGCATTTATACTACTATGGAAAATATTAAAAATGGAATAAAACAAGTTGCTCTCAGCAATGAAGTATTTGATGCACTCTGTGTACTCAGAAATTTTATGTTTAAAAAAATATATAAAGGAGATATATTGAAGGCCGAGAGAGATAAAGCTAAATTTGTACTTGAACAGGTATTTAACTATTTTTTCAAACATCCGGACAAAATGCCTGAATTTTATTTTAACATTGTAAAGGAAGAGGGTATTTACAGGGGAGTGGCGGACTATATATCCGGAATGAGCGATGATTATTGTCTTATAATGTTTCACAACATATATGTACCTAAGTTTGTTATATGTTAAGGAATAATTTCTGCTATTATATGGGTAAAATACAATTGGGTAGTAACTGAAATTGAAGGATATTTAATTTCTGTAAAGAATATATATAATATATTCTTACTTGGGAATAAAAATTTTTAGCATTAAAGAAGGAATATAGTAATTTATGTCGAATATATTTATCCTTGGACGCAATAATTTGGGTTTATTAATTTTTAAGATAGGTGGGATTATTTAGTGATATCGGAAGATGTCATTCAAAAAGTAAAAGAAGAAAATGACATAGTGGATGTAATATCTGAAAGTGTGAAGCTTAAAAAATCGGGGAGAAATTATATGGGATTATGTCCCTTTCATCATGAAAAAACTCCATCTTTTAGTGTATCAAGAGACAAACAGATATACAAATGCTTTGGATGCGGAGAAGCGGGAAATGTATTTACATTTATAATGAAGTATAAAAATTTAAGCTTTCCAGAAGCAGTGAAGTTATTGGCAGATAGAGTAAACATAGATATAGATTTTGATAAGGGCAGCAGCCATAGAAAGAATACTTTTCAGAAACTTTACAAATTAAATACGTCGGCTGCAAGGTATTTTTTTAACTGTTTAAAGAAAAGTGAAAGCGCTAGGAATTATTTGTCGAACAGGGGTATAACTGAAAATACCATAAGGAGATTTGGATTGGGATATTCTGTTGACAGCTGGAATCATATGCTTAACTTTTTAAAAAATGAGGGATTTACGGAACTGGATATGGTTTCTGCAGGACTCATAATCAAAAGCCAGAAGGGAAATTATTACGATAGATTTAGAAATAGGATAATTTTTCCTGTATTTAATAGCAGGGGGAAGGTAATAGGATTTGGAGGAAGGGTACTTGATAATTCAAAACCTAAGTATTTAAATTCACCGGAGACTTCTCTATTTAAGAAAGGCACTAACCTTTACGGACTAAATTTTGCACTGAAGGGGAATTTTTCAAGAGTGCTTATAATTGTAGAGGGTTATATGGACTGTATATCTCTTCATCAATGCGGCATAACCAATGTGGTGGCTTCGCTGGGAACAGCCCTTACTGTAAATCAGGCTAGACTTATGGCAAGATATGCAGATAAAGTTATAATATCTTATGATGCAGATACGGCTGGTCAGATGGCAACGGTACGTGGTATGGATATACTAAAGAAAGTTGGCATGGAAGTTGAGGTACTGCAGATACCGGACGGCAAGGATCCAGATGAATTTGTCAGGGACAACGGCAGAGAGGGATTTTTGAAACTTGTAGATAAAGCTGTTCCCCTTATAGAGTATAAAATCCAAAATATAAGGGAAAGCGTGAATTTTAACAGTACGGAAGGTACTGTTAAATATGCAGAGAAAGTACTTGAAGTACTGGCAAAAGTGGATCCTATAGAAAGAGAAGTGTATTTGAAGAAATTATCGGAAGAAACAGGCATAAGAGATCAGGTACTTTATGATATGTTAAATAAGAGGAATATCCAAAAAAATGTAAAAAAACATGAAAATATGAATATAGATATGGGTTTTGGACAAAAATTATATTTAGAACCAGCATATTTAAAGGCGGAAAGGGCTCTCTTAAAGTTAATTCTTGAAAATGAGGAGGCTTTTAAATATTCACTGGATAAAATAGGTGCTGAGGATATTATACTGGAAAGTCACAGGAAAATATATGGATATATAGTGAAGAATATGAACTATGATGTAGAAAAACGAAAAAAATTGATAGAGGTAAAGTGCGATGATGTGAATACATCTAAAGAGTGGGTAGAGATTATGGATACCAGGATATTATATGATAATTATGATTATAGAGGTTTAATAGATGATTTTGTAAATAAGATTAAAAAACATAGATTAGAGGAATCCAAAAATTATATTATTGGTGAAATAAAAAAGTTCGAATCTGAGGGAAGATTGAATGAATCTTTGAAATTGGCACAAAAGTTAATTGAAATACAGAAAAGGATTGGTGAGTTGCAGTAATGGTTAAAGGAGGCAAGAAAATGAAGAGTAGAAATTCAAAAATACAGCTAGTCAAAAAGCTTATAGAAAAAGGGAAGAAAAAAGGCACTTTAACTTATAAAGAGATAATGGATGAATTGGAAGAGGTGGATTTAAGCCCTGAACAGATAGAGAAAATATATGAAACACTCGAATCCATGGGTGTAGAAGTAACTGGAGATTTAAATGGGACTAATAAAGATGAAAAGAATTTGGATTTGTCGGTTCCG
Organism: uncultured Clostridium sp.; assembly: GCA_903789665.1. GTDB lineage: Bacteria > Bacillota > Clostridia > Clostridiales > Clostridiaceae > Clostridium_B > Clostridium_B lapidicellarium. Next base: position 29,513 of record CAIFEX010000012.1, read on the forward strand.
GAAGGTGTGGCCATAGATGATCCAGTTAGAATGTATTTAAAAGAAATAGGAAAAGTTTCATTGCTCTTGCCGGAAGAAGAAATATCCCTTGCCAAGAGAATAGAGGCGGGAGATCAAGAAGCTAAAAAGAAACTTGCGGAAGCTAATTTGAGATTGGTAGTCAGTATAGCGAAGAGGTATGTAGGCAGGGGAATGTTGTTTCTGGATTTAATCCAGGAAGGAAATTTAGGGCTTATAAAAGCAGTTGAAAAGTTTGACTACAGAAAGGGGTACAAATTCAGCACCTATGCTACCTGGTGGATAAGGCAGGCAATTACAAGAGCAATTGCAGATCAGGCAAGGACTATAAGAATACCTGTCCATATGGTGGAGACAATAAATAAACTTATCAGAGTTTCCAGGCAGCTGCTTCAGGAATTAGGCAGGGATCCACATCCTGAAGAGGTAGCCAAGATAATGGAAATGCCCGTGGATAAAGTTAGGGAAATTATGAAGATAGCCCAGGAACCTGTATCCCTTGAAACCCCTATTGGAGAAGAGGAAGACAGCCATCTTGGAGATTTCATACCGGACGACGAAGCACCTGCACCGGCGGAAGCGGCAGCTTTTACAATGCTCAAGGAACAACTCATAAATGTTCTTGACACCTTGACTCCCAGGGAGGAAAAAGTGCTGAGGCTGAGATTCGGGCTGGATGACGGAAGGGCAAGAACTTTGGAAGAAGTCGGGAAGGAATTTAATGTGACCAGAGAGAGAATAAGACAGATAGAAGCCAAGGCTCTTAGAAAACTGAGGCACCCGAGTAGAAGCAAAAAGTTAAAAGATTATTTAGATTAAAGCACCAATTAAAGGTGCTTTAATTATTTTATGATATAATTATTAACAAAGAAGGTGATAGTGAAGTGAAAATTACCTATAGAGCTGCAAAAGGAGTAGGTGTGTATTTTATTATAGGTTTGATGATTTTGTATGATGCCGTACTTATATTTTTAATAAATTTTGTGAATTCCTATGAGATATATAATTTATTAAAATTTACATTGCTCTTTTTAAATTTATATCAGCTTTATTATATTGTTATTTGTGGTACTCTTAAATATTCGATGGATGAAGATAATTTGTATATAACCAGTGCGCTTGGTCTTAAAAATGAAGAAATTCCATTTAAAACTATTCAGATGTACCAGAGCTCACAGGGACATATAAGGGGAGTTAAATTATCAGGATACGGTAAAAATAAATTTGCAATAGGTAGATCTTTTATTGATAAGATAGGTAACACCTATATGTTTGTCACTTCGACTAAAAATGTAGTGTATTTAAAAACAGATACTGCAAATTATGGATTATCTCCGGAGAATTTTAAAAAATTTACAGAAGAATTAGAAAAAAGAAGGATAAATTGTTTTAAATGGGAAAATAGACTGAGTAAGAGTATTTCCATAAACAAGGAACCTAAATTTTTCATTCCATTTATAATTACTTCTATAGTTGTTGTTTTACTTGCGTTGATACCGATAATCTTATACTTGTATGGAAAATTACCAGATAGAATGCCCGTTAGTTTTGACACGAGATTTATGGCTGTAAAGTTTGGGACAGGCAAACAATTTGCATTCAAACAGATGTCTTATGGAATCTTAAACATGGGAGTACTTTTTTGTATGTATTATGCAGGATATATTTACTCCAAATATGATAAAAGGTATTCTTATAAATACATATATATATCTTTTATAGTGGCACTGTTTTATTTTATCATGCAGATTAGAATACTCTGCACGTTTAGATAGGAGAAGTATATGGAAATCAGTTCAAGGCTAAAAACTGTTGCGTGTATGGTGGATAAATGCCGCTGTGCAGCGGATATAGGTACGGATCATGGATATGTGCCTATTTATCTGATAAAAAATCATATTTGCAGCAGGGTTATAGCATCAGATATAAATATAGGTCCCATAAAGAAGGCTATGCTCAATGTAAAATCTGAGAATTTAAGCGGCAGGATAGATTGCAGACTTGGAGAAGGTCTTTCCACCATAGCTCCTGGAGAAGCAGAGGAAATAGTGATCGCAGGGATGGGAGGAAATCTTATAGCGGATATAATAGAAAGCCATATTGATGTATTTAGAAAGTCAGATTCTTTTGTACTTCAGCCCATGCAGAATTCAGAGGTACTGCGGGAGTATATCTATAAAAAAGGTTTTAAAATATTAGATGAAGAATTATGTATTGACGAAAATAGATTTTATGAGATAATTAAAATAGAATATGCTTCTGATATAGAGAAAGTTGACAGTATATTTTATGAAGTTGGAAAAATTTTAATAGAAAAAAAGCATAGGTATCTCTCAAAATTTATAGAAAGCAAGATAGAAAATTACAGGAAAATAATTTTGAATATAAAGGGCCATACCGAACTGGCCAATAGAAGGAAAATAGAGCTACAGGCTAAAATAAGGAAATTGCGGGAGCTGATATGATGCAGTTGAAAATAAATGATATACAGAATATAATTGAAAAGTATGCACCTCCTAGACTTAAGGAAAGTTATGACAACGTAGGACTTATGGTAGGAGATATGGAATGTGAGGTCACTTCCATATTGGTGTCATTGGACTGCACTTTGAAGGTTATAGAAGAGGCACAGCAAAATAAATGTAATCTTATATTTACCCATCATCCACTTTTGTTTAAAAGGCCGGACAGTATAACTGTGGGCAGCTTGCTTGGCAAAAAGATAATGATGCTGATAGAAAATCATATAAATGTTTATTCCTGTCATACCAATCTTGATTCTGCACAGGGAGGAATAAATGATATAATTATGGAGATGCTTGGGTTTGATTCCAGTGACGTTATTGAACCTGTGAAAGTTGATGGCAGATTAGAATATAGGGATGGAATAGGAAGGATAAGCCGTCTTAGAGAACCTATTATTTTAAGCGAGCTCTGCAATAAGGTAAAAAGGTGTCTGGAAATACCTTCAGTTAGGTATGTGGGAAATGAGTTTAAGCTTATAGAAAAGATTGCAGTGATAAATGGAAGCGGACAGAGTTATTTTAATGAAGTAAGATTGCAGGGAGTCGATTGCATAATTACAGGAGACACCACTTATCATTATGTCAGTGATTTTGAAGAACAGGGTATAGCGGTAATTGATGCAGGTCATTTTGGGACTGAATGGCCAGCTATGAAAAAGGTAGCTGTGTTTTTGCAAAATAAAATAAAATCCCTTGGATTTGAAAATAATGTGATTTTATCAAAAGTTAACAGAGATCCATATAAATGTAAGTAGAAATGAATTTAAATTCATTTCTACTTTTTTGTATTAAGTGATTTTAAAGTTCAGGTAGCAGAAAGGGGAAGAGAAAATAAATGTTAGATTTACTTTTAAAAATTCAGCAGGATAGAGAGATTATAAAAAAAGCGGAAAAAGTTTTAAAGGAAAGACCCAATAATGATTTTATGAAAGAGAAAAAGAAACAGTTCGATGAAAAAAAATCAGAATATAAGAATGTAGATTCCAAGCTTAAAATGGTTAAGGAAAGCATCGAGCAGTTTGAAAAAAAACTTCAGGATGTAAGAAAAGAATTGAAACAGGAAGAGGGTAAACTTTATGGAAATATGAAATATGATTTGAAATTCATAAATACTCTGGAAAAATCTATTAAATTAAAGGAAGACGAAATCAAGGATCTTGAAGAAAAGAGTTTGGATATGATGTGTGAAGAGGAAGATCTGTCAAAGGAAAGAGATGTCCTCAGAAAAAAATTAATCGATATAAAAGATGAATTTTATGAAAATAAAAAATTTGGGAATGACAAGATAATTGAAACTAAAAAGAATATGGAAGAGGCTGAAAAGGATATATTGAATTGTGAGAAAAAACTTCCCCCAAGATTATTGGATAAATTCAATGAGTTATGTTCTGTTAAAGGAACTGGAGCTGCGAAAATATTGAACGGGGTGTGCTCAGGATGCAGGATGAAAGTATCTGCCGTGACTATAGATGAGATCAAAAATCACAAGAATATAGTTTATTGTGACAATTGCGGGAGGATAATATATTATGGCGGCGATTCTAAATAATCTGTGGTTTTCTATATAAAAAATTTGAATTACTATTGTAATATAACAATAACTATGATAAGATGAGTAACGTAAGTAAACCAGACAATCGCTGCTTTAAAATTACAATTACAGCAGAGGAAAGTCCGAGCTTCATAGGGCAGGGTGCTGGGTAACTCCCAGTCAGGGTGACCTGAAGGAAAGTGCAACAGAAATATACCGCTGCAGAAACAGATTATATTTGATTTTGACTGCAGTAAGGTTGGAAAGGCGAGGTAAGAGCTCACCAGCGCAGGGGTGATCCTGCGGCTGTGTAAACCCCATCTGAAGCAAGATCGAATAGGAAAGCATGAGAAAAGTGGCCCGCTTTGCTTTCGGGTAGTATCGCTGGAACCCACTGGCAACAATGGGTCTAGATAGATGATTGTCTAATACAGAACTCGGCTTACAGATTTACTTACGGGCTGAAAACACTAGGCTGTGTGCTTGGTGTTTTTCATTTTGCCATACTCTTAAACGGATACATATATTTATAAAATGAATTATATAAATATATGAATGATTATATAATTTTTAGGAGGATGAGGTTATATATGTACAGAAAGAGTTTAAAATCAATTGCAGTTGTTGCATTTATGTCTTTGATTTTGACCACAGCTTTGTCAATTGGCCCGGTTAAGGCAGAAAACAGCAAAATTGTAAGGATGAGCGGTGTCAACAGATACGCGACTGCTGCCCGTGTAGCAAAGGTAAATTGGCCTAATGGAAGCGACAATGTGGTGTTGGTATCCGGGGAACAATATGCAGATGCAGCCAGTGCTTCAGTACTGGCCAAGAAATTGGATGCACCTATAATTTTAACTACACAAAATACATTGGATCCATATGCTAAAGATGAAATTGATATGTTAAAACCTAAGGTTATATATGTGATTGGCGGAGTTGGTTCTATTTCACAGAATATAAGAAATGAACTCAAAGACAATTATGCTCTGGCAGAATTGGGTGGAGCTAACAGATATGAAACCAATGTGAAGATAGCCGACAGATTGGTTAAATTAGGTGTTGATCCCAGCAATGTAGTGATTGCCAGCGGAAATGGATTTTCCGATGCCCTTTCAGCAGCACCGGCAGCAGCTTCCAAGGAGGAGATATTGCTGCTGGCAGATAATAATCAATCTTTAACTAAACCGGTAGTGGATTTTATAAAAACGAATAAGTCCAATGCGGTAGTTGTTGGAACTGAAAATGTGATAAATGACACTATCTATAATTCCCTTGGAGCAACTAAGAGGATAGATGGTGGGGCAGACAGGTTTGATACCAATTTGAAGGTATTAGATGCATTTAAGGACAGTTTTAAGGCTGGTAAGTTATATGTTGCAAGTGCAAGCCCATCGGTTCCGGACAATATGTATGCAGATGCACTGGTGGCCTCTGCAGTGGCTGGAAAATATTCAGCACCCCTTGTATTAGTGGATAAAGATTCAACGGAAGCTACAAATAACGCTGTAGCATATATAAAGAAAAATGCTACATCAGACACTGAAATAGGTATAGTTGGTGGATGCGGAGTCATATCCCAGAATTTTGAAGATGAAATAGCACCTATATATAATAAGGATTCAGAATAACTCAGTATGGTTAAATTTGTATTTAGCTCTTAACATTTTTGACTTTTTTATTTATAATAGATCTTAAAAACTTGGAGATGATATAATGAAAATAAGTCATGAATGCTGGCAGTGCGGGTGTGAAAAATTGGATTATGGGGGATCAAGATACTGTGTATTTGACAGCAGTTCAGGGCCGGTAATCATGAAAGATGAACCTGATGAATGTTTATTTGTTGATAAAGATAGCCATATCTTTGGGGATATCTACGATGAATTTCAAAAAAAGGGTTCACAGAAATAGTTTAAAATACAAAGAGTTTTGGAGAAATCCAGAACTCTTTTTTTTAGCAAAATAACAGGACTTTACAAAAATTTCGATTGGTATATAATTTATAAATAACGGCTCTATTGACTTAAAGAATTTGGTATGAATTTTAAATTTAAGGAAAGGTTGTAATATACATATGAACCCGATAGCTTTTTCTATAAATGGTTTTGAAATAAGGTGGTATGGGATAATAATAGCTTTGGGAATATTGGCGGCTATTTTACTGGCTGATTCAAATTGTAAATATAAAAAGTATAATTTTGATATCCTGATAGATGTATTTTTAGTGTCATTTCCCTTTGCAATAATAGGTGCCAGAGCTTATTATGTTATTTTCCGATTTCAATACTATAAAGATAATTTGTTTGATATGATAAATATAAGGCAGGGAGGACTTGCAATTCACGGCGGACTTATACTTGGTATTTTGGCTGCTTATGTATTTAATAGATATAAAAAATTAGACTTCATAAAATTACTGGATTTTGCAGCTCCATCTATAATACTTGCCCAGGCAATAGGCAGGTGGGGGAATTTTTTTAACAGTGAAGCTCATGGAGGTCCTGTAAGCTATGAGTTCATAAGCAAGTTTCCACTTTTTATACAAAAAGGTATGCACATAGATGGTGTCTATTACCATCCTACATTTTTATATGAATCCGTCTGGAATCTGGCAGTATGCATTATTTTAATTTATATTTTAAGAAGAAAATATGAAAAGGGAGCTGTGATTTCGGCTTATGTGGGGTTATATTCTTTTGGAAGATTTTTTATAGAGGGGCTTAGAACAGACAGTTTAATGCTGGGAAATATAAGAGTTGCCCAACTGGTGAGCCTGATAGGGGTGACACTCAGTATAGTTTATTTATTATATCTGAGAGCTAAAAAAAACAAGGATGTATCTCAATCATAGATTTTAAAAAAGAAGCTGAATAAGCTTCTTTTTTAATTTGCAGCAGATAACGGTGATTATTATGAAGTGTTTACTAGTATAAGTTAAATGTATTATAATTAATTATAGAATGGAAATTATCTATAAAAATTCAATATAAAATTAAAAAATGATGACATATTCATTTGATTTCTATTCGTCAGAAGTTTAAAACAATTAATTTATATTTTTTATGGAGGTAGGGATTAACTTGAAAAATAATTTTCCCAATTTAGACTATATAATAAATGTAAATAATTTTCAGAAAATTCAAGATGCCATATCTAAAGTGGCGGGTACATCTTTATTGACTGTTGATTATAAAGGAACACCTGTTACAAAACATAGTAATTGTAGTGACTTCTGTAAACTCATAAGAACTAACTGTAATTATTCCAAATTGTATGAGAAGTGTGATTCAAGAGGAGGGTTGGAAGCGGCTAGGCTGCAGCATTCTTATGTGTATATATGTCACATGGGATTAATTGTTTTTGCTATACCTATAATTGTAGATAATCAGTATTTAGGAGCATTGGTGGGCGGTCAAATTCTAATTAAAGGGAATTACGAAAAAAATGAACTTGAATGTATATCTGAAGATATGTTCGCAAAAGCAAGGCTATTTAATAAAAAAAAGATTGAAGAATCGTATAAAAAAATTAAGACGTTTTCACTGGATAAAATTAAATCAATTGCCAATATGATATTCCTCATTAGTAATTATATAGTGGAGGAAGCTTTGTTAAAGATAAAATTGAATGAAATGAATGAGGAAATATTAAGGACAAGTAAAAATAAGAATGTAGAAGAAACTTTATTAAAGATGAAACTAAATGAAATGAGTGAAATAATATCAATGACAGGTAGAAATAAAAATATGAAAGATATAAATATAATGCGGGAAAAAGAATCTGATAGAGTATATAATTTAATCTATGCCCATAATAAGGAAATTTATAATAATACTTTTGAAGTAAAAGAACAGAGGAACAACATAATTTTGAAACCAGCTTTGGAATATATTAAAAATAACTGTTGTCATAGTATTAGTCTAGATGAAATGGCATCCTTATGCAATATTAGTTCCAGCTATTTTAGTAAACTTTTTAAAAAGGCCACTGGTGAAAATTTTTCCAATTATATAAATAAATTAAGAATAAAAAAAGCAAAAGAACTACTTGAGAGTTCGGATATTTCTATTAAAAATCTTTCTATAGATTTAGGCTTTGAAGATTGTGGATATTTTGTAAAAGTATTTAAAAAAATAGTTGGTGTTACACCATCTTCATATAGACTACAGCATAAGTTTAAACACAATGAAGTACAATGAATAGATGTATTTAGTGCAAAAAGATATAATTGCTATAAAAAAAGTAAACGTTTTATTACATTAACATTACCGAATAGTTCAATGAATATTACCTACTAGTTTACTATAATTTAATTATAAGCTTGACTCAAGTTATAAATGTTTTTATAATAATTTGCGACTTGAATATAGGAAAGGGATGGTTATAGTTATGAGTAAACGTCTGCAAATCGATTATATCGATGTTAAAAAGGTTCAATTCGGAAATAAATCCGAGCTGGTTGACGGTGTATTAACGGTTGACAGGGAAGAGCTTTATAACCTGATTAATAATGACCTGTTTGCATGGATGAATATCCAGTTGGTATGCCCTGGCGAGAGCTGCAGGATGTTGGCGGTGCATGACATCATGCAGCCGCGCTGTAAAAAAGAACATCCGGAGGAATCCTATCCGGGAATTTGGGGAAAGATGGCGCCTGCAGGTGAAGGGGAAACGATAGCACTTAGAGGTGTGGTTGTTTCAGACATTTATTATGTAAAGTTTAATGTTAAATATTATATGGATATGGGCGGCCCATGTGCAAAATACACTCATTTTTCAAAGCATTATCATATCGTTATCGATGCTGCACCGGCTGAGGGTGTCAGTGACTTAAGTTATGCGGAGGCGTTAAAACATGCTTCACTGACGGCAAATGTATATTTAGCTAAGGTTGGTATTGATCTAAAACCAGATGAAACAGAAGTCTTTGAGCTCGGGCCAGTTGGCCCAGGAGAGGATGGTAAACCTCTGCCTAAAGTGGCATACTTTGTTACCCATATGGCCTCACATGATACTTGGAATATTCTGTACTATGGGCAAAGTGCGCTTAATTTTCTTCCCATCATAGTTCAGCCTACCGAAGTGCTGGATGGAGCTTTCCTATGGCGATATTGGGAATGTAATTATTACCTGCAAAACGAGCTGCATATAAGAGAACTTATGAAGCGCCATGGCAAGGATCTTGAATTTGTAGGAGTTGTTTTTGCAAATAACGTCATGAAAATTGATGGAAAGAATACCATGGGCATGATTGGAGCAACGTTGTGCCGTGACACATTAAAAGCGGATTGTGTTGTGATCAATAAGTCAGGTATGGGACATTGTCAGCTTGATTCGGCACTGGCTTTTGATTGGGCGGAAAAAATGGGAATGCCGTGTGTAATGAATCTGTCGGCTGTGTCCAATGATCGCCCGGGTGATATGCTGGTAATCTCCGATCCCAAAGTTGATGCTGTTGTCAATAGCGGACGCAATTATACGCTCCATCACCCGAGAGTTAAACGATTGATTGGTGAAAAGGCTGGAGTTCCTAGTTTGGCTGGCATTGATCCCTGGGGACCTTTTGATCATACTACCAATTTTGCGTATCAGGGAATATGGTCCCAGTTGGGAGATTGCTACGTGACTACAGATTCAAATATTCCATGGAAAGAAGAGGTGTAAATTATGGCTAAAAAGTACCGAGTTGTTCATTATATAAACCAGTTTTATGGGGGATTTGGTGGAGAAGATACTGCAGGTATGGATATAGTTGTTAAAAAAGGGCCTGTGGGACCAGGTTTAGCAATGAAAAATATGTTCGACAACAAGGCAGAAATTGTGGCTACGATTATCTGCGGGGACAATTATATTGCGGAAAATCTGGAAACAGTAGTACCTAAGGTAGTTGAAATCGTAAAAAAATACAGCCCTGATATGTTCATTGCCGGTCCTGGGTTCAATGCTGGAAGATACGGAATGGCCTGTGGTGCGACAACGGTGGCAGTTGTTGAAACATTGAAAGTTCCAGGTGTTACGGCATTATATGCTGAAAATCCCGGAACTGACATGTACAAAGATCGCTGTTATATTCTCAAAACATAAAATAATGCCAGAAAGATGAGAGAAGTTATAAAAAAAATAGTTAATTTTTCGCTTCGCTTGGTATCAAAAGAACCAATTGGAGATGGTAAGAAAGAAGGTTACCATGGAAGCGGTCCGGCCGTTGAAATCGATTATTCAATACCAGCACCAAAACGGGCGATCGAGATGCTTTTAGCTAAGTACTATAATCGGCCTTATAGAACGGAAGTTGTTATGCCCAATCATGAAAAAATTCCTGTACCGATACTTGATAAACCTTTTTCAAAAGCAAAAATTGCACTTGTTACCGATGGCGGCTTAGTGCCAAAGGGAAATCCTGATAATATGGTTGTTACTAATTCGACCTGTTTTAAATATTACTCAATTGAAGAAAAAGACAAATTAAGTCCTGAAGATTATGAGGTAAGACATCAAGGTTATAATAATGCCTTTGTTCTTGAAGATCCCAATCGACTTGTACCGGTTGACGCAATGAGGGTACTTGAAAAGAAAGGCGTTATTGGTTCTTTATTTGATTCGTATTTTACAACTGCAGGTGTGATGACTCCCATGGAGAAAGGTAAGAAATTTGGTGAAGGCATTGCCCAAATAATGAAGGAACACAATGTTGATGCGGCTATATTGACGTCTACCTGAGGAACAAGTTCTCGCTGTGGTGCAGTGATGACAAAAGAAATTGAACGAGCAGGTATTCCCATCGTTCAGGTAACTAACTTGACTAAAATCGCTGAAGGTATAGGTTCTAACAGAATTCTTCGTGGAAACAGTGTTTTGCATGTTTTTGGAGATCCTTCACTGCCAGAGGGAAATGAAGTGGCCTATCGTAAAAATACCGTTAGGAAAGCTTTAAAAATGCTTAAAAAAGTACCTGAAGAGGGTAAATCAATAATCGAAGAGATTTAGGCAAAAGGCAGGTAATGCAATAATATGGTAATATGTTAAAGTTAAAAGGAGGTCATTTTTTATGGTTGAAAATAATAAGTATAATGCTGGGACAGCTGAGCCAATATCTGTAAATGTTGTAGATCCTTCTGCAAAAAAAATATGGTATGCTGAATTGTGTCATGATTTAGGTGGTTTCTTTTTAAAGAAATCGTCCAAACAGGTAAAAAATTCAGAATTATTTTTAAGTCCTGGCTGGATTGACTTACATGCTCATGTTTATCACGGTGTAGGAGCGATATCTATAACTCCCGATTCCATTGGATTTGATACGGGTGTTCATTTCATAGCTGATGCTGGAAGTGCAGGTGAGGCCACTATTACTGGTTTGAGAAAGTATGTTGCTCCTACTTTTAATACTCCTATAAAAGCTTGGCTGAATATATGTTCCACTGGTTTGGCACAGATACCTGAAGCTGCGGATATTGCTGTAATGGATGTAGCAAAAACGGTTAGAGCTGCTAATGCTAACCGACCTTTTGTCTGTGGTATCAAAATTAGAGCTGAAAAAACAACCGTTGGTGCAATGGGTATACAGCCGGTAAAACTTGCAGCTAAAGCTGCACGAGAAGCTGGAATGTGCCTTATGGTCCATATTGGACTTCCAATGCCGTGTATTGAGGATATATTGGATATTTTGGCTCCAGGTGATGTAGTATCACATATTTATCATGGAAAATTAAATTCACCCTGGACTTCTGAAGGTAAACCAATTCCTGCTATGGAAAGAGCTTTGAAACGTGGTGTTCTTATGGATGTGGCCCATGGGATAGGCAGCTTTAGTTTTGAAGTTGCAAAGAAGGCAATAGCGGCCGGATATCCTCCATTTACTATCAGCTCTGATGCCCACGTTTTAGGCATAAACGGTCCTGTTTATGATCTTCCGACCACAATGACTAAATTATGTGCTGCGGGTATGGATCTTATAGATGTGATAAAAGCGGTGACAACATCACCTGCTAGTATATTACAGTTAGATGACTGGTGCAATTTGAAGGGAAAATTGCATAATGCAACATTGTTTAAGCTTAGTACATCTGCTCCTGCATCCAGAAAATTTATTGATTGTGTTGGCAAAGAAATTTTCTCTGAGAAATACATTATTCCTGCAGCTATAATTACGAAGAAGGGAATTAAATGGTTGGATTATCCTCCTGAAAATATAAAAGTAAACGTTGATCCTGCGGTACACATATAAGATTGAATATTGAAAGTTAAAAAAGCCTGCTGCATAATTAATTGTATGCAGCAGACCTTATTTTTTATTCTGTTAAAGTTAACTGAAGTGTTTTAGTGTTTCCATTTCTGTAGACTACAATTGCAACTGTATCACCGGAATTATGTGTCGATTTTATCTGATTTATTTCTTCTACGGTTTTTATGGATTTACCGTCAAATTTTTGTATTATGTCTCCTTCCTTTAATCCGGATTTTTCAGCTGGACTGGACGGTTCAACTTGCTTTACATAAACTCCCTGAGGTATGTTATATTGTTTTGACAAGCTGGAATCAATGTCTATGCAGGCAATTCCAATCTTTAATATAGGTTTTAAAAGACCATTCAGTTTGGAAGCAACAGTATTTATTGGAATGGCAAATCCTATGCCTTCAACTCCGTTTCCACCTACTTTGGCTGAATTTATTCCTATTACCTGTCCTAGTGAGTTTACAAGGGCACCTCCACTATTGCCCGGATTTATGGCTGCATCCGTCTGTAAAAAGTTCTGGGTGGTATTTCCCACTGTAACTTCCCTTTTCGTAGCACTTATAATGCCGCTTGTAACAGAACCCAAGAGTTCCTTGCCTAGAGGGTTGCCTATGGCTACTACCGAATCGCCAACCTGGACGTTGTCAGAATTTCCAAGTTCCGCTACTGCCGGCATCTGAGTTTTAGAGGTCACCTTTATTACAGCCAGATCTTGGTTCTGATCATAATTTACAACTTTGGCCGGAACGGTTTTTTTATTGCTCAATATCACGCTTATGCTTTGGGCACCTTGTATTACATGGTAGTTTGTAAGTATATATCCGTCAGAATTTATTATTATACCTGAACCCATTCCATCATCTTCACTGCTTTGATCGTCTGAAAAACCAAATATATCCGAGTATTCTGATATTGACTTGGTGGAAACTCCAACTACGGCCGGACTTACTTTTTTAGCTATTTGAGCTATGGTGAGGCCGTTTTTGTTTGAAGTGGATACAGGAGAAGCTTGTGTCTGCGGAGTCCTTGTTCCTGTTGAATTCATGCTTTCATAAAGTGGTGTGTTTTTGAAAAAGTCTGTATTTGGAACCACGTATAAAAAAGCTGCGATAGATAAAAAACCACCTATTAAACTGGATATCACTATTACTGCTATATAGGAGAAAAATTTTTTACCTTTTGGATGTGTGTGTTTTTGGGAAAGCTTGTTTTTAAAACGTGATAATATGCTCATCTTTGTGGTGTTCTGATTTTTATTGTAATTATCATCCATATGAAAATCCTCCTCTATAAATTATTAGACTATATTATGATTATATAATAAATTTTTTTTGTTACAGTTATATGTCAAAACTGTAAACTAGTTATGACAATTCAGTTTATGTGTGAATACTTCTTACACTTCATTGACAAAACAATAAAAGACTGCTATCATATTTATAAACCGACCGACGGTTTATAATAAATGTGAGGTGAATTATTTTGAAGCAGGAGAAAAGAGTTCTTTTAACTAAAAGTAAAATATTAAATGCAGCTATAAAACTATTTTCAGAAAAAGGATATAACGAAACGACTATGCAGGATATAATGCTGTTAAGTGGGCTGTCAAAAGGAGCTATATATCATTATTTTAAAAGCAAACAAGAGATTTTGGATTATCACATAAATTCTCAAAAAAAATTAGTTACAAACCAATTGAAAGATTTGGCTGAAAATCCTACTTTGACAGCTAAACAGAAAATCGAAAATATTATAGACCAACTTTTTTCAAATGAATCACTGATTGAATTGACTGGCAATAAATGGGCTGAGAAAGTTCCTTTTGCATTACTGGACACTCTGAGAAATTCATTAAACGTATTATCTGGTTATATTGAGGAGATTCTTGAACAAGGTAATATCGACGGGGAATTTGCCTGTATTTATCCAAAGGAAGTATCTCAAATACTTATTGTTTTAATTGATATATGGCTTGACCCTGTTATTGTTAATTCCAGTTATGAAGAAATGTGTAATAAAGTGGATTTTATTATTCTGTTCTTAAGAAAATTAGAGATTCCCATTATTAGTGATGAAAGCGGGCAGAAAATTAAGGAAAGGTTAAAGTGCTACTATGTCTAAAAAAGCAAAAATACTCATGGTAAATCTCCCATTTTCAGGTCATACGAATCCTACATTGGAATTAGCAGAAATATTTGTGTCATTGGGACATAAAGTTTCTTATATACATTCTCCAGATTGGAAAGACAAGGTCGAAAAGACAGGTGCAAATTTTATAGCATATGATGATTATCCTGTAACTTTATCGAACTTTCAAAAGGAAATAAAAAGTTGGGGTGCTGCGTACCGAACGGTGCAGCGAATTGGAAAAGAATATGATTGCTTAATATATGAGATGTTGTTTTTGCCAGGAAAATCATTAGCTGATCAATTAGGAATTCCTTCTTTCCGTTTGTTTTCAACATTTTCTCTCAATGAAAAAGTTCTAAGTGATTTCGGAATGACTGGCGGTTGGTATATGACGTGTATATTTCGCTTCCCTCATCTTTGCAAAATGATATCTAAAATTTTGAAAAGAAAGTTTAATTTGCGATATGCAAGCATAGCACAGGAAATTGTAGAGAATGCACCTAAGCTAAATTTTACTTATACGGTTAAAGATTTTCAAATTTACTCTAACGAGTTTGAAGATAATCATTATAAATATGTGGGACCATCGTTAGGCGGAAGAAAAGAAGGTGATTTTGATTTCACTAAAATGAAAGGACCCATTATATATATTTCTCTTGGAACATTACTAAATACATCGGCTAAATTTTTTAAGAAATGTATTGAGGCTTTTCGAGACCAGCCTTTTTCTGTAATTATGTCTATTGGAAATACTGTGAAGATTGAGCAGCTTGGTGAAATACCAGATAATTTCTTTGTTTATTCATTTGTTCCGCAATTAAAGGTATTACAAAAAGCTTCTCTTTTTATTACTCACGGAGGAATGAATAGTGTAAATGAAGCATTGTTTTATGGCGTACCAATGCTGGTAATACCTGTAGGAAACGACCAACCCATGGTCGCTCGGCAAATCAAAAACTTGAATTTGGGTAAATATATAGAGCATGAGAATGTGAATCCAGCTTTATTATTAGAAACATCAATGGAGATATTAAGAAATAAAACTTTTAAAGATAGATTAAAAAACTTTCAGACAAAGTCACAATCCGCAGGAGGAAATACAGAAATTGCTCGACAAATATTGGCGGAGCTAAACAAATATTAAAGAGTCAGAATCATAAGTTGACAACAAAATGTAAAAAAAATATTGCTATAATTGTTAAGTTATTATATAATTAGTTTTCGTACAATTAATTGGGAGGAAATTTTATTTGGAACGTTCAACTAAATTAAGGAATGAAAAAGTAAGTAAATTATTGCTGGAATTTTCAATACCTGCTATAATCGGCATGTTGGTTAATTCCATGTATATTGTAATAGATAGAATATTTATAGGAAGAGTTGTAGGTGCAATGGCCATATCTGGAGTGAGCTTGACTTTCCCAATCGGGATACTGATAATGGCATTTAGTATGCTTATAGGAATCGGTGCTGCTGCAAGTATTTCCATAAGACTTGGGCAAGACAAAAAAGATGAAGCGGAACATATATTGGGCAATGCATTTGTGCTTCTTATTGTAATGTCGATGGTAGTTACCATACTGGGACTTATGTTTGTGGAACCCATGCTCATAGCTTTTGGGGCGAGCAAAAACACACTTATCTATGCTAAGGAATTTATAAGTATAATAATTGCAGGTTCAGTATTTCAAACAATGGGCTTTGGACTCAACAACATAATACGTTCTGAGGGAAACCCCAAAAAGGCCATGTTTACAATGCTTGTAGGTGCCATAACGAATATAGTTCTGGATTATATATTTATATGTCTGCTCCATTTTGCCATAAAAGGTGCAGCTGCAGCTACTGTAATTTCTCAGGCCGTAAGTATGATATGGGTACTTTACTATTTTCTGGGTGGGGACAGCCTTCTCAAGATAAAAAGGGAAAATCTGATCTTAAAAATAAGAATAATAAAACAGATATTCTCCATAGGAATGTCACCTTTTGCCATGCAGCTGGCGTCAAGCCTTGTAAATGTAATTCTGAACAGAAGCTTGTTTATATATGGAGGTGATTTGGCAATAGGAGCTATGGGAATAATAAATAGTATAACAACTATAATATTTATGCCCATATTTGGAATCAACCAGGGTTCACAGCCAGTTATCGGTTTCAATTACGGGGCTAAGCTGTATGACCGTGTCAAAAATGCACTTAAGCTGGCAATTATAGCGGCGACGGTTATATCCACATTGGGGGCACTGTGTGCCTACATTTTTCCCTATGTATTGGTGGGCCTGTTTAATAAAAATGATGTGAACCTCACAAATATAACAGTAAACGGCATTAAAATATTTATGGCAATGTTTCCCATACTGGGTTTTCAAATAGTAAGTTCAAATTTTTTCCAGGCCATAGCAAGGGCTAAAATATCCATATTTTTATCACTTTCCAGGCAGGTAATAGTTCTTATTCCAATGCTCCTTATGCTTCCCAGAATATTTGGCCTCAATGGAGTGTGGCTTGCAGCTCCTGTTTCCGATGGAATATCTTCTGTTCTTACAGCCATATTTTTATTTCTTGAAATTAAAAAATTGAAAACACCCGGTATGTCAAATTTAATGTAAATAAGGTGATTTTTATGATATATGTGATTGGCATATTATGCATGCTTGTATTTGCTGCAGTGAATTTATATATTGGAATAACTATTTTTGAAACTTTTAGATATTTTATGCCATCTGTGAATTCATATATCTATTGGACTATATTTTTGCTTATTGTACTTTCATTTTTTATAGGAAAGCTTTCAAAAAAAATTCTACCTGAGTCTGCAAGTAAAATATTCTATACAATAGGCTGTTATTGGATGGCTGCAATCTTTTATTTTATAATGGCCGTGGTGGTATTTCAAATTATCAATTTGCTTCATTACTTTTTTCCCTGCATTTATATTTATGACAGAGTTCGATGGAAGGCCATATTTTATACTATTTCAATGTCGGTTATCTCTATTGTTTTGATAGATGGTACCTATAATGCCAATTCAATAAAACTGTCCAAGTACGATTTACAGGTTGAGAAGGATATGACGGGTGTTGAAAAATTGAATATAGTAATGGTGTCTGATATTCATGCAGGTAGAATAATAGGGAAAAACAGGCTGGTAAAACTGGTGAAAAATATAAATCTTGTAAAACCCGATCTGGTCATTTTGGCAGGTGATGTCATAGATGATGACGTTAATTTGAACGAGCTTGGAGATATACTTGAACCTTTGAAAAATATAAATTCTGTCTATGGTGTATATGCAGTACTTGGAAATCATGAATATATAGGTGGAAATACAGATTACATGGTGCGGGAGTATAGAAAATTGAATATAAAATTGTTGGTAGATGAGCCTGAGGATGTGGACGGCAAATTTTATATAATAGGACGAAACGATACGGCCTGCAGGAATTTTACAGGCAGGGAGAGAAAAGACATATTTCAGCTGGCAGAAGAATGTGACAGAACTAAATTGTTGATAACAGTAGATCATAAGCCGATAGATCTGAAAAATTGTAAAAATGCAGGAATAGATATTCAGTTTTCCGGGCATACCCACAGGGGCCAATTATATCCTTTGAATTTTATAACCAGAAAAATTTTTAAAATTGACTGGGGGCATTTAGAGGACTGTGGATTTAATATCATAGTTTCTTCAGGTTTTGGGACCTGGGGGCCACCGGTGAGGGTTCACAGCAGATCTGAGATCGTTCAAGTCGTTTTGAGGGGAGCTTCAGTTTAGAGATTTTTGATAAAAAGGGGGCAGTTTTTAGTGGATGAAGGCCGGGAAACCCATGTATTGGGTGAAAAATACGAAAAATCTATGAATTCAGAGGAGAGGAAAAAAAAGGGCAGCTTCTATACTCCGTATCATATAGTGGATTACATAGTTAAAAATATTATGTATGATTTGGATGTTAGAAAAAATCCTTTCATAAAGGTACTGGATCCTTCCTGCGGCAGTGGATATTTTTTAATAAGAGCGTATGAAATTCTAATAGAAAAATTCAGCAAAAACTTAAAATTTATAAGAGAAAATTTTAAAAATGAAAATTATAAAATCAAAGACAAGTATGGGATTAGATATGTAAAGGGCACGGAATATTGGCAGTATTCGAATTTGAGTTATCACGTACTGACAAAATGCATATATGGGGCCGATATAGATGAATTTGCCGTAAAACTGGCAAAAATAAATTTATGCAATAAAAGTGGAGCCGATATAGGACTTGAACACAATATCATATGCTGTAACAGTTTGATAAAATGGGAGAAGGGCGATGGCAAGAAACAATGCTGCGGCCTGAAGCCTGAAGAAATATCTGAATTCTGGGAGAGAAAATATGACTGCATACTTGGAAATCCACCATGGATATCTCTTAGCAGGAAATATAAAAAGAACATAGAGAATTATTTGGTGGATTACTATGTTGAAAATTACGGCGGCAATACCTATTTACCTAATTTATATGAATATTTTATAAAAAGATCTATGGAACTTTTAACACCTCACGGAAGGTTTGGATTTATAGTTCCGGACAGGTTGGCCAGTAATCTTTGCTACAGGGATTTTAGAAGGAGCCTGCTTGAAAATTATAGTATATTGAACTTGACTTTTGGAATAAAATTTCCAAGGGTGAATGCTGACTCTATGATAATTATAGTTGAAAACAACGCCAGGAAGCATAATAGAGTGAACATCGACATATGTGAAAAGAGGGTATATACTGTAAGCCAGCAGCAGTATCTAGGGAACCTGAATTTTGAATTTTCCCACTGCTGTAGTTCCAATAGCCTGTTTTTAAAGAAGCATATTGAAGAATCCAGTAAAAAACTTTCCGACATATGCAGCACTTTCACCGGTTTTATAGGCTGCAGTGCTAAAATCACTTCAAATAGGGCAAGCTGCAGACAGATAGAGGTACTGAAAGGTGAAAATGTAGGGAAATTTAAAATATCCGGCAACTTTTATTATGACTTTATTCCTGAAAATATAAAGGGCGGGACCAAGGATATGAAAAAGCTTGCCAGAAAGAATAAAATAATTATCAGGAAAACCGGGAAAAACTTAATTGCCGCCCTGGACCCCAGGGGGTATATAATAGAACAGTCACTGTATGGAATAATATGCAAGAATAGAGATTTTACATCCCTCTATATTTTGGGAATATTGAATTCCACACTAATACAGTGGTATTATCTCAATTTTTTAATAACAAATATCAATTCAACCCCTCAAATAAAAAAATACAGCCTGGATCAGATACCTGTACATGAGTGCGGTTTGCGGGAAAAATCAGAAGTGGAAAAATTAGTACATAAAATAATATGTGGAAATGGAGAAGAGAATTTGTCTGAGAAAAAATTGGACGAATTCGTGTTTGATCTATATAATATTGACTGTAAGCAGAGATCTTTCATAGTAAATGAGGTAAAGACGGCGAAAAAACGTGGGGGGAATGGTATGTGATAACTTTATTTTGCATTTTATTTATAATATTGATATTTTGTTTGCTTCTGTCCATAGTTGGAATCATAGTTTTTCCCATTATCGGATTTGTGATAGCCATAGTATTTTTTGCAGCTGTAGTTGGTATTGTATTTAAAATTGTATTTTCCATTCCTTTTTTAATTTTTGCTGTAATACTGCTGGCAGTTTATATGCTTAGATAGAGACAATATGGTATAAATATTCGCCATGTAGTGAACTATAAATAAGACAGGTTTTTTATGGTATTTATGTGTGGGAATGTTATTGACTTATTATGTGTATGATGTTAATATAATTACGTAAATTTAATAAATTCTTTAGAAGAACATTCGTATAATCTTGATATAATACGGTTCAAGAGTTTCTACCAGGAGACCAAAACTCCTGACTATGAGTGGATTCCAGGGAGAAAATATTTTTAAGTGTTTTCTAATTTGGATTATTCCATAATTCATGTTAGAAATTTTTTTATTTTGGAGGTATTTACATGGAAGTTAAAAAATCTAGACTGGACTCATTTTTTAAGCTAACTGAGAATCACACTGATGTAAAAACAGAAATTTTAGCGGGCTTTACTACTTTTATCACTATGGCCTATATAATTTTTGTGAACCCAAGTGTGCTTATGCAGGCCGGCATGAACACCAGAAATCTTATGGGGGATGCTGCAGTCAAAGCAGGACTTTCTGCAATCAATGATCCTATAGTAGCATCAATATTTGTAGCAACTTGTATAGCAGCGGCTGTCGGAACTTTTGTAATGGCACTTTATGCGAATCTTCCCTTTGCACAGGCACCTGGCATGGGATTGAATGCATTTTTTACATATAGTGTTTGTATAGGAATGGGATACAGGTGGCAGCAGGCACTGGCGGCTGTTTTAGTATCGGGAATAATATTTATAATAATTACGGTTACATCTATTAGAGAAAAAATTGTCGATGCCCTTCCGTATAATTTAAAACTTGCCATATCGGGCGGAATAGGATTGTTTATAGCACTTATAGGCCTTAAAAATGCAGGTATCGTCGTATCTGATCCCGCTACTCTGGTGGCTTTTGGAAAGCTGACTACACCTCATGTACTTGTTGCAATCATAGGTATTTTAATTACAACCATACTCATGGCAAGAAATGTCAAAGGATCCATACTTATAGGGATAATTTTAACCACCATAATTGGCATACCCTTTGGTGTAACGCATACTTCGGGAATAAAGCTCATAAGTGCCCCGCCTTCGCTGGCACCTACATTTTTTGCATTTGATTTTAAAGGCCTCCTTGGAATAGGGAAAGCAGGCTTGGTAGGTGCCATCAGCAGTTTGGTCATGGTAATCATAACTTTTACGCTGGTGGATCTGTTTGATACTATAGGCACGCTTGTGGGAACAGCCGAGAAAGCAGGCATGGTTGATGAAAACGGAAAAGTCAAGAACATGCACAAAGCACTTTTGTCAGATGCACTGGCAACTACTGTAGGCTCTCTTCTTGGAACAAGTACAGTGAATACATATGTGGAATCCACTGCCGGTGTTACGGCAGGAGGAAGAACTGGTCTCACGTCCTTTACTGTGGGAATACTTTTTATACTTTCACTGTTCTTTTCTGGATTGGTCGGCATAGTTCCCACTGAAGCTACAGCCCCGGCACTTATAATCGTAGGTGCACTTATGATGGGAGTAGTTACTAAAATAGATTTCAGTGATTTTACAGAAGCACTTCCGGCATTTTTCGCCATAGCTTTTATGCCATTTAGTTACAGTATAGCAAATGGTATTGCGGCGGCTATAATATTTTATCCGATTGTCAAGGTGGTTACAGGTAGATATAAGGAAGTTCATCCGATAGTATATGTACTTGCCGCTCTTTTCATATTCAGGTTTGCAATGCTTTAAATTGTAAACATTGATGAAATATTAGTATATAAGGTTGAAATTTCCTCATTAATAAACTATTATATTATAAATGACGTTGTATAAATAACAAGTGATAGGTGGTTTTTTAAATGAGCCGGAAATTGAAGTTTGCAGTGTGTTTTGTCACCATAGTGTTTATGGCTGTTTTGCTGACGGAATTTCAAATAGTGTTTTTTGGAGAAGATACCAAACCTGAAAAATCGGACTGCATAATTGTGTTGGGATGCAGAGTATATGGCATTACACCCAGTCCGTTTCTAATTGGAAGATTGAACAGAGGACTTGAGCTTTATCAAAATGGCTATGGAAACTATATTATTGTGTCTGGAGGAAAGGGCCAGGGAGAAAATATATCTGAAGCGGAAGCCATGAGGACATATCTGGCATCCAGAGGAATGGACAGCTCCAGAATTATAGTGGAAGACAAATCTGCATCTACTATGGCAAATTTAATAAACTCTAAAAAAATAATGGACACGATGGGTTTTAAAACTGCTGTCATAGTATCCAATAAATATCACTTGAAAAGAGCTTCTTTAATGGCAAAGAGCCAGCACATAAAGGGAAGCTATGCGGGAGTATTCATGTCTTCCTATAAAATGAGGGAAATTGGTGGATATATCAGGGAAATACCTGCCATTTGGAAATATTATCTTCTAAAGGCTAGTTAAAATCCGGTTTCAACTGTTAGATTAAAAAACAAACTGCCCTGCAGTTAACCGCAGGGCAGTTTGTTTTTTTAATCTACAAAGCTATTCCAGTAATTTGAATAATCCAGTACTATTGAATCTGATTTTGCATCTCCTACATTGTAACAATAAGCCAGTTCTTTTATAAAATCTTTTGCTGAAAGTCCCGACTCGGAGATTATGTCATCAATTTGTTCTCGCAGATTTTCAGGTATTTTGGAAATACAGGAAGTAGTATTCATTTTGATAATCCCCCCTAAGGATATTAATATATTATATACTATATTCTCATGATAAGCTATATATAACTCATATTGTACCTTAAATGTAGCACTTTGCTTGTAACATGTCAATAAAGAATAGCCTACTTTTTGTTTTATGCTAGAGATTTAAAAAAATTTATTGTACACTCGGCCATCAATTCATGTCCTAGTGTAGAGGGATGCAGGCCATCTACAAACAGTCGGTTTGCACCTATGTCCTTTAATTTTTCACGAAAGCAGTCATAATAATCTATATAGTGAAATTTGTTCTCATCACAAAAACTTATTATCCAATTTCTATAGTTCTCCTGAAGTTTGTTTATCTTATTATAATTCAAGGTGCTGTCCCATTTTTTTTCAGCCATGAGTTTGTCTACAGCAGGTTCTATGCCTATTATTGAAATTATTTTATAATTTACTGCATCTTTTACAATGAGTGTTATATTGTCTGTTACTATTTTTAAAGATCTATTGCTCATAAAATCATTACTTCCGCCCATGATGATGACATAATTGGGATGATTTTTTATTACGTCTTCATAAGAACGGGATAACATTCCGGAGGTTGTATCTCCATTTGCGCCTTTATTTAAGACCTCCATTTGAAGGGGCTCTTTTATGAGTGACACCCAGTTTTCCTTTGCAGGAACACCATATCCAAAAGTTAAACTGTCTCCTATGCATACTAATTTCATCTTTGAATACCTCCTTGTTTTATTCAGCTTTTATAATTAATGTTATAATTATGTTTTTTTAAGGATAATGTTCGATATGATACGAACATTGTTATTGTTAATTGAAATACAATTTTAATTTAGACGAATATTATAAGATAAATTAAAATTAATATATTGAATTATACAATTTCCTATGTTAATATAATTATATCAGAAATAAATATAAATGTAGTATCCATATAATCCTAATAATCTGGTTTAGGAGTTTCTACAGGAAACCGTAAATTTCCCGTCTATGGATTGAGTTGTGAAATCACTCATTTTTAGGATTCTTAGAAATTTACGGCTGTAGATTTCTAAGAATCTTTTTGATTTAGTCAATTGTAAATTGTTAATTGTAAAAGGAGGATGTATTTATGAAAGTAGCAATTATATTTGGCAGTAGTTCTGACATAGATAAGATGAAAGGTGCAGCTAAAGTTCTAAAAGAATTTGGTATAGAATATAAAGCTTATATCCTGTCTGCCCATAGAGTCCCGGAAAAACTTTTGGAAACTGTGAAGAAACTGGAAAATGACGGCTGTGAATGCATAATTTCTGGAGCAGGTCTTGCGGCCCATCTTCCAGGAGTCATTGCAGCAAATACCACATTGCCGGTTATAGGAGTTCCACTTAATGCAGCAGTTGGAGGACTTGATTCTTTGTTTTCAATAGTGCAGATGCCGAAATCAATACCTGTAGCTACAGTTGGAATAAACAACAGCTATAACGCAGGTATGCTTGCAGTTGAGATTTTAGCACTTAAATATTCTGAAATTAGGGATAAATTGCTTAAGTATAGAAAAGATATGAAAGAAAAATTTATAAATGAAAATGGAAAAGGAGTGGAATTATAAAATGGAAAAGGAAAAAATGATTTACGAGGGAAAGGCAAAAAAAGTTTATGATACTGATGATAAAGATAAGGTTATAATTTATTATAAAGACGATGCTACAGCTTTTAACGGACAGAAGAAAGGGCAGATTCAAGACAAGGGTGTAATGAACAACACAATCACTTCCATGCTGTTTGAGCTTCTTGAAAAACATGGGATACAGACTCATTTTGAAAAAAAATTGAGCAACAGGGAACAGCTTTGCAAAAAAGTAGACATAATTCCTCTGGAAGTCATAGTGAGGAACGTAGCAGCAGGAAGTATGGCAAAGAGACTTGGATTAAAAGAAGGGACACCTCTCAAGACTACGGTGTATGAATTGAGCTATAAAAATGATGAACTGGGTGATCCGCTTATAAACGACTACCATGCAGTTGGAATTGGAATTGCCACTTTTGATGAATTGAAGACCATATATGATATGACAAAAAAGGTAAATGATGTTTTGAAGGAGTTCTTTTTGAAGCAGGGAATAAAACTCATTGATTTTAAAATTGAATTTGGAAAATTTAACGGTAAAATACTTTTGGCTGATGAAATATCGCCGGATACCTGCAGACTGTGGGATGCAAAGACAAATGAAAAATTGGATAAGGATAGATTTAGAAGAGATTTGGGAAATGTGAAGGAAGCTTATGAGGAGATATTGAAGAGAATAAGTAGTAAATAAATCCTTGTTGTATGGGTATAAAAGGAGAGAATTTTATGTGCACTTTATTAGAGGATAAATTTAAAGATGAATGTGGTGTTTTTGGTGTATTTTCCAAAAATAACCTGGATGTGGCATCTCTTACCTATTATGGATTGTATGCCCTTCAGCACAGGGGACAGGAAAGTGCGGGAATTGTGGTTTCTGATGGAAATGAGTTCAAGTACCATAAAGGTATGGGACTTGTAGCAGATGCCTTTGACAGGAAATTACTTGGATGTCTAAAGGGAAAAATTGCAATAGGGCATGTGAGGTATTCTACGGCAGGATCCAGTACTTTGAGCAATGCACAGCCCCTTATAGTTAAATGTAAATTAGGACCAATTGCCATAGCACATAATGGAAATCTGGTGAATGCAGATGTGATCAGGGCGCTTCTGGAAGATGCTGGATACACTTTCCAGACTTCTGTGGATTCAGAAGTTATATTGAGCCTTATTGCACGGGGGGTCGAAAAAGATATTGGCAGGGCCATAGTGGATGCAATTCAAGCTGTAAAGGGATCTTACGCCATTGTTATTTTAACCAGGGATAAGCTTATAGGCGTCAGGGATCCAAATGGAATAAGGCCTCTCTGTATAGGTGAATTAAATGGCGATTATATAATCTGCTCTGAAAGCTGTGCACTGGATTCCATAGGTGCGAATTTTGTAAGGGATGTAGCTCCGGGGGAAATTGTCATAGTGGATAAGGACGGAATTAAATCCATAAACTTTGCTGAAAAGACAAAGTGTGAAACGTGCTCTTTTGAATATATATATTTTGCAAGGCCAGACAGCACTATAGACGGGATAAATGTCTATACTTCCAGAATCAAAGCAGGAAAGGTGCTTTACAGGGAAAGCCCTGCAGAAGCCGATGTGGTAATAGGTGTTCCCGATTCGGGAATACCGGCGGCCCTTGGATATTCCGAGGCATCGGGCATCCCATATGCTATAGGTTTTATAAAAAATAAATATGTAGGCAGAACTTTCATATCACCTTCCAAAGAACTTAGATCCAAGGCGGTGGCCGTGAAATTAAATCCACTTAAAGTGAATGTAGAAGGGAAGAGAGTTGTAATAGTAGATGATTCAATAGTAAGGGGCACCACCAGCAGAAAACTTGTGGAAATACTTAGAAGGGCCGGAGCCAGTGAGGTACATTTCAGAGTCAGTTCACCTGTGGTAAAATATCCCTGCTATTTTGGCATTGATACCCCTTATAGAAAGGATCTCATAGGTGCCAATGCAAGTGTGGAGGAGATAAGAGAGGAAATAGGAGCGGACAGCCTGGGATATATAAGTATAGATGGTATTTTAAAATCATTGGACTGCAGCGGTAAAAGAGGATATTGTGTAGGATGTTTCAGCGGAGTCTACCCTATATCTGCGCCTATGGAAAAGGATAAAAATTATTTAGAGTAAAGGATGGTTTTTAATATGACAACCTATAAGGATGCTGGTGTAAACATTGAAGAAGGTTATAAATCCGTAAAGCTTATGAAACGGTATTCGGCCAGTACTTTTACTCCCGGTGTATTAAACGGGATTGGAAGTTTTGCAGGCATGTTTGAGTTAGGTGATTATAAAAATCCAGTGCTTGTTTCTGGTACTGATGGAGTTGGAACAAAGTTGAAGATAGCTTTTCAAATGGGTGTTTATGATACTGTTGGAATAGATTGTGTTGCCATGTGTGTAAATGATATCCTGTGCCATGGAGCAAAACCTCTTTTCTTTCTGGATTATTTGGCTTGTTCTAATTTGAAGGCAGATGTTGCAGCGGATTTAGTTAAGGGTGTGTCAAAAGGATGCATTCAAGCGGGATGTGCGCTGATCGGCGGTGAAACAGCTGAAATGCCCGGGTTTTATGCCAAGGGTGATTACGATATGGCAGGTTTTACTGTTGGAGCCGTTGAAAAAGACGATATAATAGATGGAAGTAAAGTGGAAGAAGGGGATGTGCTTGTTGGCATAGCTTCAAGTGGGGTTCACAGCAATGGTTATTCACTTGTGAGGAGTCTTGTGGGAGATCTTGAAAAGAGTTTTGGCGGCAGTACATTGGGGCAGGTACTGCTGACTCCTACAAAGATATATGTTAAACCTGTTGCCAGACTTTTGCAAAAATTTAATATAAAAGCCATGGCCCATATAACCGGCGGAGGTTTCTTTGAGAATGTACCAAGGATGTTCAAGGGGGATTTTACCGCTGTTATAGATAAAAAGAGCTATAAAATTCCTGACATATTTAAATACATAATGGATTTGGGAGTGGGTGAACGGCAGATGTACAATACTTTCAACATGGGAATAGGTTTTGTATTGTGTGTAAAACCTTCAGATGCCGACAGTGTGGTGTCGGAGCTTGAAAAAATGGGAGAAAAGGCGTACGTAATAGGTAATGTAAAAAAAGGAGAAAGAAAAGTATGTTTAAAATAGCAGTTTTGGCCTCTGGCGGTGGAACGGATTTTCAATCCATAATAGACGGTGTGGAAAGCGGATACCTTGAAAACTGCAGTATTGAGATGCTTATATCGGATCGTCCTGGTATACATGCCATTGAAAGGGCTAAAAAACATGGTATTGAAAATAAAGTATTGGATAGTAAGGTTTATGGAGCCGGCCTATCGGATGAAATATTGAAATTGCTGCATGGAAAAGTGGATTTGATAGTATGTGCAGGATGGCTTTCCATATTGCAGGGGAAACTTATCTCAGAATTTAAAAATAAAATAATAAATATACATCCTTCTCTGATACCATCATTTTGTGGAGACGGCATGTATGGCATTAAAGTACATGAATCTGCAGTTAAAAAAGGTGTGAAGGTATCGGGATGTACAGTACATTTTATCGATTCAGGTACTGACAGCGGACCTATAATTTTTCAAAAAGCAGTACCTGTATATTTTGAAGATACCGCCGGGGATCTTCAAAAAAGAATATTGAAAGAGGAACATAGGGCGCTTCCCAGGGTCATTAAACTTGTTTCTCAAAATAAAGTGTCGGTAATACAGGGAAGAGTTAAAATTGGCAAATAAGAATAATTGGAGGGTCGATTATGATAAATCGTGCACTTATAAGTGTCTATAATAAACAGGGTTTGCTTGAATTGGCGCAGTTTTTGGCAGGCAGGGGAGTCGAAATAATATCTACGGGCGGGACGTATAAATACCTTTTGGACAATGGCATAAGGGTTACGGAAGTGTCAGAAGTTACAGGATTTGATGAGATACTGGATGGCAGGGTTAAAACCCTGCACCCGGCAATACACGCAGGAATACTTGCCAAAAGGGATAATAAAGAGCACATGGATACAATAAAAAGCAAAAACATACTCCCCATAGATATGGTTGTTGTAAATTTGTATCCTTTTTTTGATAAAGTATGTGAAGATATAAGCTTTGATGAAAAAATAGAGTTTATAGATATAGGCGGGCCGGCCATGATAAGGGCGGCAGCCAAGAATTTTAAAGATGTGGTAGTAGTTACGGATGTTAAGGATTATTCTCCGGTAATTGAGGAGATAAAATCATCAGGGAATGTAAAATATGAGCTTAAGAAAAAGCTGGCAGGAAAGGTATTTAACCTCATGTCCGCCTATGATGGTGCAATAAGTAATTTCCTGCTGGACGAAGAATATCCTGAGTACCTGAGCCTGTCTTATAAAAAATCCCAGAATCTGAGGTATGGGGAAAATCCTCACCAGAGTGCGGCATATTATACTGAAACTGTGGGAAAAGCTCCCATGAAAGATTTTGAGCAGTTAAACGGAAAGAGGCTTTCCTACAACAATATGAGAGATATGGATATGGCATGGAAAGCGGTAAATGAATTTGAGGAAATATGCTGT
The DNA here is from genome assembly GCA_903789665.1 of uncultured Clostridium sp. Lineage (GTDB taxonomy): Bacteria > Bacillota > Clostridia > Clostridiales > Clostridiaceae > Clostridium_B > Clostridium_B lapidicellarium. Next base: position 58,496 of record CAIFEX010000012.1, read on the forward strand.
GTTGCAGTAAAACACAATACTCCCTGCGGTGCGGCAATTGGCAGGGATCTCCACGAGGCCTATGTGAGGGCTTATGAATGCGATCCCACTTCCATATTTGGAGGAATTATAGCTTTTAATAGAAAATTGGATGTGAGTACTGCAGAGGAAATAGTAAAAATTTTTGTGGAAATAGTTATAGCTCCCGATTTTGATAAAGAAGCTGTTGAAACGCTTAAGAAGAAAAAGAACCTCAGAATAATAAAATGTGAAGCCAAACCCACGAATGGATATGAAATAGCAAAATTGGACGGAGGGGTACTCGTACAGTCGGCTGACACGAAACTTGCGGATAAAATGAAGGTTGTAACTGAAAAAAGCCCTTCAAAAGAGGAAATGGACAATTTAATATTTGGGATGAAAGTTTGTAAATACGCAAAGTCCAATGCAATCGTAGTGGTTAAAGATTTTATGGCTAAGGGAATTGGATGTGGGCAGGTAAACAGGATATGGCCCGCTTGTCAGGCGCTTGACAGGGCAAAGGATGGCACAGTACTTGCATCTGATGCTTTCTTCCCATTTGACGATGTGGTAAAGGAAGCTGCTAAACATGGAATAAAGGCCATAATTCAGCCTGGCGGCTCCATAAGGGATGCGGACTCCATAAAGGCATGCAATGAAAATGGAGTATCTATGGTGTTTACGGGAATAAGACATTTTAAGCATTAACTTAAAATAAAGGGGGTATTTATGAAATGAAGGTACTTGTGGTGGGATCCGGCGGAAGAGAACATGCCATTTGCTGGAAGATGGCACAGAGCCCTGAGGTGGATAAAATATTTTGTGCCCCGGGAAATGGCGGTATAGAAATAGAAGATAAATGCAGTAATGTGAACATAACGGATATATGTTCCCTTATGGATTTTGCATTGAGAGAAAAAGTAGATCTAACTGTAGTAGGTCCGGAAAATCCGCTTGTAGAAGGAATTGTGGACAAATTCAGAGGCAGTGGTCTTGATATATTTGGACCCTCTTCTAAGGCTGCAATGCTGGAGGGAAGTAAGATTTATTCCAAGAATTTTATGAAAAAGTACGACATCAGAACTGCAGAATATGCTGCTTTTGACAATATAGACAATGCTTTAAAGTATGTTGAAACTTGCAGCTACCCCGTAGTTGTAAAGGCAGACGGGCTGGCGGCCGGAAAAGGCGTTACAATATGTAAGAATCATGGTGAAGCGGAATCCGCACTTAATGACTCCATGATAAAAGACGTATTCAAAGGTGCAGGCAAAAAAGTAATTGTTGAAGAATTTCTCCAAGGGGTTGAAGCCTCAATACTGGCTGTAACGGATGGAAATACTATTATTCCCTTTATATCCTCAAAAGATCATAAGCAAATTTATAATGGGGGCATAGGCCCAAATACCGGGGGCATGGGGGCGATAGCACCGAATCCCTATTGCAGCAGGGAGGTCTTGCAAGATTTTAAAGAAAATATAATGCTTCCGACTCTGATGGGAATACAGCAGGAAAATTTAGATTACAAAGGCATAATTTTTTTCGGACTTATGATAACTAAAAAGGGTGTCTATCTTCTGGAATACAATGTAAGGATGGGGGATCCTGAAACACAGGCAGTTCTCCCCCTTATGAAAAGTGATTTTGTAGATCTTATTCAAGCTTCCCTTTCAGGAAAACTTTCGGATTTTAACCTTGAGTGGGAAAAAGGTGCCTGCTGCTGTGTAGTAGCGGCTTCCAAAGGATACCCTGCAAAATATGAGACAGGATTTGAGATAAGCGGTTTTAAAAGGGAAAATAATATTTTCGCGGCAGGTGTCAAGGGGGAAGATGGAGTTTTTAAAACCTCCGGCGGAAGGGTATTGTCTACCTATGGAACTGGTGGCAATTTGAAATCTGCTGTTAAATATGCCTATGAAAACTTGAAAAAAGTAAATTTTAAGGGAATGTATTTTAGAAAGGATATAGGGAAATAATTCAAATATCAAATCTCAGGGGTTTTCGGTTTTATCCGAAAACCCCTCGTTAATTGTAAATTGTGAATTGTAAAGTGGAAATAATTTTAAGATAATAGTAAAATATAAAATAGTGTTTATTTTATGGAGGTTATTTTAATATGAGTGATGTAGGAAAGAGGAAAATGAGAAAAAAGAAGAAAAAAAAATCTCCTTTTAAAACGTTTTTTCTATTTATAATCTATGAGCTTGTAGTGGTTGTGATTACCACTCCCTTGCTTGTATTTTATGGACCTTTTAAAAATGTTAGAAATCAGATAGTTGGAACGGCTATGGCAACTTTTACTCATCAGTATATAGCCACTTTATTTTTGTCAAAGGACAAAATAAACCAAATACTTCAGGAGGAAAAAAATGGTCAGACTACCAGTGCTGAAAGTGAAAACCCCAATGAAGTCAACATAAGCCATGCTGGTGATAAAAACATAAAGAGATATGATATAGATACTTCAAAATTCAATGGTTATATACTGGAAATAGATGATCCTAGGAGAATACGCATAGGGTATACAAGCAAACTCAGGGAAGTAGGGGAAAGAACCAGTGAAATAGCAAAACGAAATGGTGCGGTGGCTGCTATAAATGGAGGAGGATTTTCAGACAGGACCAGCAGTGGAAAACTCTGGGTAGGAACAGGGGCTTATCCTGAAGGAATTGTGATATCAGGTGGAAAACTTGTATACAGCGATGTGGGTCCAAATGAAAATATAAATGTAACAGCCTTTACTTCAAATGGAAGGCTCATAGTAGGAGATCATACTATAAATGAATTATTTTCCCAGGGTGTAGTAGAAGCCATTTCCTTTAGAAATTCTTTGATAATAAATGGAAAAACTGTGGCAGTACAAAATGAAGGATTGAATCCTAGAACTGCTATAGGACAAAAAGCGGATGGAACTGTAGTTATGCTGGTTATAGACGGTAGAAAAGGGTTCAAGATGGGTGCTTCATTAAAGGATGTACAAAATATACTTCTCCAGCAGGGAGTTGTAAATGCAAGTAATCTAGATGGAGGATCTTCTGCCACCATGTATCTAAACGGAGAGGTCATAAATAATCCCAGTGATTGGAATGGAGAGAGAACCGTAGCTACAGCTATATACGTAAAACCCTAGAGGAGAGTGGATTTATGAAAAACTTTAAGAGAATAATTAAGTGGACTCTTATACCTATAGTTATAGAATTAGTAGGCCTTTTATGCCTGAATCAGTTTTATTTTAATGGAAATACCAACTTCAGCATAAAAAAAGTGGATACTTCTTCGACTCAGGCCGAACACAAAATAAAAGTAAAAATACCGGAAGATGCCGAACAAATTAAGGTATCCAACAGCGGGAATTACATATCCTATTATGATGGCATGGCACTGCAGGTGGTTGACACTGTCAAAAATGATGTAAAAGAGGTCAATCTTGAAAATGAGCTCTCCTATTATACCTGGAATCTTGATACTGACACTATATTTATAGCTGAGAAAACGAGTACGGGAGGAAATTCAAGCAATCTAAAATTTGAATCATATGATGCAAAACGTGATGAAATCTATCCTCTAAAGAATTTGGAAAAGAATCAGGAACTTTCAATATTGCTTCCGGACGACTCCTATGAAGTTAAAGACGTTGCATTTTCAGGTGCAAGTAATGTTGCATATGTGATGAGCTGTGGAAACAATTATATAGACAGCAGAATATACAGAATTGATGTAATGATAAGAATGAATTTGGTGGATTTTATAAAGTGCAAGCTCGGCAATATAGGGGCTGTAAATGGTACTAACGGTGATGAACTCATATATGAAGACAGAACTTCGAATAGAATTAGAACTGGAAGGGGAGGTATAATAGCAACTGGTGAAAATGCCATGCATTATCTTCTGAATACAGATGAGGACAATAATATTTACATAGGAAACGGTGAGAATAATAAAATTGACAAGATTTTTGTCACAAACCTTAAAGCCGGCGGCAAAAAAGTGTATACTCTTCCGCAGTATGTGAATAAGAACAGTATATATGTTGCGAGAGACGGAAAAATATATGTGGATAACCCCAGCTCAGGCGAGGTTAAAGAATTGACTACGGGCAGGGTGACAAAGTACAATGGTAAATTGTTATCTATATATGAATATGGAGTTATAAGCCGGGATGGAAATAAGGTCGTGAACAGCTTATTTTAGGAAAACAGCTCGGGACTTAAAAACTATGCTTTTATTCCTGAGCTGTTTATTATGGTTAATTTAATTCTAAATTAAAAATATTCTCAATATTGTTAATTGATATTGATTTAAAATATATGACCAATATTTATTTTAAATATTGCTGAAGTGCTAAAAAAATATATATAAAAATGATATAGTCATATTTTTTAAAAATAATTTTATTTATAAAAACCCAAAATGTCAATATATATGGGCTATAAATCAAAAAATAAAGTTTACCGTTAATATTCTGAAAATTGTATATATTAATTTTAGTGAGTAAATTTATGCTATAATTATAATAGTTTAAAATTTATTAATATTGTTTTTGAAAGGAGTGTATGTATGGCTGCGAATAATTCTGTATTTAGGACGAGAGATCTAAATAAATTATTGGCTGAAACGAGGGGAAAAAAGGCATTAAAAAAGGTATTGGGACCTCTTGAACTGATGATGTTGGGGATAGGTGCTATAGTTGGGACAGGCATTTTCGTATTGACAGGAACTGCAGCTGCAAATTATGCAGGACCAGCACTAATATTATCTTTTATATTTTCTGGAGTTACATGTTGTTTTGCTGCACTGTGCTACTCGGAGCTGGCTGCAATGATTCCTGTGGCAGGTAGTGCCTATACCTTCGGTTATGTAGGCCTAGGTGAAATATGGGCCTGGATGATAGGCTGGGACTTGCTTATGGAGTATATGGTAGCGGTTTCAGCGGTGGCAGTTGGATGGTCCGGTTATATAGTGGCGCTTATAGAATCGGCGGGGGGAAAATTGCCGGCAGCAATTATAAACCCTCCAGGACTAAAAGGTGGAATGATAAATTTACCTTGTATATTGATCTTGTTTGTAATACTGCTTTTCCTCATTAGGGGCATGACCCAGACTGCAAAACTCAACGATATACTTGTCGTGATAAAATTAAGTGTGGTAATACTGTTCATAGTTGTGGGGGCAGCACACATTAAACCGGTTAACTGGCACCCGTTCTTCCCGTATGGTGTTAGTGGAGTTTTTAAAGGTGCGGCAATTGTATTCTTTGCCTATATAGGTTTTGATGCTGTTTCTTCGGCAGCTGAAGAAGTTAAGAATCCACAAAAGGACCTTCCTATAGGCATAATAGGTTCACTGCTTGTCTGTACTGTATTGTATATATTTGTTGCAGCAGTGTTGACAGGAGTACTTCCGTATTATACTTATAAAAATACTGCGGCTCCAGTGGCCTTCGCCCTCCAGAAAATAGGTATTACCTGGGGTTCGGCGGCAGTTTCTGTCGGCGCAATATGTGGACTTACTTCTGTACTTCTGGTTATGTCCTATGGTTCAACACGTATATTGTTCTCGCTGTCCAGAGATGGTCTGCTTCCTCAAGCTTTTTCAGACGTACATCCTAAATATGGTACGCCTGTAAAAAGTACTATAATCGTTGGAATCATAGTTATGCTGCTGTCAGGATTTGTTTCTTTGGACAGACTCGCTACCCTTACAAATATAGGTACGTTGTTTGCGTTTATTATAGTATCCGCCTCCGTTATAGTCTTAAGGAAGAGAAGACCGGAATATAAAAGACCTTTTAGATGTCCGTGGGTGCCTTTTGTTCCTATAATGTCAATGATATTGTGCTGCTGGCTGGTGGTGGATCTGCCTGTGTTTACCAAGAAGGTATTTGTAATATGGCTTGCTATAGGGCTTGTAATCTATTTCGCCTACAGCAGAAGACACAGTGTAATGAATGGGGAAGAAGAGGAAACACCTTCTCCGACAGATGGAAATTAATATATAGAATAATATGGAGGATTGCTGCGTAAATTTGATTGTGGGGGCAATCCTCTTTTTAATGGACTTATAATTATACTATTGCAACCATAATTATTCATTTTTTAGATATTTTTATATATTATGTGAAATATTATATTGTGAAAATACAGTATATGAAACAAGTTGAATATTTTATAATATAATGATTATTGTGACTAATAGATATAATAAGTTTTATTATGCTATTATATTAAGAGTATGTAAATTCTATGTAAATTTCATACTCTTAATTTTTTTCATTTATTGAAAGGAGACAGCATGTATGGGAAAATCAAATTCGATTTTCAGGACAAAATCCATAGAGGAATTATTGAATAATTCCAAGTCAGAAAAAGGAGGGTTGAAGAAAAGTTTAGGTGCATTTGAATTGACAATGATGGGAATTGGAGCAGTTATAGGGACAGGCATTTTCGTACTTACTGGAGTTGCAGCTGCAAATTATGCAGGACCTGCATTAGTACTTTCATTTATTGTTTCAGGTATGACCTGTGCATTTGCTGCATTGTGCTATGCAGAATTATCTGTAATGATGCCCGTAGCGGGAAGTGCCTATACATATGGTTATGTAGGTCTTGGAGAAATATGGGCATGGATTATAGGATGGGATCTGATACTTGAATATACAGTAACGGTAGCAACAGTTACCGTGGGTTGGTCTGCCTACGTGGTCCAAATACTTCAGGCAATAGGGATTAATATACCGGCTGCTTTTAGCAACCCACTTGGATTAAATGGCGGTATTATAAATTTACCCTGCATATTTATATTGGCTATAATCATTGCATTCTTGATTAAAGGGGTTAGTCAGAGTGCTAAATTAAATGATGTTTTGGTGATAATAAAACTTGGAGTGGTTATTCTCTTTATAGTCCTTGCATCGGGACATATAAAGCCGATTAATTGGCATCCGTTTTTCCCATATGGGGTAAATGGAGTATTTAAGGGAGCCGCAATAATATTTTTTGCCTATGTTGGATTTGATGCAATAGCAACTGCGGCAGAAGAGGTCAAGAATCCTCAAAAGGATTTGCCAATTGGCATAATATGCTCACTTCTCATATGTACCCTGCTTTATATTTTGGTTTCGGGAATTTTAACCGGTGTATTGCCATACTATGTTTATAAAAATACTGCAGCTCCGGTAGCATTTGCACTTCAGAAAATAGGCATTTCTTGGGGGTCTGCCTTGGTTTCAGTCGGCGCTCTCTGCGGCCTCACTTCAGTGCTTCTGGTTATGTGTTTCGGAGGTACCCGTATTTTGTTTTCGCTTTCCAGGGACGGACTTCTCCCGAAGATATTTTCAGACATAAACCCAAAATACGGTACGCCGGTAAAAAGTACAATCTTAATAGGAATTGTAGCTATGGTCCTTTCAGGATTTTTACAAGTTGGAAGGCTGGCAGAAATGACTAACATAGGTACTTTGATTGCATTTATAATAGTTTCCCTGTCTGTAATTATTTTAAGAAAGAAAAGACCTGATTTGGAAAGAAAGTTTAAATGTCCGGGAGTTCCGGTTACTCCCATAATTGCAGTTGTATTTTGTTCAATACTGGTTTTTTCTCTACCCACTTTCACTAAAATAGTATTTGTAATCTGGCTGGGTATAGGATTTTCTATCTATTTTATATACGGGCGAAAACACAGTACTATGAATAACGGGTAAATTTTTTGAGAATATTGTAAAAATGTGCCTTAATTGGCCTGTTAGGTCTTTTTTAAGGCACATTACATTATACAACATGACTTTATTTTGACCTGAAAAAATATAATTTACCATCTTCCACAGAATGATCTATGAGCTTATCATTGTACAGGTAGGATAAAAAGGCGGACACACCGCTGAGATCCAGATGATATTCATAGAAGTTTAAGGACAGACCGTTTAAAATAGTTATGTTTTCCAGTATGTCTTCCCTGGTGAGGGGCTGATCCAGAAGATCCAGAATTTCGTTTTTGTAATTGTATATATTAGATATGTTTTTATCCGCTAATTTTGATATTTCTCCTCTTTCGATTAATTTTTCCGAATGTCCTATTAAAAAATAATCTGCATCTATATCTTTTATTTTATTTAAAGATGATAAACTCTCTTCTATATTGTATAAATACGGGAAAGAATATTTATCCAGTATTTCACTGCTGAATATTGAGTCTCCCAAAAAGCACACTTTTTCAGGAGTTATTATCCCTATGTGTTCTATGGAGTGACCCGGCAGTGCAATTACATTGAATTTCTCATCATTTAATTTATTTATTCCATAGTCCAGAATAAAATCCACATCTATGGGTTTGTTGCTTTTGTCAAAAGCTCTTGAAGGATAAGATGAAGAGAGCATTGAAGGAAAAAGTTCCTGGTTCTCCATAAGTATACTTTCTTTTTTGGAAGCATACACAAGGCAGCCCGGATAATTTTTTTTAAAATACAAATTGCCCCCACAATGGTCCAGGTGGCCGTGAGTATTTATTATAAATTTTGGGTGAATTTTATTTTCAATAAGTAAGTTATCTATTTTTTTAGCTTCGCTGTTGTTTATACCCGTGTCTACAATCAGACAGTTTTTATTTTTAAATATGAATATTCCACAATTGGTTGGTCCGTCTATATAATATGTATTGCCCTTTATTTTATTCAGATTCATATAATACATTTCATCTCCTGAGGTTCTAATATCAAAGCATCAAATGCTTCAAATAAATAATAGCATATTTTATTAAATTTTGAAATTTATAAATGAAGGTGATATAATTTTTAATAAGTATTTTTTATACTTAAATTGACCTGGGCATTTCAGGAAAATATAATAAAATAGTGGAGGTGTGTTTTTTGGATTCTACTTTTACGGGTCTGTTGACTTTTTTAGGGTTTATAGGTATTATTCAAGGATTGGCAATGAAATACAGCAGGACAGTACGCAAAAAATTCATGCTGGATGCAGAAGGTGTGGATAAAAAGTACATTAATTTTAAAATAAATTTTCTCATTGTAGTTGGTATGGTGATATTGATGATTGAACTGATTACATATTTTAATCCACAATTGGGCAGTAAGCTGGAAATATTGCTGTCGGCATTTTTACTTTTGTCGATTACTTCTGATCTTATATACAGAAAAAGAAAAAATAAGCGCAGACGATGATCAAATGGTTTTCATGTTGCAGATATCTCTGTTGGGACATCGTGAGCAATCATGGTCTTTTTTGTTTAAGGGCAAATTTTCATCGGCTCCGTATATATATGCCATGGAATGGTCGGAAGAAAGCATATAGCCTTCCGTTACAGTTAAATTTAAAAAATTTTTGGCATCCAGTTTTTCAAGTATGTTTTTTTGATATTCAAGAGGAAGCTCTCCGTCGCCGGGTGATATTCTGCAGCTTAACCCTAGATTCAATTCTTTGGATTTTTTGTAGATGTGGGTGAAAAGCTGAGAACTTGTTTCAAACAGGTAGGAAGTGAGCATTGCATCCATTACCATTCCCCTTTTCATATTTCCATAGGAAAAAAACTCGCTTATTTTTTTACTGCAGTTATCTCCGAGAGTTATGATGCAGTACACCATGTGGCTGTAGTTTTTCATGACATTAAAGGAAAGATGGCTGTCATTTTTTTCTATGCTGAATATGCCTACGGGTTCTGCCGTTTCATATACTGTAGGAAGAAGCAAGTTGTACAGCCCTTCTATTTCATTTTCTTCCAATAACTCTCCATAGGATTTTAAAGTTCGAAATACCTGTGATTTATTTAGTTTAAAGTCGAAGTCCAATACAACTTCCATGTCAATTTACCCCCATTTATATAAACTTACCTCCATTATATAACATCAGTTTTGATAATGCTAAGTTATATTTTTTTTATTTCCCGAAAGTAGTTTGAGGAGAGTGTCTTGACATGCTTATAAAATAAACATAGAATATAAATAAATATTTATTTATTTATATTCTGGGATGGTGATATGAAATGGCTAGAATTGCGGATCCTAAAAAAATGAATAATATCAAAAAAGCAGTAATGGAATGTATAGTAGATTACGGCTATTCTGGAGTATCAATTGCTTTGATTTGTAAAAAAGCGGGGGTTTCACCCGGATATTTATATAGATACTATAACAGCAAGGAAGAGTTGGTAGAGGAATTGGTGGATTCAGAAATGAGCACCATAATTGATAACTTTATATCGGATATCAATTCTTCTGCCACAATGTACGAGGCCGGATATAAAATAATAAGAAAATTATTTATGAGTGCAAATAAAAAACCAATGCTGGCAAAATTTGCTGCTTCAGTTGTGATGGATCTGAGAATATTGACAAAAGAAAAACTTAATAAATTCAAATATGTCTTAAATTTAGCCGAAAAATGGATTGAACTGGGACAGAGAACTGGTGAGATTAAATCTAATGTAACTACTACTGAAGTACTGACTGTATCTTTTACAATCCCATTTAGCTATTTGTCGTTTTCGTTGGAATTAGAAAATAATAAAAAATTCACAGAAAAAGATGTCAAAAGGATAGCAGAAATATGTATCAATGCATTAAAGTAAATTCCGATTTATTAATGAATGAACATTTATTTATCTTATAGAAGAAGCGGAGGTACAATAAATATTTTGTTGTTTTATGGGAGCGATATGATATGATAAAGAATATTGTTAAAATATTTAAAAGAGATGTAAGGACCGTAATAAGGAATAAAGCAGCACGTACAATTATAATAGGATTGTGTATAATGCCATGTTTATATACACTGGTAAATGTAAAGGCAATCTGGAACCCTTATACCAGCGCCAGGTTAAATTATATTTCCATAGCTGTTGTGAATAAAGACAGGAGTGCCGCAGTAGAGAACAAAAATATCAATGTTGGAAATGAAATTGTAGATAATCTTAAGAAAAATCATAATATTGGATGGAAATTTGTCAATTCTAAGGAAGCCGATCAGGGAATGAGGGACGGGAAATACTATGCGGAAATTGAGATACCTGAAAATTTTTCTTCTGATCTTTCAAGTATAATTACGGACAATCCCAAGAGGGCACAGATACTCTATAAGGCAGATACAAAGACAAGCCCTATAGGAACTATGATAACTGAAAGTGCGGCCAAGTCCCTTGTAAACTCTATAAAATCTAATTTTACATATGCAGTAAATAAGGCTATATTCTCTTCCCTTAATGTTATAGGCGAAAAAGCAGACAGGAATAAGTCCCAGATAATAAATTTGAAAGATCTGATAATAGCATTGGGTGACAATATGGATTTTGTTACAACTGCACTTGGAAGTGTAAATGATGATGCCAATGATATTGCACAGATTTTTGAACAGTTAAAACCTGTCATTTCTGCATCTGGAAATAACGACATGGCATACCAGATACCTTATAACAGCGGGGAACTTGTGGAGTCTATAAAGCTTTCCCTGAATAATTCGTTTAACAATGTCCAAATAAATTTGGATAATGCCAAGGCAGATATTTACAGGATTCAAATGCTTGTATCCGATTTGAATTTAGTGAATGAAAACTCAAATTCTTCGAATGTGAATTCTACGGTAGACAAGATAAATTACCAGATATATGTGTTGGACATGGAGGTAAATGCTTCAATAAATTTTTTGCAGTCAGTGAATAATTTTGCACACAACAGGGGTATATCAACCCTCTTAAATTCTTTGAATGAAGTAAAGAATCTGCTGAATGCTGAAAAAAACAATGTAAATAGTCTTCAGAAAAATTTAAATGACACGAATCAGATAAGCAGCGGAATAAAGGATTCCATAATTAAAAATACGTCAGATGTGAGTTTAAAACTAATTGATTCCATTAACCAGTATAACGGCGGAGTAAGAGGACAGTTAAATTCCGTTGCCGATGATTTGATTTCATCTTCCAATAGTTCTGCAGATATTTTAAAGACTGCAGAAGGTATAGACAAGCAGGGCACGAAATCCATAGATACTTTGGTGGATGGAAGCAGACTCATAGCTGATTCATCTGGGGATCTGGAAAATAAACTTCTTCAGTTCAAAAATCCAATTTTGAATGTAAGTAACAAGCTGAAGCTCACAGATAACAGCGATATAGTTAAGATAATAACCATACTTCAAAACAATCCTGAGCTCATGGGAAATTTTATGGCCAACCCATTTAATATAAAAGAAGAAAATATTTATACAGTTCCAAACTTTGGATCGGCTTTTGCACCTACTTATATGACAATTTCCGTATGGGTAGGCTGTACTATGCTTGCAGCAATGCTTAAAACAACGGTGGCAGAATTTGAGGGCTCAGAAAATTTATCATTGAGGGAAAAATATTTTGGAAAAATGCTGTTTTTTGTTTCAATTTCTATAATACAATCTCTTATAATTGTATTTACTACCAAGTTCATACTTCATGTTTATACTGAGAATTTCTTTCTCATGATAATGGTAGGACTGTTTTCATCAATTGCATTTTCAACAATGGTGTACAGCATGGTATCCATATTTGAAAATATTGGCAAAGCAATGGCTGTTTTATTGATTGTAGTGCAGCTGACGGGAAGTGGTGCCCTCTATCCCATACAGCTTAACCCGCTGCTTTTTAGAATATTTCAGCCGCTGTTTCCATTTACCTATAGTTTAAGCGGATTCAGAGAGTCAATTGGAGGGCCTTTTGCAGGCACTGTAGTTCTGGATTTTTCAATACTTTCTCTCATGACTGTAATTAATGTATTGCTTGGATTTTTCTTGAAAAAACCCTTGTATGGGATAACGAGCAAACTTCACAGCAAATTTATGGAGTCGGGCATTGGAGTATAAATATTAGTAATGGGAGTGACACCGTATGAGAGTTATATTTAGAATAATAAAAAGGGATTTTAATAGTATAGTAAAAAGTCTTCCTGTATTTATAACGATTTTGGTATTTTGCTTTCTTCCATCTACCTATGCTATTTTTACCATAAAAGCATCCTGGAATCCCTATTCAAAATCTAACATGAGCAGGCTTCCCATTGCAGTGGTCAATAGGGATGAGGGCAGCAATATCAAGGGAAAAACTATAAATGTGGGAAATCAAATTACGGATGAATTGAAAAAAGACAAAAGTGTAAAATGGGTTATCATAGATGAATGGCAGGGAAATTATGGACTCAATACCGGAAAGTATTACTCTTTGATAGAAATTCCCGAAGATTTTTCAAACAAGCTTCTGACTCTTGCCACTTCGGATCCGCAAAAGCCAAATATAATATATAAATCCAACGAGAAGCTGAATGCAGCTGCTACTAAGATCACAAGCCAGGTAAAAGATACACTGGCAGACCAGATTAAATCAAACTTTATAAAAATATGTGACAGGAAAGCTATTAAGCAGATGAACTCGCTTGGTAAAAAATTAAATAAGAACAAGCCTGAGATTTTACAGATTAAAGATTCAATGGAAAATTCCATTAAGGCCATAGATAAAACAAAAAAATATTTTTCAGAAGTAAATGAAAATTCAAAGGGAATACAGGATTATTTGAATAAACTTAAAAGTGATGTCCCAAAGCTCTCTAAGCAGATCAGCAGCCTTCAGGATATTGTAAATCATGAAAAATCTCTTGCACAGTCTACAAAGCGTGTCATAAATTCAGCCCAGAATAATCTGACAGGGGGAATAAACAAGCTCCAGACACAAAACACACAATTTCAATCTCTTTTGTCAAGCCTTGAAAATATGAACAATGAATTTTCAGGTTCTTCTGTCACAAACAGCACTATAAATCAGATGGATAATTTGAATAATTCAATGCTGGAGGAAATCGACAGTGATTTGAAGATACTCAATACCATAAATGATATACTGCCTAACAACGGGGTGGCAGGACTTATAAATGCACTTAACGTGATGAAAAATTCAATAAGGGCGGAGGAAGGTTATCTTGCACAATTGAAGCAGCTTGTTAACAGCGGCGGTTCGAAAGAAAATATAAATTCAATCATAGATCAGATTTCCATAGTGGGAAATGAACTGTCGTCGGATGCAGTGAATGTGTCCAATTCATTTTACTCAAGTACCAGTCAGGCACTGGATGATGTGAACAATAATATCGATATGGGCCTGGAAAATTATAATGATATACTTGAATATACAAGAAAGGTTGTTCCGCAGCTCAATTCTCTGGTAAATACGGGTAATTCCGTCAGTGAAATATCAATTTCCCATGTGAACAAGGTAAATAAAAGGCTTGGAGATATTCAAAACAAATTAAATCAGCTGAACAGCAATATGAATATGATAAATGAAAAAAACCTTGACCGCATAATAGATATAATGGAGAAAAATCCTGAAATTTCAAGCTTGCTGTCGTCACCGGTGGAGCTAAAAAATGTCCAGCTCTACAATCTTGGATTGTTTGGATATGGAGTAACTCCTTTTTTCACTACGCTGTCAATATGGGTTGGTGTACTTCTCCTTTCAGTTATACTTACATATGAATGCAGGGAATTTGAAGATGGGACAAAAGTCAGTATGATTCAGGCATATGTGGGGAAACTATTTCTTTTTATAGCTATTTCTTTAATACAGACATCCATAACTTTACTTGGAGAATTTTTGCTTTTGGGAATAAGACCCGTGAATATACCTGCCATGATAGGAATTGCATTTGCGGTAAGCATCACATTTACCATAATAGTATTCACCTGCGTCTTTATGTTTGGAAATGCAGGAAAGGGCCTGGCTGCAGTTATCATGATACTGCAGATTTTTGGAACGGGCGGTGTGTACCCTCTTGAAATTGTTTCAAAAAGACTGGCTTCCCTGGCTCCATTTTTACCATTTACTTATGCCATAAACGGGTTCAGGGAGGCAATAGCAGGTCCCAATTGGGCTCATTTTCTTAAAATACTTGTTATACTTGCGGTTTTTGCAGGCATATTTCTTCTCATTGCCCCATTTAAAAAAGTATTTGAAAAACAGATACAGCAGATGGAAGATGACTTCAAAAAATCACAGCTGTAAGATATGGTAATTACCTTACAGCTGTTGAAAAATGTGATTTCAAGAAAGTATTAGCTCTAGTGTGGATAGTGTATTTAGGCACTCTTCTTTTTTATCTGTCATCATTAGTTGGATTGACGTTCCAAAAAGTGTGCCTAATATCAACCTTGATAATGAACTTGGTGAACATGATTTTAAATTTTCATATTTTATAGAATCATTTACTATATATTTTTCAATTAATTTAGCTAAGCTATCAAAAAGATCTTTAAGGAATTTCTTTAAAGATTCCGACCAAAGTGCCATACTGGTTAAATCAAAGAAGATCTTGAATAATTCAGGCTTTTTAATCAATGTTTCTTTGAAATATTTTATCAGATATACTGAACTTTCACTTTTTGTGGTGCCTTTTTTTAGATTGTTTTCAATTTCATTAAAATATTTTTTGAATAACATCTCTATCACTTTTTTAAAAAGTCCTTCTTTATTTTTATAATAATAATTTAACTGACTTAAAGCAACGCCGGCTTCATTTGCGATATCTCTTGAGGAGACATTTGCGTATCCCTTTTCGGAAATACATCTGAAAGCCGCATTTAATATTCTTTCTGCTTGGCTAGTATTTTTAACCTTTTCGCCCATTCAAATTCAACTCCTATATAGCCTCAAATTAATTAACATTACAAATAATATATTATCATACTGGGATATGTTTTTAAATTTGACCATCAATATTCTTTTTTGATTTTACTTATTTTATTTTTATTCTTACATTTTATATTTGAATTTGCTTCCTTCTTTATAATGAATTTGTTCATAAACATCTGCTGAAATATCTGATATACATTGCTTATTATCCAGTAAAGCCCCATACCTGCGGGCACTTGGAATGAAATAAATCCGGTCATGATTGGCGACAATAAAAGCATATTTTTCTGTAGGGAATCCTGCATTTTATTTTCGGATGTACTTGGCATATCCTGTGAAGAATATCTGACAGATATGTATGTAGTTACTACAGCCAGGACAGGTATTATCATCAAAGTCATGTCATGGGCACTCATGCTGTGAAAATTGAAACTTGGGATGTAGCCCAGATTTATTCCGAAAAAATTCATGTTGAGCAGTTGGCTTTTATTGAGTATGGAGTTTACCGGATGCAGCTTATCCATGTTGTTGCTGTAATAATTTATTATACTCAGATCGTGCATATTTTTCACAGTTATCATATTGTGAGGTATAGTGCTGAATAATTTATCAATTATGGAAGAATTCATTCCAAACATATACTTTAGAGGCTGTGATATAACGTAGTAGAGAGAAAATAGAATCGGTATCTGCAGCACCAGCGGCAGGCACCCACCCGCCGGGTTTATGTCGTTCTCCCTGTACAGCTCCATCATATGCTGATTTAACTTTTCACTGTCATTCTTGTATTTTTCCTGGAGCTTTTTCATTTTAGGCTGGATTTCACCCATTTTTGAAGTTGACCTGTACTGCTTTATATACAGCGGGAGCAGTAGTGTTCTTATAATGACTGTCAGCAGAATAATGGCAATCCCATAATTCTTAAATGATAGTATTTCATATATGAATCTCAAGAGGTGTCCTATGGGATATGCAACAAAATCAAACATAGTGTTTTATCCTTTCTTATTAATATTTAGGTATATATTTTTTCTATCTCCTTGATACAGTCTTTATTTCCTTTATTAAGTGTTTCTGTAAAAGCACAGTATTTGTCTACAGAAGATACTATCAATGATTCCCCGTACTTTGGCGGTTTCAGTGTCAGTGGCCACATATGCTTTGCTATTATATCCTTTTCTACATCATTTAAAACAAAGTACATGTTTGCGTTTTTCAGTGCCAGGATAGGGTGGACGAAGGCATGTAATCCATTTTCAGGTTTTGATGTATGCCAGTCGTACAAGAACATATCATGGAGCAGGCCTCCTCTGGCTGCAGAGCGATAATTCAAGTTTAAATATCTGCATATGACATAGCTTTTGTAGGAAACATTGATGCAGTGTTCAAGGCACGACAGGCTGCCGTGCTGTACAAAATTTTGCATGGATAGGACAACGGGGCTGGCGATTAGATCATTAATGCATTTTCTATATTCAATATCCAGATCAACTTTAGAGTATGTTTTTAAATGCAATTTTGATTTTATAGATCTTATCATTTACTGCACCTCTGATATTTTGGTTTGCCATTTCTAAAATTAAGATCATCATTCTGGGACATGCCTTTAAAAATCTTTCATATTTCATTATTTTATTGTAGTAAGTACCTTCTGAAAAATTTAAGCGGTTGACAATTATATTTCTGAGCTTTAATGCATCAATTGTAGACTTTACTGTGTCAAGCATAAAATAGATCATTAAAAACAGTACAATATAGCTTTTAGCTTTATAGGGCACATATAAGAATGCCGAGGATGCCAGCGGCTGAATTATTTGAACTACCAAAAATGCAAGTATTCCCCATAACAGCGAGTATTGAGGACATATATACCCTCTGATATTTGCATAGTTGTCACTGTAATCCCACCATTTGCAGTTGAAAAGTTTTTCCAGAATAAAACCAGTTGCATATTCCAGCAATGTAACCATGACAACAGACAGTGAAATACCTATGAGGATGGGATGATTTTCAGAATAAGTGCCTGTTAGTGATGATATCTGCAGCACCAGAACAGCTCCGGTGCCATATATCGGGCAAAAAGGGCCGCTTAAAAATCCTCTGTTGACAAAGCTTTTTCTATTCATACTTGCAAAAATGGTTCCAATTGTCCATCCCAGAAAAGAATAAAAGGTAAAAAATAAAAATAAGGTAATGTAACTATTCATAATATTTCACCCCAAAGTACATTAATAATTCGTACGTTCGAACGAAAATATTTTATCATATATAGATCGTGCAGTCAATTGAATTTTATTAATTATATATGAATAAACTGCTAAATATTTGTATCTGATTTGTGATTTGAAATGAAAATAAAAATTATTGACAAGTGTAATTATATTGCATACAATTAAATTGCATACAATATAATATGGAGGTGAGATAAGATATGGATATTTACGACTACACCGTAAAGAACAATAAAGGCATTGATGTTTCCATGAAGGAATATGAGGGAAAAGTACTGCTGATTGTCAATACGGCTACAAAATGTGGATTTACACCGCAGTATAAGGGACTTCAGGATTTGTATGAGAAATATCAATCTCAGGGGTTTGAGATACTTGATTTTCCGTGCAATCAATTTGCCAATCAGGCACCGGGAAGTAATGAAGAAATTGCAAATTTCTGTAATATTAAATATGGAATTACTTTTGCTCAATTCTCAAAAATTGATGTGAATGGGAAAAATGAAAGCCCGCTTTACACTTATCTGAAATCCCAACAGGGCGGAACCTTCGGAAATAAGATCAAGTGGAATTTCACAAAATTTCTTGTAGATCGAAAGGGCAATGTAGTTGAAAGATTTGCACCGGTAACAGCACCTGAAAAGGTAGCTGTAAAAATAGAGAAGTTACTTTAAAAATTAGGAGATAAATCTTATTATGAGAATGTGACAAAAGCAAGTAAATGAGTTATAAAATTATTATCTAGAAAACTATCGATGCCATAGTTGGCAAATAAGGAGGAAAATGTGATGAAAATAGCGGTAAGGTATTATACGAGGACAGGCAATACCAAAAAACTTGCGGATGAGATAGCAGAAACAGTAGGTGCGGAGGCAAAAACAGTAAATGAAAAATTGACGGATGATGTGGACGTACTGTTTCTTGGGAGCTCTGTATATGCTGCAGGTGTGGACGCTCAGGTTAAAAAATTTATTGAAGATATAGATGTTACTGTTGGTAAGATTGTGAACTTTAGTACTGCGGCAATCCTTAAGTCCACCTATTCGCAGGTAAAAAAACTTGCAGATAAAAGGGGAATAAACGTAAGCAGCAGGGAGTACCACTGCAGAGGTTCATTTGGACCTATTCATAGGGGAAAGCCGGATGCTGCCGATTTGAAAAGAGTAAGTCAGTTTGCAAAATCGTTTTTAGAGGGAAAACGGTAAATTTAATTGTGTACAATACTGCAAGCTTTGCAAAAGGAGTATATACGTTGTGAAGAATATATATGATGTTTTAAAACTGGAAAATCAATTATGTTTTCCAATTTACGCATGTGCAAGGGAGATAGCTAAAAAATATAAACCATTTCTTAATAGAATAGACCTGACATACACACAGTATATTGCCATGATGGTAATATGGGAAAAAGAAAAGTTAAATGTTAAGGAACTTGGAAAATATCTTTACCTTGACTCCGGTACTCTGACGCCGGTCTTGAAGAAACTTGAGTCCAAGGGATACATTAAACGCACCCGTTCGAAATATGATGAAAGAAATCTTATTGTTACACTGACCGATAGGGGAGACAAACTTAGGGAGCAGGCAGTTGAAATTCCCATGCAGGTTGGGAAATGTGTGAAACTTAAACTAGAAGAGGCACAGGAACTGTATAAGCTGCTTTATAAAATGCTGAACAATATGAATGAAACTGCTCTGACGTAATGACAATGCAAGTCCATCAAAAGGGGAAAATACTTGTCTTAAATTCACTCATAAAATTTTACACCATTGTTTGATATTTCAAGTATCAATCTGGCTATTTCACTGATAGGCTTCTTCATACCCTCTTTCAGCCATTTTTGGATAGTGCAGATACTGCCGCTTGCTAAAAAATGAAATATATATTCTGAATCTTCTTTTTTGAGAAGATTATTTTCTTTTATTGGTATGAAATGCTGCCTTCCTATAATTTTTATGATTTCCTGTTGAAAACTCGTGTCACCGTTTGAATTAAGCAGAAGATCAAAGAGTTCTGAATTTTCCTTTACATATTCTAGAATCTTTTCAATTCCCACAGTGGAAACATTATTTTTGTTTTTAAAATCATAACTGCTTATATATTGATTAATTTCGTCGATAGTTTCATTTTCTATTTGCTTTAGCAAATCATATTGGTTTTTATAATGGGCATAAAATGTGGCACGATTGATGTCGGCATCTTCACAGATTTCTTTTATGGAAATTTTGGATATATTTTTTTGCTTTAATAATTTGATAAAGCTCTGTCTTATGACCATTTTTGTGTATTTAACCCGTCTGTCAGTTTTCTCTTTTTTCATGATAATTTCTCCCATATAAAGTGATTCTTAGGTCCTGCGCAGCAGTGCTTATCTCCCACTTCGAGAAGCAGGGAGTATTAGCAATGGTAGCGTTCGGATAAAAAAATTTTGTGACTTATTAAACGATTTATGAGAATTTGTTTTCTAACTGTCATTTTTTAATAATATGATTGTTGTATTTATATCATGATGTTAGTATACTATATTAAAGAAAAATAATCAACATATTGTTTAACAAAAGTTGGGAGGATATTGAATGTCATTTATAGACTTTGAAAATGTTAAAAAAGAATACACTGCTGGAGATGTTACAATTGCTGCAGTAAAAGATTGTTCTTTTTCAATTGAAAAAGGCCAGCTGGTTGTAATACTTGGCCCGTCCGGTGCAGGAAAAACAACTGTATTGAATATGCTGGGTGGAATGGACAGCCCCAGTGGTGGCAGAATAGTAGTTGACGGCAATGAAGTTCATAACTATACCAAAAAAGAACTTGTGAACTACAGACGCAGCGATATTGGGTTTGTATTTCAGTTTTATAATCTTATGGAAAACCTAACTGTGCTTGAAAATGTGGAGCTCGCCTGTCAGATATGTCCGGATCATGTTGAACCCAAAACTGTATTGAAACGGGTAGGTTTATCCGAAAGAGTCGACAATTTTCCTGCACAGTTGTCTGGGGGCGAGCAGCAGCGTGTTGCCATAGCTAGGGCCATAGCAAAAAATCCAAAATTGCTCTTGTGTGATGAACCCACCGGAGCACTTGACAGTGTGACAGGTCAGCGGGTTATTGAACTTTTACAAAATACATGCGGACAAATGGGCACCACAACTGTCATAATAACACACAATGCCGCCATAGCAGGAATTGCAGATAAGATAATCAGAATCAAAAATGGAACTGTGGAAGATGTTTCCACAAACAAGAATCCTAAAAAAGCCAAAGAAATTGTGTGGTGATAAAATTGCTGTTTAAAAATATTCTTATTAAGATAAAAAAGTCTTTTGGAAGATATATATCGCTGTTTATAATCGTCATGGTTGGTTTTGGATTCTTTATAGGATTGAATGAAGCCTCGTCGGATATTATTAATTCTGTTGATAAGTATTACAAAGCCCATAAGCTGATGGATTTTAAAGTAGTCAGCACGATAGGATTGACGGATAAGGATGTAAAGGCGATTGAATCGTTAAAAGGTATACAAGATTGTTGTACCAAGTCATTCTCTGGATGTTCTTGAGGAAAATAAGGCAATAAGAGTGCATGAAATCGAAAATTCGGTGAACACTGTAAAACTGGTTAGGGGACGAATGCCAAAAACGGACAGGGAATGTATTGCAGATAGCAGGAAATATAAAGTCGGTGATAAAATCACAATTGACAGTGACACAGGTAAAAAATTAAAGAATACAGCATTTACCGTTGTGGGTACTGTAAAATCACCGTTATATGTGGATACTGATTATGGCAATACTACAATCGGAAGTGGAAAACTTACATCATTTATATTTGTCAATAAAGGTAATTTCAATATGGATGTCTATACTGAAATTTACATTACTGCGTCCGGTACTGGAAATGTAAGGTCATATTCGCAAAAATATGATGTTATATCGAAACGGGTTAATGATGAGCTGATAAAATTAAAACCTAAAATGGAAAATGCAAAATGGTACATTTATAACAGAAATGATGCTGTAACAGGGTACAAGAACCTAAAAGGTGCTGAAGATACCATTACCTCAGTGGCAGCTGTTTTCCCCTTGTTCGTCATATTGATTGTCATGCTTATGACATCTAATACGATGGCCAGGATGATCATGGAAGAGCGAAAAGAAGTTGGGACACTGGCTTCACTTGGATTTAAAAATGCACATATTATTTTAACATATCTGTTTTATGTGCTGTCTTCCACTGTCCTTGGCACTATAACGGGATTTTTTATATTTGGAAACATTATTCCAAATATCATATATTCCACTTTTGGTAAGTTTATTCTGCCGCCGCTTACCATTCAGTATGACATTACAAGTTTATTGATATCATTAGTAGTTGTTGCAGCTCTTATGACAGGTGTAACGGTCTTCTTCTGCAGCAGGGCGTTAAAACAGCAGCTTGCCGTTTTAATGCGTCCCGTTCCGCCGAAGAACGGACAGAGAATCCTGCTTGAAAAAATAGGATTCATATGGAAACATCTTTCCTTTAACAGCAAAACTACGATGCGTAATATATTTCGATATAAGCCGAGGGTTCTTATGATCATTGTCGGGGTAGCCGGTTGTACAGCTCTGTTGGTAACTGGATTTGGAATAAAGGACAGCATAAACGGTATAGCAGAAAAGCAGTACGGTGAGATTTTTAAATACAATACCTTGATTACGCTGAAAAATGATACTGCAGATATTGGCGGGGATCTAAAAGGACTGCTGGCGAGAGAAAAGGTTGGAAACCCTCTTTTGCTCAGACAGGAAACCCTTAAAGCCGGATCGGACAGCCAGTCACTGGATACCTATTTGGTGGTACCGGAAAATGAAAATCTGTTTGGGAAATATTATAATCTGACAAGCCAATTGACAGAAAATAGTATTAAGATGAATGATGGTGGTGTTGTAATTACCCAGAAGCTTGCTGAAGTTTTAAAGATAGGCAGGGGTGGTACAATTAAAGTAAGGGATGCGGACAACAACCTGTATTCGCTGAAAGTATCCGACGTTGCCGAAAATTATATGCAGAATTATATTTATGTGAGCAAAAATTTATACGGCAAAACATTCGGAAAAGATGTTTCCTATAATGTGATTGCAGCCAACTGCGGACAGAATAAAGATATGCTGGCCAAAAATCTGCTGAAGGACGGTTCCGTTATAAATGTGACTTTCAGAGATGACGTCCTGCAGCAGGCCGGGAGTGGGAATAAAAGCCTGAATAATATTGTTGTCCTGTTGGTTGTTGTTGCATCAATGCTGGTGATAATTGTACTCTATAATTTAACGTCAATCAATATGAGTGAAAGAAAACGTGAAATCGCTACATTGAAAGTTCTTGGATTTAATGATAGAGAGACGAATCAATATATTTACCGTGAGACATTTTTGCTTACGCTAATTAGTATAGGTGTTGGTTTACTGGTTGGAATTCCATTTCATCGATTTGTAATAGGTGCAATAGAAAGCGACACAGATGTATATTTCAAAAATATACACGCTGCCAGTTTTATATGGTCATCTCTCATTATTATGCTTGTTTCTGGCATTATGCAGATAGTTACGTATTTCAAGATCAAGAAAATTAATATGATTGAGTCTCTGAAGTCTGTTGAATAATATGTTCCCTCTGCAGTGAAACTACAGTTTCCATGTGGAACGAGTCGTTCGTTTTGATAGATTGACACCATTAATCAGTGCGAGGAAACAAATCTATTGAGTTTGTCTGTTTTCGGAAACAAATCAATAGCATGATTATAGTTCCTATCGTTTATGGAAACAAGTCAATGAATGCGTTCCGGCGGAAACAGTCCACCGCCCTGACCGAATATGACGGGCCGCTTGTCCGGCGACTGATTAAAAAGATCACAGTCTACGAGGACAAATTCACAGTGGAATTCAAGTCCGGCGTAACGGTGGATGTGGATGAATAATCATGAAAATGATAAAAGACACTCTACGAGATTTTTGGCGTGGAGTGGAGGCCTTTGTTATGAGAGGGCGTACCTGGATTTGTATAAATCAAATCCAGGTACGCCATTTTTATGTATG
>CAIFEX010000013.1 GCA_903789665.1 uncultured Clostridium sp.
CACAGGAAATATCGGCTTCGTCGGAGGAGATGTATGCATCCTCTGAAAATGTGGATAAATATGCATCGGAGCTTAACAAGATTGTAGAGAAGTTGAATGAGGAGACGGGCAAGTTCAAGATACAGGAAGATGATGTCGAGGTTAAAGCAAAGACTGACAGCAAATAATATTTTGATAAGGCATTTCTTAAGATAGACTGCTTCAAGCAGCCTATCTTTTTGATCAAATTTAAAAATATCATTTATCAATAAATATATTTGAATATTAACGGTAAAAATTGTCTATAATGCGAAAAGATATGTATATTATTAGGTCATATGGCAGATTGGGGAACATATATGAATATTTATTATGCTGTTGCTGTTTTTATTTTTGGAACTGTAATTGGAAGCTTTTTAAATGTATGTATTTATAGGATACCAAAAGGAGAGTCCGTTGTATATCCGTCTTCACACTGTACAAACTGCAGTACGGAAATAAAGTGGTTTGACTTGGTGCCAATCGTAAGTTATATTGTACTGAGGGGGAAATGCAGGTATTGTGGTGAAAAAATATCTGCAGGATATCCCATAATAGAATTTGCCACAGCATTTTTATATCTGATGCTGTATGTGAAGTTTGGATTGAGCATTGAATTTGCTAGATATGCCGTGTTTACAGGTATTTTAATCGTTGTGAGTGTAATAGATTTCAACACTACGGATGTTTATTTCAGCACAATCGTTACAGGTATTGTTTTTGCACTTGCGTTTATTTTATTGTACTGGCATATGGGTCTTGAAATAAAAAGTTTTATATATGGTGGAATATTAAGCGGTCTATTTTTTACAATTATAATATTTGTCACAAGAGGTGGAATGGGATGGGGTGACATGGAAATATGTCTTTTTTGTGGGTTGTTCTTAGGGCTTAAATTGTCTTTTGCAGCGATCTTTTTGTCTTTTATGCTGGGTTCAATTGTAGGCTTAATTTTAATTTTATCAGGTAAAAAATCAAAAAAGGATTATATACCTTTTGGGCCGTTTATTTCAATATCTTCAATCATTGCTATATTCTTGGGAAGAAATATAGTAAACCTTTATGTTATTTAGGGAACATCACGAATTGCTTAAATAATAAAATATTGTTATAATAT
Source organism: uncultured Clostridium sp. (assembly GCA_903789665.1). Taxonomy (GTDB): domain Bacteria; phylum Bacillota; class Clostridia; order Clostridiales; family Clostridiaceae; genus Clostridium_B; species Clostridium_B lapidicellarium. The sequence continues at coordinate 1,136 of CAIFEX010000013.1, forward strand.
AAACATAATTTTCAGAATTGACAAAAAATTTTTAAGAGGGGGAAATTATGGAATTCAATCATTTATACAACCCATATAAAACGTCTACAGCTATGTCCTATGGGAAAAATGGCATGGTGGCCACTTCACAGAACTTTGCAGCAGAAGCCGGATTTGAAATTTTAAAAAATGGGGGAAATGCAGTGGATGCCGCCGTGGCCACAGCAGCTGCATCCACTGTATGTGAACCGACTTCCAATGGAATCGGGGGAGATGCTTTTGCAATAGTATGTTACAGGGGGAAACTTTATGGCTTAAATTCCAGCGGCCCGTCTCCAAGAAATATATCTATAGACATATTAAGAAAAAAAGGATATAAACAGATGCCGAGATTCGGATGGGAAACTGTAAATGTCCCCGGAATCCCCGCTGCATGGTCGGCACTGTGGAAAAGGTTTGGAAAACTTTCTTTTAAGAATCTCTTGACACCTGCCATAGAATATTCGGAAAAAGGTTATCCTGTAACTCCAACTGTTGGACGCCTTTGGGAGAAATCCTACAGGGAATTTAAACACTATCTAAAAGAGGATAAATTTAAATATTGGTTTGAAACTTTTGTACCTGAAGGAAGGGCACCGAGAATAGGAGAAATTGTGACCTTAAAGGATCACGGAAAAACTTTAAAAATTATAGCCGAGACACTGGGAGAAGATTTTTATAGAGGTGAACTGGCGGAAAAAATAGATGAATTTTCAAAAAATACCGGAGGATATATAAGAAAAGAAGATCTGGAAAAATTTCATCCTGAATGGGTAGAACCTATAAGTACAGATTATAGGGGATATGATGTATATGAAATGCCTCCCAATGCTCAGGGAATAACTGTTTTGATGGCACTTAACATATTAAAGGGATTTAAATTTGAGGGAAAAGATTCTGCTGATACTTGTCACAAGCAAATTGAGGCCGTAAAATTATCTTTTGAAGATTCTTTAAAGTATATCACAGATGCGAAAAAGATGAAAAACAATATAGAAGATTTATTGTCAGAGTCCTACGCGGAGGAAAGAAGAAAGCAAATAGGGAAAACTGCTTTTATGCCGAAGATATACAAAAATATGGATGGAGGAACTGTTTACATCGCCACTGCAGATGGTGAGGGAAATATGGTTTCTTATATACAGAGCAATTACATGGGTTTCGGTTCCGGATTGGTTGTACCTGGGACAGGCATTGCCCTGCACAATAGAGGAAATAGTTTTTCGCTTGATCACAATCATATAAATTCTCTTGAACCTGGGAAGAAACCATACCATACCATAATTCCAGGATTTTTGATGAAGGATAATAAACCGGTAGGGCCTTTTGGGGTTATGGGGGCATTTATGCAGCCTCAGGGACATATCCAGGTTCTGATGGATATTATTGATTTTGGATTGAATCTTCAAGCTGCATTAGACTCTCCAAGGTGGTTCTGGACTTCGGGGAAAAATGTAAAACTTGAGAAGCAGTTTCAACCATATCTGGCAGAAAGTTTATATGAAAAAGGTCATTATGTAAATTATGAAATTAATACCGATGTATTTGGGAGAGGACAGATAATATTCAGAAATGAAGCTGGAGTTCTATTCGGAGGCACAGATTGGAGAGGCGACGGCGTTATATACTCCTGGTAAACAATTTGATGCCAAAATAAATTGTGGAGACAGATTTGTTTTTGTACAGATCTATCTCCGAAGTGTAAAAGTTGTAAATATTTTTAAGAATGCTGCCTGTTAAATTCATCTTTTATTTCATTCAACCTGCCTTTATCTGTAAGAAGAGTGAGACCTGTTAATGCCAATGCCTTGGCTCCAATTATAAGAGCTTCGTCTCCCTGTTTTGATATGGCAGCTTCCCTGAATTGAGGAGTGTGAGCCGCTAATTTGCTGCTGCCTATTTTTATATGTGGATGAATAGTGGGAACTACATGGCTTACATTGCCTGCATCTGTCGAGGCAAGCCCTTCGGGAATTTCGTCTATAAAGTTTTCCCCGATCAGGTTTAAATTTTCTTCAAATATTTTATCAAACGTATTATTGACTAGAAAATTGTCTATTTTATTTTGAAAAAAGCTTATGTTGACTTTAGCGCCTGTGATAAGAGCTGCTCCTCTGGCGACATTTTTAATTCTTTCTGTTACTTGATTGCAGCTACTCCGTTTGGAGGCACGTATGAAAAAATTAGCTTTAGCATAGTCTGGGACAATGTTTGGTGCAGATCCGCCGTCGGTTATAATGCCGTGTATTCTCACGTCGCTTGTAACGTGCTGTCTTAAAGCATTTATTCCATTAAACAGCTGGATTACCCCGTCTAAGGCATTTATCCCTTTTTCAGGACAAGCTGCTGCATGTGCGGCTTTTCCTTTAAATTCAAACTGAATTGGATCATTTGCCAGGGATTTAACTGTTCCATAATTGTTATTGGAAGGATGAATCATCATGCATGCATCTACGCCTTCAAATAGATTATGCTTTACAAAGCTTGCCTTTGCACTGCCATTTTCACCGCCTTCTTCGGCAGGAGTGCCAAATACCACAATTTCTCCACCAATTTTATCTATAAGTTTCGACAGCGATATAGCTGCAGCTGTACTTGCTGAAGCTATGATATTATGACCGCAAGCATGTCCTAAGTTGGGAAGCGCGTCATATTCTGCTAGAAGTCCAATAACCGTACCAGGACCTTTACGAGATTTTTTTCTCGCTATGAAAGAAGTTGGATGTCCGGCTAAAGCTTTTTTTACAAAAAAGCCCTCTTTTTCCAAAGTATCTACAAGTAATCCGGAAGAAAAGATTTCCTGATTTCCTATTTCAGGATGGTCGTGTATTTGATGGCTCATATCTATATAGACATCCCTCTTGTTTTCAATTTCATTTATTATATCCTTTTGGTAATCCTTGATATATCCTGTTTTCATGAATAATCCTCCTCTTTTTTGAACATAAAAAAATCTTCTTTGAGATAAAGAAGAGATGGATGATTCCCTTCTCATCTTTCAAGTTTGTAAAAACAAACCTGCTGGAATTGGCACAGTATCTTTTTAAAACAAAGTCTGTTGCCGAGGTTTCAATGGGCCTGTCCCTCCACCTCTCTGGATAAGAATTTTTTATTAAATTTATCAATAATCATAATAGAGCTTTAAATGAATTTTGTCAACAAAAAAATTTATTTTGAATTAGATATTGACATAATGAAAATAAGTTGTATAATCTAGCATATAAGGTAAGTCACAAAAATTTAACATATCCTTATCGAGAGAAACTGAGGGACTGGCCCGTTGAAGTTTCAGCAACCACATATGTCTGTTATGTGATGGTGCTAAATCCAGCAGAACGTTGTTCTGAAAGATGAGGAAAGGTATAAAAACCCTTCCGAGGGTTTTTTTTATTCCATATATCCCCTTCTTTTGGAAGGGGATATATTATTTTATTCAAAAGCTATTATTTTAAAAATATTGGTAATATTCATTCGGTAATACAAATGCATCTTGATATATGAAATTACTGTTTCTAAAGGAGTGAAAAGAATGATATGGCTAAAGAATATCAACAAAGTTTATAAGAATAAAACCGGTAAGGTTCAGGCTTTAAAAAATATCAACCTGCATGTTAAGGCGGGTGAGATCTTTGGAATTATAGGATATAGTGGGGCAGGAAAGAGTACCTTGATTCGCTGTATAAATCTGTTGGAAAAACCAACTTCCGGAGAGGTGATTGTAAATGGGAAAAATCTCACTCATTTATCCTCCAGGGATCTGAGAAAGAGTAGAGAAAAAATAGGAATGATATTTCAAAATTTCAATTTGATGAAAAATAGAACTGTATTTGAAAATGTAGCCTATCCGCTGAAGGGAAAGGGATTTAGCAAAAAAGACATACAAAAAAAGGTAAATAACCTTTTGAAATTGGTTGAATTAAGTGACAAGATAAAGATGTATCCATCACAGTTAAGCGGTGGACAAAAGCAGAGAGTCGGGGTTGCAAGGTCCCTGGCCAATGATCCAGAAGTGCTTTTATGTGATGAGGCCACATCGGCTCTGGATCCGCAGACAACTCAATCGATTTTAAAGCTTTTAAAAAGTATCAATGATAGATTGAAATTGACCATAGTAGTTATAACTCACCAGATGGAGGTAGTAAAAGAAATATGCCAGAGAGTGGCTGTTATAGACTCTGGTGAAATAGTGGAACAGGGAAATATAATAGATGTGTTTACGAACCCCAAAGCTCCTATAACTAAAAAATTTATATCTTTTCTGTTCCATTATGACAAAATATATGATTTTCTCAGGAAAGAAAATTCTTTGGGAAAATTAAAACAGATAACCGAGGGGGAAAGCATAGTTAAAATATCTTTTACAGGCCAGAGAACTGCCCAAGCCTTTATTTCAAAAGTTTCCCGAAAGTTTAAGGTAGACGCCAGTATACTATTTGGAAATATAGAGATTATCCAAAATGTTCCCATAGGAAATCTGGTTGTGGAATTAAACGGCACAACTGAGGGAATAGACAGCTCGATAAGATATCTAGAAGAAAATAATATAAAGGTGGAATACCTGGATGAAAAAAAGGACAATGTCAAATTGAAAGTTGGCAACAATTAATCTTTGAGGTGATAAAATGAGTGAATTTCTAGCAAAAATAGCGCCAAATCTAGTAAATCTATATCCTGAAATGATAAAAGCAATATTTGAAACATTTTACATGGTGGCCATTTCGGGAATTATATCGACAATAGTCGGGACAATAATGGGAATAACATTGGTTGTGACAAGAGAAGGGGGCATATTGGAGAATAAAGTTGTCAACAGTATACTTGGCAAGATAGTAAATATCTTCAGGTCCATACCATTTATTATCCTTCTTGCGGCCATAATTCCCCTCACAAGGCTTTTGACAGGAACTACCATAGGCACAAAAGGTGCTTTAGTACCACTTATATTCGGGTGTACGCCTTTCATTGCCAGACAAATTGAATCGTCACTGCTTGAGGTGGATAATGGAGTAATTGAAGCAGCACAGTCAATGGGTTCAGGTCCTTTTGAAATAATATTCAGGGTAATGCTCCTCGAAGGATTACCTGGAATTATTCATTCCCTTACAATAACAGTTATAAGCCTTATCGGTCTGTCCGCTATGGCCGGTACTGTAGGAGGGGGAGGTCTTGGTGATTTTGCTATACGTTATGGATACCAGTATTTTCAAACAGATGTCATGGTAGCTACTATAATTGTGCTTTTGATTATTGTAAATGTCATTCAATTCATAGGAGATACTTTATCAAGATTGACAACACATTAAGTTTATGAACTAAGGGAGGTCTTTAACAATGAAAAAATTTTTAGGATTATTTTTAACAATTGTATTATCTTTGGGAGTTTTGGCAGGCTGCGGTTCAAGCAGCACAGGACAGGCTACTGGAAGTAATAAAAAGCAGGTGGTTAAAATAGGTATAACCGGTGATGATCATAAAATCTGGGATAAGGTCAAACAAAATCTGGCAAAGGAAAATATTGATCTGCAAATTGTAAGTTTTACAGATTATGTACGTCCTAATATGGCACTTTCCGAAGGAGAAATTGATTTGAATTCATTTCAGCACTATGCGTACCTCAATAAATTTAAATCTCAACACAATCTGAAAATCAGTTCTATAGGTGAAACTGTACTCGCACCACTCGGCGTATATTCAAAGAAAATAAAATCTCTTAAAAATATCAAGGAAGGTGCAAAAATAGCTATCCCCAACGATCCTACAAATGAAGGCAGAGGGCTGAACTTGCTTCAGAATGCAGGCTTGATAAAATTGAAATCAGGAGTTGGACTATTGCCTAAAATTCAGGATGTGGCGGAAAATCCAAAGAAAATTCAATTTGTAGAACTTGCTGCAACTCAGATTCCAAGAACGCTTCAAGATGTTGATGCAGCCATAATAAACAGCGGTGTAGCCATAGATGCCAAGCTTAATCCTGTCAAGGACTCAATTTATCTGGAGAATGTATCAAGTAAAAATGCAAAACCATATATAAATGTAATTGTAGCTAGAGACAAGGACAAAAATAATGCTACTTATAAAAAAGTAGTCAAAGCTTATCAGACTGATGAGATAAAGCAGCTTATAAAAGAAACCTACAAAGGTGCAGAAGTTCCTGTCTTTTAGAAATAACTGATATTGATCCGCCGGCATATAATTATGGCCGGCGTTTTCTTTATTCTAATATAAATCCAATAATCACTTTCGTGCGCCTATACATATCGGTGACTTATATTTTACAAATATTTTATAATTATTTATAATAATTTTAGGCGGAGGAGTATGTTCCCGCCAATATTATGACACCTTAAACTATGAAAAAAGAGGTAAACATTATGGATTTGAAAGAGTTAAACCCAGAGGACGTGGTCTTTGCACTAGATATAGGGACGAGATCTGTAATAGGCACTGCAGGTATAGTTAAAGATAAAAAATTCGTTGTAATATCCGAATACTATGTGGAACATGAAAAAAGAGCCATGATTGACGGACAGATACACGATGTAAGTCTTGTGGCTAACGCGGTAAATGCAGTGAAAAATAAAATAGAAAAGGATTTACATATAAAATTGGAAAATGTGTCAATAGCTGCTGCAGGAAGATTTTTGAGAACTGTGTCCGTAAAGGAAGAAATGAAAATTGACTATAATAAGGAAATAGACAGAAATACTATAAGAAGTCTGGAATTGACTGCAGTAAAATCTGCAGAAAAAAAGGTGAATGAAGATACGAAAGGAAGGCTGTATTGTGTTGGATACAGTGTAAAGGGGTATTATCTGAATAACTACCTCATAGGGAATCTTATGTATCAGAGAGGGGAAAAAATATCGGCGGAGATTATAGCTACATTTTTACCACGTTCCGTAATTGACAGTTTATATTCCGTCATGGAAAAAGTGGGACTTCAGGTGGTGAATTTGACTTTGGAGCCTATAGCGGCTATGGAAGCTGCCTTACCCCAAAATTTGAGACTTTTGAATCTGGCTTTGGTTGATGTTGGGGCGGGAACTTCTGATATAGCTATAAGCGACAAGAATACCGTGAGTGCATATGGCATGGTACCTCAGGCCGGCGATGAAATTACTGAAATAATATCGCAAAAATATATGGTAGATTTCAATAAAGGTGAAAAAATAAAGAAGCAATGTGGTAAAGTGAAGGATATAACTTATACAGATGTTCTAGGAATGGAAAATAGAATTGCTTCCAAAGATGTAGTGAAGCTGATAAGTCCTGCCGTAAAGAAAATAGCAGATGAAATTGGTGAAAGCATTGTGGAATTGAATGGAGGAAGGTCGACCAGTGCGGTTTTTCTGGTAGGAGGAGGAGCGCATACTCCCAAGTTGAAAGATTTTATAGCTGAAAAATTGAATCTGCCGCTTAACAGAATTGCAATAAAGGACAGACATTCGGTACAGGACTGCGTCTGCAGGGACAATTCTCTTGGAAGTGCAGGGGTGACGGTTTTGGGTATAGCTTTGGTTTCTATAAGGAGATTGGGACATGGATTTGTAGATGTTATTCTGAATGGAAATGTAGTGAGTCTGTTTAATTCCCATAACCATACTGTAATGGACGTCATGCTGCAGGCCGGTGTAGATCCCGGTAATCTTATAGGTAAAAACGGTCAAAATATAAGATTTGTACTAAACGGTATTAAAAGGGTGGCTTTTGGAACCCTGGCTTCCAATGCCGAGGTAACTATAAACGGCTTGAAAAAGACCATGGATGATAAGGTTAAAGAAGGAGACAACATAGAAATAAAGTATGCAGTAAATGGTAAGAAAGCTGCACCTAAAATTACAGACTATGTACAAAAAGTTTATTCCATAAGTTTTTTTGTAAACGACATAATAGAAAATTTAGAACCCCTGGCATATATAGACGGAAATAAAGTTAAGATTGACAGTTATATAAATGAAGGGGATAATGTAAACATAGTATTTCCCAAAACCCTCGGAGATTATGAAAAATATTTTTCGGATAATGACGATGAAGATAATTTAATATATTATTTGAACGGCGAAAAATTAGACAAAAACTATATAATAAATGAAGGGGACAGGATCTACAGGGTAACTGAAAATTCTCCGTCTGAAAAGGAAGAACCGAAAACAGAAAGTGAAAACTTAAAAGCTGCTGCTAATGAGATAACTGTAGTTGCAAATGGGAAAAACGTGGTACTCACAGGAAAAAGGAACTATATATTTGTAGATATATTTAACCATATAGAATTTGATTTAACTAGAGTAAGGGGAAAGCTATTTTTGCGCCTGAATGGTGAAAATGCAGGTTATTATGACGCCCTCTCAGATGGGGACGTAATAGAAGTAGGATGGGAATAATTCCAAATTCATTGGAGGTAAATATTGATTATATGGATAAAGATTTTTTAAAAATTGCAAAATCTATGAAGGAGAAGCTTGTTGATGTCAGGAGGGATCTTCATATGCATCCCGAACTGGGGTATGAGGAAAAGAGAACTTCCCGAAAAATAAAGGAATTTTTGAAATCCTGGAATATAGAATATAGGGAGACCGCAGGTACGGGAATATGTGCCATAATAAGGGGAAATGGAAATAAAACCATAGGCATAAGGGCTGATATGGATGCCCTACCCCTGCAGGACAGGAAAAATTGCAGCTATCATTCACAGGTAAAGGGCAGGATGCATGCTTGCGGACATGATGCCCATACCACTATTTTACTTGGAGCGGCAAAAATTTTAAATGATGTAAAAGACGAACTTAAGGGAAATGTTAAATTGTTCTTTGAACCGGCCGAGGAAACTACAGGCGGTGCAAAAATAATGATAAAGGAAGGCACACTTGAAGATCCGAAAGTAGACAGGGTAATAGGCCTCCATGTGGAGGAAAATATAGAAGTTGGAGATATAGGTTTGAAATTTGGAGTGGTAAATGCAGCTTCAAATCCATTCACCATAAAGATAAAGGGTCTGGGAGCTCATGGTGCAAGACCAAATATGGGAATTGATCCTGTAGTTATAGCAAGCCACGTGGTTTTGGCCCTCCAGGAAATCGTAAGCAGAGAACTTCCCCCCGTGGATCCGGCTGTACTTACAGTAGGTTCCATTCATGGAGGAACAGCACAAAATATAATTCCCGATGAAGTCACACTTTCTGGAATCATAAGGACCATGAAGAGTGAACACAGATCTTACGTGAAAAAAAGACTTATAGAAGTTACAAAGGGGATTGTGAACTCCATGAGAGGAAACTGTGAAATAAATATAGAAGAAAGTTATCCGTGCCTTTACAACGATGACGAAGCTGCAGGTGACATACTGAAGGCAGCCAGGCAGATAGTGGGAGATGGACATGTAAAGATACTTCAAAATCCGAGTATGGGAGTGGAAAGTTTTGCCTATTTTTCAATGGAAAGGCCATCTGCATTTTATTACCTGGGATGCGGGAACAGGGAGAAAGGTATAATACATCCTGCGCACGGAAATCTGTTTGATATAGATGAAGATTGCCTGCCTATCGGGGTTGCGGTGCAGTGCAGGGCGGCTTATGACTTCTTAAAATAGTTTGATTGTTGAGCCATCAAGATGAAATGTTCAAGGACTTGATGGTTTTTGTATTGTTGAATATTAAAATATTGTGACTATGGAGGTAAAATTAAAAAATGAAGATAAAAGATTTAACGGCAAATGTTTCTCTTGATATTTTTTTACTTGTAAAAGAAATGACTGAAGATGTGACCAGGAATAATGATTCATATATCAAATTCCTGTTAAGTGATGGTGAAAATAATATACATGGAATCATGTGGTCCACGTCCATAAAAGAACTTGATGAAGATGTCAGGCCCGGTAAAATAATCAAGGTTAGGGCATTTGTCAGGAACTATAAGGATAATTTACAGCTGAATATAACAAATTGCCGACCGGTATTGGAGAAAGACAATGTCAATGTGGGAGATTTTGTCAAAAGTGCACCTGTGGATTCAATGGCCATGTTTGATGCCTTCATTCAGGAAACTGAGAATTTTCACAACAGTGATCTAAAAAAGATAGTACAGAAAATTTTAATGGATAATAAGGATAAACTGGTATATTATCCTGCAGCTAAAAAAGTACATCATGCAATTAGAGGAGGACTGCTGTACCATACTTACAGGATGTTTAAGAATGCACAGAGTATTGCTTCTGTGTACCATTCCTATATAAACAGGGAACTGTTGATTTCAGGTGTCATACTGCATGATATTGGAAAGGTCAGGGAACTTGACTCCAATAAACTAGGTGTAGTGGATGATTATTCCAAAGAGGGCAAATTATTGGGTCATATTGTGGAAGGTGTAATCATGGTTCACGATGCGGCAAAAGAACTCCAGACACCTGAAGAAATAGAGCTGCTTTTGAAACACATGATAGTTTCACACCATGGACTTGAAGAAAATGGATCACCTAAAAAACCTATGACTTTGGAAGCAGAGATATTACATTATCTGGATGAAATGGATGCAAGCGTATATCAGTTCGAAGATACACTGAAGGGAGTATCTAAGGGGAAATTCAGTGATAAACAATTTTTTCTTGGAAATATACAGTTATATAAAAACGAATTGTAATGTTTTATGTTGATTTAACCAATAATAGTAGTATATAATTAGGTAGTACTTATGTAAAATTGTCGATGTACATAACAATATGTAGATAGATGTAAAATATATCAAAGTTAATACAACATGAAAAATACTGGAGAGATAATTATGAAAGTTGAAATTGGGAACAACGAAGCTGGCCAGAGATTGGATAAATTTTTGAGAAAGTGGTTAAAGGATGTACCTTTAAGCGGAATATATAAATCTATAAGAAAAGGTGACATTAGGGTAAATGGCAGGAAGTCCAAAGAAAATTATTCACTGCTCAAGGGAGATGTAGTGGAGACCAAGTATATAATTTCCAAGCACAAAGATACTAAGCTTAGAAGATTGGGAAGTGATCCTTTAAAGATAACCTATGAAGATAGAAACATACTTCTAGTTGAAAAACATCCCGGAATTTTGGTACATTCAGATGGAAACTCAAAGGATCCAACTTTAACCGACTATGTACTTTCATATTTGTATGACAGAGGTGAATACGATCCGCAAAAGGAAATTACCTTCACTCCCTCACCCTGCAACAGGTTGGACAGAAATACCTCTGGTATAGTTATATATGGTAAGAACTACGACACTTTAAAATTGCTGAATGAAATGATAAAAAACAGGGATATAAAAAAATATTATGAAGCCGTGGTAAAGGGAAAAATAAAAGAAGGAATATATGAAGGATATATTTTAAAGGACATAAAGAATAATATGTCTGTTGTATATGACGTTCCCAGAAAAAATACTAAAAAAATTTCCATGGATATAAAAGTTATCCAAAGCTGTGGTACTTTTTCTTTTATAGAACTGGAACTTATTACAGGAAGGAGTCACCAGCTCAGGGCGCATCTGGCGCATTTGGGCAATCCTATAATAGGGGACTCAAAATATGGGATATCTGAAGTGAACAGCTTTTTTTACAATAAGTATGGATTGAAATATCAATATCTTTATGCGTATAAATTAAATTTCAGAAATTGTCCTAAACATCTAAAGTATATGGAGAACAAGACAATATCAGAAAGTCTTCCGCCTGTATTTAGAAAAATCAAGAATAACTTGTTTAATAAATTTTAGATTTGGTGTAGGGAGTTTTAGATTATGAAGGAACAATCAACTGCTAGAGGGTTTGCCATACTTTCAGCAGGGGGAATGCTGGTAAAAGTTTTATCCATAGTATACATACCGCTTTTGATGAGAATAATCGGGGATGAAGGCTACGGCCTTTACGGGGCATCCTATCAAATATATACTTTTGTTTTTGTACTTACAAATTCCGGAATACCAGTAGCTATATCCAAACTCATATCCGAACTGGATGCGGTGGGAGATTACAAGGATGCAGTAAAGGGATTTAGAATAGCAAGAGCTATGCTCATGGTAATAGGCATGGTAATGTCTGTACTGCTTATGGTTTTTGCATCTCCTCTGGCCAGGGCAATGGGTTATAAAAAAATATATCTGTCACTTTTGAGCCTGGCTCCGGCTATACTGTTTACTTCCGTTGCCTCAACTTACAGGGGATATTTTCAAGGCAGGGGAAATATGACACCTACAGCCGTATCCCAGATTATAGAACAGGTGGTAAATACAATATTCGCCCTGATATTTGCAAGCTATCTCATGAGGTATGGAGTGGAAGTAGGGTGTGTAGGCGGCCCCATAGGTACTTCCCTTGGCGCGCTGGCTTCCGCAAGTTTCCTGATGTTTTGCTATGAAAAAAACAGGACATCCGTATTGTATAGAAAAATAGAAGTCCAAAGAGTAAAAAGGCTGAGCACCAAAAAATTGATGAAAAAGATTATAAACTATGGTGTTCCAATAACGATATGTGTTGGAATGACCTATGCTGGAAATCTTGTTGACGTGTGGAATACAAAAGTAAGACTTATGGCCGGTGGATTGAGTGATGTGAATTCTACCATACTCTATGGATATCTTACAAAATATCAGCAGCTTATGAATGTGCCTATAACCATAATATCTTCTCTTTCCGCAGCTATACTTCCTGCAATATCAGCGGCTTTTGCTGTGAAAAATAACAAAAGGGTAAGAGACAATATAAATTATTCTTTCAGGCTTTGTTTCCTGATTGCAATCCCCTGCGCAGTGGGATTTTCTGTTTTAAGTGATCCTATTTTTAAACTGCTTAAATTCAGAGGCGGATCTTATATTATGGCATGGGGTTCAGTTGTACTTGTATTGATGTCGCTCATGCAGATCCAGACTACAATTTTACAGAGTATAGGTAAACTTTATACGGCTACCTTGTATTCTATATTAGGCATATGTATAAAAATAACTACAAACTATTTTTTGATTGCAGTACCTGAAATCAACATATTGGGTGCTGTGGTAGGCAGTACCGTAGGATTTGCCGTCCCCATAATTTTGAATCATAGGATTATAAAAAGATCTTTAAATGTTAAAATCGAAATGATAGGGCATGCTGTTAAACCTCTGGCGGCTTCAGTTACCATGGGAATTATAGTATATGTCAATTATGTCCTGGTACATTTTATACTGGGATTTATCAAAATTGCCTATATTTTAAATGCAATTTCAACTGTGTCGTCTGTAGCAGTTGGTGTCATTACATATATGTATATTCTGGCTTTAATTGGCGGAATAAACAAAAAAGATCTTCAGTCGCTGCCTTACAGAGTTAGAAAATTGATACCGGGATTTATACTGGCCAAGGTGAAATAGGGAAATTTCTAAGGATTTCCATAGAAATTGTCCTTTATGAGCTCATGCATATTTAATACCAGTGTAGTCAGTGAAGTGAGCATCAGGCTTATACCGCACCCGTATATATTTATCTGGGGTATGCCCGTCAGAAAATATACCAGTATGACGTCCATAACCGAGGATATGAGAGAATTTCTGAGTATTATATTCTGCTTGCCTATTCCATTTAAAATTCCAAAAGTGGATGTGGACACAAATATAACCGGCGCGGATAGTGCAGCAAATCTTATGTAATCTTTTAAATCATATCTTTTATAGAACAATTCCCCCAGATAATCTGAGAGGGCAATGCAGGTTACCATAGTTAGTATACCTAGAATCAAAGCTATTTTTATAATTTGAGATATTCTCCTTTCTATTGCCCAATAGTCTTTTTTGCTCATTTTTTCTGATAAGTCCGGTATGAGAACTATGGACATGGAAGTTATGATTGTGACTGGAAAGTATATTATATTCATGGACATTCCGTTAAATTTTCCTATCATACTGAGAGCTGCATCATATTCTATTCCCGATGCCACCAATCTTCTTGGAACTATCAAAGTTGAGAGGGCTGAAAGTGATGTGGATAAAAAACCGTTCAAACAGAGGGGAAATGATATAACGAGTATGTCAAACAAAAGTTGTAATTTGTCTTCTGTGTTTGACAGGCTAAATCCAAATTTTTTCTTTTTTACCTTGTACATAACATATAATACGGTAAAACTTATAAACTCTCCCAGAGTCAGGGTTATATAGGCTGCAGTTACAGTTCCGCTCACATTTTTTAGTGAAAATAAATTTATAAGCAAAGTTATTATTATAATTCGTAGAAATTTTTCAGATATATCTATAAAAGCCGGTATTTTCATTTCGGATATTCCATAAAAATATCCCTTTAGTATGGAGGATAATGATATAAAAAAAATAGCAGGGCACATAACCTGAATAGCATGGACAGCTCTGGTATCTTTTATTATATTTGTACTTATGTATGGGGCGTTTATAAATATCATGCAGACTACAAAGGTGGCCAGCAGTGAATTAAAAGTAAGCGATATGTCTATGGAGCGATTCAGATTATTGAAATCATCTTTGCCGAAATATACCGCAGCCACTTTTGAGATTGCAGTTACCATACCCCCCGAAATAAGGCATATGAACAGATCGTATATCGGCATTATGATTCCATAGAGTCCCATGCCCTCAGCTCCAAGTTTTCTGGACAATATTATTGAAAATACAAATGCAAATACTGAAGTTATCAAATTCGAACATATTAAAATAAGTGTACTTTTTAAAAATCTTTCTCTCTTCATAAAAACTCCTGACTTATGGATTATATTGTATAACTATGACAGGCTTCTGAAGTATATTCTTTTTATTTTGATATTTTCATTCCAATTCCCATATTTCATTTTTCCAAAGGGAAACGACGATTTTGATTCATTTCAAAACCGTCGTTCATTTTCTTCAATCCTTTTTTGTTTGAAACCTTCAAATTTTTCCTTATCGCTCATTATGATTTCTCCTTTCGAGGCAGCAATAGTTTTTTCAACCACTTTGCAAAAGCTTTTGGGGATCACCTAAGAAAATGCCCAATGTAATTTTTTTCGGCATTTTAATACCACCTTTTTGCAGGTGATTTACAGCATTTTCAATTGCTTGTCTAGCTTCACCCCAAGCATTCACAGCCTTAAGCTGATTAAGCATATCAATTGGCAATGTCATCTGCAGTTGTTAAGGGTAAACAAGACATTGCTTCTGGATTGCGCGGCATCATAGTTTTTTTAAATATGGGCGCGAACAGCTCAAGAAATTTTTCATTGAAAAATGCCGACCTATCTTTGTTTGGTAAGGACATCATATCACAATAAAGTTTGTATGTGTCCAAAATATTAATTTCCATAATCTCACCTTTCCTAATGCTTGATAGCTAAATCCCATACTTATATTTTGAGATTAATTAAAGTATAAACTATTACGTAGCGTAAATATCAATGAGTGTGCTGCAATTGCTTTTAAATTCCCATTTTGAAATAGTTTTTTTCCCATAATTGGATTCCAGAGGATTTTTTAGAAACATTTCAGTACTTGTAACACTGGATCAATTTATGCTTTAAAAATCAATAAAAAACACAGGAGGATTAATTGTACAATGAAAGCTGCATTTATTTTTTTGGCACCAGAGGCCAATCCTAAAATTCATAAAGCTATTATAAAAACACCTGAGATGGAACTTATCAGCATAGGTGTTTCAAGCTATGATGATGCTTGTAAAGTGAGCGTGAGATTAGCTGTAGATAATGTTTCGGCAATAGAATTATGCGGTGGTTTTGGAATAGACGGTACCGCCAGAGTGAAAAATGCCGTAAGAAATAAAATACCTGTAGGGGTGGTAAGGTTTGATATCCATCCGGGACTTGAGAATAAAAGTGGAGATGAAATTTTCTAGTTGGAGATTGGATAAAAGAAGGGAGGAGTTTTATTGAATTCGAGACCTGAATGGTTAAAAATGAGAGCACCGGATTCAGGTGTGTTGGATAAAATGGAAAATATGCTAGATAAGCTTTCACTTCATACGGTTTGTGAAAGTGCAAATTGTCCCAACATAGGGAGATGTTTCAAGAACAAGACGGCTACTTTTATGGTTATGGGAAACACCTGTACTAGAAACTGCAGATTTTGTGCTGTGGATAAGGGAAAACCGGAAAAGCTTGATTATGAAGAACCTAAGAACGTAGCCATTGCCAGTAAAAAACTTGGACTTAAACATACAGTTGTAACTTCTGTTACAAGAGACGATTTAAAAGACGGTGGTGCGGGGCATTTTGTAAAGGTTATAAAAGCCATAAGAGAGGAAAATCCACAGTCCACTATAGAACTTCTGATACCCGACTTAAATGGCAACTGGGATGCTTTGAGAAAAATACTTGATGCCGGACCGGATGTGCTGAACCATAATATTGAAACAGTAAGATCTCTGTACGATAAAGTCAGACCTATGGCAGTTTATGATAGATCTATCGAATTGCTGAGACAGGTAAAAATTTTCAATAAAGATATATACACCAAATGCGGCATAATGTTGGGACTGGGGGAAACTGAAGCTCAGGTTGTAAAAGTAATGGATGATTTGATTAAAGTCAATTGCGACATGCTGACAATAAGCCAGTATCTCAGGCCATCCAGAAAGCATTTACCTGTTCTAGAATACATCCCGCCTGAAAAATTTGCAAGATACAGAGAAATAGCACTGCAAAAGGGGTTTAAAGTGGTTTTTTCAGGACCTTATATAAGAAGTTCCTATAGGGCCTTTGAAGGTATGAAAATGCTCGATAATTTAAAAAATTAATAATTTCCGCAAGCTAGACACCGGCCTAAAAAGCCTGTTCTGTTTTTTTAATTTTTTGAATTAACAAATATATGTATTGTATAATATATACAGGAGTGTGTTATATCTCGTATAGAATTTAGGGGGAAGGATTATGGGCTATATAGATAAAATTAAGGAGAAACGCCGTAGGTTTATAGAGTACAATGAAGTACCAGAAGATGTCAGGCCAGATATCATGGATTCATGGGTAAGATGCAAGAATTACGGAGTTGGTGAAAACAGCAACAAAGCCAATATTCTTTCTAAAAGCGAATTTGATGCCGTACTTGAGGAAAAAAAAGAGTTTATAAGAGTTTGTCTGCCTGTGATGTTGAACTTATATGAGATTTTAAAGGATACCAATTATTCAATTATATTGACGGACGAAAATGCAGTCATATTAAAAATTTTGGGAAATGAAAGAATAATGACTGCAAACAGGAATTTAGATTTCTTGGAAGGGCGCAGATGGAAAGAGGAAGACGTGGGTACCAATGCTATAGGAACCTGTATTTATCTGGATAAACCTGTTTGGACACTAGGTGCGGAACACTATTGTAAAGAGCAACACAAGTGGACATGTTCTGCGGCACCGATACACAACAGCAGGGAAAAAATAATAGGATGTATTGATCTTTCAGGGAGTCTCGTAACTTTTCATTCACATACCCTTGGTATAGTGGTTGAGGCCTCTCATACCATACAGGAGAGGTTTGCCATAAGTGAGCACAGAAAATGGACGGAAGTGGCATTTAATTCAATAAAAGAGGGCATGCTGGTATTGGACAATAAGCTCAAAGTCAAATATTTTAATGAAAAGATATGCAGCATATTTGGAATTGATAAGAATGAGATGTATGAACTTAACATGAAAATTCTGCTTAAAGATATAACCAGAGATATGTATGAGCTGGGCGGCAGTGGAAAGATTGCCTATAGAGAGGTAAGTCTTTATATAAAAAACAGAAGAATAGAATGTAATGTGAGTGTGACCCCTGTCCTTATGGGCGAAGATTATACTGGTTTTGTAATTGTTGTACAAGAGGCAGATACCATGCGGGGGGTGGTAAACAAAATAGCAGGTTTTTCTTCTAAATATGATTTTAACAGTATACTCACCCGCAATCATAAAATGATGAACATAATTGAAGATGGAAAGAGAATAGCCCAAAATGAATGTACAGTATTGATAACAGGTGAAAGCGGGACGGGAAAAGAATTGTTTGCCCATTCTATTCACAATGGTAGTAGAAGATGTAGGGGACCTTTTGTGGCCATAAACTGTGCGGCACTCCCGAAAGATCTTGTAGAAAGTGAACTGTTCGGTTATGAAAAAGGCACTTTTACAGGGGCATCCAAGGAGGGAAATCCCGGTAAGTTTGAACTTGCAAACGGGGGCACTATATTTTTAGATGAAATTGGAGAATTACCTCTTGAAATTCAATCGAAACTTCTGAGGGTTTTGGACAATCATACTGTTGCCAGGATTGGTGGAAAATATGAGAGAAATCTGAATGTTAGAATTGTGGCAGCCACTAATAGGGACCTTATAAAAGAGATAAATGCAAGAAATTTTAGAAGCGATTTGTATTTTAGGTTAAACGTGTTTAATCTGAGGCTAATTCCGTTAAGAGAGCGGAGAGAAGATATAGAAATGTTTGTAGATTTCTTTTTAAACAGGTTGAGTAAGAAAAACGAAATACAGGTGAAACACGTGGATAGAGAGTTTATAGATATCATAAAAAACTACAACTGGCCCGGGAATGTAAGGGAACTTGAAAATGTGGTTCAAAGAGCATATTATCTATCCAAGAATGGAATTATAACAGCTTCCCTAATACCTGAATATATAGTGGAAAGTGTTAAAAATGACGAGGATTATATAATCCTTGAAGATAAATCGAAACGTGGAATAAAAACTGCAGAACAGGTGGAAAAAGAACTTATCGTTAAAGCACTGCAGCAGTGCAATGGTAATGTAATAGATGCAAGCAAGCTGATTGATATGGGTAAATCAACACTATATAGAAAAATCAAGAAATATAATTTGAAATGATAATAGAGATTTTATTTTTCATTCCCAAAATGGGAAAGAAATAATTCCCGTTATGAAAAATGTTCTTTGAATATTTGGCAAAATTAGGTCTCTAGTACTGAACTTTACACTTGGCATGAATATTGCTTCGTGAATAAATAGACTGAAAGAAGAAATGCTGAATTTTCATATGTGTTTAATCTTATGGGGAGGGATTATTTTGGAAAAAATAGAGAAAAGGTCAAATGTAGAAGATACTGAGCTTATAGATATCTATGACAAAATGTTAAAGATAAGGGCATTTGAAAACATGGCGAAAGACAATTTCGCAGAGGGAAAAATTCCAGGTTTTGTGCATCTATATATAGGAGAGGAGGCAATATCCTCTGCAGTTTGCGAAAATCTAACCGATGCCGACTATATAACAAGTACTCACAGAGGTCATGGCCATATAATAGCCAAAGGGGGAGAACTTAAGTACATGGCTGCCGAACTCTTTGGAAAAGCCACCGGATATTGCAAGGGGAAAGGAGGCTCAATGCATATTGCCGACGCTACAAAGGGAATACTTGGTGCAAACGGTATAGTAGGTGCAGGTCAGGATATAGCCTTGGGTGCGGGAATGAGTGCTCAATACAGGGGAACGGATCAGGTATGTGTATGTTTCTTTGGGGATGACTCCACAAATCAGGGTACATTCCATGAATCGCTTAATATGGCAAGTGTATGGAAGCTGCCTATTGTCTATGTCTGTGAAAATAATGGATATGGGATATCAACTTCGCAGAAAAGACACCAGAATATAAAAGATATATCTGTAAGGGCAAAAGCTTACAATATACCGGGAATTACAGTAGACGGAAATGATGCTGTAGCAGTTTATGCTGCTTCCCGAAAAGCCATAGAAAGGGCTAGGAGAGGTGAAGGACCAACTTTAATAGAATGTAAGACCTACAGGCAGAGAGGACATTTTGAAGGAGATTCTGCACCGTATAAACCAAAAAGTCAACAAGAGGCATGGCTTAAAAAGGATCCTATTCCGCGTTTTGAAAAATATATTCAGGAAAAAGGCGTTTTAAGTGACAGGGAAATTCAGCAGATGAAAAAATCTGTCGATGCTCAGATTAAGGAAGCAGTTGATTTTGCCATGAACAGCCCTGAG
This sequence comes from uncultured Clostridium sp., assembly GCA_903789665.1. Taxonomy (GTDB): domain Bacteria; phylum Bacillota; class Clostridia; order Clostridiales; family Clostridiaceae; genus Clostridium_B; species Clostridium_B lapidicellarium. Next base: position 21,113 of record CAIFEX010000013.1, read on the forward strand.
CCGGAACTGGATTCTGTATTTGAAGACGTATACAGCGATATAAAAGAGGAGGTTTGATAGATATGTCAAGAATAAGTTTTTCACAGGCAATAAAAGATGCTATGTGCACCAGGATGCGACAGAACAAGAATGTACTGCTCTTTGGTGAAGATGTGGGCCCTTTTGGAGGATGTTTCGGCGTAAGTAAAGGTATGCATGAAGAATTTGGAGAGATGAGAGTTAGAGATACACCCATTTCTGAAGGTGCCATTTTAGGATGTGCAATCGGATCGGCTGCTACAGGGCTAAGACCCATTGCAGAGCTTATGTTCATGGATTTTATGACCGTTGGAATGGATATGCTCGCAAATCAGGCAGCAAAATTAAGGTACATGTTTGGCGGCAAAATAAATTTGCCCATGGTAGTGAGAGTACCATGTGGAGCTGGATTTCAGGGAGCAGCCCAGCACTCGCAGTGTCTTGAAGCCTGGGTTACGCATGTACCCGGTCTGAAAGTGGTTTATCCGACTACAGCGGCAGATGCATACGGATTGATGCTTACCTCGATAGACGATGACAATCCTGTTGTATTTATTGAACACAAAGGTCTTTATCCTAAAAAAGATGAAGTAGATGAAAATGCAGATCCAATACCTTTTGGAACTGCGGATATAAAAAAAGAAGGAAAAGATGTCACCATAATAGCCACAGGAAGAATGGTCGATGAGGCCCTGTCCGCAGCTCAAGACCTTTTAAAGGAAGGTGTTGATGCAGAGGTGATAGATCCGAGAACTCTTTTCCCTTTTGATAAAGATACAGTGTTTGATTCAGTGAAAAAGACCAACAGGGTGGTAGTTGTAACCGAAGAAGCTAAGAGAGGTGGTTTTGGCGGAGAAATATCCGCAGTGATAAGTGAAGAGATGTTTGATTATCTGGATGCACCTGTAGTGAGAATTGGAAATTATAATGTTCCGATACCATTTTCGCCTAAACTTGAAAATTATGTACTGCCTAATTCAAATAAAATATCGGCTGCTGTAAAGAAAACGTTATAGGGATATTTGAATATGTAATTCAGATTTTAGGAGGTTTTTTTAATGAGTTGTATTGAAGTAATGCCAAAGCTTGGGATGACTATGAAAGAGGGAACTTTGGTAAACTGGCATAGGAATGAAGGGGAGACGGTAAAAGAAGGTGAAATTCTCTTTGAAGTTGAGACTGACAAACTTACAAATGAAATAGAAGCCAAAGAGGACGGTGTGCTCAGAAAAGTACTTGTTAATGAAGGCGAAACTGTTAAATGTCTTACGCCGGTTGCAATAATAGCCGGTAAAGATGAAGACATTTCAGGGCTTTTAAAACAGGCGGAAGCTGGAGGCAGCAAGGCAGCAGCCCATAAAACCAGTACCAAAGAAAAAATTGAAGATGAAAACATTGATACTGCAGACATTGAAACTCACAGGGTTAAAGTATCGCCTGCAGCTGCAAAGCTGGCAAAAGAACTGAATGTGGATCCTTCAAGCATAAAGAAAAATGGAAGGATAATGAAAAAAGATATACTTGAAGCTTCTAAAACATCTAAAGCAGTGGAAATGCAGCACACTTCAAACAGAGGCGAAAAAACAGTAAAGATGTCCAATATGAGGAAAGTAATTGCGGAGAGGATGAAGAAAAGTGCCAGTATATCGCCTGCTGTCACTTATAATATGACTATGGATACTTCGGAACTCAAAAGGCTAAAAAACAGCATTAAAGATATCTTCAAAGTTACCTATACAGATTTACTTATAAAGATAGTTTCACAGGTGCTTAAAGAATTTCCGCTGGCCAACTGTTCCGTAGAGAGGGATGCGTTTATTTTAAAAGACTATGTAAATATGGGAGTGGCAGTTGCCCTGGATGACGGACTTCTTGTTCCCGTAATAAAAAATTGCGATATAAAAGGACTTAGACAGATTACAGCTGAATTCAATGAGCTTGTAGAAAAAGCCAGGGAAAATAAATTGGTCCCGGATGATTTAACTGGAGGAACTTTTACCATAACAAATTTAGGTATGTTCGGTATAGATACTTTTTCCCCTATTATAAATCAGCCCGAGGTAGCTATTTTGGGAGTTAATAAGATTGTGAATACGCCGGTAGTGGTAAACGGGCAAATAATTGTAAGACCGCTTATGAGTATGTCGCTTACAGCAGATCACAGGGCCATAGACGGAGCTTATGCAGCCCGGGTTCTGCAGAGAATCAAACAGTATGTAGAAAAACCCGGATTGCTTGTACTTTGAGGCAGAATGTAATGAATTTCGATTTGGGAGGTTTTTGAAAATGAGCTGCTTTAATGCAATGCCAAAACTGGAAATGACAGGTCAGGGAGAAAAGAAGGAGTATGGGAAAAATAACACCGGAAAAACGGAAGGCCTGAAACCCAGGAATGTGGTGGTGATAGGTGGAGGACCGGGTGGTTATATATCCGCCATACGTTCTGCCCAGCTTGGAAATAAGGTAACTCTTATTGAGAAGGCAGAACTCGGTGGAACTTGTTTGAATGTAGGATGTATACCTACAAAGACACTACTTTATTCTGCAGAATTGTTCAGTGAAATTAAAAATAGCAGGAATATGGGAATTGATGTGAGTGAAGTTAGTATAAACTGGAAAAATCTTCAGAAAAGGAAAAAAAGAATAGTAAAAAAGCTTGTTTCAGGAGTAAAGAGCCTGCTTGCTTACAATAAGGTAAGTGTAATAAAAGGATCCGCAAAAATGGAAACTGAGAATTCCATTTTAGTTACAAAAGAAGAAGGTGAAATTGAAAAAATTTATTTTGACGATGCAGTGATTTCTACAGGTTCCGTACCATTTGCACCATTAATACCCGGAATAGGACTTGAAGGCGTGCTTGACAGTACTGACGCACTTAATTTAAAGTCGCTGCCCGAAACAATTGTGATCATAGGGGGCGGAGTAATAGGAGTGGAATTTGCAAGCCTTTTTAGCTCCCTTGGAAAGAAAGTTACTATCTTAGAAATGCTTCCATTTATTCTGCCGCCTATAGACAGGCAAATTTCAAGTTTGATTGCCAGAGGATTGGGAAAACAGGGTGTTTCATTAAATACCGAATGTAGAGTGGTTAAAGTGGAAAAAACAGAAGGGAGGCTTAAAGTTTACTTTATTAGGAAAGGCAAGGAAGCAAGCGTGGAAGCTGAAAAAGTGTTGGTAGCCATAGGAAGGCAGGCGAATACAGAAGATCTCAATTTGAAGAAAATTGGGATAAAAACGGGAAAAGGTCATATATGTGTGGACAATCATATGAAGACCAATATAGACAACATATATGCCATAGGGGATTGTACAGGGAAGATTATGCTTGCCCATGTTGCTTCCGAACAGGGTGTAGTGGCCGCTGAAAATATATCAGGTCATAATGTTGAAATGGATTATAAGGCTGTACCATCTTGTGTATATACAAAACCTGAAGTAGCTTCGGTGGGTTTTACCGAGGAACAATTAAAGGAAAGTGGAATTGACTATAAAACAGGGATTTTCCCGATGGGAGCCAACGGCAAAGCTGTGATTTCCAAAGAAACCGACGGGATAGTAAAAATTTTATCGGATAAAAAAACGGAAGAAATTCTAGGAGCCCACGTCATGGCACCAAGGGCTACGGATATTATAGGAGAAGCTGCACTAGCCATAAGACTTGAATCTACATTGGACGAAATCATTACTACAATACACCCGCATCCTACAATAAGCGAAGCTTTTAAAGAAGCTGCGCTGGCTTCTCAAAAAAGAGCGCTTAATTCTATTAATTAAAATTGAATACAATTTTGATAATTCTAAGCTTTAATAAAAACATCAAGGCTTAGAATTATTAATATAGGGGATGGTATGAATGAAACTTGTATGTATAGGGGACAGTCTAACTTATGGATATGGAATTAAGAGAGAGCAGTCCTGGACTAATGTTCTAAAAGATAAAATTGGAATTGAAGTTATAAATAAAGGAATATCAGGGGATACTTCAAATGGCATGCTTTCACGACTTTACAATGATGTTATTTTAAACAGGCCCGATGAAGCCGTGATCATGGGCGGGATAAACGATCTTTTATGGGGCTTGGACATAAAGCAAATTACATCAAATCTTGCTTCCATGGCATTTCAGCTTATGCAAAATTGCGTAAAACCTGTATTTGGATTGTCAATACCAGTTTGTACCGGATGGGCAAGAAAAAAATGGGGATTTATGTCTGACTTTATCAATATAAATGAAAATTTGAAGAAGTTAAATGACGGTATAATAAAATTTTCCAGAGGTTATAATATCGGTATAATAGATTTTTATTCAAATTTTATCGATGTAAATGGAGAAGGACAGAGAAGGTATTATATTGACGGAGTGCATTTAAATGCTGCCGGGAATTTAAAAATGACAGATATTATTTTATTTTCATTGGTCTAAACATTCATATGAGTAAATTTTTTTTAATATAATACTCTAGGATCTTTATTTGGGGAGAGTATTATATTTATGAAAAAATTGTTAAAAGTCTTATCAATACTTATATTTATATCCGCAGCAGCTTTTACAATTCAATTTTACTTCAATAAAACACATCCTAAAATTCAGGTTGAGCTGAAAGATAATGCTCTGAGCTGCAATTTGAAATACAGTGGATTAGAGGGCTCGGTTGATTTCACCAAAGATGAGAAAAACAATTATTATATAGCTTATAAGGACAGAATACAGGTTATAGGGAAGAACGGAAAGAGCCGTGATATAATGAAAGACCCTGTATTGGATATTCACAGTATAGATTACTCTAAAGATAATCTATATTATTCTTCAGGGGATAAAATATATCGTTATAATTTAAAGCAGGGTAAAAATACGGTCCTTTTAAAGAATATACCCAATTACGGTGACTATAAGGACAGCCTGCTGAGAATAAATGGAGATTGTATATATATTTCCATAGGGTCTGCAACTAATTCTGCTGTAGTTGGGGATGATAATAAATGGGTTAAGGAAAATTTCTATGCCCATGATGTAACTCCGGAGGATATAACTTTAGGGGGAATCAATTTTGGAAAATACAGGAGAGGGGCATTTCAAAGCTACAATACAAGGAGTCTGAAAGGCCAGATAGTGCCAAAACATTTTCCAGGAAACGCTTCTGTTATAACCTATGATATAAATAATGGAAACAGTGAAACCTTTGCTTGGGGAATAAGAAATATAAACGGAATGGATTTTACCAGCACAAATAAGCTCATATGCAGCGTGGGAGGCATGGAAAATAGAGGCAGCAGGCCTGTTGTAGGAGACACGGATTACATATATGAGATAAAAAAAGGAATATGGTATGGGTGGCCGGACTACAGCGGCGGAGACCCTGTTATTTCTCCGAAGTTTAAAAGTGTGAAGGGATCACCGCTGCAATTCGTACTCGACAATCATCCGAGTACGAATCCGCCGGCTCCGCTGTATCAGCACAAGAATGTCGGAACACTTGGGTCCATAGCTGTGGATTCAAGTGGAAACTTGAAATCAAAGGACTGTATATTTTTTTACGATAATTCGGATAATATGATCTATAGTTCCCGCGGTGCAGGTTCTCCATTGGCAGAAATTGAGCTTGGAAAAAATTCAATAATATCCAGCATGAAGATATGCGATGAATCACTGATGATACTTGACGAGAAAGAAGGTTACCTATATAGTATAAAAAGAGGTAAGGTCAACGCAGGGACGGAAATTGGCAGGAATATTTATTTATACTTACTTTTAACAGTAATACTCAGCATTATATTGATTTTAAAAAATCAAAATTCCTAGAATTATAATATTATATTTAAAGAGGAGATTATTTTTGGATGAAACATGGAATTGAAAAAACTTATGGAAGTGCTGTTAAAGGTATATTCTTTGCGGTAAACCCACTTAAGAAGAGGATTATGAAGACCAACTGCACTGTGCATAAATTTATAATTATACAGGCTATAGAGATATTGAAAATCAATGGATATTCGAAAGAGTATGATTTTTTTAGAAAATATGTAAGAGCTTTGAATATTGGAGTCACCTGGGCGGATCAGGATTTTAAAAGTTCAAATCATTTTTATCATATAACCAGGGGCAGAGGATTATATGGCTTCTCGGATGCACTTACAGAATGCAAAAAATATTACAGCAAATCAATGCAGTTTTTAAAAGGCGGAGAAATTCAAAGGGCATTGTTCTACTTTGGAGCATCCTGCCACCTTGTCCAGGATGTTACAGTGCCGCAGCATGTGAATAACAAACTTTTAAACAGCCATAGAAAATTTGAACTCTGGATAATAGGCAGGCTTTTGACGGATTACTCCTTTACTACGAATGAATCACCTATAGTGTATGAAAAGGTGGATGATTTCATAAAAAATAATGCCATAATGGCAAATAGCACTTATATAAAAAATAGGAATATAGAATCTAGAGAGGAAAGATATAGTAAAATATCCACGGTTATTATAAGAGAAGCTGAGAGAACTACGGCAGGGTTTATGGTAAAATACTTTAACGAGATCAAAAATTCTAAAATTCTTCCATAGATTGGAGGATTTTTTTTTCTTTTACAGAACATATACAGTAGATAATAACATATTATGTATTTTATCCGAATATTACGGGGGACAGTGATTTAATTGAATAAAAGTATATTTATAAATATGGAAAACGAGATATTTAAGGGAAGTTTACTGGACATAGGACTTAGCAATCAGGGTATAGTATATAATATATATAAGCAGTTTAACGATGACATAAATGTTGAATATATAAACGGGAAGGATGAACAGGAAAACATAAGGGAGAACTATTATGATAATTGCATAATGCTTTTTTCTTTTGACCGTATGTGCTTTAATTTTAAAAAGAAAAATTTTATAATGGACATACATAGATATTTAAATAAAAATGGACTTTTACACATATGGGATATAGACAAGGGCTATAATAAAATTTTCTATGGTGATATAAAGATAGCAATACCGGGCGGAAAGCTTAAAAAGATAAAAATAAGAGATTTTAATATTTTAAAAAACAGTTCTAAGGAGAATACCTTAAAACTGCTGGACGGATATTTTGAAATTCTGGATTCTAGAAATTCAGATGGAATTTATTATATAAAAGCCAGGAAAAAAAATCCGCTGGTTAAAAATCATGATGATTTGGAGGCAAACTAAAATATTATATGAAGATATTATTGACTGCATTAAATTCAAAATATATTCACAGCAATTTAGCAATAAGATATTTAAGGGCTTATACTGAAAAGCTTGATTATAACTGCACTATAAGAGAATTTACCATAAATGACATACTGGAAAGGGTACTGGAGGAAATTATGGGTGAAAATCCTGATATAGTGGCTTTTTCCTGCTACATATGGAATATAGAGTATGTCAAATCCCTGGCTGTACTCATTAAACTTGTAAACCCCAAAATCAAAATTTTGTACGGCGGACCGGAAGTATCCTATGACAGCCGTGAATTTTTGAAAAGTACTGCGGGAGATTATGTAATAATAGGGGAAGGAGAAGAAACTTACAGTGAATTTGTAAAATTTCTGATAGAATATTTTCAAAATTCAAAGGAAATGACAAATGAGAGTGTTTTTTCAAATTTCAGGAATATAAAGGGCCTTTGTTTTAGGTGGCAGGACGGGATAATTTTAAATGAACCAAGAAAATTAATGGATATGGATAAAATAGCATTTCCCTATGATCTAGAAGAAGATTTCCGGCACAAGATAATTTACTATGAATCCAGCAGAGGATGTCCGTTTAACTGCAAATACTGCCTTTCTTCCACTATCAAAGGTGTCAGATTTCTCAACGTCGAAAGAGTGAAAAAAGAACTTGAGTTTTTGATAACAAAAAATATAAGTCTTATAAAGTTTGTAGATAGAACATTTAACTGCAATCATGAGTTTACTGTTGAACTCTGGAAATTTATAATAGATTTGGATACGGATATTACATTTCACTTTGAAATTTCAGCAGATGTCCTTACCAGCGATGAAATAGAACTACTTCAAAAAGCCCCTAAAGGGAGAATTCAGCTTGAAGTAGGAGTTCAGACTACAAATGATGAGATTTTGAGCAATATAGACAGGTATGTTAAATTTAAGGAAATAGAAGAGAAAGTTAAAAAGGTTGAAAAATATCACAATGTAAGACAGCATCTCGATTTAATAGCAGGGCTTCCAGGAGAAGATTTTAAATCATTCAAAAAATCCTTCAATGACGTGTATTCTTTAAGGCCGGATGAAATTCAGCTTGGTTTTCTGAAACTTTTAAAAGGTTCTTCAATGAGGGAGGAGGCAAAAAATTGGGGTATGGTGTATTCCCCCTATGCCCCTTATGAAATCTTGAGAACTGACAGCATAAGTTACAGGGAGCTTGTTATATTGAAAAGGGTGGAAAAGGTAGTAGATAAATACTATAATTCTGGAAAATTTATACATATAGTGGACTATTTTGTGGCCAGATTTGAAACGGCTTTTGATTTTTATTATGAACTCGGCATGTTTTTTTATAAAAATGGATATCTTAGCAGAAATATATCATCTGTGGAATATTACAGGGTATTTATAGAATTTGAAAAACAGTTCCTAAATGAAAAAAGCATTGAATTAAATGAAATAATAAAATATGATTATCTTAAATTCAACAAAAAAAGGTGGCTCCCTGATTTTCTTGTGAGATATAAAAATAAAAATGAAGAGAAACTTTTAAAACAAAAAATAAAGGATAAAGGCACAGTGCTGTCAAAAAATTATCATATAGAAAAGTTTTCTATAAATATAGAAAAACTTTTAAGAGACTCTCGCATAGAGAAAAAAGACGGATATGTGATATTTGACGGAAAAAGAGAATTGTATTTTTTTGATCACTTTTAAATTACAGTAAAGGAGTTGGTATCGTGAAACTGACTATCGATGACAGGGCTCTTGATTATGCGAAAGAAAAAGGCGGAGATTTTGTAGTTAAAACTATTTCTGCAGGTGGAGGGTGCTGTTCTATGGAAGTGCGGGATATAATTATAGAATTTTCAGAGGAATTCAAGGGAAGCAGAAAGATATTCAACAAGTACAGCTACAAAGGTGTAAATGTATATGTGGAAAGAGGACTTGAAATGGAGGAGGAGGTACTCATATATGAAAAGGTAGAATTGCCTTTGATTGGCAAACGATTTGGTTCAAAAGGTATCTATGTAAAGTATCTATGAATTGTTTTTTTAAGTTGAACGTCAAATAGAATTGCCCATTTCAGGACAATTCTATTTTATTTTCAGTTGGAGTCTTTTACCTTATATATTTTTTTTGCTTTATCTGTATACAAGATGCCAAATAGATGATCTATTTCATGGCAAAATACGTTGGATAAAATACCATCTACCTTATAGGTCATCTCACTGCCTTTTATATCCTGATATGTTACCAGGATTTTTTTTGGCCTTATTACAATCCCCTCGTAGCCTGGATAACTTAAACAGCCCTCTACACTTTCCTGCTTTCCTATTTTTTTGATTATTTTGGGGTTTATTAAAATTATAGGCTTGAAATCTTTTTCCTTTAAATCTATGACTATAATTTTCTTGAGTACTCCTATTTGAGGAGCAGCAAGTCCGACACCACCGGGGTTATTATCCAGCGTGTCTTTGAGATCTTCTACAACTTTTAAAGTTTCATCATTTATTTCTTTTACCGGTCTGCTGACTCTTTTCAATAATTTATTTCCAAATTGTAATATCTCTTTTACTGCCAAGTATATTATCTCCTTCCTGTATCCATCGATAAATAAATTATACATTTATTTCATTAAAGGATCAATTTAGATCTCCCGGTTTTAAAAATGCTATAATGTTAAATATAAAATTATCTTTGAGTATAATGAATGAGAGAAGGGATAATATTGTCCATAGATTCTGGTGAAATGAAAATAGAAAGGACACATTTAAAGGACACTTTAAAATGGGTAGAATCAGAAATAAAAGATATGAGGCAAAATGATCAAAAATTGGAGATAATTATAGACAAATTGAGAAAGCAGGCCAAAGGGAAATATAATGAGGAACTCGATACAAAAGAAAAACTTTATGGCATTACCCATAAAAGTCTTGAAAAGTATGAAGAGAGCAGAAAAAAACCTTATTTTGGAAGAATTGATTTTAGAGAATATAAAAATGAAAAGGAAACTTTTTATATAGGTAAATTTGGGCTTGGAGATATACAAAATGGAGATGAAAAAGTAATTGACTGGAGAGCTCCCATAGCGGATTTATACTATAGTGGCGTGGAGGGGAAAACTTTTTACAGATCTCCCGTTGGCATAGTAAACGGGGAACTGAGCCTGAAAAGGAAATTTTTGATTGAAAACGGAGAATTGAAAGATGCCTTTGACGAGGGCATAAATGAGATAGTTCTAAAATCCAATAGGGAAGAGGGGAATCCACTAGTAGATGAATTTCTAAAGATAAATTTAAACCAGAGTGTAAACAACAGGCTTAAAAATGTAGTTGCAACTATTCAAAAAGAGCAAAACAATATAATAAGAGCTGAAAAGAACATGACTCTTATGTTTCAAGGTGCCGCCGGTTCTGGAAAAACTACGGTAGCCTTATATAGACTGGCTTATTTGCTTTATAGATATAAGGGCAGGTTAAATGGGAAAGATGTTTTGATCATAGCACCAAATAAGCTTTTCCTGAATTACATATCGGATATACTCCCGGATTTGGGGATAGATGAGGTAAAACAGATGACTTTTGAAGGCATGTGCAGTAAAATATTACACATTAAAGGCAAAATATATTCAAAGGGTAAGAAGCTGTCGGATATACTTGAAAACAAGCAGTATTCTTCCATCAAGAACATAACATTGAACAGCCGCATAAAGGGAAGTATTTTATATAGGGAATTGATAGACGAGTACATAGAATATATTGAAAAAAAAGATTTAAACATAGATGATATAAAGGTAGACAATTATATTCTATTTGACAAAAGTGAAATATGCAGGCTGTATTCGGAGGATATGAAGTATCTGCCTGCCAATCAAAAAAAGTACAAAATAAAAAAATATTTTGAACTGAAAATAGACGATAAAATAAGAAAGGTCATAAATAAGGTAGATTTTCTTTATGATTATCAAATTGCCAGATTGAAAAGAACTGTGAAAGACGGCCCGGATAAAAGAAAAGAGATTAGAAACATATATGATAAAAGGGATAGGAAGAGGGTACATATAATGACCCAGGCCAGAAAAAATTTTGATGATTATTTTCATAGCTGGATTGAGGTGGACACATCTAGACTCTATGAAAATTTTCTGACAGAAGAAGAAGTATTTGAAAAGATCATAGCAAAAAGACTTTCTAAAACATGCTGGAACAACCTGGTAAGAGAAACAAAATTGAATGTTGAAAATAATATTGTAGACAGCGACGATCTGGCAGCTCTCTGCTATTTGAAATTTAAAATAGAGGGAGTGCCTAAAAAATTCAAATATAAATATCTTGTTGTGGATGAAGCACAGGATTACAGTAATTTTGAAATGGCAGTTTTAAGGAAAATAAGCACAAATGCTTCTATGACCATAGTGGGGGATATTGCCCAAGGCATATATGATTATAGGGGCATATCCGATTGGAATGACATTTCAAAAAATATTTTTAAGGAAAGTACAAAATTTTTTCAGCTGACCCAGAGCTACCGTTCTACAGTGGAGATAATGGAATTTGCCAACAAAGTGCTTAGACTTCAGAAAAACAATCTCAGCTCTGTAAAACCTACTTTGAGGCATGGTGATAAACCTAGGATATTTGAATTTACAAACAACAGGGATTTTAGTGGAAAACTGGATAAAATAGTAAAGAGAGTCCAAGAAAATGGTAAGAGTACCATAGCAGTTATAGGAAAAACTTCCACTCAATGTAGAAAAATCAGGAATTATTTAAAGAAATACAGTGCTTACAGCTGGAAGTTAATCAGGGAAAACGACAATGTATTGGAAGAAGAAAAGATGATAATTCCATCTTATATGACAAAGGGTCTGGAATTTGACTGCAGTGTAATATACAATTGTAACGAAGAAAATTATACTGAAAGTGAATTGGATAAGAAGATACTTTATGTAGCCCTTACGAGAGCCCTCCACATGGAATATATATTTTATTCGGGTAAAATATCAAATATTATTAAATCCTGTGCCAGGTGAAAAAATTTAAAAAACATTTTGAAAACAGGGGGCTTCGGCCCCTTATTTTAACTATGTTAAAAAATTTAACTAACGGTATCCCTTTTTTGATATTCTAAAATTAGCTTGTCCAGTTTCTCACTGCACTTAACTACTGTTTCATCTGTAAGGCTGCCATTTTTTATCAATAGATACAAAGTTTCTTTTAGATCATTTATTTTAGTATCCAAATTTGCTAAATCATTTTTCATCGTTATTCCCCCACAAGGTAACTTTATTACTCTTATATTTTACCAGATAATAAAAAAATAAACATATCTTTTATTAGTCACTAAAATACAGCAAATTACAAAAATAAACATAATTTCTGTAGATAAGGTGTGGATTATTCTGTGGAAAAAATGTGGAAAAAAAGAAAAATGTGTCTGTATATACTGATATAAAATGCTATGGAAAATTTTTCTAAAACAAAATAATGTCTAAAAGTTTTTTGTATATTTTAATAAAAATAATAAATTTTAATAATAAATGTCAATATGAAGCTCTATGATAGGCAGTTTGTTCAATTAGGCAAATCTGTCCGAGATTGATACCCTCAATGCCTTTTGATATAATTAATTTATGAGATGAATCACAAGGGGTGATAAGATGCCGGTAACGGTAAAAGATATTATAAAGGATTTAGATTTAGAAGTTATAGCCAGAGGAGACAAAGTGAATAAAATAACTGAAAGTGATATAAACAGGCCGGGACTTCAGTTTAGCGGATTTTACAATTATTATGCAAATAAAAGAGTTCAGATAGTGGGTAAAGCTGAATGGAGTTTTCTGGATGCAATGCAGCCGGAACTCAGAAAAAAGAGGCTTGAAAAGTATTTTGAATTTTACAATCCCTGTACCATAATTACCAGAAATTTAAAACCGCATAAAGAATTTCTGGAAAGTGCGATTTCCAATAAAAGGTGGATACTTAGAACTGATAATATATCGACAAGGTTTATAAATAAGCTTATGAATTATCTAGACGATAAACTTGCACCTGAAACGAGACTCCATGGAGTTCTAGTTGACGTATATGGAATAGGTATACTTATAACAGGTGAAAGTGGCATAGGCAAAAGTGAAACCGCACTGGAACTTATAAAGAGGGGACATAGGCTGGTAGCTGATGATGCCGTGGATATAAAGCGCATAGATGGAATACTTCACGGTACCTCGCCATATATTACATCCGGCATGATAGAAGTTAGAGGCATGGGAATAATTGATATTCCGGCACTTTATGGGTTGAGTTCCGTGCTTAAAACCAAAAAGATCAGTCTTGTAATATGTTTGGAGCAGTGGAAAGAGGATGAGAATTATGACAGGCTTGGAATAGATAAGGAGTACATGAATATTCTGAGTGTTCCGGTGAGAAAAATAAAAATTCCCATAAGGCCCGGCAGAAATCTTGCTGTTATAATTGAAGCTGCGGCAGCAAATTACAGATACAGCCTTATATCAAGTATAAGTCCTGTTGACGTTATAAGCGGAAGAATACAGGAAATGGAGAAAAGAAGATCATGCAAATAGACAAGAACTATATCAGGGAAAAGATCAAGATGAAAAGGAACAGTTTGTCCAATATTGAAAGGAAAGCATTGGATGATATAATATCACAAAAAGTTCTGTCGAGCAGGGAGTACAGGGAGGCCAGAAATTTATTCATATTTGTAAGCTTTGGAACGGAAGTTGATACCCACAGGATTATAAAGAGAGCCTTGAAGGACGGCAAGAATGTTTCTGTTCCCAAAACCATATCCAGGGAGAGGGGAATGGCTGCGGTAAGAATACGCCGCTTTGACGAACTCAAAATTGGTGCATATAGGATACTTGAGCCGGAAAATATGGATTCAAGGGTAAAGGAATCCGCGATAGATCTGTGTTATGTTCCAGGTATCGCTTTTGACAGAAGTGGAGGAAGAGTTGGATACGGTGGAGGATATTATGACAGATTTCTCAAACTGACAGGAAGTGATTCTAAGAAGATAGCTCTGGCCTACAGCTTTCAGATTTTGGATAAAGTTCCCAGAGAAGAACATGATATACTTGTGGACGGTATTATTTCGGATTGAATTTTAAAAATATGGCGGTGAAAGGGTTTTTTACACCCTTTTTTTTCATGCAGTGAATTATTTCTTAATTAAATTAACAAACTAATATCTGGTGGTGTTTTTTATGAAGGTACTGGATATAGATAATAACTTCAAGGAGATTGGCAAATCCTTTGATACTGTACATGGGCATTATTGGATACTACTTCATATAGATGAGGTTCAAAAACTAAATGATTTCTTAACCGTAGACGAGAATACCATAGATGAGTGCAAGAGTCTTTCTCAGGAATCAAAAATAAATTTTTTTAACGGATATATATTTATAGTGTTCAACGTATTGAATTACATGGAGAGAATAGTTGCTCCCAGGGAATTGGACGTTTTTTTAAGCAGGAAGTACATAATAACAGTGTATAAATACAGAATTGACATACTTGAAAATTTGATAGAGGATATAAATGGCTGGAGAAATTGTTTTGTGCTGAAAGACAATCCCAGGCCATCAATACTTCTTTACTGTATACTGGACAGAATAGTTATGAAAAACTACGATATAATTTCTGCACTTGAAGTGGAGGCAGATAAAATTGAGATAAATATATTGAAAGATCCGAGGCAGGATCAAATAGACAATCTGATAACTTTAAGAAGACAGGTCTATAAAATAAGAAAATATCTAAGCCCCCTGATCTATATAGGGGATAGCTTGACTATAAATGATAACCTGGTCATTGAAAAAGAAAGTTTAAAGTATTTTGTGAGCCTGAGTAAGAAGATAGAGAAACTTATGATTTCCCTCGAAAGCCTGGTTCAAGATCTGGCCATGGTAAGGGAGGCTTTTGAATCGGAAATAGCCAATAAGACAAACGAACTCATGAAAATATTTACTGTAATAGCGACTATATTTTTGCCTTTAAATCTTATAAGCAGCATTTATGGCACTAATTTGAAGGGTGTACCGTTTATGGAGGTGGAAAACGGGTGCCATTATGTAATTATAATTATGACCTTTATAGCTATAATTCTGATATGTATATTCAAAAGGAAAAAATGGCTCTGAGATCTTTAAATATTTTAATAAAAAATACAAAAAATAAGTTGATTCCTATGTTTTGTGATAAAATATAGTTGATAATAAATAAATTATAGATAGGGGAGATTTAAGTGTCAAAGGATTTGATTAAAGAGTATAAATATGCCTGGGATAAGTATTCAAAAAAAGATTTTGAATCTCTTTTTAAGTTATCAGATGAATACAAAAACTTTTTATCCAAATGTAAGACTGAGAGGGAATGTGTATCGGAATTTGTATCCAGAGCTGAAAAAAACGGTTACAAAAACATAGAGGATCTTATAGATAAAAAGGCTGTATTGAAACCGGGAGATAAGATCTATGCCAATAACAAAGGAAAGACTTTAGCACTCTTCGTAATTGGAAACAAAGATATAGAAAAAGGCATGAGGATACTTGGGGCGCACATAGATTCCCCAAGACTTGATTTAAAACAGAACCCGCTTTATGAAGATACTGATTTAGCTCTATTTGACACACATTATTACGGCGGGATAAAGAAGTATCAATGGGTTACACTGCCGCTAGCTATTCACGGAGTTGTCGTGAAGAAAGACGGCACCAAAGTCAAAGTTGTGATAGGAGAAAAAAAGGATGATCCTGTATTTGGAGTATCTGATCTTCTGATACATCTGGCTGGTGAACAAATGGATAAAAAAGGCTCTAAAGTGGTGGAGGGTGAAGATCTGAACCTGTTGGTGGGAAGCATTCCAATCAAGGATAAGGAAGCCAAAAATAGAGTGAAGCAAAATATACTGAAACTGTTGAATGAAAAATACGGCATTGAAGAAGAAGATTTTGTATCTGCAGAATTGGAAGTTGTTCCTGCAGGGGCAGCGAGAGATCTTGGACTGGACAGAAGCATGGTCATGGCTTATGGACATGATGATAAAATTTGTGCATATACATCTTTTGATGCGATGATGAAAGTAGAAAAGCCTGAAAAGACATGTGTGACCCTTCTGGTAGATAAAGAGGAGATAGGAAGCGTAGGAGCTACTGGAATGCAGTCTAGATTTTTTGAAAATACCGTGGCAGAAGTTGCAGCCCTCTGCGGCAAATACAGCGATTTAAAAGTCAGAAGAGCTCTGACCAATTCCAAAATGCTTTCTTCAGATGTAAGTGCGGCTTTTGATCCAAATTATCCTTCTGTCATGGATAAAAACAACGCGGCTTATCTGGGGAAAGGTATAGTTTTTAACAAGTATACCGGTGCCAAGGGCAAATCGGGATGTAATGATGCAAACCCCGAATATATAGCAGAAATTAGAAATGTAATGGGAAAGAATGACGTGTACTGGCAAACTGCAGAACTTGGAAAAGTTGACCAGGGCGGCGGCGGAACAATAGCTTATATATTGGCAGAATACAATATGCAGGTTATAGACTGTGGTATAGCACTTCAAAACATGCATGCTCCCTGGGAAGTGGCAAGTAAAGCGGATATATATGAAGCTGTAAAAGGGTATACGGCTTTTTTAAATGAAATATAACAGGCTCAATAATTCGTGCAATTGCCAGAGGCAGTTGCATGGATTATTTTATACTGTTTAGCTTATTTAAAAATATTTCTATTCCCTTTGCATCCAGATAGACTTCACCTATAACGTGGGAATGTTCCGGATCATCTCTGCCCTTTCTGGGCATACCATGAAAATCAGATCCTGCAGTTATTATCTTATTGTACTTTTTTGCATATCTTGTGAACAGTTTGGTATCAGAGGGGCTGTTCATGGAATAGATTGCTTCTATACCGTCAAATGGAAGCTTTAGCAGATCATCCATATTGACACCTTTTATAAGGACAGGGTGGGCCAAAACCACCAGGGAATTTAAGGATTTAAGCAGTTTTATCCCCTCTTCAGTGGTCAATTTCTTGTTGGGGACAAAAGCAGGACAGTCATCGCCTATAAAATTTGTAAATATATAATTGAAACTGTAATTGTAGCCTGCGTTTATTATTTCCTGTGCTATATGCGGCCTTGTCACGATATTATGGGCATTTTTGAGAATATTTTCATAGTCCAATTTTATATTGAAGAATTTATATAAATTATCCACTATTTTTTTTGCCCTTTTCTCTCTGTATATACTCATTTCTTTTAGAAAATTTTTAAATTCCGAAGATATATCGGAAATACTTTTAAAATATCCCAATACGTGAACACTTTTATTCTGATATAGAGTAGACAATTCTATTCCCGGAATGATTTTAATTTTTGCTTTTTTACCTGCATCTAAAGCTTCATTGACGCCGGATACAGTATCATGATCTGTTATTGCAATTATATCCATGCTGTTTTGGGAAGCCATTTCAACCAATTTTTCAGGGGATAATCTTCCATCGGAAGCTGTTGTATGCAAATGAAAATCTCCTTTTTTATACAATGTCATCACCTGCCTGTTTTCAGTTTATACTATATTATGCTCTAAATAAAATTTAATTGTAAATTGGATTTTGAAAGTAATTTCTATTTATGACATAACATATCTCAATTTCATGTAATTCTATAGAGTAATAATTCTCATATGGAGCAAACTTATATATGTAATACAAAATAATAATATATAAGTTAGGAGGAATTCAATCATGGCAAACAACAGAGGGAATAGGGTTTTAGTTCCCCAAGCTAAAGAGGCTTTAAATAGGTTTAAAATGGAGTCAGCCAGAGAAGTGGGAGTAAACCTAAAAGAAGGATATAATGGAGATCTTACATCAAGGGAAGTAGGCTCAGTAGGCGGAAACATGGTCAAGAAAATGATTGAAGCTTATGAACAGGGCTTAAAATAAAATAAATATATATCTAAAGGCCAGATGGATATTCATCTGGCTTTATAATTAAAATTTTATTATTCTTAAATATTTTTTGCATATTAGGTAAAACTATATTTGCACAAATAATATTTTATTAAAAAGGAGTGACTTCTATGGCCGACGATATGAAGAGGAAATCAGAAGATTCAAAATCTACTGTAGGCAGTTATATATTGAGATTTATTTTAACACTGATCGTGCTTGCAATAACATCTTTTTTGACACCTGGTTTTAGAATAGCGGGATTATGGTCTTATCTGGGTGCAGCAGTTGTTATAAGTATAATAGACTATATAGTTGAAAGATTTATGGGAGTGGATGCATCTCCTTTTGGAAAAGGAATAAAGGGATTTGTAATTGCAGCCATAATTCTCTATATAACTCAATTTCTGGTTCCAAATATGAGAGTGTCAATATTAGGAGCTATTTTAGCTGCAGTAGTTATTGGAATATTGGATGCCGTTATTCCGGGAAGGGTTATGTAGCAATTTTAAGTAGGCTGCTGGTGAATTACCAGCAGCTGTTAAACTTTCAACTGGTTTGTAATTTCAAAATTTGCTATAATTACAGTATGATGTGGACAAGCTTATAACATTAATTTTTAAAGGAGGCAGACTTTAAGGATGTTTGATTGGAAAGATGAATACAGCTGTGGGATAAAAAGGATAGATGATGAACACAAGAAGCTCTTTGGAATAGGGAATTCCATATATAAATTGGCTACAGATGAAAACCGCTTGGATTATTTTGATAGAATACTGGATTTGGTCGATGATCTGAAAGACTATACCGCCTATCATTTTAAAGATGAAGAAAAAGTAATGAGCATGTATGATTACCCGGGATATGAAGAACAAAAAAGGGTACATGATAGATTCATCAATAAAATTCAAAATCTGGATCTAGAAGAAATTGATGAAAATCAGCAGGACGCAGTATTGAAACTATTGAATTTCATATATAATTGGATAACAAATCATATACTAGGTATGGATTTGAAAATTAAAGATTATTTTGAAAGCTTAAAACCAAGTGAGCTTTTGAGGAAGAAAGAGAGGTAATGGTTTGAATTACATAGAAAAAATTTACTCCGGGAGAAAAAAGCATTATTATAATCTCATGAAAAGGCAGAAAAATAATGTACTCTGTATAAGCAGACTGAGGTTTTTAATATTTCTTGTGGGAATGTCTCTTACTATAGTTTTTTACACAAAAAAACTTTATTATATGAGCTGCAGCGTTTTTATAGCTTTTCTAATACTTTTTATATTTGTTGTAAAGAATCATTACAAAGTGAAGGAAAATATAAGTTTTGTGAAAAAGCTGTGGAGTATAAATGACGATTCATTGAACAGAATAAGAGATAATTGGACAAAATTTGACAAGAGGGGTGATGAATTCAGGAACAGAGATCACAGCTATTCAGAAGATCTGGATTTATTTGGTAAAGACTCATTGTTTCAATGGATAAGCTGTTGTGAGACGTATTTTGGAGAAAGAAAATTAAAGGACATACTTCTAGGACATATTGGAAGTAAAGAAGATGTAAGAAAACGGCAGGAAGCAGTGTCGGAATTGCAGCATAAATTGAAATGGAGGCAGCATTTCCAGGCGAAAGCTTCTTTTATAAAAAATGGTGGAAAAGATATATTGAAAATAAGGGATATATTGAAAATGGAGAATCCACTTTACAGAAATAAATATATAAAGATTTTATTCAAAATAATGCCCATTGTGACTATATCATTTATAATCATGAGCTTTGCGTTTCATTTGTTTGGGAACTATATAAGCTATGCGGCAGTTACAGTGCAGATAGCTCTGCTCATACCCGGTGCAAAAAATAGATTCAATATTTTAGGCAATGTGGCTGAAATCAGAAACAGCCTTGTGGTATATGGAGAAATCATATCTCTCATATCAAATGAAAAATTTCAGAGTACCTATTTGAATTCCTTAAAAGAAGTGCTTTATAAAAAAGGTGAACCATCAATTGATGCTGTAAAAAAACTGCATGATTTAAATAGAATTTCAGAAAATGTATCCCAGAGAAGAAATATTTTATACATACTTCTTGATATTTTTTTACTGTGGGATTATCAGTGCATGTTTGCCTTTGAAAACTGGAGAGTGGAAAATGGCGGGCTAATTTATAGCTGGATTGAAACAGTAGGTCAATTTGAGATGTTAAACAGCCTTTCAATCATAGCTTTTGACCATCCCAGCTGGGTCATTCCCAAAATCTTGGATACACCGCTTGTATTTGAGGCGAATTCCATGGCACACCCACTTTTGGGAAGGAGAGCCGTGTGTAACAATCTAACCTTGAAAAAGCCCTCCAATATATTATTGATTACGGGATCCAATATGTCGGGAAAGAGCACTCTCCTCAGAACTGCAGGCATAAACTTAGTACTTGCATATGCAGGGGCTCCGGTTCGTGCAAAAAAATTTAGCTGTTCCATAATGAAAATTTACACCTGCATGAGAATAAGTGATAACCTAGAAGAAAATATCTCTTCATTTTATGGGGAGATACTTAGAATAAAAAAAATTGTGGAGGCCTGTAAGAGGGGTGAACAGGTATTCTTTCTCTTAGATGAGATATTTAAGGGGACAAATTCCATCGACAGGCATTTGGGGGCTAAAATTTTGATAAAAAACCTTGCAGCTGGTAAAACATGCGGAATGGTATCCACACACGATCTAGAGCTTGCCGACATGGAGAAAGAGAACGGCAGCAGGGTAAAAAACTATCATTTTGCAGAGTATTATGAAGATGGTAAGATTAAATTTGACTATAAGCTCAGAAGAGGAGTTTCGACTACAAGGAATGCACTTTATTTAATGAAAATGGCAGGAATAGATATAGGGGAATCATCTAAATAGTGATTCCCCTGATAAGTATTATTAAAATTGTTCAACAAACAGCTGAAAGTATGATTGAGGATGAGCACAGGCAGGACAAAACTGGGGGGCAGATGTACCTTCATAAATATATCCGCAGTTGGTACATATCCACTTACAAGGTTTATCTTTCTTAAACACAGTGCCGTTTTCCACATTCTTAAGCAGTGCCAGATATCTCTGCTCATGATGTTTTTCAACTTCCAGTATTTTTCTAAAAACAGTTGCTATAGCAGGAAAACCCTCTTTGTCTGCTGTATCGGCAAAGGAAGGATATAGTTCATAGGCTTCTTCATGTTCTCCATTGGCAGCTGCTTTCAAAACAGTCTTGGTATCTCCAAGTGCGACCGGATAAGATGCATTGTTTATTTCTACGGCCTCGCAGTGCAAATCCCTGTCTAGAAATTTAAAGAATCTCTTGGCATGTTCTCTTTCGTTTCCGGCAGTTTCCAAGAATATATTGGAAATCTGAACATACCCTTCTTTTTTTGCAATAGAGGAATAATAAGTATATCTGTTTCTTGCTTGAGATTCTCCTGCAAAAGCTTTCATTAGGTTTTCAGCAGTTTTTGTACCTTTTAAAGATGTCATAAAAATTACCTCCTGATAAATAATATAATTTAATACTTTGTTCTATATAATATAATATATTAATTCAGAGATATATTCAATATTTAATTTAAAAAATCGTTAAAATATGTTGACTAAACTTTACTTTTAGTTCATAATGTACTTATTGTAAGTGAATAGCTGGGATAGAGGTGCAAAATTTAAGAGTAGGATTGTGGAGTTAAGCACATTGAAGCAATTTGAAAGGAAATTTTGCCGAAGTATTTAACCGATGCTTTAAGGCTGAATAGCTGGGCTTGTATAGAATATGTACAGGACTGTCACAAGAGTTTATTGTGGAGAGCTATCATTCATTGTGGAATTAATATTTTATGTTTAATTGCCTTGGGTGTACTCTCAAGGTATTTTTTAATGCTCATCTTGGTTAATTCACTTATGGGAATTTTAAGAAACCCATAGGGAGGAATAAAAATGCAAAATGCAAATACAGCGAAAAGATTAACTGAAAAAAATACTTATAAACTAAAGAGAGGACTCAAGGCACGACATTTAAACATGATTGCTATGGGCGGAGCCATAGGAACAGGCATATTTTTGGCACTGGGAGCTACTATAAAACAGGCAGGTCCAGGAGGAGCACTGATAGCTTATGGCTGTATAGGAGTCATGGTATATTTTTTGATGACTAGCCTGGGAGAAATGGCCACATATATGCCGGATTCAGGTTCTTTTGAAACTTATGCCACAAAATTTGTAGATCCGGCTTTAGGTTTTGCACTGGGTTGGAATTACTGGTACAACTGGTCCATAACCGTGGCAGCAGAGATGGTAGCTGGAGCTCTCATAATGAAGTACTGGTTTCCAAATACACCTGCCATTATATGGAGCATATCTTTTCTAGCATTGATTGTAGGTCTTAATTTACTGTCCGCAAGGGCTTATGGAGAATCTGAATTCTGGTTTGCAGGGATCAAAGTTTTTACGGTTATCGTATTTTTAATAATTGGGATAGCAACTATATTTGGCATATTCAACGGGAAACCGGTTGGATTGAAAAATTTTACCGTTGGAGAAGCTCCGTTTGTTGGAGGCTTTAAATCAATTTTCATGGTATTCCTGATTGCGGGTTTTTCATTTCAAGGTACTGAACTTGTAGGTATAGCAGCAGGTGAAAGTGAAAACCCTGAAAAAAATATACCAAGGGCAATAAATACTATATTTTGGAGAATAATTTTGTTTTATGTAGGTACCATATTTGTAGTCGGGGCTCTAATACCCTATATGGATGCAGGTGTTAAAACAAGTCCCTTCACGTTGGTATTCAAAAGAGCGGGAATAGCTGGTGCAGCTTCTCTTATGAATGCTGTTATATTGACTTCGGTGTTATCTGCAGGAAATTCTGGAATGTATGCTTCTACTAGGATGTTATATTCTCTGGCCAAAGGTAAGAAAGCCCCTGCATGGCTGGCAAAGGTTAATTCAAGGGGAGTACCGGTAAATTCATTGATACTTACCACGATAGTGGCATCTGCTTGTTTTCTTACAGGGCTTTATGCAGAATCTACAGTTTATGTATGGCTGGTGGCAGCTTCAGGTCTGGCAGGGTTTGTAGCCTGGCTCGGGATAGCACTTTGCCACTATCGTTTTAGAAAAGCCTATACAGTACAAAAAAGGGATTTTGGTAAGCTGAAATACAAGGCTAAATTATTCCCGCTTGGGCCGGTTATAGCTCTTACGCTGTGCATTATAGTTATATTAGGTCAGGGAATCACCTACTTTGGAGCTGCTAAGATAGACTGGAGCGGAGTGATTTCATCCTATATAGGTCTTCCACTGTTTATAGGATTGTGGCTTTGGTACAAGAAGAAACATCACACTTCCGTAATAAAACTGGAAGAAGTGGATTTCGACAGTATTGAAGAAGAGATGAAATATTTAAAATAGGATTTAAGTATATATTACATTAAAAGTCGGGTGGATTTTCAGCTGGTCTAGAAAATCCACCCGACTTTTAATGTAGTTAAATTATACAAGTATATGAATACTTTTATATATCAGTGTTGTACATGAGCATACCGCAAAAGCAGTTATCAGCGGTATGAGCACTGACAGCAATGTCCATTTTATGCTTCCAGTTTCCTTTTTTATAGTGAGAAGAGTAGTGGCACAGGGCCAGTGAAGCAAACTGAAGAGCATTGTGTTTAGGGCTGTAAGATATGTCCATCCGTGGTTTAAAAATACCTGTTTTAATGATACTATGCTTTCAACATCTACCATTGTATTTGTGGACAGATACAGCATAAGAAGTATGGGAAGCACTATTTCATTTGCCGGAAGGCCGAATAGAAAAGCCGCCAATATGCATCCGTCTATACCTATGAATTTTCCCAATGGATCCAGAAATACGACTATATGGTTTATTATATTCATATTTCCAACGTATATATTGGAAAATATCCATATGGCCGCCCCGGCAGGAGCTGCTACTATTACTGCCCTCCAAAGTACGAATATGGTTCTATCTATTATAGAAGTATATATTATCCTTCCGATTTGGGGCTTTCTGTAAGGTGGAAGTTCGAGGGTGAATGTGGATGAGACACCTTTTAATAGAGTTTTGGACAATAAATATGATATGAGCAGTGTCATACATATGCCAAACAATATGATGAGAGTTATGACAACGGAAGGTATTATTTTGGAGGAACCGGCATTTGCGGCAAAGAACATGGAAGATATTATTATCAGTGTGGGAAACCTTCCGTTACAGGGAACAAAATTGTTTGTTACAGTGGCTACAAGTTTTTCCCTGGGGGAGTCTATTATTCTGCAGCCTATTACTCCGGCCGCATTGCATCCAAGTCCCATGCACATGGTAAGGCACTGTTTTCCATGGGCACAGGCTTTTTTAAAAAGATGATCCATATTGAAGGCAACTCTGGGCAGATATCCGATGTCCTCAAGCAATGTGAACAGCGGGAAAAATATTGCCATGGGCGGGAGCATTACGGATACAACCCAAGCTACGGTTCTGTAAATTCCCAAGACCAATATATCATACAGCCATTTCGGGGCATTTAACCCGATGAACCAGCCTGAAAGTGTATCTTCGAAGCCAAACAGCACGCTGGACAGGAATTCAGAAGGTACATTTGCCCCTTTTATTGTTATCCATAGAATCCCGCATAACATTATCAGCATAATCGGTATTCCAAATCTTTTTGAAGTGATTATGAGATCAGGGTTGATTCTTCTGCTGTTATTTTTATTTGATGCTTTAATATAATTCAATTTTACGAATTCTGCCAATTTGTAATTTTCCCCGGTTATATAGTCTCTTAAAGCTTCTCTGTCCATACTTTCACACAATTCGTCCGTAAATTCTTTTACATGGTGGAGGCTGTCTTTGTCAAGATATTTTGACATGGAATTGAGAAAATCTTCATCACCGTCCATAAGTCTTATAGAAAGCCACCTTGAATTTATGTTTGAGAAATTTTTTTCCACGGTTTTCTTTATTTTATCTATTTTGTCTTCTATGTTTTTATATATTATCGGGTTATATCTTATTTTTATTTTATTGGATGCAATATTGTAGATACTTTCCTTTAATTCATCTATACCTATGTTATTCCTGGCAGAAGACAGAATTACAGGTATGCCCAGTTTTTCTCCTATGGATTTTCCATCTATAAATATTCCCTTTTTCTTCGCTTCGTCTATCAGGTTTATACACAGTACTACATTGTTTGTAACTTCCATTATTTGAAATACCAGGTTTAGATTTCGTTCAAGGCAGGTAGCATCTGTAACTACAGCTATGACGTCGGGATTTCCAAAACATATGAAATCTCTTGCCACTATTTCTTCGCTGGAGGATGCAAATATTGAATAAGTGCCTGGCAGATCAACAACTAAAAAATCCGAGTCTTTGTACTTATAGCTTCCCCGGGCATTTACCACGGTCTTGCCGGGCCAATTGCCAGTGTGCTGGTGAAGGCCGGTAAGGGAGTTGAATATAGTACTCTTGCCGGTGTTCGGATTTCCGGCCAGTGCTACTACAAAGGTCTTTTCTCTAATTTTGATGTTGAAGGTATCTCTGAGAGATTTATTTCTTGTAGATTCAAAAGTTAAACCCATATCATTCTCCTTTACAGCATTGATTAAAATTTACCTGTTGAATTGCTATTAGAGATGCTTCCTCTTTTCTAAGGGCAATTAAAGTATCTCTTATTTTATATAAAGTCAAATTATCACCGGGGCCTTTTAACACCACTTTTATTAAAGTTCCCTTGGTGATGCCCAATGCCATCATTCTCTCTCTAAGTAAGTTTTTTGAAAAAAGCTGTTTTACAATTACTGTTTTGCCTACATTTACATGACAAAGTTTTTCCATATTGATTTTCCCCCTAATGTAACTGTTCTAATATTATTTCCCTAAGCTAAAAATATTAGCTTAGATTAAGATTTGTTCAATATTAATTTATGACGTATAGAAATAAATGTGATTATAAATTTCCATAAATTTTAAATTGATGTAAATTAATGCTGCATATACATAATTGACTTGAGAATAGTAATGTGATATTATTATTTTTAGTTAAACTTGAGTGAAAAACTAGGAATTGATGTTAAAGGAAGCTTTAATGACCGCAAGGTGTGTAGGGACTGCAGAAAAAAGCTTCTGCCTCTGTACAGAGGCAGAAGCTTTTTGACTTAGGGAAATAAAATAATATAATAATAAGAGAAAATCTCTTAATAATTATATTATAATCTGGAGGTGGAAAAATTGGACAACATACTTAGGCTAGTTGATCTAGTAAAAGTTTTTAATAACCAGAAAGTGATAAAAAATATATCCCTGGATATCAGAAAAGGTGAATTTTTAACTATACTTGGTCCAAGCGGATGTGGAAAGACTACTATTTTGAGAATGATTGCAGGTCTGGAAAAACCCACTAGTGGGAATATATTGCTAAACGGCAGGCATATAGAAAATAAGGAGCCCTATGAGCTCAATATCAATACGGTATTTCAAAATTATGCTCTTTTTCCCCATATGAATGTCTATAAAAACATAGCTTACGGTTTGAAAGTCAAAAAGGTTTCAAAACCGGAAATAAGAGAACGTGTGACTAAAATGCTGGAGTTGGTACAGCTCGGTGGTTATGAGAAAAGAATGCCGGATCAATTAAGCGGCGGGCAAAAGCAGAGAGTTGCAATTGCAAGGTCGCTTATAAATAATCCCAAAATATTGTTATTGGATGAACCCTTAAGTGCATTGGATTTTAAACTCAGGAAAAAAATGCAGAGTGAATTGAAATCTCTCCAGCAGAGGCTGGGGATAACTTTTATTTATGTAACTCATGATCAGGAAGAGGCTCTTTATATCTCCGACAGAATAGTTGTCATGAATGCGGGCTCTATAGAACAATTGGGCGATTCCAGAGACATATACGAAAGACCACGGACCAAGTTCGTAGCTGCTTTTATAGGTGAATCCAATTTATTTGATTCCACAGTGGACAGTATTTGGGAGGATAAGGTCACATTAAAGGCAGGAAATTTGCAGATAGCTGCAGACAATAGATCGCTGGAAGTTGGAGACAATGTATGCGTACTTGTCAGACCAGAAAATGTAAAATATTCCCTGAAGGCTGTTGAACATTTTAATATCAAAGCAGTGACCAGGGAAAATGTATATCTGGGATCTAGTATAAAAACTATCTTTATGTCGGAAGACGGGAGAAAAATAATTTCAACCAATTATAACAGATCTCTGAAAACACCGAAAATAAATGAATCAGTATGGATATATTGGAACCCGGAGGATGCAGTAATAATAAACTCTGAAGAAAACAATGGATATCACTGTCGGGAAAAGGTGATGGCAAGTTGATTAAAAAAATTGAAAAGAACTTTTTTATATTTCCAATTTCTATATGGATGATATTTTTTATGGCAGTACCGATTGTATATATAATTTTTATAAGTTTTCTTCAAAGAGGTGTAAATGGTGGGATCGATGTAGTATTTTCATTTGATAATTACAGGAGAATCTTTTCTCCGCTGTACTTCAAAATTTTTCTTGATTCCATTTCCATTGCATTTATAACCACTTTGTTTACGCTAATTTTAGGATATCCTTTTGCCTACTTAGTGGCAAAGATACCAAAGAGGTTCCGTGTGCTTGCTATAATGCTGATAATCATTCCGTTTTGGACGAACTCTCTTATAAGAACTTATGCATGGATGATACTCATGAGTACAGAAGGACTTATAAATAATGTCCTTATCAAAATGGGACTTATTACTGAGCCGCTAAAAATGCTGTATACGTATGGTGCAGTACTTGTGGCCATGATATATGCACTTTTCCCATTTATGGTACTTCCTCTTTACACGTCCATAGAAAAAGTAAATAAAGGCTATATAGATGCAGCTAAAGATCTGGGGGCAAATTCCATTAAGGCTTTTTTAACGGTAACTCTACCTCTTACCATGCCTGGAATAGTTGCAGGATGCATTCTGGTCTTTATACCTTCTCTCGGGCTTTTTTACATATGTGATCTCATGGGTGGAAGTAAGGTAATGCTTATAGGAAATCTCATCAAGAATCAATTCTTAGTTTCAAGGGACTGGCCTTTCGGGGCAGCTGTATCCGTGGCAATGATGGTTGGTATATTAATTATTGTAGGTGTCGGTATAAAATTGTTGGGAAAGAAAATTGACTTGGAGGTTTTCTAATGAAATCTAAAATTTTCAGATGGATTTCTAAAATATATATTGGAATGATATTTATATATCTGTATTTGCCTATACTTATAGTTGTTGTCTATTCATTTAATAAATCATCTGCAGGAACTGCATGGATGGGGATTACCATGGACTGGTATAGAAAGCTGTTTCAGGATTTAAACGTGATAATTGCGTTCAAAAACAGTCTGGTTATAGCAGTTGCAAGCACGGTAATTTCTTCTGTAGTTGGTGCCACAGGTGCCATTGGACTATATAAATATAGTTTTAGAGGGAAGGGTTTGGTAGAGGGACTTTTAAATGTAACTATCGTTATTCCCGAAGTAATCATGGGGATAGCCCTTCTTATGTATTTTTCCCAGATAAGACTGCCTCTTGGCATAGGTGCTTTGATTTTATCCCATGCAACCTTTAGCATGCCTTTCGTATATATAATAGTAAAGTCAAGATTGGCAGGATTCGATCACAGTATTGAAGATGCCGCAATGGATCTTGGGGCAAATAGATTTAAAGTATTTACAAGTATCACTTTTCCGCTTATATTACCTGGAATACTGGCGGGAGCTATGATTGCCTTTATCCTGTCTTTTGATGATGTTATTATAAACTTTTTTGTATCCGGTCCGGAAAGCACTACTTTACCTATAAAAATATTTTCCATGCTCAGGTTCGGATTGTCACCGGAAATCAATGCACTTTGCACTTTGATGCTTTTAATTACTTTTGGAATTCTGATCATGATGCAATTTATTAAAATAAATAGAATCAAGGAGGAATCTAATTGATGAAAGGAAAATTGTTAAAAGTTTTAGCTTTGGGTATAATAAGCAGTTGTCTGGCCTTTACCATGTCTGCCTGTAGTATTCAAAGTCAGCCTACATCCAGCAGTGATGAAAAAGTAGTAAATTTATTTACCTGGGCCAATTATGTACCTAATTCAGTAGTAAATGAATTTCAGAAACAAACCGGTATAAAAGTGAATTATAATAATTTTTCCACCAATGAGGAGATGCTTGCAAAACTTCAGGCTTCCAAGGGCTCTGAATATGATGTAGTAATTTGTAGCGACTACATTATTGAAGTCATGGGGAAACAAAAAAATATATTAATGCAGCCTATAGATAAATCAAAAGTACCTAACTACAAAA
The DNA here is from genome assembly GCA_903789665.1 of uncultured Clostridium sp. Classification (GTDB taxonomy): domain Bacteria; phylum Bacillota; class Clostridia; order Clostridiales; family Clostridiaceae; genus Clostridium_B; species Clostridium_B lapidicellarium. The sequence goes on from CAIFEX010000013.1 coordinate 50,699, forward strand.
ATGTGGATCCGCAGTTTTTAAACCAACCTTATGACAAAGGCAATAGGTATTCCATACCGTATACTCTGGGGAGTCAAATGATAGTTTATAATTCGGAAAAGGTGAATTTCCCGATAAAAAGTTATAAAGACCTGTGGAACCCTGCACTTAAAAATTCACTGGTGCTTGTGGATGATCCGAGAATAGTAATTGGAATGACACTTAAAAAATTAGGATATTCAATGAATGAAACAGATCCTAAAAAGCTGGCACAGGCCAAACAGGAATTGCTTAAATTAAAACCCAACGTCAAGGTTCTCGATGCGGATACTCCACATAACAGCCTTATAAACGGCGATACCACAGTAGGATTTATGTATGGTTCACAGGCATCGGCAGCAGTTAAGTCAAACCCTAAATTCAAGATAGTGTACCCTGAAGAGGGAATGAATGCAGAGGAAGATAATTTTATAATACCGTCAAAGGCGCCCCATAAAGAAAATGCGGGAAAATTTATAAACTTCATGCTGGACGGTAAAATAAGCAACGAGGCTACTACGGCTAACGAATATATAAATACAAACAAAGCAGCTAAAAAATATATGTCAAAGAAATATCTCAATAACAAGGCGGTATTTATACCTGACTCAGAGCTGAAAAGGGCTGAAAGATTCAGAGACGTGGGAAATGCTACAAAAACTTATGACCTTATATGGTCAGAATTCAAGCAGAAGTAAACGACTGGAATATCAATTGAAATGAACTGATTTTAGATATAAAATATATATTATTATATATTTTTTAGGAGGTTTTATAATGCCGATTCTGGTTTGCGGTGGAGCAGGATATATAGGCAGCCATATAGTGGCAAGGCTGCTGGAAAATGGAAAAGAAGTCATAGTATTTGACAACTTCGAAAAGGGTCACAGAGATGCCATATTGGGCGGTAGGGTCTATAATGGTGATCTGAGAGAAGAAAATTCATTGGATAAGGTTTTTAAGGAAAATGAAATTGAGGCGGTGATAGATTTTGCAGCCTATTCTCTGGTTGGAGAAAGTGTAAATGAACCCATAAGGTACTTTCAAAACAATGTAGGGGGTACTTTGAATTTGATAGATACAATGAAAAAATACGGTGTAAAATACATAGTATTTTCTTCAACGGCGGCCACCTACGGGGAGCCAAAGAGTATTCCCATTTTAGAGAATGCACAAACTGACCCTACAAATCCCTATGGTGAGTCCAAACTTACGGTTGAAAAGATATTGAAGTGGAGCGACAGGGCATATGGAATAAAATATGCCGCACTTAGGTACTTTAATGCTGCGGGTGCACAGGTAGATGGGGTTATTGGAGAGGATCACAGGCCTGAATCCCATCTGATTCCGATAATACTTCAGGTAGCTTTGAAAAAAAGAGATAAAATATTTGTATTTGGAGATGATTACAATACCCAGGATGGAACCTGTGTAAGAGACTACGTACATGTTACCGATTTGGCAGATGCCCATATTCTGGCATTGAAAAAGATAATGGAAGACGGCGAGAGCAAAACATATAACCTTGGAAATGGAAGGGGATTTTCTGTAAAAGAAGTAATTGAGACTTCAAGGCAGGTAACTGGTGAAAAAATAGAAGCAGAAGTTGCACCAAGGAGGGCTGGAGATCCTGCCGTATTGGTAGCTTCCTCCAGAAAAGCCAGAGAGGAGCTGGGTTGGAATCCAAAGTATAACTCTCTTGAAACAATTATTGAAACTGCATGGAACTGGCATAAAAACCACCCTTATGGATATAAAAAATAATTGAAAATACATAAATCCAGAATTGAAACCGAGGAATGTTAATTAATATGGAAGGAGTTGAAAAGTGTTAAATAAATTCGTGTTTATTTAGCATAAGTATGGATTATAAAGAACTGTTGGCAAAGAAAATTCAAGAAAACCTGGACGTGGACTTAAAATTGGATTTTATAGAAGATCTGATAAAAATACCTCCTAAACCTGAAATGGGAGATTATGCATTTCCATGTTTTCAACTGGCAAAGAGTTTAAAGAAATCACCTAATATAATTGCAGAGGAACTGAAAAATAAAATTGAAGGAGATTATTTTGAGAAAATTGAAAACAAAGGTCCCTATTTAAATTTTTTTGTGAATAAGGGCATATTTACAAAAAATATATTGACAAAAATACTAGAAGAAGGGGATAAATATGGCAGCTCTTCCATAGGGCAGGGGAAAAATATAGTTGTTGAGTACTCTTCACCAAATATTGCAAAGCCATTTCATGTAGGACATCTGTTTAGTACTGCAATAGGGAATTCTCTCTATAAAATGATGAGTTTTGAAGGTTACAATTGTACCAGGATAAATCATCTGGGTGATTGGGGAACTCAATTCGGAAAACTTATAGTTGCATATAAAAAGTGGTGCAATGAAGAGGAGCTTCATAAAAATCCCATAAAGGAACTTCTTAGAATATATGTAAAATTCCATAAGGAAGCTGAAAAAGAACCTGAACTCAATGAAGAGGCGAGAGAGTGTTTCAAAAAATTGGAGGATGGATGCAGTGAAGAAGTAAAACTCTGGAAAAAGTTTAAGAAATTGAGTCTTAAGGAATTTAAGAAAGTATACGATTTATTGGGAGTAGAATTTGATTCCTATGCAGGAGAGAGCTTCTACAGGGATAAAATGGATGCGGTTATAGATGAGATAGACAAAAAGGGACTTCTTGTGGAGAGCAAGGGAGCAAAAGTGGTCATGTTGGATAAATATAACATGCCCCCATGCATTGTGAAAAAGTCGGACGGTGCTACCATATACGCTACAAGGGATTTGACTGCTGCTATATACAGGAAAAAGACCTATGACTTTTACAAATGCATCTACGTAGTGGGTATGGATCAATCTCTCTATTTCAAGCAGGTGTTTACCACTCTTAAATTAATGGGGAAGGATTGGGCAGACTCATGCATACATGCGGGATTTGGGTTAGTGAGGTTTGCAGATAAAAAACTTTCTACAAGAAATGGCGATGTTATATTTTTAGAAGATCTTCTAAATAAGTCTGTACAGAGAACTCTTGAAATAATAAATGAAAAAAACCCCAATTTAAAGAATAAACTGCAGGTGGCAAAAAAAGTTGGTATAGGAGCTGTGATCTTTACCTATTTAAAAAACAACAGGGAGAGGGATATAGTTTTTGATTGGAATGAAATGTTGAATTTTGATGGTGAAACCGGGCCCTATGTCCAATACAGTTATGCCAGAGGAAAAAGTATACTCAGAAAAACAAAATGTACGGGCAGTCAGCTGGATTACAGCAAATTAAACAGCAAAGAGGAGTTTGAGCTTGTAAAAGCTTTGAATAATTTTAAGGACTCCATAATAAATGCCATAGATAAATTGGAGCCCTTCATAGTTACCAGATATGTAATAGAAGTTGCAAAGGCTTTTAATAAATTTTACAATGCACACAGCATTCTAAAAACAAAAGATGAAGGTACTAAGCTTGCCAGACTGCAGCTTGTAAAGGCAACTTGTCAGGTAATAAAAAATGGATTGAATTTACTTGGTATCGATGTAGTCGAGGAAATGTAAAAAACATAGTAAAAAAGTCCTGATTTTAAATACAGTCAGGACTTTTTCTTTTTAATACGGCGGTAAGGACAATCTACAGTAGAACAACAATCACATCCGCCGCCCTTTGATTTGTTTTTAAGATTCCTATATAATACATAACCTGCAGCTATTACTATTGCAGCTGTTATTGCAATTTCTACAAACAACATGAAATGCATCCTCCTAAAATTAGCTGAATATCAAAGTGGCTATTCTAAATACCAGAAAAGAACTTACCCATGCAAGTACAAGCTGATAGGTTACAGAAAAAATAGCCATCTTTCCTCCGTACTCTTTTTTCATAGTTGCTATCGTGGATATGCAGGGGGTATAAAGCAAAACAAACACTAAAAATGAATAGGCAGCAATAGGAGTAAAGTGATGAGGTAATACTGCAGCTAAATTCCCGCTGTATACAATTCCCATGGTACTTAACACAATTTCCTTTGCCATTATACCGGTTATAAGTGCTACTGAACTCTGCCAATTTCCATACCCCATAGGTGAGAATATAGGGCTTATAAAATTGCCTATAGAAGCTAAAATGCTTTTATCCATTTCTACCATTCCGGACAAATTAAAATTGGATAAAAACCATATCAGGATGGACATTGAAAATATTATTGTACCCGCTTTTCTTAAAAAGCCCTTGGCCTTTTCCCAGGTATGCAGCAGCAGGCTTTTTACTTCAGGAATATTGTATTCAGGAAGTTCTATTATAAAGGGTTCTTCATCTTTTTTAAATATAGTGTTCTTAAAAAGTATTCCTATTAAGAAGGCTATCGCAATTCCCATAATGTACAGTGAAAAAACTATTGTAGTTTTGTAATTCACAAAAAAGGCAGATGCAAAAAGTGAATATATTGGCAATCTTGCATTACATGACATTAAAGGTACTAAAAGTGCTGTTAATTTTCTGTCTTTCTCACTTTCCAAAGTTTTGGAGGACATAATAGCTGGAACTGAACATCCGAAACCTACTATGAGGGGGATAAAAGCTTTTCCCGACAACCCCATCTTTCTCATAAGTTTGTCCATTATAAAGGCCCCTCTTGCCATATATCCACTGTCTTCCAAAAAGGATACGCCCAGAAACAGACAGAATATAACCGGAAAAAATACAATTACGGATCCCACTCCAGCTAAAATACCGTCAACTAAAAATGAACTAAACCACGGACTAGCTGATGAAAGCAGTGTTTTCAGATGTGAAGCCAGAAATCCATTTACAAAGTCTCCAAGAGCATCTGCAGTAGGTTGGCCCACCCAGCTGAAGGTGAATTTAAAAATTAATATTAGTGCTAATAAGAATACTGGATAGGCCAAAAACCTGTTTAAGACTACCTTATCTATTTTTTCAGTAACAGAAGTTATACCTTTTTTTGTCCTTGTCAAACAGTTTTTTAAGATTTCATTTATATAACAATAGGCTTCATTTTCGTTCTTGAAATTAAATTTATCATTATTCCGAGGCCGTTTGAAATCACTGCTTTTCAAAATTTCAAGGAGTTTGTCTATTCCCTTGCCTTTTGTGGCCACAACTGGAACTACCGTTACTTCCAATTCTTCAGACAATGCCGAAAAATCTATTTTTATACCCTTTAATTCAGCTACATCTAACATATTTAATACCAATATTATAGGCTTGTTAAATTGCTTCAACTGGGTAGTTAAATATAGATTCCTGTTTAAATTAGAAGAATCAACAATGTTTATTATGACATCCGGATTACCCCGCAGCAAAAATTCCTTGGATACTTTTTCTTCATTTGAATAAGTATCCATTGCATATATACCTGGTAAATCTACTATTTTAATGGAATTGTCTATATAACCTTCTTTTTTTTCTACAGTTACTCCAGGCCAATTACCTACATACTGATTGGAACCAGTTAAATGATTGAACAAAGAGGTTTTACCTACATTTGGATTCCCCAGTAAGGCTGCTACAATCATAATAATCCTCCCGACATTTGTGTGTATTATAAATATTTATATTGCGATTGGTGTAGTTCGTCTAATTCAAATTGCTTACCGATATATTTCTTGCATCTTTTTTACGTATTGCCAGGTTGAAGCCTCTTAAATTTATAACTATTGGATCTCCTAGGGGAGCAGATGTTTTTACCGAAATTTCAGTGCCCTCTATGCATCCAAGAGCCAAAAGCCTTTTGACTAATTTCTTATCTCCGCTTAAGTTTTTTATAAATCCCTTTTCGCCGGGTTTTAAGTCACAAATGCTCACACCAAATCACCTCACCAATTAATTTTATGAATAATGAAAATCATTATCATTAATCAATTTTATAATATCATATTTAATATACACTGTCAATAAACCTGAATAAAATAAGATTTTTAATATTTTCTCTAAGGACTTGTAAAACTAATCTACATATATGTGCTAAAATAATAGTATAGAGTAGGATTATTTTATAATAAGGAGAAACGGAGATATGAATACTGCAGCCTTTTTTGATATTGATGGAACTTTATACAGAGAGGGACTTATAACAGAAGTTTTTAAAAAATTAGTCAAATACGAAATAATACCTGCCGAAAGATGGTATAAAGAGGTTAAGCCTGAATACGATAGGTGGGATAAAAGGAAGGGAAATTACGATGACTACCTTTTAAAAATGGCAGGTATATATATTGAAGCCATAAAGGGACTCCATAGATCGCAGATAGAATTCATAGCTAAAAATGTAGTGTCCCAAAAGGGAGATAGAGTATATTCTTATACTAGGGACAGAATAAAGTGGCATAAGAAAAAGGGGCACAAAACATTGACCATATCCGGAAGCCCTGTAGAGCTGGTAAAAGAAATGGCTATCAAGCATGAATTCGACGATTATGTCGGTGCCGTATACACCAGAGACAAAGATGATATATATACGGGGAATGTCATTTCCATGTGGAACAGTGAAGATAAGAAGAAAGCCGTGGAAATGCTTGTAAAGAAATATAATATAGATTTGAATAAAAGCTATGCCTATGGAGATACTTCGGGAGACTTTTCAATGATGAAAATGGTAAACAATCCGGTATGTGTGAATCCCACCAGAAAACTTGTAGAAGAAATATTGAACGATTCGGAGCTGGTTAACAGGGCAAATATAATAGTTGAAAGAAAAGATATGATTTATAAATTAAAGGCAAAAGATGTAAATTACATATAATTTATATTGACTAGATTAGAATAGTTAGAAAAGAGTGGTAAAGTGATAGAAAGAATTAATGATATTGGTGTGGAAAAACCTTCGGTAGAGAATTCGTTAAAAGTAGGCGATAATAAATGCGTTATTAAAGATGCGGTTTTTTTCGATTTGGAACACTATATATATAAAAAGCCCATATGTGTAGGTGTATTTGGTTCCTGCTTTTATGATTATAAAAATGAAAAATTGAAAGTCACTCAATATATGATAGAAAATAAAAAAGATGTAAAATCCATACTCAAATTGTCAAAACAATATTTTAAGAATATGATAGAGAAAGGTAAGAGATATATAGTTACTTTTTCGGGGAATAACGATTTTACAGTTATAAACTACCTTTTCAAAAAATACAATATTGGATTTAACGTACAGGACTATTTTATAAGCATAGACCTGCAAAAACAATATGAAAATGAAATTCATAAATCCATAGGACTGAAGGCGCTGGAAAAGGAATTTGGAATTACCAGGGAAAATGGGATCATAAGCGGATCAAACCTGGCAAAGACTTTTAGCAAAATAGTAAAAGACAGCGAATATATAAATAGAATGCCAAATGTAAAGAAGCAGAGAATACTGCTTTATAACGAACAGGATGTAGTGAGTTTGTTTGATATATACACCAAATGGAACAATGTGTTTATGAAATCAATATAAGTACTTTAAAAAATTTGACGAATGATGTAATATATAAAATATGTGCATATCAAAGGGGGCGACTGTATTGATTTTTACTCCTATAAAAAATACGAAAGTATACGAACAGGTCATAGAACAGATTGAAAATATGATCATAGACGGGACTTTAAAAAAAGGAGATAGACTTCCATCTGAAAGAGAACTTGTAGGGCATCTCAAAGTGAGCAGAACTTCCATAAGGGAAGCATTGAGGGCATTGCAGGTCATGGGACTTATAGAAAGCAGACAGGGTGAGGGCAATTTTATACGTGAGAATTTTGAAAACACTTTGTTTGAACCTCTCTCTGTGATGTTTATGCTGCAAGGCGGGAAACCAGATGAAATAATGGAAGTAAGAAAAATCATAGAAGTACAAACAGCTAATCTTGCTGCTGAAAAAATAAATGAAAAACAATTGGAGAATTTAAAAAGAATAGCAGATACTTTTAAAACCTCCAAAAATGAGGAAAATAATGTTAAACTTGATAAGAAATTCCACTATGAAATTGCGCAGGCTGCTGGGAATTTCTTGATAATCAATATTTTAAATGCAATGTCTTTTTTGATGGATGCGTTCTTAAAAGATGCCAGAAGAAAAATATTGGTGAATAAAGAAAATTTTAAAGCTCTTGCAGAACAGCATGGTAGAATATACGGAGCCCTTAAGTTACATGATTCAAAAATGGCTTCTGATGAGATGAAGAAACATTTGGATTTTACCAGCAAGCATATTAAGAAAAATATGTAGAAATATAAAGAATATTTCAAGGTATAATTCAATTTTAGGCACAAAAAGAGTTTTTTTATACATAATAGTTAATTTATTAACTATTATGTATAATTTTTGGTATAATAAAAAAATAAATAAAGTTTTTTAATCTGTAAACATTATATGAATGGGAAAATTACGACAATCATATAAAATTTGATTTTGTTAACGAAATAACAATCATTGAAAAATTACAGGAATTATTATATTATAATTCATAAATGGTAATACCATATTACCATAGTATCATAATATATAGTACCAATTAATTTATATATTTTAAGGGGAGGGATTTATATTGAAAGTTTTACTTTTTCTTATAGCACTAATACCAATAGTATGGCTTATGGTTTCATTGGGTGCTTTAAAGATGCCCGGTCATAAAACGTGTCCTTTTACGTTGATTGTCACCATACTGCTGGCAATGGTAGTGTGGAAAATGCCGGCTATAAATGCAGCTACTGCAACTTTAGAGGGATTTGCCCTTGCTGCATGGCCTATTCTTATTGTAATAATAGCCGCTGTTTTTACCTACAATCTTACCGTTTACACTAAAAGCATGGATGTAATCAAAAAAATGATGACTAGCATAACTACAGACAAGAGAATTTTGGTACTTATCCTGGCTTGGGCTTTTGGAGGGTTCATGGAGGCCATAGCAGGATTTGGAACAGCAGTTGCAATACCTGCCAGTATAATGGCAGGACTTGGGTTTAATCCACTTTTTGCAGCTATCATATGTCTGATTGCAAACACAACTCCTACTGCTTTCGGAGCCATAGGAATTCCTGTAACAACTCTTGCAAAGGTTGCCAACATTGATGTTACGCAGCTAAGCTATGCTGTAGGTCTTCAACTATCAGTACTTATTGTAATTGTACCTGTCGTACTTGTAATGCTTACTGGCAAAAGTGTAAAGGCAATAAAGGGTTTTTGGGGAATATCCCTTGCGTCTGGTGTCTCTTTTGCAATTCCTGAAGTAATAGCTGCAAAATATTTAGGTGCAGAACTGCCTGCAATACTGGGTTCAGTAGTCTGTATGGTAGTTACAATAGCTGTGGCCAAGATATTTTATAAAGATACTGCCGACAAGAATGTTGAAAAGGTTTCATTTAAAGAGGGAGTTTTGGCATGGCTGCCGTTCATATTGGTTTTTGTATTCGTAATATTGAGCAGCGCACTGTTCCCACCAATAAACAAGGCACTTTCTTCAATAAAAACATCAGTACCTATTTATACTGGACAAGGGGCAACGCCTTATGTATTTAATTGGGTTTCAACTCCAGGCACACTTATTATAATAGCAACCTTCATAGGAGGAATGATTCAGGGTGCGAAATTTGGTGAAATAGCCAAGGTATTGGGTAACACTTTTAAACAAATGGCCAAGTCTTCTATTACTATAATTGCCATTGTAGCACTGGCAAAAGTAATGGGTTATAGTGGAATGATAAAATCTATATCAGTGGTTCTAGTAGCAGCTACGGGAAGTTTCTATCCATTGATTGCCCCTATCATAGGTGCACTTGGAACTTTTGTAACAGGTAGTGACACGTCTTCTAATGTATTGTTTGGAGGTCTTCAGGTGGAAGTTGCCAGATCTCTTCATCTGAATGAATTCTGGCTTGCCGCTGCAAATACCGGAGGAGCCACTGCAGGAAAAATGATATCGCCTCAAAGTATAGCAGTTGCTACAGCAGCTACGGGGCTTGCAGGACAAGAAGGAAAGATATTAACATCTACTTTGAAATTCTGCATAGTGTATGTAATTATATTGGGGTTGATTAGTTTCTTTGCCGGACCTTTGTTTGGATTTAACTGATATTGATTTACTCATAATTTTATCATCATTGAAACATAATAGGGAGGATGGTTTATATGTCAGTAGTAAAATTACCTTATAATAAGAGGACACTCGAGGTTGAAATTCCCGATAAAAATTTGTCGGCTGTGCTTGAATCAAAAGCAGGGGACTATAAAACAGAACTTACGGAATCTGAAATAGTTGAAAAGGCACTTGATAATCCAATAGGATCTCCTAAATTGGAAGAACTCGTTAAAGGTAAGAAAAATATGGTCATAATCAGCAGTGATCATACAAGACCAGTTCCAAGTAAAATAATAATGCCCATACTTTTAAGGAGAATAAGAGCAGTCAATCCTAAGATTGATATAAAAATTTTAATTGCCACGGGATTTCACAGGCCTACAACCCATGAAGAACTTGTAAATAAATTTGGAGAAGAAATAGTTAAAAATGAGAATATAATAGTACATGATTCCCGTGACAGCAGCAGTCTGGTCAAAATAGGCACGCTGCCTTCAGGAGGAGAGCTTATAATAAACAAAACAGCAGTAGAAGCTGAACTTCTGATTGCAGAGGGTTTTATAGAATCACATTTCTTTGCGGGATTTTCAGGAGGAAGAAAGAGTATACTTCCGGGCATAGCTTCTACTAAGACTATTATGGCCAATCACTGTTCGGAATTTATAGCAAGCCCCTATGCCAGAACGGGAAAGCTAAAAAACAATCCCATACACAAGGATATGCTCTATGCTGCCAAAAAGGCAAAACTTGCATTTATAATAAACGTTGTTATAGACAGCGACAAAAAAATAATAAATGCCTTTGCAGGTGACAGCAAACAGGCCCATGAGGAAGGATGCAAGTTCGTACTTGGGTTGTCTAAGGTGAATGCTGCAGAGTCAGATATTGCCATTTCCACAAATGGAGGATACCCTCTGGATCAGAATATATACCAGTCAGTTAAGGGAATGACTGCAGCAGAGGCAACTTGCAGGAAGGGCGGTGTAATAATAATGGTTGCTGCCTGCAATGATGGACACGGCGGCGAGGGCTTTTATAAAAGTTTGTCCGGAGTAAAATCACCTGAGGAGTTCTTGAAGAAGGTTTCAAAAGTTCCAAGAGGAGAAACAGTGCCGGATCAATGGGAATCACAGATACTTGCCAGGATACTTAGCAAATGCACTGTCATAATGGTTACGGATATGTGTGATCCTCAGATTATAAAAGACATGCACATGCAGCATGCATATACCGTTGAAGAGGCTTTAAACAAGGCTTATGACATTGTGGGAAAGAATGCAAAAATAGCTGTTGTACCAGATGGAGTTGCTGTAATTGTAAGTTAGGTAATTAAATAATTTTAAATATTATATAGATTTTGGAGGTAATTTATAAATGGATATATTAGTATGTATAAAACAGGTACCCGGAACTTCAAAAGTTGAAGTAGATCCCGTAACTGGAGTATTGAAAAGAGAGGGTATTGATTCAAAGATGAATCCCTATGATCTATTTGCACTTGAAACTGGTCTGAGGCTTAGAGAAAAGTATGGTGGAAAAGTAAAAGTGATAAGCATGGGACCGCCTCAGGCTGCAGATGTAATAAAAGAAGCCTATATGATGGGTGCGGATGAAGGGGTACTCGTATCAGACAGAAAATTTGCAGGAGCTGACGTACTTGCAACTTCTTATACTATATCCCAGGGAATAAGAAAGATGGGTCATATAGATCTCATTTTATGCGGCAAACAAACTACCGACGGTGACACTGCCCAGGTAGGACCTGAGATGGCAGAAAATCTGGGAATACCCCATATAGCTAACGTGCTGAGCATTGAAGGGGTAAAGGACAGTTCAATGATAGTCAAGATGGATATGCCCAATACAGTGGAAATATCGGAGATAAAATTTCCATGCCTTTTAACAGTAGAAAAAGATATCTTTCAGCCGAGACTTCCATCCTACAAGAAAAAGCTTGCGACAAAAGATAGAGAGGTCAAGATCTTAGGCCTTAAAGATTTTGAAGATAAGGATGAGAACAGATATGGGTTGAATGGTTCCCCAACACAGGTGGAGAAAATATTCCCTCCTGAAGTAAACAAGGATAAGGAAATCTGGAAGGGAACAAATGAAGAATTATCAGATAGATTAGCTAATAAACTTAAGGAATTAAAATTTATATAGATTATTAGGAGGAATGGAAAATGGGTAAATTGGTAATAAACAAAGAAAAACTTACTCCTTCAATCATAAAGGAATTGGTAGACATATGTCCTTTTGGAGCAATGGAAAGCAAGGACGGTGGATTGGAAATAAATGCAGCTTGTAAAATGTGCAAGATGTGTGTAAGAAAGGGACCTAAAGGAGTAGTAGAATTCGTAGAAGACAAAGTTGAAAAAATAGACAAGAGCTTGTGGAAGGGCATAGCTGTCTATGTGGATCATGTAAAGGGGAATATACACCCTGTAACTTATGAACTCATAGGCAAGGCCAAAGAGCTTGCAGCCAAGGTAAGTGATGATTATCCAGTATATGCTGTATTCATAGGGCATAATATAAAGGACAAGGCTCAGGAAATACTTCACTACGGCGTGGATGAAGTTTTTGTATATGATTATGAAGAACTCGAAGATTTTATAATAGAACCGTATACTGCAGCTATGGAAGATTTTATAAACAAGGTTAAGCCTTCAACTCTTCTTGTAGGGGCCACTACTGTGGGAAGATCATTGGCACCGAGAGTTGCAGCTAGATTCAAGACAGGACTTACTGCTGACTGTACAGTACTTGATATGAAGAAGAATACGGATCTTGTCCAAATAAGACCTGCCTTTGGCGGTAATATAATGGCCAAGATATTGAATCCAAATCACAGACCCCAGATGGCTACAGTTAGATACAAGGTAATGAATGCACCTGAAAGATCTGAGAGCACTTCAGGAAAGATAACTGTACAGAAGATGGATAAGAGTAAACTTAAATCAAATATAAAAGTTCTAAAAGTAACTAAGAAGAAAGTGGAGGAGGAAATATCCGAAGCAGATGTCATAGTTGCAGTAGGCAGGGCATTTAAAAATGAAAATGATTTAAAAATGGCATATGAACTGGCAGATCTTCTGGGAGGCCAAGTAGCTTGTACAAGACCTCTTATAGAAGCAGGATGGCTGGATTCCAAGAAACAGATAGGATTAAGTGGAAGAACAGTTAAACCCAAGCTCATAATAACCTGTGGCGTATCGGGCTCAGTACAATTTGTAGCAGGCATGAACAACTCTGATGTGATTGTTTCAATAAATAAGGATCCTAAAGCACCTATATTCAATGTGGCTCACTATGGAATCATAGGAGATGTGTATGAGATCTTACCGAAACTCATAGAGAATATCAAAGCAAAAAAGGGACTGCTTCAATCGGCATAAATAAATGATAGATGAATTTCAAATCTTAAGTTTAGTTTGGAGGAAAAAACATGGAAATGTGTGTCAAAAAATATAAAAAATTAGATGATAACGATGTAAAATTTCTTGTGGACTTACTTGGTGAAGAGAGGGTCTTCACCGGTGAAAATATAAATGACGATTACAGCCATGATGAACTGGGGGGAGTAAGCAAATATCCTGATGCAATGGTAGAAGTTTCAAACGCACAGGAAGTTTCAAAAATAATGGCCTATGCTTATAAAAACAATATACCAGTGGTTGCGAGAGGTTCAGGAACCGGCCTGGTTGGATCTTCAGTTCCCATAGAGGGCGGCATAATGATAAATCTGACTAAGATGAACAATATACTTGAATTGGACGAGGAAAATCTCACTTTAACACTTGAACCTGGAGTGCTTCTCATGGATATAGCAAAATTTGTGGAAAGCCATGATTTGTTTTATCCTCCAGATCCAGGTGAAAAATCAGCTACGATTGGTGGAAATGTAAGTACAAATGCAGGTGGAATGAGAGCTGTAAAATATGGTGTCACAAGGGATTATGTGAGAGGTCTTGAAGTGGTACTTCCAAATGGAGCCATACTTGAATTTGGAGGAAAGATAGTTAAAAACAGTTCCGGTTACAGCTTAAAGGATTTGATATGCGGCTCAGAAGGAACACTGGGAATAATTACAAAGATCATATTAAAACTTCTCCCTCTTCCTAAAAAATCCATAAGCTTGCTTATACCTTTCCCGAATCTTGACAAGGCTATAAGTACTGTGCCCAAGATAATAAAATCAAAATCCGTTCCTACTGCCATAGAATTTATGCAGAGAGAAGTTATACTTGCGGCAGAAGAGTTCCTGGGAAAGAAATTTCCGGACAATTCTTCAGATGCATATCTGCTCCTGACTTTTGACGGAAACAGCAAAGAACAGATAGAGGCTGATTATGAGAAAGTAGCTGATATATGCCTTAAGGAAGGAGCTCTTGACGTATATATTTCAGACACTGATGAGAGAAAAGAGTCAGTTTGGTCTGCAAGGGGAGCATTCCTCGAAGCTGTCAAAGCCACTACTACGGATATGGATGAATGCGATGTAGTTGTTCCAAGAAACAGGGTAGCTGAATTTGTAAAATATACAAATGATCTTCAGAAACAGTTCAATATACGAATAAGGAGCTTTGGTCATGCAGGAGATGGAAATATACACGTTTATATTTTGAAAGATAAACTTTCAGATGAAGAGTGGAATAAGAAATTGAGCGATATATTCGACTGCATGTATAAAAAGTCGGAAGACCTGGAAGGAGCTGTTTCAGGAGAACACGGCATAGGATATGCCAAAAAGAAATATATATTCCGCCAGTACGGTGACGAGTATATGAAACTCATGAAAAATATAAAACTTGCCTTTGATCCGAAAAATATATTGAATCCGGATAAAGTCTGTGAATAGTTGAATAATTGTGGAATAAAAACTTTCGTAAGAAATTTACGAAAGTTTTTATTTATATATACGAAAATTGCACAGTTTAGATGACAATAAAATTATAAAAAAGGTATTTATTTTTATAAAAAATATTGCATATTTATTCATAAAGTCATATAATAATTACATATTAAAATAATACTATATTAGAAAAGGAGAAAAAATTTGATACAAGTAGGAATTATTGGAGGAACAGGGTACGTTGGGGCCGAGCTTATAAGACTTTTATCAAACCACAATAAAGTGAATATATCCGGGATATCTTCCGTAAAATATAGAGGTAAACCCATATCCAGCATATATTCGGGCTTTTATCAAACCGATGATCTTGAATGTGAAAACCAGCAGGATATTATAGAAAAAAGTGATTTGATATTCTTGGCACTGCCCAGCGGATTAAGTCAGGCCATTGTCGAAAAAGCAGTTTATGAAAATAAAATATGTATTGACATGGGGGCAGATTTCAGGTTTAAAAATGAAAATTTATACAAGAAATGGTATGGAAAGACTTTCCTAAATAAAAGCTTACATGAAAAATCCGTGTACGGTCTTCCGGAATTAAACAGGGACGAGATAAGGAGAACTCAGATCATAGGCAATCCTGGATGCTATGCCACTTCAGTTGAATTGGCACTTTTGCCTCTTCTCTCTGAAAACCTGATAGAAGAAGACGGTATAATTGCAGACTGTAAATCTGGGATAACCGGATCAGGTAAAGAACTTACGGAAAGCAGTCATTTTGTAAATTGTAACGAGAATTTCACTGCTTACAAAGTGGCAAATCACAGACACACTCCTGAAATAGAGGAAACTTTGAGCAATTCATTCAAAAAGAATGTCAAACTTACATTTGTCCCCCATTTGCTTCCGATAAATAGAGGTATTTTATCTACAATTTATGCAACTCCCAAAAAGGCATTGAGTTTAGAAGAGGTACATGAAAAATACTCTCAGTTCTATAAAAATGAAAATTTTATAAAAATGCTGCCGCTAGGGGAAGTGTCAAAAATAAGTGGTGTCAGACTTTCAAATTATTGTCATATCTCCCTTCATTATGATGATGACAACAATAAACTGATAGTTATCTCTTGTCTGGATAATATGATGAAAGGTTCTGCAGGTCAGGGAATTCAAAATATGAACATTGCCCTGGGTTTTTCAGAAAAAGAGGGTCTCACTACGCTGCCAGCTGTCTTTTAATTAAACTACAGGAGGTTGTTGAAATGAATTTGAAATTTATAAAAGAAGGCATAACTTCCCCGAAAGGATTTATGTCTTCGGGAATCAGTTGTGGAATCAAAGGAAAAAATCTAAAAGATCTAGCTCTTGTAATGTCCGCCAGTCCCTGTAATTCTGCAGGAGTTTTCACTAAGAACAAAATAAAGTCCGCTCCTATTCTCGTCACACAAAATCATTTAAAAAGCAAAACTGCCCGGGCCATAATTGCAAACAGCGGTAATGCCAATACATGTACAGGTAAAAAAGGTATTGAAGATGCAGAAAAAATGTGCAGCCTTGTAGCAAAAGAATCAGGTATTGAAAAGGACGATGTACTTGTGGCATCTACAGGTATTATAGGAGTAAAACTGGATATCGACTCTATAGAAAATTCTGTTCCGCATTTAGTAAAAAAATTAGACAAAGAAGGGTATAAAGATGCGTCGGAAGCTATAATGACCACGGATACCTTCCCAAAGACCCTATCTGTAAAATTTGAGATTCAGGGAAAACCGGCCGTAATAGGTGTAATGGCAAAAGGTTCCGGAATGATACACCCCAATATGGGAACAATGCTTTCTTTTATTACTACAGATGTAAATATAAGCAGTGATCTTTTGGAAAAAGCCCTGAGGGAAAGTGTGAGAATAAGTTACAACAGAATTTCCGTAGATGGGGATACTTCTACGAATGATACAGTACTTATCATGGCAAACGGACTTTCCGGCAATGAGATGATAGAAAAAGAAAATGAGGACTACAGGATATTTTTAGAGGCACTTGAAAAATTGAATGTAAAAATTGCAAAGATGATTGCAAAAGACGGGGAGGGTGCTACAAAACTCATAGAATGCAGAGCTTTAAATGTACCCAGTGAAAGAGACGGCGAAATTTTTGCAAAATCAATAATATGTTCCAATTTGGTTAAGACCGCTTTCTTTGGATGCAGTGCAAATTGGGGAAGAATACTCGATGCTGTTGGATACTCGGGGGGCGACTTTGACATAAACAAACTTCAGGTTTGCATCGGAAGCTCAAAAGGCAATATAATGGTATTTAAAAACGGAGAACCTGTAAAATTCTCGGCTGGTGAAGCAAAAGATATACTGTCGGAAGACGAAGTATACATAAGTCTGGATTTCAATTCCGGCAGTCATAATGTCCGATGCTGGGGGTGTGATTTGACTTATGATTATATAAAGATCAATGGAGACTATATGTCATAGGAACTTTTATCTAAAAGGAGGCCTATGCAGGCAATGAATTATGATGACGTAGCAGTAGTCCTGGCAGAGTCTCTGCCTTATATTCAAAAATACAGAGGTAAAACCATAGTCATAAAATATGGCGGCAGTGTAATGAAAGATGAAAGACTTAAAAGATATGTCATAAATGACCTGGTACTTATGAAATGTATTGGAATAAACATAGTTCTCGTACACGGCGGGGGTCCTTTTATTTCTTCCCATTTAAAAAAATTAAATAAAAAAAGTATTTTTGTAGACGGGTTGAGGTACACGGACGATGAAACCATGGATGTGGTTCAGATGGTGCTTTGCGGAAAAGTCAACAAGGATTTGGTAAATCTAATAGAGGATTATGGTGGAAAATCCATAGGGCTGTGCGGTATAGATGGCAATATGATCGAAGCCAGGAAAGCCTCATTTAAAGTGGATTTAGGAAATGTAGGCGAAATAGTGCGTGTAAACCCTGAAGTCATAAATGATTCCATAGATGATGGCTATATTCCTGTAATAAGCAGTGTAGCAAGAGGAATTAAGGGTGAACTGTACAATATAAATGCAGATACCTGTACTTTTAGAATTGCGGTATCTTTAAAGGCACAAAATTTAATACTTCTTACAGATGTACCCGGAATTATGACGGATACACAGGATTCCTCCACTCTTATTTCAGAAATAAAGCTTGAGGATATTCCTAAAATGTATAGGGACAATATAATAAAAGGCGGGATGATACCTAAAATCAATTCTTGTGCTGAAGCAATAAAATCCGGAGTCAAAAGTGCCCATATCATTGATGGAAGAGTGCCACACTGTCTTCTTCTAGAATTATTTTCAAAAAAAGGGATAGGTACGATGATCTATTAGAATAATATAGCAGGATTGCATTAAGAATTTACAATAAAAAAGGGGGTAAGACCATTTAGCAGAATTGTACAAGTTTCTGGTAAATGGGAATTTTTATGAATTATTTACACTATGCTGAAAAATATATGATGGATACTTATAAATACCTTCCTGTGGTATTTACACATGCTAAAGGATGTAAATTATACGACATTTCAGATAAGGAATATTTGGATTTTACTTCGGGTATAGGAGTAATGGCATTGGGGCATGGAAATAAAAAATGGACAAAAGCTGTAAAAGATCAGCTGGATAAGTTAGTTCATACATCAAATATAGTTTTAAATGTTCCCATTTTGGAATTGGCCAAAAAACTTACAAAAGTTTCAAATATGAGCAAGGTGTTTTTTTGCAATTCAGGGACAGAGGCAAATGAATGTGCGATAAAACTTGCTAGAAAATACAGCTTTGAGAAATATGGAAAAGGTAGAAATACAATAATTACATTGAATAGAAGCTTTCATGGAAGGACAATGGCTTCACTGGAAGCTACAGGAGAGGAGGAACTCCATAAATATTTTTATCCGTTTCCGGAAGGATTCAAACATGTCGATATTAATCCGACAGCACTTGAAAAAGCCGTGGATTCAAATGTATGCGCCATCATGATAGAGGCAGTTCAGGGCGAAGGCGGGGTAAACCCACTGAGTAGGGAATTTGTGAACAAAGTATTTGAAATAGCTGAAAAAAATGATATTTTAGTCATATGTGATGAAGTTCAGTGTGGTTTAGGAAGGACTGGAAAGCTGTATGGTTTCAATAATTACGGTGTCCAGCCTGATATTATATCTGTAGCCAAGGCACTTGGAGGAGGTCTTCCAATGGGTGCCACCCTGTGTAATGAAAAGCTTAAAAATGCTTTCAAATATGGGGATCATGGTTCAACTTTCGGCGGTAATCCAGTTTGCGCTGCAGGTGCAGTAGAGATACTAAATCAGATTACAGATGAAAATTTTCTAGAAAAAGTATCTAAAAAGGGAATATTCATTAAAAATTTTTTTAAGAATAAACCTTCTAAAAATATAAGAGAAGTACGTGGAATAGGATTGATGGTAGGTGTAGAAATAAACGGGAAAGCTTCTGAAATTCAGAAAGAGGTTTTAAAAAAGGGACTACTTGTATTAACTGCCGGTACAGATAATGTAGTAAGAATTCTTCCACCTCTTATAATTACCAAAAAGGAACTGGAAAAGGGATTGAATATAATATATGAAGCCATAGACAACATGTAATCTGTAGTCCACTCAACTCCAATTTATTGAAAAATAGGTTGGAGTTATTTTATTGTCGAAATTCATAGAATCAATTGTAATAATTTAATGCAAATAGGTAAAACTAAGTCAAGAGATTTGATTTATATTTAGAATTAAAAGGGGGAATTGAAAAGTGACTGTAGGATCCAAGGTAAAACAGACATTGGTTACTTTAAAAGGTGCAGGAAGTACGCTGAGGTTGTATTCTCTTCAGGAACAGGACAAAAAGGCCAGAGATGTATACGGGGAAGCTTTTGAAGCTGTGGAAAATGTAGTTCAGGATTTAAACAGGAGAATTAAATTTTTAAAACAAGAAGAGCCCCAGTACAAAGGCAATTGATTTGGAGGAATAGTATAATATGAAAATTTGGATTGCAATTTTATTAAAGTCCACAGCATTATTTTTCCTGTCCATATTTTTTGTAAGGGCACTGGGCAAAAAGCGCTGGACAAAAATGACTCCTTTTAATCTTATAAATTACATTGTCATAGCTGTTTTAATTGCATTGATTTCTGTAAATGTGATATCCAACTGGGTTTTCGGCGTTATTGCACTGGCCGTATGGATACTGTTTCCAATGGCTTTGGATTATATATCTATGAAAAGTAAATATATGTATGATTTAATAAACGGGAAAGAGATAATAGTTGTTAAAAAAGGGAAGGTCATGGAAGAAAATTTAAGTAAAATAAGGTACAGCGGAGAAGATCTTCTCCGCGAACTCCGTTCAAAAAACATATTTGATCTGGGAGATGTAGAATTTGCAATAATGGAATCCACCGGAGACATAAATGTAATATTGAAATCCGATAAAAAACCCGTTACTCCAAAGGATCTGGGAATACAAACCTATCCCGAGAGTGCACCTCAAACCGTAATATTGGATGGAAATATCATAAATGAATCTTTAAGCAATTTGGGCCTGAACCAGGGATGGCTAAATGAGCAGCTGGAACTGCTCGGAGTTTCTCTGGACAATGTATTTATAGGTCAGGTGAATTCCAGTGGTGAACTCTATGTGGATCTGTTTGACGATATGATTCAAGTGCCTCAGTTAAATTTGAGAAAGATGCTGTATGCCAATTTGGAAAAGGCGGAGTCGGATTTGATGTCCTTCGCCCTTGATACCGAGGATAAAAAAGCACAGGATATCTATAAAAAAGATTCTCTCATATTAAAAGACATATTAAAAAAATTAAAACCCTATTTATTGGGATAGAAGGTGATATAAATGTCTGACAAGAAAAAAAAGAAATTAACACCTGAACAACAGCAATATCAAAGTCTTGCCAAGGAAAATGAGACCAAGAGGAAGGTTTTTACAAACTGTCTAAAGGCATTTCTGGTCGGGGGTACGATATGCGCTATAGGGCAGGGACTTCAATTTATGTTTATAAAATATTTTAATTTTACTGAGGCAACTGCCGGGAATCCCACTTCTGCAATTTTGATAATAGTATCTGTACTTCTTACAGGGCTTGGAGTATTTGATCATATTGCACAGTGGGCGGGAGCAGGTACCGCAATACCCGTTACTGGTTTTGCAAATTCCATTGCTTCCTGTGCCATAGAACACAAAAGTGAAGGGTTTGTTTTGGGAGTTGGTGGAAATATGTTTAAATTGGCGGGATCTGTAATAAGTTTTGGAGTTTTTTCTGCATTTGTGATGGCTATTGTAAGAGTAATTATTCAATGGTTAGGTGGGATTTAGATGATTCAGGGACATCAATCATGGATATTTCAATCCAAGCCAATTATACTTGGATGTTCTGCCGTGGGTGGACCTTTTGAAGCAAAGGGTGCACTTGCCGGAGAGTTCGATTTGCTTCACGAAGATATTTGGCTTGGACAGGATAGTTTTGAGAAGGCTGAAAAAAAATTGCTGGAAGAAGCTTGTAACCTAGCTATAAAAAATTCTAAAGTAAAAAAAGATGATATAAATTTTTTTTTGAGCGGAGATCTAATGAATCAGATAACCAGCAGCAGTTTTTCTGCCAGAAGTCTCAAGATACCATACCTGGGTATATTTGGAGCATGCTCCAGTTCCATGGAAGGATTGGCGCTGGCATCCTTCATTGTAGACAGTGGTGGGGCCAACTATGTTCTCTGTGGGACTTCAAGTCACAATGCTGCATCGGAAAAACAGTTCAGATATCCTACCGAATACGGAGGTCAAAAACCTCCTACGTCACAATGGACAGTAACTGGGGCTGGTGCCGCAGTAATTGGCAAAGGGTATGACAGACCCAAAGTCACTTCGGCTACCATAGGAAAAGTTATGGACATGGGAATTTCAGATCCATTCAACATGGGGGCGGCTATGGCGCCGGCGGCAGTTGACACCATAGAGGCACATTTCAGAGATTTACACAGGGATCCATCCTACTACGACGTTATAGCTACTGGAGATTTGGGCAGAATAGGCCACAATATAGCTAAAAAAATGTTAAAAGATGACGGGTTTGAATTTCCCCAGGGAGTGTTCACAGACTGCGGTATTTTGATATACAAAAAGGATCAGCCCGTATTTTCAGGCGGTAGCGGATGTGCCTGCTCTGCTACAGTGACTTATGGACATTTTTTAAAAGAGATGAAACGGAAAAAGATAAAGAAGATGTTGATAGTAGCTACAGGAGCACTTATGTCGCCGATGTCCTATCAACAAAAGGAAAGCATACCCTGTGTCGCCCATGGGGTATCTATAGAAGCATAGAAAAGAGGTGCATTTATTATGATTGAAAAATTTTTTTGGGCATTTGTAATAGGCGGTTTGATATGCGTAATAGGACAAATCATGATGGATGTCTTCAAGCTGACTCCAGCCCATACTACAACTACACTTGTAGTGGCCGGAGCCGTACTTGGAGGTTTGGGGCTATATGAACCGCTTATAAAATTTGCAGGAGCAGGCGCCTCTGTACCTATAAGCAGTTTTGGAAATGCACTTGTAAAGGGTGCTATTATGGAATCTGAAGAGTTTGGAATAATAGGAGTGCTAACTGGAATTTTTGAAGTTACCAGCGCGGGTATATCCGCTGCCATAATTTTCGGATTTATCGGTGCCTTGATATTCAATCCAAAAGGGTAAACTTTAAAAGGAGGTGATACAATATGACAGTTGGTACCCAGATGCAGCAAGCAATAGCTGGAATTCAAAATGCAGCTGCAACTATGAAGACATTTGCACTGGAAACTCAGGATCAGAATGCTAAAAATGATTTTCAAAACATAGCAAAAAATCTAGATGAAGCCCTTCAGGTGTTAAATGGAAGACAGAATTATATTCAGCAGCAAGAACCTCAATATAATAAACTTTAAACAATTAGAAGGCTATAAACTACCGATATATATAAGGGCAGTTATGGCCTTCTAAATTACAAATACATATCGGAGTCGGTAAATAATGTGGTATACTATAGAAAAGTGATTAATTAGAGGATGAAAAACATGAGTAAAAAAATTGCAATAGTAGGTTATGGGAAGGATGCAGTGGATACCTATGGCAAACAGATTATCGCTCTATTTTCAAATAGCATATCTATAGAAAAGTTTTACATATACAAATGCAACATAGAGAAACCAATTAATGCTGATCTGGTACTTATTCAATCTTACAATATCCTAGGTAAAATAAAATCGTATTTGAATATAAAAAGTAAAATAGTGGTTGCAAACAGAACTATTTCGAAATCGGGATTTAACAAAATAATGGACATTCCAAGGGGATCACATGTATGGCTTTTAGATGAAGATATGGAAATGTCCAAAGAAATGGTATGCTTATTGTATGAATTGGGTGTGATGCATATAAAAATAACTCCTATGTATCCGGGGATCGATAGAAATTTGAGGGGAAAAACACTTATTTTGTTGGGGGAATCCTCCTGCAGTACAGAAGGTGCTGAAAACGTTATAAACATAGGGAACAGTCTTTTGGATATAAGTACCATACTTGACATAGGAGGAAAGTTGAATTTACTTTATATTCTGCAAGATCAAAACATAAAAAAGGGATATATGGAAATCGTCAGCAGAAATTCCGGTATGTCCTGCGTATTGGGCCAGACAAATCGCTTTGGAAGTGAACTCAAAGTATTATTTCAAGTCCTGGATGACGGAATAATAGGTGTTGATCCTGATGGCAAAGTTTACACTTACAACAACAGTGCAGAAGAGATAACCGGTATAAGCAAAGGCAGTGCTCTCGGGAAAAGCATATCGGATTTGATTCCGGGTATATCTTTTGGCAGTGTATTGAAAAATATGCGTCCAACTGTTGAAAAGCTTATAAAAATAAATGGGTATGATGTGATTCTGTCTGAACACCCGCTGTTTAATTCAGGTATACTTTACGGTGTGGTAGTAATAATCAAAAAATTCAATGACATGGAAAAAAAGCAGTATAAATTTAGAGAGCAAATAATTGGACAAGGACATAGGGCAAAATATACATTTGAAGATATATTGGGTAAAAGTGAAATAATTAAAAAATATAAAAAAATTGCCAAAAGAATGGCAGCTTCAAACTCCTCAATACTGATAACCGGTGAAAGTGGTACCGGCAAGGAGCTGTTTGCACAGGCAATACATAATAGCTCCAAGAGAAAAAATTATCCTTTTGTAGCTGTGAACTGTGCTGCTATTACTGAAAGTTTATTGGAAAGTGAACTGTTCGGATATGAAGAAGGGGCCTTTACAGGCGCCAGAAAAGGCGGAAAACCGGGATTATTTGAGCTTGCCCACAGAGGCACTTTATTTTTGGATGAAATAGGTGAAATGCCATTAAACCTTCAGGCAAAACTCCTGAGAGTACTTCAGGAAAGAGAAGTTATGAGAATAGGTGGAAGCAATTTAATTAAAGTAGATGTCAGAATAATATCGGTGACTAATAGAAATTTGAAGGATATGCTGAGAAAAGGGAAATTTAGAAAAGATCTATATTATAGGCTGAGTGTACTGCCGTTGAATTTACCTCCCTTAAGAGATAGACGTGATGATATAATACCTCTACTTAATGGAATAAAAAATCAGTTGAATGTTGATTTTACTCTAACAGGGTCAGCTAAAAATGCTTTGATCAACTACAACTGGAATGGAAATGTCAGGGAATTAAAAAATTATATAGAATATTTTGCAAGTTTGGATATTAAAGAAATAGATTTAAAAGATCTTCCTTTTTACAAGAAAAAGCTCAATAAAAATATATTTGACAGGGATGAAGAAGTTATATTCAAAAAATTTCTGGATGAAATCGACAAGGACATAGAAAAATATATATTTTTGCTTGAAAAATTGGATAGAGGATATAAAGATAAGAGGAGAATGGGAAGACGGAGTTTATATAAAATAGCCAGTCAGGAGAATATTTTTTTGAGTGAACAGGAAATAAGAGCCATGCTCATAGAATTGGAAAAAAATTTGATGATAAAAATAAACAAGGGCAGGGGAGGAAGCGTGATTACAAAATTTGGTGAAAAAGTTCTGAATTTTTTAAAAAGTAACTGAAATCTATGATAGGGTTGAATGGATAATTGATTATACCATTTGACCCTTTTCTATAAATAAATTTCCCTAAAGCAGGGTATTTTGTCTGTAAAGTCTTTGGCACGTTATATGCTCTTAAATATAGTGTTTATACTAAAGTATTGTTTTGGAGGGAGTATATAAATGAAAGTACTTATGACAGGTAACGAAGCCATTGCCAGAGGTTTTTATGAAGCAGGCGGAACTGTTGCATCGGCTTACCCAGGAACACCTTCTACAGAAATACTGGAAAACGTTTCAAATTACGAGGGCATATATTCGGAATGGGCGACAAATGAGAAGGTGGCGACGGAAGTAGCTGTAGGTGCTTCTATTGCAGGGGCAAGATCTATGACAGCAATGAAACATGTAGGATTAAATGTAGCTGCAGATCCTCTTATGACTTTCGGATACACTGGAGTTAATGGAGGATTTGTCCTGGTCTCAGCAGATGATCCGGGTATGCATTCTTCACAAAATGAACAGGACAATAGATATTATGGCAAATTTTCCAAAATGGCCATGATAGAACCAAGTGACAGTCAGGAATGTAAGGATTTCTTAAGAGAAGCTTTTAATATATCAGAAAAATTTGATACAGGAGTTATATTTAGAGTTTCTACTAGGATATGTCATTCCAAATCCCTGGTTGAACTTTCTTCGAGAAAAGATGTAAAAATGAAGCCATATATAAAAAATACATCTAAATTCGTAACTATACCGGCACATGCAAGAAAACTTCATTTAGAAGTAGAGAAGAGATTGAAAAAATTAGAAAAATTCAGCAATGATACCGATTTGAACAGAATTGAATGGGGTGACAGGCAGATAGGCATTATAACCTCGGGAATAAGTTATGAATATGCAAAAGAAGTTTTTGGAAACAACGCATCCTATTTAAAACTTGGTTTCACAAATCCTCTTCCCTTTGAAAAAATAAGTAAATTTGCACAGGGAGTGAAAACGCTTTATGTAATTGAAGAGTTAGAGCCTTATATAGAAGAGCAGATTAAAGCAAGGGGAATTGATTGTATAGGGAAGGATAAGATTCCAAGAGTGGGTGAATTAAATCCGGATATTGTCGCATCTTCCCTTTTAAAAACTGAATATGAAAGCAGAAAAGAAACTGCAAGTTCTGTAGAAAATTTAAAAAAGGAAATAATATCAAGACCTCCTACGCTGTGTGCTGGGTGTCCTCACAGGGGTTTGTTTTATACACTATCCAAGAAAAAGGATATAATGATTACAGGAGATATAGGCTGTTATACTTTAGGATGTGCGGAGCCTTTAAATGCAATGGACACATGTATTTGCATGGGTGCCTCGGTAAGCACCTCTCATGGAGCTGAAAAGGCTTTCAAAATCAATGGAATAGATAAAAAGACAGTGGGAGTAATAGGAGATTCTACTTTCTTTCACTCTGGCATTACAGGTTTAATTGATATAGTCTATAATAAGGGAAATTCAATAATTGTAATACTGGATAATAGAATAACTGCTATGACAGGACATCAGGAAAATCCAGGGACAGGATATACTTTAAGCGGCGAAAAGACTTATGCCATAGATATACCTCAATTGTGCAGAGCCATAGGTGTAAAAAATATATGGACGGTGAATCCACTTAATTTAAGCGAAACGGAAATTGCTTTGGATAAGGCATTAAAAAGTGAGGAACCTTCTGTAATTATAAGCAGGTGGCCCTGTGTATTAAAAAAGTTGAGCGAAGAAGACAAAAAGGAATTCAATACAAAAAAAGTTGTCTACAGAGTAAGCAAAGACAAGTGTCAAAAGTGTAAAATGTGTATAAAGTCAGGTTGCCCGGCTATATCAATTTCAGATATCTCAAATATATCACATATAGATGAAGACATTTGTGTTGGGTGTTCCGTCTGTGCACAGATATGTCCTTTTGATGCAATAAAAAAGGTAGGTGACATATAGATGAACAAGGTAAAAAATATTTTGTTTGTAGGAGTTGGCGGACAGGGAATTATACTGGCATCCAAAATATTGGTTTCAGGTTTGATAAATTCAGGCTATGATGTAAAAATGTCTGAAGTTCATGGAATGGCGCAGAGAGGAGGGAGTGTTACAACACAGGTCAGATATGGAGATAAAGTATACTCGCCTATCATAGGAAAAGGCAGCGCAGATGTAATTGTTGCTTTTGAGAAAATGGAAGCTTTAAGATGGATTGAATATTTGAGTCCGGGGGGAAAATTGATTGTGAATGATTATAAAATACCTTCGGCTACTGTGCTTTCGGAAAAAGAAAAATATCCTGAAAATGTTATTGAAAATATAAAATCAAATATAAAAAATACCACTGTAATAAAGGCGGCAGAAAAAGCCAAGGAACTGGGAAATATAAAATCTCAAAATATGATCATGCTGGGGGTACTGCTAAAAACCTTACAGCTTCCAAATGTAAATTGGGGAAAAATTATAAGTGAAAATGTAAAAAAACAATTTGTGAGTATAAATATGAAATCTGTGAAAATAGGTATGGATGTATAGAAACTGGCCCTATAACAGCTCTTAAAAGACCACTATTCAAAATAAATTTTTGAATAGTGATTTTTTTATTCGTTTTAATAAGTCAAAATCATTGAAAATATTGTATAATGAAATTAAAGATATATTTTTACAAGGATTTGTATTTTAGAAATTTTCAGAGGGGAGAAATAATGAATTATTATTGTGAAGAATGGGATAGAATGAAAATTAAGGGAAAATTTAAATTCATACTGGATTTTAAAAATCTCATGCTCATACTTATGTTTATATTTATTTTCCTGATTGTAAAAATATTTACATTTAATCAATTTTATCTATTAAAAGAATTCATATTTTATGTGCTGTATATGATAGGAGCTTTTTCAGTTCTTATGATAGTATCTCAGAGTATAAAATGGAATTTATACGAAAAATTTTTTAATGGAAATTTTTCAAAGAAGTCTCTAGTTATTAAATTGGGAGAGATCTTTCTGGGAATTCTGAGTTTGTGGATTCCTCTTGGAATTTTTTATTCTATATTTGTAATAACTCCCAATTCCTATATATTGAAAAATCTGAGCTTTACCTTGAATTATCTAATTTATTTTACTGCACATATAAGTGTAAATTGTATACTTTGGATATTAATGGGATTTGTACTGGAATTTTTAATTACCATAAAAACTATGAACTTCTTAAATTCATTGATAGAAAGTAAAAATAAAATCTATATTTTAGTTGACAAGAAAAATATATTTTAAAAGGAGATTTAAATGAGAGCTATAATAGATAGATTTGAAGGGCCTTATGCTGTCTGTGAAAAAAAAGATAAAACCATGATAAATATCAAAAGGTTGGATTTGCCTAAAGATGCAAAAGAGGGGTGTGTACTTGACATATATGAGAATAAAATAATTGTAAATGAAAGTGAAACTAAAAAGAGAAAAGAAAAAATTGATTTTTTAACCAAGAATATCTGGATTTAAAAGAATAAAAGCAGCAACAGATGCTGCTTTTATCATTAATGTATTGATTTTTTCTTATAACTTTTTCCTGAAACTTCAACGTTCCCAATTGTTATAAGTGCTGTACTGTCAAGATCATAAACAATTGATTTCAATTTAGCTATTTCCAAGCGGGATACTATTACATATATTACATTAGTAGGAGTACTTGTATAGCCTCCTTTGCCATTTAAAAGCGTAGCTCCTCTTCCCAGTCTCGCTAAAATTGCCTCCGTTATATTCTCATACTCATCTGAAATTATAAGCACGGATTTTGATTCATCTAGTCCCTCGACAGTTATGTCAATCATCTTAAAAGCTATAAAATAAGTTATAAGTGAATACATGGCTCTATCCCAGCTGAATACAAGACCGGCGCTGCTTAAAATGAATACATTGAAGAACATTACTATTTCACCTATGGAAAAACCAGTTCTCTTGTCCAAAATTATTGCTATGATTTCAGTACCATCTGAAGAACCCCCATTTCTTATTATCATTCCAATTCCAAATCCCAATATTATTCCTCCAAAAACTGAGGCCAGAAGAGTGTCATTTGTAACACCTGAAATGGGTTTGAGAAGAGATACCATAATTGAAAGAGATGTCACAGAAAACAGAGTGAAAATAGTAAAAGTTTTTCCAATATGTTTATATCCAACTAATAAGAAAGGTATATTTAATGTGAATATAAATAGTCCAAGAGGTAATTTTGTAAGATAACTTGATATAATAGATATGCCGGTAATACCTCCATCTATAACGTTGTTCGGAATTAAAAACAATTCCAAAGCTATAGAAGCTAAAACAGCTCCCAGGAACATAAATGCAAATTTGCTTAAGATCTTAAATATTTTATATCGTTTTTTTGACATTGAACCACATCCTTTAGTGAAGTTTGTATAATTTAATATTCATAGGAGAAATGAAATGTTTTTATAGATAACAAAAATGGAGATGTAATCTAAGATAATAACAAGTGCCTATATAAATATTATATATTACATTTTTAATTTTTGTCAAAATTAAAATAAAATAAGATCGTGTCAATTTACTGTAGGTTAAAAAGCTACAGACTTTCCCTGCAA
>CAIFEX010000014.1 GCA_903789665.1 uncultured Clostridium sp.
TCCAAATGGATTTTACTCTATCTATTCTATTTTACACAAATCTATGAACGTTCCCGAAAATATTTAAATTCAGTTAAGTATAGCTATTTATGAGAGTGATATATTAGGGTACAATATGGTAAAAGATATATTTATCGGAGGGGAATCGTTATGGAAAAAATAAATCAGCAAAGTAGTTTGTATAAGCAGTTTCTGGGGTATTCATATGAGGATTTAAAAGAATTGTTTAAAAAATCAAAGACAAAAGAAGAACAAGATTTTTATGCTGCTTTATCGGATTTAGTGCTTCAAAGAGAGCAAAAAAAAGTGATAGGTAAATAGTAATGACTATTTATACTATATTCGCAGGAGTAAATGGGGCTGGAAAAACGTCCATATATAGATCTATTTATTATAAAAGAGATAAAAATCAAAAAAGAATAAATACGGATGAAATGGTAGCAAGAATAGGTTCGTGGAAAGATAATAATCTTCAAATTAGATGTGCAAGAGAGGCTATAAGGCTTATAAATTATTATATTGAAAATCATATATCATTTAATCAGGAGACTACTCTTTCAGGTAAAAGCATTATCAGAAATATAAAAAAAGCGAGGCAGGAAGGGTTTTATGTAGTTATGAATTATATTGGAGTTGATAATTGCGATATAGCAAAAGAAAGAGTTAAGATTAGAGTTATGAAAGGCGGACATGGCATTTCTGAGAGAGATATAGAAAGAAGATACTATGAATCATTGAATAATTTAAAAAAGATACTAGGTATATGTAATGAAATAAATATATATGATAATACAAACGAATTTAAATATGTAGCCTATATATGCAACGGAACAGTTAAATGGCAAAGGAATACAATTCCCAACTGGAGTAGAAAGATTCTGCAATAAGGGGGTACATCTTTACGCAAAACCTAATATTTCTGCATAATTATATCGAAAGCTTGTCTACTGGCACGTGGAGTGTGTAGTAAGTATAATAAGGCAATAAGCTATTTTATAAGCATGCGTAAAGCAGAACTATAATGAAATTGCGGCTTTATGCAAATCTTTCGCTGAGCCTGTATATCTTACAAAAAAAGGTGAGGATGATTTCGTGGTTATGGATATAAAAGCATTTAACCGCCGTGAAAAAATGCTGAAACTGAGAGAAGAGTTGTTGGCTGTTGAGGAAGACCGCCCGGCTGGTCGTGTGGGAAGTGCACCAGATGAACTGGACACGTATCTGGACAGCATTATAGATGAGATAGAACATGGAAAAGAAATCTAAGCATAAAGTTATTGTTTCCAACCGTGCCCGTTATGTTTAATTGTAAGAAATGCAGGAATCATAGCATCTGAGTGATAAAGTTATCTGAAATATTATCCAGTAATTTAATAAATATTTTAAATAATGTATAATGAAACAAGGAAATATGATTTTTATTTATAAATGTAAAGGTGGAGATATATCATGAAAATTGCTCTAATTTCTTGCACAAGTAAGAAAAAACAATATAAATGTAAGGCATCAGAACTTTATTTGGAGAGTCCGAGATTTGCTCTTGCATAAGAATATACAAAGAAAAACAGTGATAAAGTATATATTTTATCGGATAAGTATGGCTTGATTCCTGAAAATGAAATAATAGAATCTTATAATGAGACTTTTAGAGATAAATCTATATCTGAAAGAAAAGAATGGTCTTTAAAGGTTTTGAAGGATTTACAAAGCAAATTCTCATTGAGAGATGATGAATTTTTAATTTTGGCAGGAACTGTTTATAATGAATATCTGCTTGAGCATATTAATAAATATGAATTACCTTTAAAAGGTAAAAAATTAGGACAGTGGATATCAGCACTGAAGATCCTATTGAAAAAGGAAAGTGATGGAGGTGTATCATCAGATAATTATTGCTTTTTAGTCCATCAGATTTTTAATAAGATGCCCGTTTAAACTGGACTGATATTAATGATATTCCTTTTAATAATGAAATTTAGGAGTCAGTTAGGGTGAGCAATCATCTTAATTGGCTTTTTTGCTTTTTACATATAGATAATTTTATTGTTACTGACAGTCTATGTCATTATGATCGTATATAATATATAAATGCTGAGGACAGGGGTATGGCGTGAATTATGAAGATATGGACAAAAAACACTTATTAGATTTTTGATAAAAAATTGATGCTATTTTCCAATTTAAAAAAGATGCTGATGAAAATAAATGAGGAAAAGAAATTTATGAATTATCTTAAAAAAGCGAGGTGAACAAAATGAAGAAAGTTATTATTGGGATTATCACATTATTGGTTATTGCTGCAGGTGGTTGTGGTTATTACTTTGATATATATTTACCGCGTGAAAAAGCTGTTACTCAGTTTGATACTGCAAAGAAAAAAGTTGAAACAAAGAATGAGAAATTGCAAATATTGATTGATAATTCTGGAAAGTTGATAAATTCTAAGAAAGAAGCCTATGATACATCGACATTGGATAAGCTAAAATTGGCTGATGACAGTGCCAAGAAAGCATTAGTATCTATTCCCAAAATTCCTAAAAAGATTGATGCAATCGAAAAAGCTACCAAAGAATTAGAAAAGCCAATTGACTATTCAACACAAATTAGTGAATTGAAATCAGCTAGCGAATCATATGAAAACAGCGTGAAGCAGCTTAAACAAATTACGAATCCAACAAGTGGTTTTGTAATTCAAAGATTGAAGGAAGTACCTTCAATCACAGGGACACAAGCAGCAACAGAAAATAACGATCCAAACGGTAATCTTAATAAACAAGGTGGATATACTGCTGCAGTTTATTTCACTGACAAAGATGTAATTGAAGAAGTGGATGGCAAAGATATTGTTGGTAAAGGAACTGATGCAGGTGGATGTATTGAAGTTTATCCAACTAAGAAAGATGCAGAAACTCGTAACGCTTACCTGGCAGCGTTTGATGGAGCAGAAATGTTTAATTCTGGTTCTCACGAAGTACATGGAACAGTTGTGATCAGAACCTCAACCAATCTAACAGCGGCGCAACAAAAGGATTTAACAAAACAAATTCTTGACAAGCTGATTGAGTTGAAATAGTTTATATCAAGAGCGATGGGTCGGTGTTCGACTACCGGTTTATCCCGTGATTGGAAAAGGTCGGATAGTATTTCCATATCTTCTTCAACGGTATCTGATGAATAAACTCTGCCTGCCTTTATATTGTTCATACCTTTGTTAATTTCAGTATCAAATTGTTTTTTGGTAAGTGAACCAAAAGCAACCGGAGCATTTGCAGGCAGTTTCATTTCAAATGGAATACCGCGCTGAAGTACAATTTGTCTTAAAAACATTCCTATAGCATTAGACATATGATATGGGAGATAACTGGAAGCACGAAATCCAGCTTATAAATGTAATAGATGAGTATGATAAGGAATCACCATATTTGCTAGAGGCAAGCGGCCAAACACTACCGGAGGATGTGGGAGGGGGATGTTGCATATAATCCCCAAGTACTCCAAGGCAGCTGTTATCAAAGTTTTCCTTGGCGTTTTTTCATACTAGCACCATATAACTCTAGGACGCTTTTCCCAATCACTTAATTCTATAGTCCAATACCCCGACCATTCCTTCATTCCTTCATATTCTTGGGAGTTAGGATTCATCATAATTTCATGAAAGTCAATAAATCCTGGTACCTGCCGGCGGGCAAATGAATTTTCCATCCTCTTCCGACACGATGGTCGTTTCAGCAGAGGTCGGATTACTGTGTTTGATGGACTTTGCATATTCGTCAGTTTCGCCTTTCCTGACGTCGTTGTATTCAGTCAGACCTGAAAAGAAAATGGAATTTCGGTAACATTGCCAACGGTAAAAACATTTACGAAAAGTAATACTTCAGAATTGCAGGGATTGAAAAGTCCGGCCCACGCATATATGTCTCCATTAGCAGCTTTTATCATTTATATATAAGTAAATGAATTCAAATACTTAATATCCCAATCATATGCTAACCACTGATTATGATACATTGCTTAAAGAAACAACTATTAAATTTGGACGTAATTTTTTCATTTTACTTACCTAAGCAAAAAAGCCTGCCTATTCACAAAAAATTGGTCTATTAGTTATAAATCATTAACAATGTTGACACTCAAATGCAATAATTATTCATTAATATTAGGAGTATACTATAGGAATGGAGATAATTTATTATGAAACTTAAAGGCAAAAAAAGGTCAAGGAAATTTTCTATTTCAGTTATTCTATACACTGTTTCCATAGTCGTAGCGGTTATAGGAATTGCACTATTAGTTAATAATATCATATTTTTTAGAACTACTGTTAATAACTATGTGGCACAGGGATATTCCTCTGCTGACGTTATTAAACAATTATTACTATCTCAACTGCTTCCTGGAATATTTGAACCAATTGCCGTATATGGAGGCATTTCAGTTGTTCTATTATCTATGGGAATAATTAATAAAAAAGTTTCAAAATACCTGGCACTGTTAGATAAAGGAGATACCTGCGATGTTACTGCTGAGAAAAATATTTCGAAGACAAATACTGAGCCTGTAGAAAATTCAGAAGCAAATAAGCAGATCGAATTTACCGAAGAGGCTAATATCAATAAAGCTTGATATACAATGATCTAAAAATTCCTTAGATAGACAAAACTATCTAAGGAATAAAATATCACGTTATTAATTAAAGAACAGTAATATTTTTATTACGTTAAGCTCGGTAAACTACACCGTAGGGACAAGATGATTTCCATGATTGATTGGAAAGGGTATGAAAAGGTTCTTGATATCGGTACCGGGCGAGGTCTTTTAATGATTGGTGCTGCCCAAAAATTGACTGTGGGAAAGAGCATCGGCATTGATATTTGGAATCCGGGAGATATGCACAGCAATACTTATCAAAGATGGATGAAAGAAAGCCTGCCAGGAAACAGCGATCATTACTGATAAATCACACATAAAAAAATATGGTAAAATTTTCACAATGGAAGGGTTATCAGTGAAATTTTTTTACTTTTCTTTTGACGGCTCACTCCGCAGGATTGTAAAAGCGGTCAAAAAGTGAAGCTTATACATATTAATGCGGTAAATGTCAAAGAAAACATCCTTCTAAAGAAATAGCTTTTATCATTAAAATGCTCTTCTTAAAGTGACAGATTTTTATTTTTTAATCTGTAACTTTAGGGAGAGCATATCATTAATTATATCTTTCAATCAATTCTACAAAAGCATCAATGATTTTTTGGAAAAATTTCAAGGTATCATTATTTGTAATTTTTCCATTTTTATCAATTAATGAATTAATGTGACCAATATAAGCTTCAGGCTGTTGTAATGTTGGCATGTTTAAAAATACCAAAGATTGACGTAAATGATGATTAGCACCAAAGCCGCTAATTCCACCAGGTGAAACACTAACGATAGCAGCAGGCTTTTTGTCCCATACACTATGACCATAAGGACGCGATCCAATATCCAAAGCATTTTTTAATACGGCAGGAACAGAACGGTTATATTCGGGTGTTACAAACAATATGGCATCAATTGATTGTATAGTTTTTCGAAATGTCTTCCAAGATTCGGGAACATGGTTTTCATCATCAAAATCTTGATTATAGATAGGTAGATCGTCAAGCTTAATGAATTTAACATTATAATTTTCCGGGAAAAGAGGTGCTAATGTTTCAGCAACAAGTTTGTTATAAGATTTCTTTCGTAGACTTCCGACAAGAATACCAATATTCTTGCTTGGCATAATACCATCTCCTTAGTATGATACAAAATATATTATTTATATTATATCACGTACCTGTTAGGAAATTGTTTTGAAGTATTAAGAAACAAAATATATTAATTGATGTGTCAAGCTGTGACGCGTGAACTGCCTGGTATAATTTCCATGGTAAAAGTTGCCACTAATCAGGTAAAATGGCCATTTT
This sequence comes from uncultured Clostridium sp., assembly GCA_903789665.1. Classification (GTDB taxonomy): domain Bacteria; phylum Bacillota; class Clostridia; order Clostridiales; family Clostridiaceae; genus Clostridium_B; species Clostridium_B lapidicellarium. The sequence goes on from CAIFEX010000014.1 coordinate 5,946, forward strand.
GTCAGGATAATGCATTCATGCTAACGGATATTCAATACTCCGGAACAGTTATAGATGATAACAAAGTCTGCCTAAGGGATTCTTTTCTGCAGGAGAGTTATTTATTTACGGTGCAAATAGTTTTCCATGATTAAAGCATTAAAAGAGAAAATTAAATAAAATTGGATTTAACAAAAAATTGAATAGAGAATATGATTAAATCATTAGAGGTATGTAAATTGTGATTTGCTCAAAATAGTGAATTTTATGATCTTGAGTTATATAACTTAAAGGATATAGATAAATATCTGTGACAACCTGAAAAAGAAAAATTCCCGAAGAAGTATGAATAGTTATAGGAGAGGTGTCCTGATTGCAGATACAAAAGATAAGAATTTTGTCCACTTTATTGACTTATTAATTTGTGCCTTTTCCTTTATTTTATATTAGCATCAATAGAAAGATTGAGCATGTATCAAAATGGTTGAAAAAGTTATTGCTCTCCAATAAAGAAAAGTGAGATTTCTGGAAATTTAAATTCAATTAAGTACAGCTATTTATGGGAATACTATATTAGGATACAATATAGTAAAACATATATTTATCGGAGGGGAATCGTTATGGAGAAAATAAATCAGCAAAATAACTTATATGAACAATTTTTAAAATATTCGTATTGGGATTTAAAAGAACTATTTAAAAGGGCAAAAACAAAAGAAGAATAAATACAGATGAAATGGTAGCAAGAATAGGTTCATGGAAAGATAATAATCTTCAAATTAGATGTGCAAGAGAGGCTGTAAGGCTTATAAATTATTATATTGAAAATCATATATATGCAATGGAACAGTTAAATGGAAAAGAAATATAATTCCCAATTGGAGTAGAAAGATTCTGCAATAAGGGGTATATTTTTACGTAAAAATATGCTTTGTTGAAAAACTATAAGGGCGTTTTTGCAAGATTGTATAGAGTATTTGACATGTTCTAATGAAAGCCACTTAAATCAGTGGCTTTCAGCATTTTTGTTTAAATTAATGCTTAATAGTAAAAATGCACCAGAGGTGTGTAAAAGGGTGTAAGGTATGTTGACTTTTAGCAGAAGTAATTAGTGAAAAATAATCAAAGCGTAAAATGTAATTTTTAAAAATTACATTTTTATAGTTGCAATAAAATCTCACTTGTGATATGATTACATCATAGTAAATAAAGTTAATTTTAGAAAGGCACAATATTTTATGAAAAAGTTGAGTGAATTGGTTGGATTAGTAAGTGGATCTCCTCAGTTTAGGATTACTGAAGTGTTTGATGAGAAAACACCGCTTTTTACCTATTATAGTCAAACAGATTTAACAGATGATCTGGTAGGTATTGTTTCAAAGGGTGCGGACAATAAACAAGTTAGAACCAATGACAAAGTAAGTACCCTATGCGATGGTGATGTGGTGTTTAGTTTAATCACGGGAATTGCAGCAATGGTAAGAAAAGAACACGAGGGATATCTTTATACGCAAAACTACGTTAAGTTGTTACCTGGCAATAACATTGATCCGAAGTTCTTGGTTTATCTCATTAATGAAAACAAAACAATCAAGAAACAGTTTGTGCTTGGCCTGCAAGGCTCGCAAGTTTTAAAATATACTCTCAGGCAGCTTAAAGAACTTGAAATACCGAATATACCTTCCATAGATAAGCAAAAAATTATAGGACAAGTCTATTTTAATCAGTTGAGGTTGCAGGCCCTTAAAAATAGGGCAGCAGAACTTGAAACAAAAATCATATTATCCAAGTTAGAGGAGGCAGGTGGAAAATGAATGAAGAGCAATTTGAAACTGAATTAATACAATATATTACCAGTGGAACCATAACTAAACCTGAACACCTGGAAGGAATCAGCAACTTTATGGTTAGTGAAAAATCTGCTGATTACTGTGTGAAAACAAAGTTGTGGAAGTATGAACCAAAAATTAAAACTACAGACCAGCTTTGGGATAACTTCAAAGAAATTCTTGAGAGGCACAATCAAAGTACACTTGATCATCCGCTAAGTACTGTTGAATTTAATCAAGTTAAAAAGATTATATCTGATATTCAAACACCATATGAAGCTGGACAATTTTTATATGGACTCAATGGTGTATCGCAAATCGAAATTGATTTAGATGACGGTCGTCACGTGTTTTTAACGGTTTTCGATCAAAAGCAAATTGGTGCTGGAGATACAGTTTATCAAGTAGTTAATCAAATTGAACGTCCTGCAGTTATTGCCGGGAAACAAAATCGTCGTTTTGATACTACACTTCTTATTAATGGTTTGCCTATCATACAAATTGAAGAAAAACGTGATACGCATGATGTCAATGAAGCACTGAATCAAATGCATCAATATTCTGAAGAAAATCAATATCGTGATATTTTTTCCACCTTGCAGATATTGGTGGCAATTACGCCAAATAACGTGAAGTATATGGCAAATACCACGCCGGATAAGTTCAACAAGGACTTTGCTTTTAACTGGCAGCGTAAGAGTGATAACACTATTGTGCGTAATTGGAAGGAGTTTGCTGATTCAATGTTAAGTATTCCAATGGCGCATCAGATGGCTACTAATTATATGATTTTGGATGGCACAAAAAACAAACAAATGTTAAAAGTAATGCGTCCATATCAAGTATATGCTACCCAGAATGTAATTGAAAAATTAAAGAAAGTTGATTTTGAACTCGGCACAAATAAAGTAGGTTATGTTTGGCATACCACTGGTTCTGGTAAAACTATAACTAGTTTTAAAACAGCGTGGCTTGCAAGCCGTATGCCGAAAGTTGATAAAGTTGTCTTCGTAGTGGATAGAATTGCTTTAACGAAACAAACAAGTGAAAATTATAGGGCCTATGATCCGGATGCTGGTGAAGATATGATTGGCAGTGTTGAAGATACCGATAATACTAATGATTTGAGGCGTAAACTAAGGAGTAAAGATAATAATATCGTTGTTACTTCTGTTCAAAAGCTTGATACCTTAGTGAAACGTAAATCTTTTAAAGCACCTGATAAAAATATTGTATTTATCGTGGATGAGGCACACCGTTCAACTGGCGGCGAAAGTTTTGCAAAGATACAAAAGGCTTTTAAGAAATCTGCCTGGGTTGGTTATACGGGGACACCGATGTTTGATGAAACAACCAGCGGCTTACGAACAGAAGATATTTTTGGACCTTTATTACACGCCTATACCATTCGTGAAGCAATAGCAGATGGAAATGTTTTAGGCTTTAAAGTTGATTTTGAAACAACAATTGATGAAAAACAAATGAAATTAAAATATCTACCAAATTTCTATCGAGAACGTTATCCGAAGTGGACTGAAGAAAAAATTAAAGATAAGATCAATAATCTAAGTCAGGAAGATATGGATGACGCAGTTGAACCAAGCTTTTATGATGAAAATCCGGATCATATCAAGTTAGTAGTTGAAGATATTTTCAAGAACTGGAGAAATCGTTCAAATGAAGGTAAATATAATGCCCTCTTTACCACTCATGTTGGTGGCGGGAAAGCCAGTACTCCAATGGCAATGATGTATTTTAATGAATTTCAGCGAGTAAATAATGAGAACAAGAAAAATGGTGGACAAACATTAAAAGTAGCAGTTACATTTAGCCAAAACTCATCCAATAATGACAGTATGTTTGCCACTAATCAAGGCTTACATGATGCTATGAAGGTCTATAACAAAGAATTTGGTACAAGCTTTGGTATGGATGATGCAGCTGGATATACACAAGATGTTACTGAACGCTTGAAAAAAACTGCTGCCGACAAGAACTTCCTGGATATTGTGATTGTGGTAGATCAACTTTTAACTGGATTTGATGCACCGGAACTTAATACCCTTTATGTAGACAGAACACTTAAAGGGGCCGGACTTATTCAAGCCTATTCAAGAACAAACCGTATTGCTGACATGCAGGAAAAACCCTGGGGGCGTATTGTAAATTATCGCTGGCCTGCTCAAAATGAGAAGTTGATGAATGAAGCTCTCGCAATTTATGCCAATAAAAATTCTGCAATTTTATCAGAAGATGAGCAGCGTAAATCCAACCAAAAAGATGGTATTATCGCTAAACCTTTTGAAGATGTATTTAATGAAGTCAAAGAGGCTGTTCAGAAATTAGATGGCTTAACTGATGAGTTTCAGCAATTACCACCTTCTGAAAAGCAAAAAGAAGATATGTTTGATTTGCTGCGTGATTATAATGCCGGCGTGGCTAAATTAAAACAATATACACCTGAAGAAGTTGATGGGAATACAGTAGGTTTCAATTACGACAATCCCGATGAGTTAGTTGAAAAATTAGGCATGACAAGTGCTCAAGAAACCATGCTTACCACAGTTTTAACCAATGAGCTTAAACAGTATATGTCAAAGAAAAAGAGAATTCCTTTTTATCAAATTGAGTTGAAAATGACCCATGTCAAGGATGTGAAAATAGATTATGATTATTTAACTGAATTGGTGGAACAATTATTAAACCAGGTGCATGAGGGCAAAAGTCAGGAAGCGCAAGCTACGAAAGAGAAAATTGATCAGTTTGCCACTGGTTTGGAAGACAGAAATTATGCTGTAAAGGTCATGAATGCAGCAATCGCTATTATCAAAGGGCATTTTCCACCGGAAGGTTATAATCTTAAATATCCAGTAAAATTGAGAGATAGTGAACAAATTATTCAAGCAGCCAACAATGTCAGCCTTGATAGAATGTTCCTGGATTTTCGAGTGAAGTGGGGAATTACAGATATTATCACAAGTGCCCAGATGCGTGAATTATTTAGTTATCATCGTTATGGCATGCAGGATTTAGATGATACTGGCCAAATCCGGGATATAATTGCCAAAGCAAGCGTTGACTATAAGATGTTGGCACATGACGAAAAGATACAATCTTTGTCTAAAATCAAGTATCGTAATGGTTTGCGTAAAGCCATTTATGAATTGGCTGATGAGCGTGCTAAAAGCTAATTCATATCTAATAAAACTTTAAAATTAATTATTGAACTGCTAATTATCAATTGACAGTTAAGATAGGAGATAAAATGGATAAAAATAAAGCTAATGTACCTAAAATAAGATTTCCAGGATTTACCGACCCTTGGGAACAGCGTAAGTATAGTGATACCTTTACAAATATACCCAATAATACTCTTGCTAGAGCTGAATTGAATTATAATTCTGGTCTAGCTAAAAACGTACATTACGGAGATGTTCTAATCAAATTTGGAGAATTACTAGACGTCGAAAAAGATGAAGTCCCATATATTACAGATGACACTTTGTCGAACAAATTCAAGTCATCAAAGCTGCAAAATGGGGATGTAATTATTGCTGATGCAGCGGAAGATGAAACAGTTGGAAAGTGCACAGAATTGGTAAATGTAGGCGAAGAGATAGTCATTTCTGGACTACATACAATTCCATGTAGACCAACATTATCTTTTGCATCGGGATACCTTGGATATTTTATGAATTCTCCTGCATATCATAATCAGCTTTTACGATTGATGCAAGGAACCAAGGTGTCATCTATCTCTAAATCAGCACTGCAAAATACGGTTATCTTTTACCCATTTGATATTTTAGAACAAAAGAAAATTAGTGAGCTTTTCCAACAGCTAAATAGCCTTATTACCCTTCATCAGCGTAAGTTAAATCACCTGAAGTATGAAAAGAAAGGTTTGTTACAAAAAATGTTCCCGAAAAATGGCGAAAATTTTCCAGAACTTCGTTTCCCGGGATTCACTGACCCTTGGAAACAGCGTAAGGTTAAAGATATATTCAAAGTAACCCGTGGATATGTCCTTGCAGCTACTGAAACGACGGATAAGAAAACTGATGAAACACCTTATCCAGTTTACTCATCTCAAACAAAAGATAATGGTTTACTGGGGTATTACAAAAACTTTCTTTATGAAAATGCTATCACTTGGACAACTGATGGAGCTAATGCTGGAACGGTTAACTATCGTGCCGGAAAGTTCTATTGTACCAATGTTTGCGGGGTTTTGTTGTCTGATGATGGATATGCAAATAAGATGGTTTCAGAAGTGCTAAATAATATTTCATGGAAGTATGTTTCAAAAGTTGGAAATCCAAAGTTAATGAATAATGTAATGAGTGAAATTGTTATTTTACTTCCTAAAACTATAGAAGAACAAAACACAATTTCTGATTTCTTAGATAGACTTGACGATCTTATCACCCTTCATCAACGTAAGTTAAATCATTTGCAGGAACAAAAGAAAGCATTACTACAACAGATGTTTATATAAACAGAGTGTGATGGAGGTATTACAGTTGACAGCCATCGGATAAAATAATTTGAAAAGAGAAAGGAATTAAAACAATGAGCAATAATATGCAAACAATTACTAGTAAACTTTGGGCTATGGCAAATGAACTGCGCGGCACAATGGATGCGTCGGAGTACAAAAACTATATCCTGTCATTTATGTTTTACAGATATCTTTCGGAACATCAAGAACAGTATTTGGTAAAAAATAATGTTATTGACGCTGCAGAGGGAGAATCTATCAATGATGCTTATCTAAAACAAGCGGCAGGTGTAGATTTGGCTGACTATTTACAAGATATTTCATCAAGTTTGGGATATGCAATTGCGCCGAATGATACATGGAAGTCTTTGATTAATAAAATTAATGATTCACAGGTTATTCCCAGCGACTATCAAACTATTTTTGATAACTTTAATAAGAATGCGGAATTAAATAAAGAAGCGGTGAAAGATTTCCGCGGTATATTCAACGATATTAACCTGGGAGATACACGTCTTGGAAGTTCTACAAATGAACGTGCAAAATCACTTAACAATGTAGTTAAGTTAGTGGATGAAATTGAATACAAGGGAGATGATGGGAAAGACATTCTAGGTGAAATCTATGAATACTTAATCGGTAAATTTGCTGCAAGTGCTGGTAAAAAGGGTGGGGAATTTTATACACCTCATCAAGTAAGTAAGATTTTGGCTAAAATAGTCACCAGCGGTGTAGAAAAATCGAATGAATTTTTCAATGTATATGACCCGACAATGGGCTCAGGTTCCCTGCTGCTTACTGTTGGACAAGAATTGCCTGATGGTACTCCTATAAAGTATTTTGGTCAAGAGTTGAATACAACAACATATAATTTGGCCCGTATGAACTTAATGATGCATAATGTGTCTTATAACAATATGACATTAAATAATGCTGATACTCTGGAAAACGATTGGCCGGATGGACCAGATGGAAAAGGGATTGACCACCCGCGCAATTTTGATGCAGTGGTTGCAAATCCACCGTATTCTGCGAAATGGGATAATGATAAAACTAAATTAAAAGATCCGCGTTTTAGCGATTATGGGAAATTGGCACCAGCCTCAAAAGCAGATTATGCTTTTGTATTACACGGTATATATCATTTAAACAACACTGGCACAATGGCTATTGTTCTGCCTCACGGTGTGCTGTTTCGCGGTGCAGCAGAAGGCAAAATCCGTCAAACTCTGATTGAAAAAAATTATCTCGATGCGGTTATTGGTCTGCCGGCTAACTTATTTTATGGGACAAGTATACCTACAATCATTTTGGTATTTAAGAAGAATCGTAAAACTAAAGACATATTATTTATTGATGCAAGCAGTGATTTTGAAAAGGGAAAGAATCAAAATAACTTGAATGATGAAAATATAGATAAAATCATCAATACATTTAAGGAACGCAAAGATGTTGATAAATATGCTCACTTGGCATCAATTGATGAAATCAGGGAAAATGAGTTTAACTTGAATATTCCACGTTATGTTGATACTTTTGAAGAAGAAGCTCCAATTGATTTGGAAGAGGTAAATAAGCAATTAAAGCAAGACAATAAGGAAATCGCAGAACTCGAAGCAAAGATTAATGAACAATTGAAGATTTTAGGTGTAAAAATTTAGATTTGCTGGTGGTGGGAACAGTGTGAGTTAGATGTGATTTTAAATTTTATATAAGTAGGATATTTTTATCCTACTTATGGTATAATATAAACATATTATAGTATTAGGAGGAGTTTCAATGCTGATAAATACTAAAAAGATAGTTTCAATGTCAGAGGCTAACCAGAATTTTTCTAAAGTAGCCAAGATGGTTGATGAGGACAAATCGGTAGTTATTATGAAAAATAACAAGCCCAAATATGTAGTTTTGGACTTTGAAGAATTCACTAAAGAAGCTGTATCTGAAGAACAGACCCTTGATAGGACTGCAGATAAAATTCTTGAAGAAAATATAGAAGCTTTTAAGGAACTGGCTGATAGATGAAATATATATCTTTGGAATATATAATAAAATTGCATGATAAGATGATAGATATTACAGGTGGATCAAAAGGAATTAGTCGATTTAGGTGTGGATATAGCATCCGGAAAGTTAAATCAGAAAGATATAATATCCTGGATAGAAAATCATAAATAAGTATTTACTTTTTTATGGTAGGTGCTTATTATTTATGCCTGAGAAAATGATGATACCATGAATTCCACAATGCTTATGGAGACAGTTAAACGGCTAAACGAATTTACAAGTATGATTATACCCAATTATGATATCTGTCTTTTAATTGATATTGCAAAATATAAGAAACCAGAAGCTCCTGCTGATATAATTAAAAATTGGATCTGGAGCTAATGCGTTTACTTTCTCACACTTGCTTGGGAACAGCGTAAGCTGGGTGAAGTTGCTGAACGTGTTACTCGAAAGAACAAAGATTTAGAGTCAACATTACCACTAACAATTTCTGCACAAGATGGATTAGTAGACCAAAACATGTTCTTTAATAAGACTGTTGCGAGTCGTGATGTAAGTGGATATTATCTAGTGAAAAATGGTGAATTTGCTTATAACAAATCATATTCAAATGGTTATCCTTGGGGTGCAGTTAAACGTCTTGATCGTTATGATATGGGCGTATTATCAACGCTTTACATCGTTTTCAAGCTAACTGATGTGAATAGTGATTTCTTGACAAAATACTATGATACGACATACTGGTATCATGAGGTTTCAAAACACGCAGCTGAGGGAGCAAGAAATCATGGCCTATTAAATATTGCCGCTTCAGATTTCTTTGAAACAGAATTAACAATACCAAAAGATAAGGCTGAACAAGAGAAAATCGGACGATTTTTCAATAATATTGACCACCTCATCACCCTTCATCAGCGTGAGTCATTTTTGATAATGATTCCTTGTTAACTTAGCCCTGACAATGAACGCATAATTAAATCTACGTCCTTATTTTGAAGTTCCTGAATAATATGTAAATAGGTTTTTTGGCTTGTTGTCATACTAGCATGCCCCAACCTTCTTGCGACACTCGCAATTGATACACCAGCAAATAACAAAAGGGAGGCATGGGTGTGGCGTAATCCGTGAATTGAAATTACTGGAACCTTTGCATTTTTACAGTGTCTTGTTAATATATTATTAACAGTTGAATTATATACTTTGTTTTTTGTAAATATAGGTTTATCTTCCGGCAATCCCTTTAGTAATTCAGAAAACTGAATTACTGTTTGCCAGTCTATTTCTACTTTGCGTACAGAGGATTGATTTTTTGTCGGAAGAAAGCCGCCGCTTCCTTTATAATTCCATGTTTTACTGATTGAAAGAATCTGATGTGAAAAATCAAAATCTTTAGGTGTAAGTGCTAATGCTTCTGAAAAGCGCATCCCGTTTTTTGCAACTAATAGTATGAACCAATCCCAGCTTACTTCAGACTTTAAATCAAGATTGCTTAATAGAGTATGCAGCTCAAACTGATTCAGGTACTTTGTTTTTTTATACCTTGGAGTTTTTCCCTTAATTATTGCTTTTCGCGTAGGATCCCTATCAATTAGACCTTCATCCACTGCATCCAAAATCGCAGCTTTTAATTGATGATGAAAATCCATCGTTGTTTGACGCTCATGCCATGCAGCATAGTCATTAAGTAATTGTTGGTAGGTTATACGATTCAAATCGCAAATTATAAGGTCTGGAATAAGTTTTTCAAGCCACTTTTTCGTCATAAGATATTTATCCATAGTCACTTTTCTTACAGCACCATCTTTGTAGACTGTAATCCATTGCCCATAATATTGGTAAAATAGATCAGTTTCTTTTACTTTTTCTAACATTATTAATTCCTCCCTTTGATTTATCGAAAATTGCCTCACGCTGATCATTTAAATGAGATATTGCTTGCTTAATTCTTTTTGAAATAATTAGTGTGTGCATAAATCAATAATTGGAAAAACGCACCTATTTTCTTAGTATAACCATATATTAGAATTTAGTAGTTAGTATTTTACCTCAGCGTTATTCTTAACAGGTATCTTAACCGAGGTTGGAGGTCTGCATCTAGTAATCACCGCACTAAAGGAAGCAAGTAAAAGAGGAATAGTGAAAAAGCATAGCCTTACTTATTGGATTGGCTCAATTAATGAAAGAATATATATAAACCTGCATATTTGCATAATAATATAAACTAGCAGAATTCCAAGGAGCTGTCGCATTAGCATAAAAAACAAGCTAACGCGGCAGCGTTTTTTTGTATTCAGGATATCACAGATTTTACCTGTAGTTCTGAACTACCATTTTTTTCATTGCAGAGAACTCAATTACATTTTTATAATGTACTTTAAGCATAGATTTTAGGTAATTTTAATACCATTGATGAAATATTTAAGGAGTTTTGTAGTTGCATCATCAATATGTTCAATTGATTCATCCTTTAAAAGGCCCAATATAATGTAATTTAATGATTTGGACATTAAAAGTGTATCTGTGTCCGGGCGAATTAAGCCCAGAGTTTTTCCTCGATTTAAATAGTCAGCTATATTTTGGGTCAATTTATTCATGCAGCTGCTAACCAATTCCTTGATTTTGGGGTATTCTTTGAAAAGGCTTCTTAACTGCGGTGTACCAAATTCATTGAGAAGGTCACAAAAGGCTTCACAAAGTGAGTTAATAGCCGAGAAAAAATCTGCATCAGAACATATAATCCCTTCTATTTTCTTTTCATGACCTTCTAGAATCTCTTCAATTACTTCTGAAATTAAAATTTCTTTGTTTACTATAATTCTATATAATGTATCTTTTGCAATGTTTGCTTCTTCACATATCATGTCCATTGTCCAGCCTTTGGCACCATAAGTCTTAATCAATTTACAGGTTGCCAGGCGGATCCTGTGTCTAAATTCTTCATTGTTTTTTTTCACTATTTTTACTCCTTTCATAGACGATATTACCATTTATTATAACAGATTTGATCTTGTCAATAGATGCAATATTATTTTCCAGATTGGAGTCGATAATTAGCATATCAGCTCGCTTCATCGGTTCTATAGAACCAATCTCCTTTTGCATTCCAAATACTTTTGAAGAGTTTAAAGTAGAAGCTTTAATTGTCTCAGTCAAAGATAATCCAGCTTTCATGAGCAATTCTATCTCACGGGTCGGTGTATTATGGAGAGAAAAGCCCAGCGCGGAGTCCGTTCCCATTGCTACAATTCCTCCCAATGCAATATATCTTCTGACATTTTCAAGTTGAATTGCAGAAACTTCTTCAAGTTGGGATTTAGGAAGTTTTACAAAGAAATCTCCAATAGGTTTGTTCGGATTACCATGGGTATATGCTTCCGTAAAATTACGCATATTTACTTTAATTTTTTCGTTAACAGCCGGATCATAGTCAGGCCTGAAAATCCATCTTTCTTTCAAACCTGTTACAATCAAGTCTACAAGGCTTAATGTAGGAACAAATATTATTCCTTTTTCTATCATTATTTCCAGTACATTATTATCGGCAATTCCGTCAAATGCAGCGTGATGTATACTGTCTACTCCACATTTTGCAGCCTGCTCATAATCTTTAATGTATGTGATATGTGCGCATACATTAAGACCATAGCTGTGGGCCTCATCTGTAAGACATCTTAGCTCTCTATCTGTCCAGTTTACCTGCGGTCTATTATCAAAAGTTCTGCTGACCACAGCTGTTTTGATTACAGACACTCCTTTTTTATAGAGTTTCCGCACATTCCGTTTAATTTCATCTAATCCGTCACATTCAATCACCGATCCCATCTTATAAAACTTTTGCGGCATATATTCCTGTGGGTAACCTCCTTTACAGGTTAAAATAGAAATTGCATTATAAATTCGCGTTTTAGATCCAATTAATCTTTCTAAATAGGGAGCTATATTGGCAGAACCCAAATCAAGGACAGAGGTTACTCCTCCTTTTGATATTTCAGATAAATTTCTTTTTAGCTGGTGCAAATTGAATCCTACTTCGATTCCAAAGCCTCCGCAGTTCATAACGTGCTTGTGTGAGTCAATTAAACCCGGTATAATTGTACAATTTCTTGCATCAATTATGGGGATGTTCGGGTCAATCAGTGAAGAGTTTCTTTCAATTCTGGCAATATGATGATTCTTAACGATAACTATAACATCTTTCAATGGTGGTTTACCGGTACCGTCAATTAGTACTCCGCATCTAATTCCATAAAAATTCATTGAATTTCCTCCTATAATCAAACTAATCAAACTAAAATATATCGTTTGGTTTGATTATAATGTACTTTTTTATCAATGTCAATGTTTTTGATAACAAGTACTTTGCCATGGGCGTCCGTGATTTTATCCATCGAACGGAGCAGGGGTTCAATCTTTCCTTTGTTGAGTTCTCTCGATCTAATGAAAAGCCTCTCGATGAAAGGGATCGAATCTTCACGGCCTTTTGTGGGTTCAAGTTCCAAAATACTCTGCAGCTTTATATCCAGGTGATATTTTCTTTTCTTCTAGTATAGGTCATAAATTCATGTTTTCTAGATTTACTTTAATATGATTTGGATTTTGGCTAGAAGTTGTTCTTGATTCATGAATTTGTAAAAAACTTTATGAGCCGCTGATTCACGTGCAATGTCTAGTACCATTCCTTCTTTGACTGGTTTAATATAATTAACGGTAATTTGTTCAATTTGACTAACCTGTTCTGAGATTAAATCCAGATAGCGGGCATTATTCATATGCCCATAGTTATCAATATCCCGTCCTAAAACAGTGTATTGATGGATTTCTTCCTTTGCAGCCAATGGCAACTGGATTTTTTCCCGCAAAACATGGCATTTCATATTTGGATCGATAATTTTGGATACTGGAAAATCCCTTGACAAACTGACTAAATTGTTATTTGAACGATCAACGACAAAAGCATCTTCTGTTTGTGTGGCTAACAATTCGTTCACATCATTTAAAATCTTAACTAACCGCGTAAATTTTCTTCTATTGGCATCGATAATGAAAGACTGAATAATTAGTTTATCAGATAAAAATGGCGGCTTCAAAATTTTAACTTTTTGATCGGATACAAAAAAACCGATGTTGGCATTTAATTTAGGCAGTTTCTGCAGAATTGATTGCATATGCACCCATCCGACATCTTGAAATTTATCAATCAAGGATCCTGGCTTTATTTCAGAATTATAACCGACCTCTGACAAAAAAACTTCACTTTGACATTCTAACATTATAAAATATCCTCCTAAGATATTGCAAATTGCAATATCTATAAATTATAAATTTATTATAGATCTAAAATGTCTGTATGAAGAAAAGTGAAATTCTTGGAAATTTAAGTTCAGTTAAGTATAACTATTTATGGGAGTAATATATTAGGGTACAATATAGTAAAAGATATATTTATCGGAGGGGAAAGCGTTATGGAAAAAGTAAAACAAAGGATGGTGAAAATAAATGAAACGGATATTTTTGGTTGAAGATGATAAGGAAATCGCCAGAAACCTTGTCCTTTTGCTCCATTCAGAGGGATTTACAGTAACTCACGCTGCTACGCGGGATGACGCCCTTGCCGCACTTGCAGCAAATAAATTTGACTTGGCGTTGATTGATATTTCTTTGCCTGATGGAAATGGATTTACAGTTTGCACGGAAATCAAAGAAACACAAGATTTTCCCGTTATCTTTCTGACGGCCTCCGGCGATGAAGCAAGTGTTGTTACCGGGCTGAACATAGGTGCGGACGACTATATTACCAAGCCCTTTCGTCCGCGTGAACTGATCGCACGAATTAGGACAGCTCTGCGAAAAAGTGGACGTCCTCCATCGGCTTTTGAAATCTGTGGGCTTTATGTCGATATGGCAAGTGGTGTTGTGAAAAAGAACGGCAGTGAGATTTTTCTTTCAGCCTTAGAATATCGCTTGCTGCTGGTATTTATTAGCAACCCCGAAAGTATTATCACGAGGAGCAGGCTGCTTGATGAATTGTGGGATGCTGCAGGCGAGTTTGTCAATGACAATACATTGACTGTGTACATTAAACGCTTGAGGGAGAAGATAGAGAACGATCCGGCAAACCCGCAAATAATTCTGACCGTTCGCGGGATGGGATATAGATTGGGTGACATGTATGCTTCAAAATAGAGAGTTTCGGCAGCTTGCCATTTTGTTCTCCTTAATAACTGCCTCCGCTGTGACGCTGGGATTTGCAATCAACAGATTGGCTGGAATTCTTGCTATTGCTTCCGCTGCCGCCTTTGGAGCAGCGTTTTTTGCGTTTACCAAAGCCCAATATGAAAGTATTGCGCGGATTTCAGATCAGATCGATATTGTGCTTCATAATGCCGACCGTCTGTATATTGGCGAATCGGAAGAGGGCGAACTTTCCATTCTGCAAAGCGAGATAACAAAAATGACGCTGCGTATCCGGGAGCAAAACGACGCACTAAAAAAAGAAAAAGAACGTCTTGCCGATTCGCTGGCCGACATAGCTCACCAGCTCCGCACCCCTCTCACATCGGTAAATCTCATTCTATCACTGTTGGAGAATAATCCTGACGAAAATAAACGGAAAGCATTGATACGGGAGATGAAGGAGTTGTTTTTACAAATGGATTGGCTGCTTACTTCCCTGTTGAAATTATCCCGCCTGGATGCAGGCATTGTTGTTTTCCAAAGCGAGCAGGTAGATGTGAACACTTTAATAAACGCCGCGCTTCACCCGTTCTTGATCCCAATGGAGCTGCACGATATTGCTCTGCAGATAGACGTGCCGAAAGGGATAATTATTCAGGGCGATTCTGCTTGGTTTTCGGAAGCAATTCAAAACATCATCAAAAATTGCGTGGAAAGTGCAGGCGATAACGGGAAGATTGAGATTGTCTGCAGATCCAACCCGCTGTTTACCAAGATTGTCGTACACGACAGCGGCGCGGGCTTTGAAAAAGAAGATTTACCCTTCCTGTTTGACAGGTTCTATTGTGGAAAAAATACAGCTGCCACAGGATATGGTATTGGATTGGCTCTTTGCAAGATGATTATAACACGGCAGGGAGGTACGATTACTGCCCAAAATCATCCGCAGGGCGGTGCGATATTTTCCATTCGTTTCCCAAAGTGACGAATCTCTCACCTGAAAGTCACAGAGATGTAAGTTGAAAGTTCTATTATATGGGTAGACTGTGAAAAAGGAGGATCACATAATGGAGTTTTTAAAAACAGAAGATTTATGCAAGATCTACGGTAAGGGCGAGAACCAGGTTACCGCACTTGACCATGTTTCGCTTACAATTGAAAAAGGAGGATTTACTGCAATCATAGGCTCCTCCGGTTCCGGTAAATCCACATTGCTTCACATTATCAGCGGCGTGGATGTGCCGACAAGTGGAAAGGTGTATTTGGACGGGCAGGATGTATATGCTCAAAGCAATGAAAAACTTGCCATATTCCGCAGGAGGCAGGTTGGACTGATTTACCAGTTTCACAACCTTATTCCAACTCTGAATGTGGTGGAAAATATCACTTTGCCTATTCTGATGGACAAACGAAAAGTCAATGAGGAACGGTTGAATGAATTGTTGGATTTGCTTGGGCTAAAAGACCGTAAAATGCATTTGCCCAATCAGCTTTCGGGCGGACAGCAGCAGCGTGTTGCTATAGGACGCGCTTTGATGAACGCCCCGGCGGTCATGCTTGCCGACGAACCGACCGGCAGTTTGGACAGCAAAAATGGACATGAAATCATCAAACTGCTGAAAGAAAGCAATAAAAAATACAATCAGACTCTTATCGTCGTCACACATGATGAAAACATTGCTTTACAAGCGGACCGCATTATCGGCATATCGGACGGCAAGGTAGTGCGGGATGAGAAGGTGAGATCATGAATATTTTTAACAAGGTCACCCTGCAAAGTATGAAAAAGAGCCGCACACGAACGATTGTAACAGTGATCGGAGTTGCCTTGTCCACTGCGATGATTACGGCAGTTGCCACCTTTGGCGTTTCCCTGCTGAACTATATGGCAAACGGTGCGGCCCAGAAATACGGCGGCTGGCATGTGGAGTTTCCGAATGTTGATTCTTCTTTTGCAGCGAAACAGGTAAGTAACGACAAAGTTGCAAGCACCGCAACATTTGAAAATATCGGTTATGCAAAACTTGATGGCGTGAAAACCCCCAACAAACCGTATCTTTTTATAGCCGGATACGGAAAGAAAACTTTTGATACCTTGCCCATAACCCTGGTTTCCGGCAGGCTGCCGAAAACCAGTGGGGAGGTTCTTGCTTCGGGGAGCATTGCGACAAGGGGCGGCGTTAAATTTGCGGTGGGCGATACGATTTCCCTGTCTGTAGGAAACCGCATGGATGGAAACAAGAAATTGGGTCAGAATAATCCGTACACATCGGGAGATGAAACTTTTGTTCCGCAGGACAAGAAAACCTATACGGTTGTAGGTATCTGCCAAACACCCGCTTTTGAGGAATCTTCCGCGCCGGGATATACCTTGATAACGAAAGCTGGTACACAAGATAAAGTGGATAGCTTCAGCCTGTTTGTCACGCTGAAAAATCCGCGGGAGGTTCATTCTTATGCAAGCAGTGTAGCTGGAAGCCGTGCTTATGTCTTGAATAATGATGTGCTGCGCTTCATGGGTCTTTCTGACGATAACGTATTCAACGTGCTTCTGTACTCCATCGGGAGCATTGTGGTTGCCATCATCATGCTTGGCTCGATTTTTCTGATTTATAATTCGTTCAGCATATCAATGAACGAACGCACACATCAGTTTGGGATTCTCTCGTCGGTAGGGGCCACCGAAAAGCAACTGCGAAATTCGGTGCTGTTTGAGGGGCTTTGCATTGGTGCGGTTGGCATACCGATCGGTGTGATTGTCGGCATCGGCAGCATGGGGCTTGTACTTTCCGTTGTTGCCAAAAGTTTTGCAAACATTCTTTACAGCAATGTCCATTTAACTTTGACGGTGTCTACCCCTGCGATCGTTACCGCGGCGGCAGTCAGCATGGTCACTGTTTTGATCTCGGCCTATATCCCGGCCCGCAAGGCCGCCAGAACTCCGGTGATGGAGTGTATTCGCCAGACGAACGAGATCAAAATCGAATCCAAAGCCGTGAAAACTTCAAAGCTCGCGGAGCATATTTACGGCCTGGAAGGTACTCTTGCGTTAAAGAATTTTAAAAGAAACAAGAGATCCTATCGCAGCATTGTGCTGTCACTTGTTTTAAGTGTAGTGCTGTTTATATCGACCAGTGCTTTTGTAACAGATTTGAAACAGGCGTCGGAGAGGGCAGAAGTGTTCACTACCTATGACATCGGTTTTGGCACACAGGATATGGACGATAGTAAAATGCTGCAGCTTTATGACAAATTAAAAACTGCTGATGGTGTTACCAAAAGCTCATATCAAATTGTTATGAAATATTTATGCACTGTCAAAGCAAGCAATCTTTCAGATGATTACTGGAAATCTGCAGGGGCACATTCGCCGGACGAAACAGTGAGTCTGCCAATGACAATCCAGTTTTTAGATGATAACACCTATCTGAATATTATCAAAGGCTTGGGATTGCCCGCAGAGAAATATACCGGGCAAAATGCAAAAGTGATCGCCGTTGCCAAAATGCAGGGCCGCAGCAATCGGATGGAGGAGCTTGATCAGTTTAGTGATATGTTCACGAGTCCTTCCATGAGGTTTACCATCACTCCAGAAATAAACGGCGAGCCGAAAAAGGAACAAGGGCAAAATGTAAGCATTACGTTTGTCGCGACCGTTCCGCCTGATACACCGCCAATGGCAGGAACCTCCGGGCAGCGGCCATATACTTTTATGGTGATGGCTCCATATTCGCTCAAGGAGAAACTTGCGCCCTTCGATACCTCGCCGGATATCATTGTGAAGGGAATGACCTTTCAGTCGAAGAATCCTTCACAGTCGACGGCTGAAATGGAAACTATGATTCAGGGTGCGGGAATTACGGACGAATACAACCTGTACAATATGGATAAAATACTTGATCAGAACCGCAATATGATATTTATTGCCAACGTATTTGCTTATACTTTTATCATTATGATTTCGCTGATTGCGGTTGCCAATGTGTTCAACACGGTTTCCACGAATATCAAGCTGCGCCGGCGGGAGCTTGCCATGCTGCGCTCTGTGGGGATGTCCGACCGCGATTTCAATAAAATGATGCGTTTTGAATGCGCCTTGTATGGTATGAGGGCACTGCTTGTCGGGCTTCCTCTGGCAATCATCTTTTCCTGGCTGATCTACAAAGGGATGGTCATCGGCGGGGCGGAAAATATCGATTTTGTATTTCCGTGGTTCAGTATGGGAATCAGCGTGTTCAGTGTGCTTCTTGTCATCTTTATCACTATGATATATGCCGTCAGCAAGATCAAAAAAGAAAATATAATTGACGCACTTCGGGATGACATGGATTGATTCAAAATTCTCTTCTTGGGCTGTGTCACGAGCAATCATGTTTGCACCTTATTCAGCAAAACGCAGCGCAGTCCCGGTTCAATTTATTTAGTTACCTTTGCCCGTAAATAACTATTATACAGAAGGCAGTACGGCAGTATATTGACAAATTCTTGTATTTGATGCGGTGTTAGTGCTAATGGATAAATATATTTTATTGAATGAACACCAGTTAAGTGTATAATAAAAGAGCAGGTGAAGCATACACAATAATATCCAGTCTTGAATATAAAAAATAGAGGGGAATGAGTATGAATTTGTGTAAAATCAAATTTATATTTATTCCCAGTATTTATTCAGGATTTAATTTGTGTGAGCATATCATAAAAATTTTAAAATACAATGGGGGGATACAACAATGTCTATTTTTTTATATATATTGGGAAATAATATTATACCTATTTTTATATTGATTGGATTAGGATTCATAATAAGCAAAAAATTTCCTTTGAATGTGTTTACACTTAGTAAATTGAATTTTTACATATTTGTACCTGGATTCATATTTTATAATCTTTATACGACTAATTTATCTTATGGTATGCTTATGATTTTACTTTTTTGTATAGTGAATCTAATAATCAACGATTTGATATCCAGGGTTATTTCCAAAATTCGCAAATATGATTTAAGCCAGGAAAATGCCTTTAAAAATTCCATTATGTTTAATAACACGGGAAATATAGGTGTATCTCTTGTTACTCTTATTTTTGGGAGTGCACCTTTCGTAATCAATGGTAAGACACCATATTTAGGTCAGGCCCTCACAGTTCAAATTATGATTCTTGTGTTTATGAATGTTACGATGAATACCATCGGTTTCTACAATGCTGGAAGAGCCAACATGAATATAAAACAGTCAATGCACCAAATATTTACTATGCCATCTATATATGTGATACTCATTGCATTGTTGCTTAAATACATTAAGATTGACATAACTACAACACCATTATGGCCTGTAATCAAATATATAAAAGATGGACTGGTGCCAATAGCGTTATTAACGTTGGGAGTTCAGCTTTCAAAAACAAGATTTGATTTTAGAGACAGTGATGTAAATATAGCAGTTTTTACCCGACTTGTTATAGGACCCATGCTTGCACTGATCTTAATATATGTATTCAGGTTTAAGGGAGTTATTGCCCAAACAGCATTTATTTCTTATTCAGTACCAACAGCTGTCAATACGGCTTTAATTGCCGTTGAATGCAATAATAAGCAGAACTTTGCATCTCAGGAAGTAATGGTATCAACTATTTATAGTGCTGTTACACTTACATCAGCCATATATATAGCTAGAATTTTATTTCCTGTTTAAAAGATATACTTTAATAACACTATCATTGTCTGATAATCGGCTTTTGTGGTAGTTTTGTCCTTTTCCTTCTGCAGATCTTAGTATACTAGATAGAGAAGCATGTCTTTGAAGTGGGGAAAACTAATTTTGAGGTGACATTATCACAAGTTAACAACATGGTAGATAAAAATTGTTTATATAAGTGATTTATTAGGCTATGATATAATAAAGATATTATTTGTTGGAGGGATTATTATGGGGAAAATAAATCAACAAAATAGCTTATATGAGCAATTTCTGAAATATTCATATTGGGATTTAAAAGAATTATTTAAAAAGGCAAAAACGAAAGAAGAACAGGATTTTTATATGGATCTATCAAATAGGATATTACAAAAAGAATGATAGGTAAATAGAGATGATTTTTGGTATGGGTACTGTGCTATAATGTGATTAAAAGTAGGTAAGATGTACTGGCAAATGCAAAATTAAAGCTGCTTAAAATATTGGAAATCTTATGGTCGACGTATGAAGAACATCCTCTTACTGCAGTGCAGATTGGAGAAAAGCTTAAATTATACGGGATTGAGTCAGAGCGAAAATCTATCTGCAGAGATATAAATGTTTTAAAAGATAATGCTGGAATTGTGAATCCATATGCCCTTATCTGG
This sequence comes from uncultured Clostridium sp., assembly GCA_903789665.1. GTDB lineage: Bacteria > Bacillota > Clostridia > Clostridiales > Clostridiaceae > Clostridium_B > Clostridium_B lapidicellarium. The sequence continues at coordinate 26,782 of CAIFEX010000014.1, forward strand.
CATGATGAACATTTCATAAATCCAGCAAAATTAACTGATGACCTTTTATAATGAACATGCAGGGAGGTAATGTCATGATAAATATATATAGTGAATTTTCCGATAAGAAGAATTCCGAATCTTCTGATGAATTCAGAAAAAAGCTAAAAGAAGAATCTTATGGTAAGATAGGTTATGGTATCGGTTTTTTTGAAGTAGTCGTTATAATTCTCGGAATATTTTTATTGTATCCCAGCATTCCAAAGTTCATAATTAAATTGATTATTTCTATATTTAAATAGATTTTATATTGAAGGAGTATATATTATGAAAATTTCAAAGAAAGATGCACTAAAATGGTTTGAATTTTTTTCAAAGCTTCCTGAGGAAGAGGAAATTATGATAAAACAGCAGGAGGTAGTTTATTCTACCTTTGCACAAATTGAGGCAGCAGTTGATCGTGGAAACGATATATTGATGTCGAAAATCAAGGGCTTGAAAACTTTGAAGAATAGAACTTTTTTTGTGGGAGATGAGAGTAAATTTCCCAAAGGATGCCGTTCCTGTCTGCTGGGCAGTGGTTTGAATGCAATCAGGAAAACAAATAAGTGTAATATGGAGTGTAAGTTCTGTTATGATTATGGAGAACTGGAAGATGTTCCTCCAATTGGTGAAGGTATGTGGGAAATCGGGGGAACAAGATTTTATGACAGGGATATTGATTTGCTTCTTTCCATCCAGAAGAAGCCCACCGGCATTTGCTACGTTTATTTAGAGCCGTTTATGGAAATTGAGAAATACTATCCTGTGATAAAGAAATTTAGTGATGCTCAAGTTTATCAACACCTGTATACAAATGGTATTTTAGCTACAGAAAAAACATTGAAAGCGTTAGGTGAAGCCGGCCTTGACGAGATACGCTTCAACCTGGGTGCTTCTGAGTGCTCGGATAAAGTAATTCAAAATATTGGAACGGCGAAGAAATATATTAAAAATGTAGGTATTGAAACTCCAATGACTCCTGAGTTTTTCAAAGATTTTTCTAAGAAGAAACAAGCTATTTTGGATACAAAGCTTGATTTTATCAATTGTGCAGAACTGCATTTGAATGAAAACAACATAGATAATTATTACGGGGAAAATATGTATATTTCCAGACAGGGCTATATATCTCCGATTTGGAGCAGGCAATTAACTCTGAAATTCATGAAAATAGCCGATGAAGAAAAGTGGAATCCAGTGATTCATGATTGTTCAAACTATACAAAATTTGCCAGAGATTTAAATCTGGGCGGCAAAGAAGGCAAATGGTTCGGAGCCAGTAATTATGCCTGTGAGTTTTCCAGAATTCCATACGGAGCATTTTTGCCAGTACTGCGTGATGACAATTTCAAATTTTTAAGTGAAGAAGAATTGCCTGATGACTATAAACCGGGAAAAATGATTTTTTAAAGATTACTATATGTCTTATTTGCAATTAGTTTTTTACAAAAATTATTATTATTACAAATAAAACATACAATAGGATATTACAGGCCAGTCTTTTATCGGATAAATGCCCTTTTTTCAAAGTTATCTGCAGAGAAAGAATAGCTATGAATGTTATAATAGCAGATATTATTAAATATTTATCAAATAGCCATGGTGTGAACATTATACCAAGTGCACTTGGTATAGTGGCTTGTATCATCATGGAACCACTAATATTGGAAAGAGCCAAACTTTCTTTTCCCTGTTTTACCCATATAACTGCATTTAAAATTTCAGGCAATTCTGTTGCTATGGGACTTAATAATAATGAAACCATATGTGGGGCTATTCCAAGTGAATTGCTTAGGATGTTCAATTTATTTACAAACATTTGGGATCCTATAAAAATAACTGCAAGTGCTCCTATCGTTTGAATTAAAATAAACGACTTTTTTGGTTCCTTATTATTAGATGTAATTTTCAATGGCTTCAATTTTTGGGCTACTGCTGAATTTTTAACATTCATTTCTTTATAAAAATAAATTCCATAGGCCGCTAAAAATAATATTCCAAGCCATGGTTTTATTGTAAAGGCTACCAACCCCAATGTGATTTTAAATGCAAAAATACACATAAACCATTCTTGATCTCTTGCCAATTTTTTATTATCGCATTTAATGTGTTCGCCTGATTCTCTCCTGCTGCTAAATATAAATATAGTTATTCCAATAACAGCATAGGCAATTGTGCTTAAAACAAGTGGTCCACCCAATGCAGCACCAACTCCAATGTCTTTTTGTTTTGGACTAGTACCGAAAACTACGGCTATAAATGTGACAATGCTTTCAGGCAGGGCTGTGCCAAAAGCAGCTAGAATAGAACCAACTGCACTTTGCGAAATATTAAAAGCCTTTCCAACCCATTCAACTCCATTTACGAAAAATTCACAGCTGAAGTAAATTAGAAGTGCTGATGCAATCATAATCAAAATCGTTGATATCATTTTTCTCATCCTCTTTAAATTATATTGAGTCCCATACAAACAAAAAGACTTTCGACACAGTGATTTTCTATCTTAAAAGTCTTTTTTAATGTGATAATTACACTAAAAAAGGCTTTTAGCACAACAATAGAATCATTGTGTTAAAAGTCTCGCTTGACCGGAATCCGCCATGACAAAACCAGATCAGAGATCAGTATGTTGACTTTGTCACCAATATATAGGTAGCTACTCCCTTTTAACTCTAAAATTTTCATTTCTACTCATAATACCATAAAAATTACCCACAAGCAATATCAAAGTTAGATTTGTTTGCACTTTTGATTACGTATAACTCTGAATTTCATGTAAAACAAGAACATTAATATTGCAGCAGCCATAGCTATTGCCGAACTTAAATAAAAAGGAGCGCTATTGTTGACGTTATCATATAAAACACCAGCTATAAGACTTGCAGGGAGTAAGGTTATACCTATCAGTGAATTATATATTCCCAATCCCGTACCCCTCTTGTTTTTATCTATAAGGTCTGAGACCAGTGCCCTCTGTACCCCATCTGTTGCTGCACTGTAAAGTCCGTATAATACGAATAGCAAAATCACCGATATTTTATTATCTGTTCTTCCAAAACCGAAGTATATTGCAGAATAAAGTAAATATCCGAAGATAATAAGTTTTTCCCTACCAAATTTATCTGAAAGAATACCCATTGGAACGGCGAATATTACTGATACTGAATTGAATATCAAGTATACAATTGGTATGAATAAAGCTTTTATACCAATGTCTTTGGCCTTTACCAGCAGTAGGGCGTCGGTTGAATTACCCAGGGTGAATATAAAGGCAATACCTAAAAACATGTAATATTTATGGGAAAAGTCCCTGGGGGTAATTTTCTTGGGAAGGGAATCTTTGCTTTTCTTGGTTTCCTTTACAAAAAAAATTATGGTAATTAATCCGAGTATTCCGGGTAGAGCTGAAAATATAAATACCTTTCGATAATTATTGGGAAATATTGATAAAATTATAAAAGCAAGAAGAGGTCCTATTATTGCACCGCTGTTATCCATAGCCTTGTGAAACCCAAAATTTTTTCCTTTCTCACTATCACTTGATGAAGCAGCCACAAGACTGTCTCTTGGAGCAGTCCTTATGCCTTTTCCAACCCTTTCGCTGAATCTTATAGCCAGCACCTGCAAAGGTGAAGTTACTATTGAAAATAATGGGGATAAAATAGCTGTAAATCCATATCCAATGATCATAAAGGGTTTGTTTTTGCCAATTTTATCGCTCCACCAGCCCGATATAGCTTTAAGGACCGAAGCCGTACTTTCTGCAATTCCCTCAATAAGAGATACCTCTGTTTTTGATGCACCTATTGACATTAAAAATAATGGCATAATGGAATATATCATTTTTGTAGTTGTATCCGTTAAAAAGCTGGTCATACCGGTAAAGAAGATGTTGCGTTCAATTCCCAAGACCTTTTTATCTTTTCCATTATTAATATACACACTCATCCTACCTTTGAAATTCTATTTTTGATTTGCATCAATTTTGTATTCTTTTCTCTGAGGCCAGTATATTTTAAATTCAAGTTTTTCAATATCTCTTTTTTGTTTATAACTCATTCTTAAACTTGCATCTTCAGGAATATTTATGTCTTTGTCAAGGCCTTTTAAAATAAGTTTGATATTATTATTATTTTTTAGACTTGATATATTGGAACAAATATCATCTAACAGCTGCTTGTATTTACCAAATTCATCTGCTGAAATCTGATAGCTTTCAGCATTATTGACATAATTGCGTGAATCACCTGAAGACAGCCATTTTATTAATGCTTCTTTACTGAACCTCCATTCTCTGCCTATTTTTCTGGCAGGTATATGTTCTTCTCTAAGTAATTTTATCAGTGTTTTTTCACTTACACCTAGAAATTCAACTGCTTGTTCAACGTTTAATATATTATTGTCCATATATTTTCACCTCGTATATATTATAGCAGAATTTATCTTTGACGCAATATATAAATGAATATAACATGAAGTTAATTGTATATAATATATATTTGATTGTAGTTAATAGCAAAATTTTTGTAAAAAGGTGTAAGGCAGCCGCATCCGTTTCATGGATATATGATTTCATATTTTTGCAAATTAGTGCAATTTGTCTAAATATAGACAAAGTCTTTTATCTGACTCTTGATAAAATTTTTGCTTAAGTATAACGTAAAATTCAGGCACATGAATATCTGAAATATCTTTTGAAGGCACTATAGAGTAATATAAGTGTGACATAATTCTCTGGTGCCTTATTATCTAGGAATTGTAGTTTTACTATAAGGAGAATACAAATCAAAAAGGCTCTTGATGTTTTAGTAAGGTACCTGTATAATATAATTAGTAAGGTACTTTACTAAAATTGAGGAATCAACCACGCTAAGAGAGAAGGTGATTTTGTACATGGAAAATGCAAGGTATCTCAGATATTTTGAAAAAATCATTGTAGGTAAAGGTATAAGAATAACTCCTCAGCGTAGAGTTATTCTGAACGTTCTCTTTAAAAACAGGAATAAACATTTAACAGTTGAAGAAATATGGAACCAAGCCAAAAATATATTTCCACAAATAGGTATTCCAACAGTTTACAGAACTGTAATTCAATTAGAGAAGATTGGTATTTTGTACAAGGTAATGGTACAGGGAAACTGCTGCAAGTATCAGTTGATAGGCTGTGATGAAAAAAATAAGCACAGACATTTTATATGTACCAGATGCGGTAGTATTACTGACATATATTTACCTGAAATAAGCATGGAAGAACAGCAAATTGAAAAAAAGTACCATGTAAAAATTGAAAGCCAAAATATCATATATTATGGTTTGTGTGCAAAATGCATTCAGAGTATTCAGATGGCAAAATAATTAAAGGAATTAATCGATTAAATATTTGAAGGGTAGGGTCTTCTATGAAAAACATCTTGATTATAGGAGCGGCAAATGGCATTGGTTATTATCTGGTCAAGCAGCTTTTATCAGAAGGTTATAATGTAACTGTCCTCGATTTAAAGACCGATAATCTTGATAGTTTGTGTGAAAAATATGATTCTCTTCTTTCGCTGACTTGTGATGTTAGGGACTTAAAACAAATGAAAGTTTGCGTAAGTGAAAGTGTCAGAAAGTACGGCAGCATTGATTGCGCCGTACATAATGCCTGCATGTGCACATTTGGCAGTATGGAACAAACCGGGGAGCAGGTGTATCACGATGTAATGGAAGTCAACTATTATGGTGCACTTCATCTATCCAGAGCTGTTTTGCCCTATATGAAAAGTTTGAGAAATGGCAAGGTTATATTTACGAGTTCCTGTGTTGGTATAATGGGGTTTATAAATATTAGTCCGTATTCCTCAAGTAAAGGTGCAATTGAAGCACTTGCCAAGTGTCTTAATATCGAATACCAAAATTACGCTATCAGTTTTCATATTTTTCATCCACCTCTTATCAGAACGAAATCAGCGGAACCTCTGCCTGTACCCAAAGAATTTATGGCCGATCCGGAAAAAGTTGGGATAGGACTTGCAAAACACATACGAAGTAAATCCTTTATTATATGCCACAGTTTGGGACAAAAGATACAAATATTAATCTGTTGCCTGTTTCCTGTAAAAATGGGAAAACTCATGAGCAAGATGACTGCCGGGTATATGGAAGAAAAGGATAAATGATAACTTTTTGAATGAACATACATTTTTAGCTTGATGAAATTGGGTTTATTTGTGATTTTGATAGAACAGCATATATTTTTTATCTATTCTGATATATAATAGGATCAAAGTACATATTAGAAAAGGTGAGAATTATGAAACAATGTATGGATTCTGATAATTTGCACAGACGTATTAAAAAAATAATAGGTCAAATTAAGGCTATAGATAAAATGATTGATGAAGATATTCCGTGTGAAGATATTCTGATACAGATCAATGCAGTTAAAAGTGCTGTTCATAAGGTTGGCCAAATAGTTTTGGAGGGACATTTGAATCATTGTGTTAGAGACGGAATTCAGCATGGAGATGCAGAAAAAACGATAGCACAATTTTCAAAGGCGCTGGAACATTTTTGTAGGATGTCTTAAGGTATTTAAAACTGTTTATGTAAAACATAGGCAGTTTTTTTTTATTGACAAAAGTATAAACAGATTATATTATACATATAGGGGTATATGTATAATATAAAAATAAGGGAGCGCTTATGGAAAAAATAAAAAATTTTTTTAAGAATGAGGAAAAATGTGCTATTTTGTTTATATTTTTGTCAGGTATATCACTTGTTGTTAGTTTTTTTGATATTGGTAAATTACCTCTGGATGCCGCATGGATTTCAATTATTTTATGTGGAATACCAATTGTGAAGGAAGCTATTGTTGGATTTGTTACAAGATTTGATATCAAGGCTGATTTACTGGTGTCTATAGCGTTGATTGCCTCTATAGTGATTGATCAAATATTTGCTGCCGGAGAAGTTGCTTTTATCATGACTATAGGCGCATTTCTCGAGAAAAGAACTGTCAGTAAAGCTCGTGCGGGTATTGAGAAACTTGTACATCTTACTCCCCAAGTTGCAAGAATCATAAGAAATGGTACAGAGCAAATAATTCCTGCAGATAAAGTTCGGATAGGAGATATTATAAGAGTTCTGGCAGGAGAAACTATAGCTGTAGACGGAATAATCATAAATGGTGAAACTTCAATTGATCAATCAGTAATGACAGGCGAATCACTCCCCGTTGATAAAGAAACTGGCGACAGGGTATTTAGTGGAACTTTAAATCAATTTGGAACTTTTGATATGAAGGCTGCAAAGCTTGGTGAAGATAGTTCTTTACAGAGAATGATAAAACTTGTAAAATCAGCGGATGCAAGTAAGGCAAAAATAGTTGGTATTGCAGACAGGTGGGCTACCTGGATTGTGGCAGGTGCATTGAGCTCGGCAATTCTCACGTGGTTTGCTACAGGTGAAATAATACGTTCTGTAACAATATTGGTTGTATTTTGTCCATGTGCATTGGTCCTTGCAACTCCTACGGCTATAATGGCAGGTATAGGCAATGCCACAAAATATGGTATCCTGATACGTGAAGGCGATGCTCTTGAAAGACTGGCCAATGTACGGAGAATATCTTTTGACAAAACAGGTACGCTTACATATGGACAACTTTCCGTTACGACAGTTGAAAGTTTTGATTCAAGCATATCCGAGAAAAAATTGTTACAATTGACGGCATCAGCAGAAATTCGCTCAGAACATCCTCTGGGGAAAGCGATAATTGAGCATATAAGAAACATTCCCAATATTTCAATTAATGAGCCTGATGAATTCAGGGTGATTGCCGGAAGAGGCGTACTGGCTGAAATAGGAAATTATTCAATTCTTGCTGGAAACATTGAAATGATGGAAGATAATAATATTTCCATACCAGAACAAATGGAGGAAAAAGCCTCCAGATATAAAGGTGTCGGATGTACAATTATGTATATATCAATTAATGGCGATGCATCAGGATTCATAGCACTTTCCGATACTCTCAGGGAAGATGCCGCTGACATGATTAAGGATATTGAGAGAAATGGAGTAGAAAGTGTTTTGCTTACAGGAGATAACCATCAGGCAGCATGTCATATCGCAAAACTTGCCGGAATAAATGACGTATGTTCCAATTGTATGCCGGAAGATAAAATATCTGCAATAGAAAAATACCAGAGTAGAAACGAGCTCGTATGTATGGTTGGTGACGGCGTCAATGATGCCCTGGCATTGAAAAAAGCCTATGTTGGAATAGCCATGGGCGGAATTGGAAGTGATATAGCAATTGATGCAGCCGACATTGCGCTTATCAGAGATGATATAAAATGTATACCTCATTTATTAAGCCTGTCTAAAAAAGTAATAAAAACCATCAAATTAAATTTGACATTTTCCATGACATTGAATTTTATAGCTGTTGCTTTAGCTATATTGGGCATATTAGGTCCAGTAGTAGGTGCACTTGTGCATAATGCAGGATCAGTATTGGTCATTTTAAATTCATCATTATTATTAAATTGGAAGGGGAAATGAACTTTATTATTTAAATATCAGCATTCCACCCATTGTGGCAGTCATGATGAAAAGTACCGGTCGAAGAACTTTTTCCAAATTTTTCTTATCTATGCGTTTGAGAAGGAACGGGCCTGCAAAAGCCCCACACATTGTGCCCACAGCTAAAAGCCCTACGAGTTTCCAATCAATATTTCCCAATCCAAGGTGCGTGATAAATCCGGTGACAGCTATGCCGAGAAGCACAAGTACTGAAGTCCCTACTGTTTCAAGTGCCTGACATCCTAAAATCATAAGCCCCGCTACAATTGGGCCTCCGCCGCTTAAGCCAACAAGCCCGGACATGACTCCTCCAAGAAGTCCGAAACAAACTGCCTTAATTGTATTGGACTTCTTAGCCTGGTCATTGTCCTGCATGTCATCATCTCTTTTTTTCTTTTTTCTTATATATGAAAAAAGCATTTGTACGGCCAGAAGCACCAGAATAATTCCGGTCAGTTTATTATACATATCCTGCGGCAGCAATCCGGAACACAGCGAACCTATGATTGAACCGGCTATGCCTCCAATCAGCATGGTGAGTCCAAAATGCAAATTTACATTTCCGGCTTTCCAATGGCTGAAACTACCTACTGCAGTAGTGGGAATTGTGGTTGCAAGTGAAGTGGATGCTGCAATGGCAGGAGGAATGTTAAAAAAGGCAGTCAAAATTCCAACATAAATGGCTCCTCCACCGCCGCCAAGTGAAATGATCAGCAGACCTACTATAAATCCTACGATAGGCAGGACAATATATCGAAACACGTCAATCATCCTTTCCTGTGTCTAAAGCTGATATCAGGCATGAAACAAGCCGTTTGAAGCTTTTGCCAACATCGGCTTCGGCACTTCTGAAAAAACCTGCCTCCTCAAGAGAGACAAATCCGTGAAGGGCACTGCGGAATCCACGTACGAAATGGATGGTTTCTTTTTTATTGTAGTGATAGGGTTCCATGACCTGGTACAGAATACTGACGATAGCATGCCCCGATTTTTGAATACTGCTGTCATTGTAAGTGGGGAATCTTAAAATTGCCTTGTAGAGTTCCGGGTTTTCCCCTGCAAATTTACGATATGCCAAAGCAATTGCCATTAACGCATTATCTTTTGATTTACCGACTGCTGCATTGCGTATAGCATCTCCGAGTCTTGAAATGGCAAGTTTCGAAATACCCAATGAAAGTTCTTTGAATCCACTAAAATGGTTGTACAGTGATGGTGATTTTACACCCAGTTTTTCTGCAACCTGAAGTAAAGAAACATTTTCAAGTCCGTTTTCTTCTGCTAATTCTGCAGCGGCATTCAGAATTGACTCCGTGCTCAATCTTCTTTTTGGACCCATTTAAATTCCCCCTATAACTATAATAAGGTTATTATAAACTAATATAATTAGTTTTTCAATACTTTAAATAGAATTCAACATTAATCTTGACGCTGATATTATAGTAGGATAAAATATATTTTATTGTTTATTACAAGAGCTTAGCATAAAGCCCTCTGGATAGAGTAGAAAACTGGAGAATTTAAAGCCGGAACAAATCAATAAATGGAGATGACCTTAGTGAAAAAGAAAAATTATAAATGGATTGCTCTGTCTTGTACTACTATAGGAGCTCTTTTTTCCGTGCTCAGTGCAAGTACGCTCATGATTGCACTTCCTGTAATAATGAAGGATTTGAATGCAGGTGTAGGTATAATAATGTGGACGATAATGGGATATATGCTCTCACTTACGATACTCGTTCCTTCAATAGGAAGGATAGCCGACATGTTCGGAGTGTAGCTGCAATTATAGGCCCTATCTTAGGGGGCGTTCTTATAAATTTCAGCTGGAGGGCCATATTTTATATAAATATTCCCATAGGTTTGTTTGGAACTATATGGGCTGCAGTATCCCTTGTGGAACTCCATAAGTCTGAAGGTAATGAAAAATTTGATTTTAAAGGCACTTTTTCCTTTACTTTTGGAATGCTGGCACTGCTTGTAGCACTTACAATAGGCGGGTTCGGCCAGTGGCTAAGCAAACCTGTAATAATACTGTTTACAATTGCAGCAATACTTATAGGATTGTTTACCTATATTGAAAATCATACGAAGTTTCCCATGCTGGATATGACTCTCTTAAAGACAAGACTTCTTTCTTTTGCATATATTAGCACGCTTTTAAACGGTATTGCAAGAGGAGCCGTCACTTTCCTGCTAATATTTTATTTCGAGGGAGACAGGGGTATTGACCCGATTACGGCAGGTATGCTGCTATGTCCCTTTGCAGTGGCAATGATGGCTGTATCCCCCATAAGCGGTATATTGTGTGACAAATATGGTGCGAGGGCTTTAAGCTCCATAGGGCTTCTCATATCTGCCGCAGGACTACTTGGATTTATGAGGATAAATACAACTTCCTCCACGGCTTACCTGGTTGTATGCATGGTATTTACCGGAATAGGTTCCGGAATGTTCTTCTCTCCGAATACAAGTTCTATAATGGCAAATGTGCCCGAGGGCAATAGGGGAATTGCTGCAGGCGTGAGGACCATGTTCATGAATGCCGGAATGGTACTTAGCATTGCCATATCAATGGCAATAATATCTTCCAGTATATCACTTTCGGCTATGCAGGCACTGTTTGTACACTCTCATGTTTCTACAAGGGGTATGGCTTCCGCTCAGTTTATAAGAGGGCTCAGGACAGCTTTTACAATTTCATTTGTATTTAGTCTCATTGCAGCTTTCATGTCGTATTTGAGGGGACCTGCACCAAAGTGGGAAAAACAGGCTGAAGGTTAATAATAAAGATAGGTAAATTATTTTATCCCAATTGTCAACATTAAATTTATTTAAAGTTGACAATGGGGATACTTTATTATAGTATTATTCATGTATTGATTAATTCTTGAATTGGAGGGATATAGCATAGAATATGATATTGACGGGAATTTGTATTGTATCTTCAAGAAGGCTTTTTCACTAAGATATCACTGGAATATGGACAGTACACCTGTGATGATTTTCATTGAAGCTATGCATCAGCTTTTAGATAAGGTGGAGGATGGATATTTTATTGCCAAACAGGTTATAAAAATCAATACTCTGGATATCGGCAAAAAAGTTAGATTGGAATCCAATATAGAAAAATCGGGGAGACTTAAATCGATGTCCTATCTAATCTGCAATTGTGAAGTAAGGGACGGCCATAAAAACCTTATGGATCTTGAATCGACTTTGATTAAAAAGGATCAGTATAATTTAAAAGAAAAATTTATATGTACGGCCGATAAAAAATTTTTTAAGATTGTCACGAAAGACGATGTAAGACAGTTTTGTGATTTAAGCGGAGATTACAATTATGTACATAGGGGTGATAAACCGGTTGTACAAGCTATGCTTATATTGCTGCTTTTAGAGGATTATCTGGCTTTGAAAAAAATATACATGTATGATTGTAAAATAACTTATGTTAAACCAATATCAGCAGGCAGCAGCATATTTTTATACTGGAAAGGTAATAGAGAATTATTCGGGATAACGGATAATAGAGTATGCTTTAAATTAGAATTACGCGGGGAAAACAGAGAGGGGAAATTAAGTTGAGAAAAAAATTAGGAATAAGAGATATCATCTATTCATCATTAATGGCGGCAGTAACTTCAATTTTAGGTTATCTTGTTATTCCACTGCCTTTTACTCCGATTCCCATAACCGGACAATCTTTGGCAGTTATGATTGCAGGCTGTGTTTTGACACCGGCTCAGGCGGCACTCAGCATGTTGATCTTTTTGCTCCTGGGATGTGCAGGTATTCCGGTGTTTTCCGGTGGAAGATCCGGAATTGGAATTATTGTTGGTAAATCGGGAGGATACTTTTTAGGGTACCTGATAGGTGTTGTTATAATAAGTGTTTTATCACACAGGAAGCAGTCATTTGTAAATATGTTCCTGGCTTGTGTATTGGGAGGTATAGTAATAGTTCATTTCCTGGGAGCAGGGTGGCTTGGATTTATTACAAATGTCGGAATAAAAAAGGCCTTTGTACTTGGTTCACTTCCCTTCATACCCGGAGATCTGTTAAAGGCCGTAGTGGCCGCATTTATTTCATTGAGATTGAATAAGGAGATGAGAAGACATTTGCATTAAACCTATATACAGAAGAGTTTATATAGTTGGAGGGCTGAGAACGCCCATAGGCAAGACCAATGGATGTTTGAAAGGTTTCCTCCCTGAAAAATTGGCGGCACATTTAATCGGAGGACTTCTATGCAAGTACAACCTTCCGGGAGATTCAATTGATGAAGTTGTTCTTGGAAATGCAGTGGGTCCGGGAGGAAATCTGGCAAGGCTCAGCCTGCTTGAAGCAGGGCTGCCGTTTAGTGTACCTGGGATGACTGTGGATTTTCAGTGCGGCTCCGGTCTAAAGACCATAAATATAGCTGCAAATCTAATAAACTCAGGTCAGAGAAATTTAGTGATAGCAGGTGGGACAGAGAGTACAAGTTTAGAACCTAACAGACAATATAATTCTAAAGATAGAAGGTATAGGGGAGAAGGTGTATTTTATAAAAGGGCACAGTTTTCTCCCTATTCGATTGGAGATCCCGACATGATAGAAGGTGCGGAGAATACTGCAAAATACTGCGGCATTGGGAGAAAATCTATGGATACTTGGTCTGTAGAAAGCCATAAAAAAGCTTTGAAAGCCAGAAGTAAGAATAAGTTAAAAGATATTATTCTAGGTGTAAAAACCGATAAAGGCATTGTCTCACAGGATGAAAATATCAGACGTCATCCTTCTTTGAAACTTATGGAGAGAGCGGCACCAATTTTGGGCAGGAATGGAACTATAACTGCGGGAAATGCCTGCCTTACTAATGATGGGGCAGCTCTTACTGTAATTGCGTCAGAAAAAGCGGTACAAAAATATAAATTAAAACCTGAGGCACTATGGATCGGAGGAGACAGTGCAGGTGTTGATCCTAATTTGTTTCCCCTCGGTGCAATTGCAGCTTCGAAAAAACTATTGGAATCGTTGAACTTGAATATAAATTCCATGGATCTGATAGAAATAAACGAAGCCTTTGCAGTGAAAGTACTGGCTTTTCTAAAATATTTTAATTTTCCCGGTGATAGAGTGAATGTATTTGGAGGTGCACTAGCTTATGGACATCCTTATGGAGCTTCCGGTGCTGTTATAATGCTTCATCTATTGGAAGCTTTGAAAGATAGGAATGAAAAAATGGGAATGGCTGCTGTAGGTGTTGCAGGTGGTCTTGGTGTCTCAACCATTATAGAGAGGTGTGATTGATATAAGATGCTGATTTATTCAGGAGTATTTAAAAATGCAGAAGAAAATCCCCAAAAAGTATGTATGATTTTTGGCGAAAGAAAAATAACTTATGGGGAACTTGTGGAAAGCATAAATAAAAGAGCGATATTTTTAGCGGGAAAATATACTATGGGTGAAAAAATAGTAATAGGGAATATGAACCCGTTTAATACAATAATTAATTTTTTGGCATGCTCCAGGGCAGGCTTGATTTCCATTCCGGTGAATCCCAAAACTTCTTCATGTCAGATGGATGAAATCATGAAAAAGGTAAATGCATCCTTTATCATGGATGACAGATCCTGCTTTGATTTAGATAAAGAGGGAGAAAACTTAAAACTTCCACATATTGAGGATTCGTATATTTTTCTTGGAGCTCTGAGTTCTGGGACCACAGGACACAGCAAAATCATATGGCGTGATCATAAAAGTTGGACAAGTGCTTTTAAGTATCAAAGTGAAGTATTTCATATAAGCCGTAAGGACGTACTTTTTTTAGCGGGTTATCTTTCCTATACGGCAAACCTCAACAGTGCACTTCATATTTTAAATGAAGGTGGAAGTATAGTATTTTCTAAGAGCATTTATCCCAGAACATGGATTAAAGAGATGAAACAAAATGACGTGACAAGTATATTTATGGTTCCGGCACATTATAGAATATTATTAAAGGAACTTGGAGAAGACCTTGATCAAATAAGATCGGTATTGAGTGCAGGGGATAAACTTGATGAAAAAACCGCCTGCAAGTTGAAGAATAGATTTAGTAATGCCCATATCTGTGAATATTATGGTGCCAGTGAATTAGGACATGTAGCTTATATGGATTTTACAGAAACTTACAGGGAGGGATGTGTTGGAAAAGCATTTCCACAGGTAAAATTTTGGCTGGAGAATAATTTAATATGGGTGAAAAGTCCATATATAGCTCCGAATTTCAGACCTAAAGCTACAGTTGGCGATATAGGTAAAATAGATGGGCAGGGAAATTTATACGTTCTGGGAAGGAAAAACAACACTATAAATAAGGGTGGTGTGAAAATACTTCCATATAATATAGAAAAAGTGTTGAATAACCATCCCTCGGTATTAAAATCGGTGGTATTCGGCATAAAACATCCAGTAAAAGGAGAAGAGACAGGTGCGGTAATTTTGTCAAAAGATGATACTTTAACTGAAAAATACATCAGAGAATATTGTAAAACACACCTCAAGCCCTATTTACAACCCAGGAAGATAAGAATAGTTAAAAATTTTAAGCTGAACTCAAATGGGAAAATCGACATGAATGCCTTATAAAATAATGGTGTCATTTATTTCCGGCTTTTGTTCAAAAGTTTCTTGCATGCAGATATGAATACATCTGGATGTTCAAGGTGGATGTCATGTCCGGATTTTATGTTGATTCTTTTACAATTACAGAGCAAACTTTGAACTTTATTTGCATCATCATCGGTATTGGCTGCATATAAAACATCGTCCTTTCCGTATTGTGTGTCTGCTTTCAGGTAGATGACGGGGCACTTAATGCTTTTGAGTATGTTTTCCTGATCTATATCTTTCATCCAGGATCCATCATAAAAAGCATCCCCAAATCTGGGATCATAATTATCCATGTAAAGTAAAGGACGCAGCCATATGTGTGGAATCCAGAAAATTTTGATGGGTTTACCGGGATTTGACCTCCTGTATTTTGCCGCCGATTTCACGATCTTATTTTGCAGACCGCCGAAGAGGGAAAGAATATAACTGTGTTTCAGGTAATAGAGTGTAAAATCAGTTTCAAAGTGCCTGCTTAAAAAGCTGTGGGTGACAAGGTACGTTTCATACCAGGCACAGGCACCTTTAGCTTCCTGCACTTCTTCCGGAGTCACGCTGAAAAAGGGTGGATCTTCTAAAAGGACACCATTAACCTGATTTGGTGCATTTGCTGCAACCCAGGCTGCTAGAATGCCTCCGGAAGAATGACCTGATATGAAGCAATTTTCTTTGATAATATTGTCTATAAGCCAGATAAATGCATTTCCATTGGCCTGACAGGAATATAAAGCAGCCTCATGGCTTGATCTGCCGTGGCCGTAACAGTCCACTGCATATATATGAAAGGATTCCGATAATTTGGGCAGTACCGTATCGTAGTCCTTCCAGGCAGTGGTTTGACCATGGATCAACAGTAAAGCGGGACCATTATCTGGACCTTCTCCATACCTTATTGTAGAACCATCAGGAAGTTTTATAAGTTTGTCATTAAAACCCGCCTGCCTTACTTTGCTGATAAGAGCTTCATCATAATGCATGTTGGCATGGAAATACCTTATTACAATAACTGTTCCGCAGATTAAAAGTATCAGGATAATTCCCAAAGAAATTGACATTTTTATCACTCTTTTCATATTTTGTTCGTTTAATTTATATTTTAACCGACTTTAGATGTCTTGTCTAACGTGTGATAATGACAGGGTACATGTTGTAAAAGATAGCTTAAATATATAAATATAAGAGATAAAAATTCGATACATATAATAATGGTTGTTCGAATTAAGAATCAAAATATATTATAAGGAGAATGAATTTTATGAGCAGGGAAATTTTAGAACCTTTTTTGAAAGTTATGCCCGTGTTAAAAGAAATACTACAGGAAGATGTTTTTGTTTCTGTTACAGATACTTCGACATTTTTATACTACAGACCCGGGAATAATGTTGATGTAAAAATAAAAATAGGAAGTAAAATTCCAGTTGAAGATCTATTGTATAAAACTGTTAAAGAGGGAAAGGGGTATAGTGCGGTTGTTCCAAAGGAAGTGTTTGGTATACCTTTTAGAGGTGTTACATATCCTGTTAAGGATGCGGAGAATAATGTTATAGGTGCTGTTGGCGTAGGAAGAAGTTTGGATAGACAGGTGAAATTGGAAGAATCTGCGGATACATTGTTTTCCGGTCTTGAAGAAACTAGCGCGAGCATTGAAGAGATCAATTCGGGATCTGAAGAAATGAATCGCATGATAACGAGTATGTCTGAAATTACAAAACAGGCAGAAAAGCAGATAGAGGAAAGTAATGAAATAATAAGCATGATTCAGAATATAGCATCACAGTCGAATCTGCTGGGGCTCAATGCGGCAATAGAAGCTGCCAGATCTGGAGAACAGGGAAAAGGATTTGCAGTGGTTGCGAGTGAAATGAGGAAATTGGCTCAGTCGAGCGGTGAGTCTTCACAAAAAGTTTCAAATGCACTGTCGCAGATAAATAACAATATAAAGAACATATTTGAAACGGTCAATCGGGTTCAATCTGTTTCAGAAAAACAGGTGACTGCAATGAAAGAAATTACTGCTACATTGGAAGAAATTACTGCAAGCGCTCAGACAATGACGGAAATTTCAAAGGTGGAGTGAGTTGGATCTGCGATGTCAATCCTAAAAGGAAAGTTCCCATTCCAGTTAGTATTGTACCAAAAATCATGTAAATTTTATATTTTCCAGTTTTTGAAATAAGATAGCCGGAAACTCCAGCTGTTACAGTTAAGCC
Source organism: uncultured Clostridium sp. (assembly GCA_903789665.1). Lineage (GTDB taxonomy): Bacteria > Bacillota > Clostridia > Clostridiales > Clostridiaceae > Clostridium_B > Clostridium_B lapidicellarium. The sequence goes on from CAIFEX010000014.1 coordinate 44,220, forward strand.
CAGTAACTGCGGTATAGTAGCCAGGCCGGCTCCGAAGGCTGAAAGGTGAAATACAGTCTGGAGATACATAGGTACAAAAACCATGCCTGCAATATCCAATTTGCCACTTTGTTCTGGTCTGGGTAAATGTAGTTTGAATGTAATCATAAAAAATGACAAGACACCGATTGGGATATTGATATAGAAAATCCACCTCCATGAAATTTTGTCAGAAAATAGTCCTCCGACAAATGGACCCGAAATCAGTTCAAAAACTGCCATGGATCCAATATAGGCAAAGTATTTGGAGCACTTGGAAGGTGGGACAATATCACCTACAATTGCCTGAGTCAGAGAATTTAACCCTCCTCCACCAATTCCCTGTAAAGCCCGGAATACGATGAGCATTTTGACGCTCTGTGCAGTACCACATAAAATTGATCCAATTAGAAAGATAATGATGGAAGTTTGAAAAATGCATTTGCGCCCGTACATGTTACCCAGCTTCCTGAACAATAGGGTTGTGATTGCACTAGTCAGCAAATAGGCAGTTGCTATCCATGCACTGGAGGTATATCTTTTATCGCTGCTGCAGTGTAATGAATCCGAGATGTCGGAAATTGAAAGAGCATATTTGGAAAAAAAGGAAGAACTGATTCGAAATATGCCTGAACTTGTAAAATTCATAAATGAGGCAATTGCGAATATTCTTAAATAAAGACGAGAAAGTTTAGTATTTGGCTGTATTGACTAAAGCTAAAACATGGCATAATATAAATATATGAATGGATGTTTAAATGTACATATGTTTTGAATATTAGCTGGAGCTGGAGGTGTTAACATATTAGGTATATTGGATTTTTTAAGACAGGAGAAAATTAGTGAGAAATTGATTGCTGAAATAAAACATTATCGGAATTTCTATAAGGTAAATCCTGATGTAGAATACAGGATACCAACGCCCAAATATAATTATTATGGAAAGGAAATTTGGGAGGAGGCAATTACAGCTATTATTTGTGGCGAAAATCTTCTCCTGGTTGGTCCGAAGGCAAGCGGGAAAAATGTTTTTGCAGAAAACCTGTCAGCTGCTTTTGGGAGGCCGCTCTGGGATATTTCCTTTCACGTTAACACGGATTTTTCATCTCTTATTGGGGAGGATACATTTAAAAACGGGCAGGTTGTTTTAAGGCATGGCCCAATTTATGAATGTGCAGCCTTGGGTGGATTTGGAGTCCTTGATGAAATTAATATGGCAAGAAATGAATCCATTGCACTTCTTCATGCTGTCCTGGATTTCCGAAGGGTCATTGACATACCCGGTTATGACAGGATTCCCCTGAAGGATTCAACTAGATTCATTGCTACGATGAATTATGGATATGCAGGTACGAGAGAACTCAATGAGGCTCTGGTTTCCCGTTTCATGGTTATTGATATGCCTACTATTTCTTCTGAAAATCTTATGAAGCTGCTTAGGCAGGAGTTCCCCAATATGAAAGATAATTATGTTGAACAATTTACAGGACTATTTAAGGATCTACAGAAAAAAAGCGAAAACTCTGAGATCTCTACAAAGTCTGTAGATCTGAGGGGTCTTCTTTCTTCCATTCATCTTATCGACAGGGGATTGAAGGCATCTAGAGCTTTGGAGATGGGTATTGTAAATAAATCCTTTGACAACTTTGAAAGGGAGATCATAGAAGATGTTATTCATCTCAGAATACCGGAAAATGTGGAAAGAAGTGAGATTTTTTCAAATTGACTGTGCAGAAGGAAAATAATGAAGCAAAGAGAGCTGACAATATTATATGGAATGCTTCGTCTGATTACTCATTTAATTCAAAAATAAAGGCATATGATGAAAATGGAAAGGCTGATCTTTATTTGAATTATATTATAGGCGCCGTTCATAAGTACTATGATTGTTCACTTTTAAATAATTTTTTCAAATACCTCAGGAAGGATGTCAATTGCGAGTCCTTGAAAGAATTGACCTGGATAGGTCTGGAAAATTGTACTTATGGGAGAGGAAGATGTGAGCGGCCGGTCCTTGAGAGTCTCCGTCGGGATTATTCAAAAAAATTTCTCGGCAGGTGTAATCCAGCTTTGTCTTTTGATATTGTGGATCAGGTCAAAATAGCACATTTTCAAAGGGCGCTGGGCGAAAAGACAAATATGCCGAAATCGGTAATTGATATTTTAGATGATTTGGAATTTGACGAGAATATGGATACAGGGCAGATTATATCCCGTATGAACAGAATAATAGATGTGTATTTTTATCATAGGTCTGCACATCTTTTACACGGGAACATGCCGCCCGGGATTCAAAACAGCAAAGGCAGCCTTCAAATAAATAATAAAAAATCAAATTCTTGGCGCAGTTCGTTTTTAAAACATTTTAATTTGATACCTTCTGAATTAAACAGGGCTTTCAGTTGGTTTAAATCTGTGGATCAGATCAACAGATACGACAGGAAGTTCATGAGCGGATATTATGGGGCTTCTGTTTTGCAGGAACCGCAAATAAAGTCTGTAGAGAAAAATCTGTGTATTGGAAATCATAGGAATTGTCATATCTATTTTACAAAGGGTAATTTTAATGCTGATTCTGAAAGCAATAGGAGCATGCTTAAACATCGGGACGATGTTTTAAAACAGAGAGAAAAAAATAGTTTATATTACAATAAAAACCTCACCAGAAATAATAATAGTATCATGAAACTGACAAATAAAATCAAAAATGTGATGCTTGTTGATCGTGAATCCTCCTGCAGATCGGAAACAGGGAAACTTGCAGCAGGAAAGGTCTGGAGAAATCTTTATCTTTATGACAATAAGATTTTCATAAAAAAGATTGAAAATGATGTAAGAAATTTAACTGTTGACATAATGCTGGATTCATCATTGTCTCAGGAAAGTCGTCAGGAAATTATTGCAGAGGAAGGGTACGTCATAGCTGAAAGCCTTACGCGGTGTCAAATTCCTGTAAAAGTCTACTCTTTCTGCAGTTTTCACGATTATACGATTCTCAATCTTTTCCGTGACTACAATGAAACTGATAAAAATAACAGAATTTTCAATTATACTTCATCAGGCTGTAACAGGGACGGTTTAGCTGTACGTGCCGCACTTTACATGATGAGAAATTCAAACTGCAGCCATAAGATGCTCATAGTCCTGTCCGACGGAAAACCAAATGATATGCAGTGCATCCCGGGTCAAGCCAATGATGTCGAGTACAGTTATGCAGATAATGTTGGCGTGAATGACACTGCCCTGGAAGTCAGAAAAGGAATTCAAAGTGGAATTTCAATTCTCGGTGTCTTTACAGGGCGAAAAGAAGATCTCCCTGCCGCTCAAAAAATATACGGCCGCAATCTGGTATATATAAAATCTCCAGGGAGATTTGCCGATACAGTTGGAGTCATGCTTCAAAATGAATTGAATAATTTATATGATTGATTTCATTTCAATGCACTGTCTATGAGTGATGTCAGAGTTTCAACCCCTTCAGGTTTTAGATGTACACCGTCAGGTTCAAAATATTCGGGATGGGAAACTGCCCGTGAATGCCAGTCGATTAATGTGACATTGCTGTTTTCCTCAGCTTTTCTGCTCAAAATTTTATTTACATCTTTCTCCCAGCGGCGCGGCACACGTGTATTTATTAGATAAATGTGAGATTTGGAAAAACATTTAATCAGCTTGTCAATCTGAGCGTCTGTAAAATAACCGTTTGTTCCCAGTTCAAGTATGACTGCGTTGTTTGAATTATTAAACTCCGTATAGGAAGATGCCAGTCCTATTGCTTCATTGAGCTGCCTTCCAACTTTGGCATCAATCGTAAAATTGGAATATCTTTTATTTAAACTCGGGGTAATGTCCAGCATGATGGAATCTCCGATGGCCAGTACTTTTCTGTAGGGGTTGACGGAATGCGGAGAATTTAAACTGCCATTTTTACAAGTGCTTGTCCCAGATTCTTTATTTGTCTGAGGCTGCTGTAAACTGTTTGTCCCTGCCTTATTACCTGTATGTGCCTGAGTTTTATCCATGTGGATGCTTTTAACACAGGCTGTCAGAAGTCCGACGCCTAAAGTCATCAGTATCATAACTGAAATTAATCTGGAAAAAGCCGGCTTTCTTGAACTGGCAATATTGCCCGACAAATATTTTTTGAAAGTTTTTTGGAATCCATTTTTACGGATGGGCATTTCAATGAACCGATATGAAATTTCAGCAATAATAAATGTGACGGCCAACTGCAAACCGGCACGCCAGTAAGTTGGATTTCCCATTTCGTAAATTGGAGTACTTAAAACAATAATAGGGTAATGCCAGAGATAGATTCCGTAGGATCTTTTACCAATCCAGCTTAAAGGTTTCCAGGAAAGTAAATGTCCAAGATAGCTTTTGGAATGACAGATGCATGCTATGAGTACGGCTGCATTTAAACTAAAAAGCAGCATACCGCCTCTGTATAGAAATGAATTGTATTCATTCACAAAAACGACACTGATGATAAAAATAGAGAGGGTAATTGCACTTGTGATATTCAGTTTATTTTTTTGCCTGGTGGAAATTTTTCCAGTATATGTTTTTTTAATAGGATATATGATAGCCAGCCAGCCGCCTATAAGAAGTTCAAATGCACGTGTATCTGTCCCATAGTATACACGGCTCGGATCTTCTCCCGGTTTGTATAGTACGGCCATTAGTACTGCAGAACACAATGCTGCTATAAACACAGCGTTAGAAAGCTTTGCCCTTTTTTTAAAAATCTTTATACCTGCTATCAGCATAAGGGGCCATATGATATAAAATTGTTCTTCTATGGACAGCGACCAGAGATTTTTCAAAGGTGAAGGTGATCCAAAACTGTCAAAATAAGAGATCTTATGAAAAATAAACCACCAGTTGCTTACATAAAAAATGGAAGCTGCTGCGTCACCTTTAAGTGTGGCTGCTATTTCTGATTTAAACATTGTTGCCCAAATAAAAATACCAGTTATTGCTATATAGGCGGCTGGCAGCAGTCTTCGAATACGCCTGATCCAAAATCTACGCAAACTGAAATTGAGTTCACTTTTTTGAGTTAAAATGCTGGATGTTATGAGATAACCGGATATCACAAAGAATATATCAACTCCTAAAAAGCCTCCTTCAGCCCAGTTAAAGTTGAAATGGTAAGCCATTACAGCTAGTACTGAAAAAGCTCGGAGCCCGTCCAATCCAGTTATATATCGGTGATTTTGTATATTTTTTGACATGGGACTCTCCTTTTTTTTAACGGACTTTAATATGCTGACATATGGGTTTAATTTATACCTTTTTTTCCTACTTTCAACATTAATAGCCTAAATTTTCACTTAAAGTTAAGTTTAACAAAATATTTTTGTGAAGTCAAGACAAGAATAAAAATCATGGGAAATATCATAAAATGTGATAAAATCATAATAAGGTGAGTTTAAACATGGAAAATGAAAATTTTAATATAAAACCATTTTTAAAGTGGGCGGGAGGAAAGACACAGCTTCTAAATGAAATAATTGCAGAACTGCCTCAAAATGTAAGACAGCTTAAAAAGTATGTCGAACCCTTTGTAGGAGCAGGTGCTGTATTTTTTTATTTCCTGGAAAATGATTATTTTGAATATTATATTATAAATGATATAAATTTCAAATTGATAAATTTATATGAGATTATCAGGGACAGACCGGGGGATTTAATCTTTGAAGTGCAGAGATTGAGATCCGAGTATCTGAAACTGGATATTGAAGGTAAGGAAAAATTATTTTATGAAATAAGAAGCAAATTCAATAATGGCTGCAGCAGTATAGAATCGGCTTCATACTTTATTTTTTTAAATAAGACATGTTTCAACGGTCTGTACAGGGAAAATTCAAAAGGTAATTTCAATGTGCCTTTTGGAAAATATGAAAATCCGAGTTTTTTTAATGAAATACAGTTGATGGAAATTTCCAGACTGTTGAATTTAAAAAATAAAGACGGGAAATTTAAAGTTAAGATTTTAAATGGGGACTTTGATGAGCTGAATGAATATATTGACGGCAGTACTTTTGTATACTTTGATCCCCCGTACAGGCCTGTGACAGTTGGGGGATTTACTTCCTACAGCAGGAGCAGTTTCAATGACAAGTCACAGATTTTGTTAAGGGATTTTTATAAATTGATGGATGTCAAAGGCGCAAAACTAATGTTGAGTAATTCGGATCCCAAAAATTTAGATGAGAGTGATACTTTTTTTGACGATTTATATTCTGATTTCAATATAAAAAGGGTTTATGCCAAAAGAAATATAAATTCTACGGGAAGTAAAAGGGGAAAAATCACAGAGCTTCTGATAACAAATTATAAAGAGGTGAAGGCCAGATGAAAATTGACAGAATAAAACTTTTGAATATAGATAAAAATACCCTTGAATTTATAGAAAAATCCTGTCAGAGAGACGGTTTCTATACTTTCTCATCTGAAGATGCTCATGATGAGAGGGAGAGAATAGTTTCCACTTCTGGTTCACATAACTGCGGCGGGAGATGTGTTATAAAAGCACATGTAAAATACAACCGAATTGTGAGAATATCCACGGAAGACGATATTCCTGATACGGAAAAAGTTCCGCAGCTCAGAGGATGCCTGAGATGCAGGGCTTATCGCAATAGAATATACAACTGTGACAGGCTTAAATACCCCATGAAGCGCATAGGAAAGCGCGGTGAAGGAAAGTTCAAGCCTATAACCTGGCAGGAGGCACTGGATATTACCGCTGATAATTTGAAGAGGATAATGCATAAGTACGGTCCTGATTCCATATATATTCAGTATGCTACGGGAAATGAAGGAAAGCTTTCGGAAAAAGCATGGATGAAAAGGCTTCTTGGAATGTATGGAGGGTATTTATCATATTATGGAAACTATAGTACGGCTTGTACTCAGACGGCTACTCCATATACTTTTGGAACAATATATACTGGTAACAGCAGGGAAGACTGGGTTAATTCAAGACTGATTATCCTGCTTGGGTTTAATCCTGCGGATACCATACATGGTACCAATACCGCATATTATCTTAAAATGGCAAGGAATGCAGGAGCTAAGATAATAAGCATAGATCCCATATATTCTAATACGGCAGTTGCTCTGGCGGATAAATGGATACCTGTCAGGCCCACTACGGATAATGCCCTGATGGATGCCATGGCTTACGTTATGATAGAGGAAAACCTTCAGGATCAAAAATTTCTGGACAGGTACTGCGTTGGTTTTGACGAGTCACATATGCCTTCGGGCATTCCCGGAGGGAATTCCTATAAAAATTATATATTGGGAGAAGACGGGAGCAAAATATCTAAAACCCCCGCTTGGGCGGAAACCATCACCGGAATTCCAAGGGAGACCATTGTGGAGCTGGCAAGGGAGTATGCGCTGACTAAACCGGCAGCACTTATTCAGGGGTTTGGCCCTCAAAGACATGCTTATGGGGAACAGGTGGCAAGAGGCGGAACTGTTTTGGCAGCTATGACCGGCAACATAGGTATCAGCGGAGGATGGGCATCGGGTACGGGATATCCGGTAGAGAACATATATGCAGCATCAATTCCATATTACAATCCAAATAAAAGCGAAATTTCCATGTTTAGCTGGCCAGATGCCATAGTCAGGGGAAAGGGTATGGGAGCTGATTTAAGTGTCAGAGGGGCAAAAAAATTGTCTTCCAGTATAAAACTTATTTTCAATCTGGGTGGAAACTGCCTTGTAAACCAGCATACGGACTCCAACGGTACCGCGGGAATCTTGAGAGATGAAGATCTTGTGAAGTTTATTGTCACCAATGATCAGTTCTTTACTGCAAGTGCGAAGTTTTCAGATATAATACTGCCTTCAGATGACATGATGGAAAGGGAGGATATTGTCACACCCTGGGACGTCGGCAGTTATCTCCTGTTTATGAATAAGGCAGTGGATACTGTATTCCAGTGCAGAAACGGATATGACTGGATAGGTGAACTGGCCAAGAGGCTTGGACTTTTTGACAGATTTACAGAGGGAAGATCTTTAAACGAATGGGTGGAATATCTTATAGAAGAGACGGCAAAGAAGAATCCTGATTTTCCATCCTGCAGTGAATTTAAGAAGAAAGGAATATACCGCAGATCTTATGAAAAGCCTTCTATTGCTTTTAAAAAGCAGATTGAGGATCCGCTGCACGACCCTTTTCCAACTCCTTCCGGTAAAATAGAGATTTTTTCCAATAGGTTGTGGGGGATGAATAATCCCGAAAAAATACCTGCAGTTCCTAAATATATTTCTGCATGGGAAGGCCCTGAGGATCCCATCTCGAGGAAATATCCGATTCAATGTATAGGCCATCACTCCAAAAGGAGAGTACATTCCACTTTTGACAATATGGGCTGGATGGAGGAAGTTGAGCGGCAGCAGGTTTTTATGAATTGTGAAGATGCAAGAGTGAGGCATATTTCAGATGGGGACATGGTAAAGGTGTTTAACTCCAGAGGGACTGTCATAATACCTGTAAAAGTCACTGCCAGAATTATGCCTGGAGTTGCATCAATACCTCAGGGAGCCTGGTGGACTCCGGATAAAAATGGAGCTGACAGGCGTGGATGTATAAATGTTTTGACCAGATATAAGCCCACTCCGCTGGCTTTTGGGAATCCATCCCATACGAGTCTGGTTGAAATAAAAAAAGTATAAAGCATGTTGAAAGGGGTTTTAGAATGTGCGGACAACTGGCGTTTTATTTTGAACAAAAAAGCTGTACGGGGTGCAGTACCTGCAGTATAGCTTGTAAAGATAAAAATAATCTTGAAGTAGGACAGAATTTCAGGAAGGTGTATGAAGTATCCGGTGGAAATTATAAAAAAAGGGGCAGTGCCGTTTTCCCTCAGGTATATGCTTTCTGGGTTTCAATTAGCTGCAATCATTGTCTTGATCCTGCATGTATGAAAAGCTGTCCTACAGGGGCAATTAGAAAGAGAAAAAGAGATGGGATTGTTTATATTTGTGAAGAAAAATGCACCGGGTGCCGCAGGTGTATAAAAAGCTGTCCCTACAAGGCACCTCAGTATGACGAGCGCATCAAAAAGGTTAGAAAATGCGATTTCTGTATGGATTTGCTGGATGAGGGCAAGGAACCTGCCTGTGTAGCTGCATGCCCTATGAGAGCTTTAAAATATGGACCTTTGCAATTGATTAGGGAAAGATATGGGAAGGTGAATGAAGTACAGGGTATGCCCGGAAGTCATATCACAGAGCCTGCCCTGGTCATTTCGCCCCACAGGGATGCAGTAAAAAAATAAGGAGATTTTTATACAATGGATGATATTAAGCTGTGGTTTAGAGAAAGAAAAGCTGTATATTCTACAATGTCTCTGCTTTACAGGGGAAATTTAAAAGACGGATTTGATATTTTAAAAAATACTGATTTGCTTGAGAAACTTGAAAACTCTAATCTGTATCCGGAAGCCCGGGCAATATTGAATGAAATATCTAAAGACAACTTTAATTCCAAATATACTGGAGAATTAATAGAAGACTATTATAGACTTTTTTTTGGACCTTCGCATATTCTGGCACCTCTCTGGGAATCCACCTATGAAAGCCGCGACAGGTTGATTTTTGGAAGGTCGGAACTTTCTGTAAGAATGTTTTACCATGAATTTGATTTGGAAGTGAATCCAAAAGAAGCGGCAGATCATCTGGCTTTTGAATTGTCGTTTATGTCAAGGCTTTGTGATCTTGGCTTCCGGGGCGATTTGAAAAACGTCATGAAAATTTTAGGTGCAGAGGAGAAATTTTTGAGGGATCACCTTTGCAGCTGGGTTCCGACTTGGGAAAGTTCTGTAAAGCACAATGCCAAAACAATGTTTTGGATTGAGTTCTCAAGTATGACAAAAACCTGGGTGGAAGAAAACCTCCGGGAGCTAGAAAAAATGGAAAGTTGAAAAATCCAGTTAAGTGTGGCTTTTGCTTGCCTTAACTGGATTTTTATTAAGAAATTTTGCCGTTACTGACAGTCTATGTCATTAGCATAATATATAATTAAAGTGTGATATATAAATGTCAAAGGAAGGGGTACTGCGTGAATTATGAAGATATGGACAGGGAAACTCTCATTAAGATTTTAAGGGAAAAGGACATCATGCTTAAAAGATTGTGCATGGAAAGAGAAAGGTTGAATTATTATGCAGGTACGGATGTCATGACTGGAGTGTTGAACAGGAGATCCGGTCTGGAGCTGCTGAATAAGGAATTCAATGTTTCAAAGATGGGTAATAAAAATTTTGTTGTCTGCTTTGTTGATGTAGATGAATTGAAAACAATAAATGATAAATTTGGCCATCAGGAAGGGGATAAAGTTTTAATAGATACAGCCGAGATTTTAAAGGAAAGCATTAGAAAAACTGATTTTATAATTAGGATGGGCGGTGACGAATTTTTGATGGTTTTTCCGGAGACTACAATTAAAGAAGCTTATAGAATTTGGAACAGAATTGACAGAAGATTGAAAAAATTTAATAAAAATAGCAAAAATTATAATTTAAGCTTGAGTTTTGGATTTTGCGAATATAAAAAAGGTCATAAAATGTCTGTCGAAAGTTTGATAAAAACTGCTGATTTTAAGATGTATAGTGATAAATTACATAAAAAGAAAAGATTATGAAAATATATTTATAATTAGCTGGCAAAGTATTCTGGGAATATAAGGAAGGACTGCAGCATGAAGAAATTTAGATCTGATGTATTGTTATTTATTTACGACAAATTAAAAGAGGGAAAAGTAGTTGTAAAGAATGACATATTATATAAATTTCACGTTAATGAAAGGACGTTTTATAGATATATTAAAAATATAAAGGATTTTGTAGAAAACACATACTTCGGAGAGGAGATCGTATCCGACAGAAAAAAAGGGGGATATATTTTAAAGGGAAGCTGTGATAAAAACTTGAATGAAAAAGAAGTCCTTGCAGTTTCAAAGGTACTTTTGGAAAGCAGGGGTTTCATAAAAACGGAAATAAAGGGCATAATCGATAAACTCCTCGATAACTGCATATGCGGAGACAAAGAAAATATCAAATATATAATAGGGAACGAATTCATGAATTATGTTCCTCCAAGACATGGGAAGGAGCTTCTAGACAGTCTTTGGAAAATAAGTTCTGCAATAAAGAATAAAAGCGTACTGGAGATTGGATACTTTAAAATCGGAACAGACGGAAAACTGCAGAGAAAAATTTCCAAAAGATTTGTCTATCCTCAGGGAATATTGTTTTCTGAATATTATTTTTATCTTATAGCTTTTATTGAAGGGGCAAGTTATGAATTCCCCGCTATTTACAGAGTGGACAGAATTGAAAATTTGACTGTCACGGCTAGAAAATATAAAGAGGATTACAGAAGGAGGTTTAAAGATGGGGAGTTCAGAAAGCTTATTCAGTTTATGCAGGCAGGTGAACTTGAAAGAGTGAAGTTCAAATACACCGGCAGATCTATAGAGGCAGTTCTGGACAAACTGCCCAATGCCAGAATAATAAGGGAAAAACCGGGCGAGTATATAGTGAAAACCAAGGTATTTGGAAGGGGAATAAAAATGTGGCTCTTGAGCCAGGGAGATTCCGTAGAGGTACTGGGCTCGGATAAATTCAGGAAAGAAATGATAGAGACCATAGACAGGATGAGAGAGATGTACAGGCTTTGAACTGTTGATATGGAATTTATTGGTATTATAAAAATTCCAAAAGAATATTGTTAAAACATAAACAAGTAAGGAAAAAATATGAGGAAGAAGAACAAACAGTTATAGATAATTTATTGAATAATAACTAATAATAGGGGATCATTTTATAATGAATTTAAAATTTTTGTATAATCATCATGGTATATCTAATTCAATTGGAGAAGAATTAAAACATTTAGTAGTTAAGGCAAAAAATGAAGTTATAATTGTTTCACCGTATATTTCAAGTAACCCTTTAATAGATACGATTTATGACTTAAATAAAATAAGAATAAGAATATTAACACGATTTTCTCTGGAGGATTTTTTAAATAATTCCTCAGATGTAAATACAATTTGTAAGTTAGTTAAAAATCCAAACTCGGAAGTGAGATATTATTCTAATCTTCATGCCAAAATTTATATTATTGATAAACAGAAAGCTGTATTGACTTCAGCTAATTTTACTCAAGGTGGTATGTACAATAATTTAGAATATGGTGTTTTAATTGAAGACGATTTGAGTAATATGCTAAAAGACATAAATAATTTATGGAATGAAGCCGGTGTAATAAATAATAAAAAAATAGCTTTGATAGAAAAGAAACTTAATGTTTTTAAAAAAAATAAAAATCAGATGGATAATATAAAGGAACAAGTTATTAAAATGGATAAAAAAATTATAAAACAGAAGAAAAGTCATCAATATAAACAAAAGAATCAAACTGCGAGTAGTAAGAAATACGATCAAAGTGATAAAATTGTTCATGATATTTCAGAATATAAAGCTTTAAATTTAATGATGGATGAATTTAATATGGTAAAGTTTAAACAGGAAATTTTTAAAATTTATGATCTAATTAAAAAAAATATACCTGAAAGTATAAGAAACTCTTGTAAATTTAAGCTCTTAAAAAGCAGAAACATATCTATGAATATAATGAATTATAGAATTTTATCTTTCCCGGATGGAAAGAAACCGAGGATTCAGATAATTTATCCTAAAAATAATATATATGATTTGAGATATATGATTTCAAAGGAACGATTAACTAATATTTCAAGCCCATGGACATTTAAAAATATTGAATGTTATATCCTGCACTTTAGTTTTGATGAGATATTGAAATTTAAAAAACAAAATTGGAAGTCATTTGCCAAAGCTTGTCTAATTGCTTATAATGGCAAGAAGACTAGAATGAGAGATTCAAATATGATAGTTGACTGGAGTTGTAGTGGAAATGGTGATTTATGGCAAAATGAATAGAAATAATTTTGAAAATTATGTTGATATAAAGATACTGAATAGAGGATATAATTATTATATTAATGAAAACATAGTCGAGCCCCATAAAATGGATAATAATGAATATTTTTTTATAGTATAAGTAAACGACAAGTATAGTGTAGATATAAAAATAGGTGAAAGTGAAGAAATACTGTACCCAAATTGTGATTGCCTCTATGATTTTGGGCCAATATATAGGCGTCAGGCTGCTGCTTATTTTAAGTTAAATGAAATTTTAAATGGGAAATCAATGGGTGTAAGAAGTTTATGAATTCAGTAGTGCAAAAATATAAGGTAAGAGAGATTTATTTCCTAAAAATTTATGGAGGAGAACATTGAATTTCCATCTTTCAGAAAAATGCTGATAGATAAGTTCATGAAGGCAGAAAACTATTTGAAAGTTATAGATTCGGCTCTTGAAGGTGAAAAACAGGATAAAAATCATGCCGAATTGGTGTTAAAATGGAAAGAGATAAGGTATACTGCCTACAAAAAACTCTTATTCAAGAAAGAACAGGAGAAGTTGTAAGTTTATATGAAAAAGATATTAGGGAAAAAGCAAGATCAGCCTCAAACAGGGTGCAGTACAAAGAAGTTTGTAAAATTATAAAGAGATACAAAAAGATAGCTGGGAAAGGGAAAGCAAAAGAAATTATAGATGCACTTAGAAATATCTACAGAAGACGACCGGCATTTCTTGATGAGATGGGAAGGATCAAGTGTTAATTTCAGTGGTATAGATGAATTTGAAGCTGAATTAATGTGTTGTATGTAGTGTGGAAAAACATGCATATGCGGATTATGGGAAAGTTGCAGAAAATGAAAGTAAGTATAGAGTTTAATAATATAGGGCTATTTGTGAATTATATGGAGGTAAAAAATAAAATTTGGTATTGATAAATGGAGGGTATTTTATTAATGAAGACAGATGGGAAATTTTATAGCTATAAAAAGGCAGAAGGTACAGGTTATAATGAAGAATTAAAAAAATGTATAGAAGACACTTGCAAGTATTGTATTGATGACACTTGGCTGGATTCACAGGAAAAAATAAACAAACCAATTATGATGCTTGGAAAAATACAAAGTGGCAAGACAAGAGCTTTTATTGGTGTGATTTCGCTTGCTTTTGATAATAGTTTTGACATGGTTTTTATTCTCACGAAGAACAGCAGAGCACTTATACAACAAACTATTTCACGAATGAAAAAGGAGTTCAAATCATTTATAGATGAGTATGAAGTAGTTGTTACAGATATTATGAAAGCAAATACACGAATTAGTGGTTATCAGCTTGAGCAAAAGAATATTATTGTAGCAAAAAAGGAAAAAAATAATATAGATCGGTTGATTGAATTTATAAATAATTATTCAATTAATGAGAATAAAAAATGCCTTATTATAGATGATGAAGCTGATACCACTGGTATTGGATATAATAAAATTAAGGGTGTTGATAAATTCACATTAAGAACTGTTTCATCTAAAGTTAATGAAATGCGAGGTACATTGGATGGGTGTGTATTTATTGAAGTTACAGCTACACCTTATGCATTGTATTTACAGCCTGATTTTGATGAAACAAGTCCATTACAGCCTATAAAACCATTAAAAACCGTCCTTGTTCCTCATGGAAAAGGATATATTGGTGGTGAGTATTATTTTATTGACAGTAGAGATGAAACTCATCCAGCTTCATTGTTATTTGAGCCTATAAGTCAAGATGAAGGTGATATTGTTTCTGATCAGAAACGGAAAGGTAAAAAATCTAAAATTGAAGATAGACGTACTTTTAAGGAAGAAGAGATTTTAATTAGGGAAGATAAACTGACAGTTTTCAAAAAAGGAATTGTTAACTTTATTATTGGAGCTATTGTTCTAAGAAAACTCTATAAGAAAAAAGATCATTATGCGTATGTAATTCATACTGCAACGCAAAAAAATTCTCATGTGAATTTGCAGAATGTTGCTGAAATTTTTATTCAACAGATCAAAAATAGAAGTAAGGATGTTCTAACAATTATTGAGAAATTGGTGCGAGAAAGCTTTAAAGATATCTCATCTTCCGTTACCGCATATGGTTATACTATGCCGGATTATTCATTTATTAGAAATGAATTTTATTCCTATATTGATAGAGGGTATTATAGTATTAATGTTGTGAACGCAGATCAGGATGTAGATATATTGTTGAATGAAGAAACTGGCGAACTTAATTTAACTACACCATGTTCCATCTTTGTTGGAGGTCAGGTTTTAGACAGAGGGGTTACCATTCCTAATATGATTGGATTTTATTATGGAAGAAATCCAAAAACTATGCAACAAGACACTGTACTGCAACATTCCAGAATGTTTGGATATCGTAAAGCATTGCTTCCAGTGACAAGATTTTATACGACTTCTCGAATACACAGCAACATGGAAAAAATTACTGAAATTGATAGTGTTTTGCGTGAGGATATTAAAGAGGGTAAACAGGGAAATGGTGTATACTTCATTACGAAAAAATATCAAGATAATGTTTATGGAGTCGGTGGTATAAGGCCTTGTTCCCCAGCAAAAATACGTATTTCAGATATTATATTGCTCGAATCGCAAAAACGAATCTTACCGATTGGATTTACTCCAAAAATCAAAACTATATCAGTAGGGTGTAATAATACTATGAAGAAATACTTGAAGGATTTCAATATCAGTGAAAAATCTGATGGAGTAATGGTATCTATTAAAAACGCTGAGAAATTAATAAATATTGCTTATTCTGCTATTGATAAGGATGTAGATGACAGCAGGTTTATCCCGGAAGATGAGTTCCTTATGATATTGCGTTATATGGCAGATAACAGCAAAAATATTCCCGTTATAGTTCGTACTAAAAGAACTTTATCTAAATATAAAAAGCACGGAGGAATTAAAACTTTATCTGATTCACCGGATACACCAGCACCTTTAGATATAGCTAAGGAATTAGCAATTAACGTGCCTGTACTTATGCTGATTCAGGAAACAGAGAATGCAGAAGGTTGGGGTCATAGACCTTTTTGGTGGCCTGTGATTGTTGCTCCTGAAAATATTGCTAAAACTATTTATGCGGCGAAAGTGGCTGGAGAAAAAATTAGTATATAGCAGTTGGATAAATTTACTGTATTATTGATACACTTTTTTGTGAGAAAAGTAATGAATCAGACAAATCTAGAAGAAACTGAAAAGAATATGATAATTAAATTCTTATATGCTGCTGTAATATTTAGCAGGGATATAGCTATTTTAAGTGAATAAAGTAATTATACAGTAATGATTGCAAGGGGGTATGTTATATTGAAGCTTAAAGAAATTTTAAATGTTATAAAAAATGATTTTCCAGATAAGTCGATAGATATTTCTGAAAGTTTAGGACTCTTAATGGATACTATTGATGACCTTATAAATAGGATTAATGATAAAATGGGTCAAGCTTATTTAAATAGAGATTTTTCAAGTGCTGAAAGATATATTGACATTGGTAAATCGATTAATTTTTATGAAAATAAAATTGATAAGATAATTAATTTTACGAGAATAGAAGAAGATGGAACTTTTAAAGAAGATGATCCAGAAAATAGTAGTATAAAATCTTTGCCTAATTATGAAAAATATATTGTTGATAATAAAGTAGAGCATACATTATATGAAAATTTTACTCATATAAGGCCTTTTGGATTTAAAATTGACGGGGAGGAACTTATTGAAGCTAAGACGTGGCAGGAAGTATTTTTAAAAACTTGTGAGATACTTTTTGTAAAGATAAGAAAAAATTTTTACAATTTGAAAATAAACCTAATATGAATGGTAAGAAAAATAAATATTTTTCAATTAGTAGTAAAGGGATAAGGAAAACCAGAAATGATTTCAGGTAGCATATACGTAGAGACTAATATGAGCAGTAATTCCATAAGAAATATTATAATTAAAATGCTTAAAGAATATAACATTAAAATAAGTGATTTTAAGCTTTACTTCAGAGCAGATTATACAAATATGAATATGGAAAATTCATACTAATTTGAATGATTTTAGTTTAAATTAAGGAATTCAAATATAATATAGAGTTATTAATGTTGTGGGAATATACAATGATTGAGTAATTAAATTTATGAAATAATAAACTAGGTGGTAAATAAAATGAAGTATCCATTTTCTAAAGAAGAATTTTTAAGTATTCAAGATAAACTATATGACGCAATTGAAGACATACTTAAAGAGAATATTATAGCTAATATAGATTATAAATTAGTTGAACGAGAAATACTTTATAAACCAGAAAGAAATATTATTAATAGCAGGAAGTATACTGCTAATACCTATGCTTGGCTGCAGGAAATAGAATTTTTAAAGGGTAATATAATTGTAGAACTATTATTATGCTTGGCATATGACAGAATATATAATAAATTTCCCAAACCTTTGAGTGGTACATTAAAATTTGTGAATAGAGAGCGTTATTTAAAATTAACAGTATATGATTTATTTACTTTTAGAGAAAAGTTAGCCTTCTTAATTTATGAAGTATTTAATAGAAAAATAAAAATTTATGTTAATAATAAGATAAAAAAGACAAAAAAATTAAGGAACCTAAAAAGAAATGAAGTTAGTTTTGATAAAATTAATAAAGGACTAAAAATTATTGATATTTCTAATGATAATATCTTTTGGATTAATAATGATGAATTTAAATTAATAAAAAATATTATGGAACAATTTAATACTGATGAACATGTGAAGATCTTTAAAGAAATCAGGAATCCTTTTACACATAGAAGCAATCCAGGAATAGATTGCATTCCACTAGAAAGTTTTGAATATAAAAAACCAGATCCATTAACACGAAAAATGCTTTTGCAAATAGATGAAGAACTGGGAATAAAAAATGCAAAGAAATTGAATTACGTAATTACTTCAGCCGCTCCGCTAGAAAAACAAATGAAATTTGAAGATATTATAGATGATCTTATAGCTATATGGAAATTATTTATTGGTGGATTGGAAAGCTTACTTAAAAATGTAGCAATATTAAAGGAACAGATAAGTGAATTTGGGAAAATAGAAAATGAATAAAGATAAATAATATTATCATTTTTATCAAGGACATTAAAAGATTTTTTATAGCTGGTAATCTTTTCGAAATTTAAACAGTAAATATTCTGTTATCAATACTAACAAATAGAGTTGATAATTAATGTAATTTATTCACAAAATTACCATCTTTCGAGAGTAATGAAGAAATTTACTGACTGCAGCCCTGTATAATTAGCATTAATCCAAACAGAATATCTTGCTGGTGGCTGTGAATGGATATACAGCACTTGTGTAATCCGGTTAGACAGCATCATTGTGAATTGATAATAGCAATATTATTTTATGAGGAGGTAATAATATGATGGATATAGCCCAAAAGTATTGTAAAATTTATATGTATAATAATAGATATAAAGTAGGTTCTAATATTATTCAATTTATTAAAGATAATGGATATACCAAGTCATCTTTTTCAAAATTAACTGGCATTTCCAGGCCAACTATTGATAAAATGATTAAAGGTGAAATAGACAATAATACAACACTTAAAAAACATGTAAATAAAATTATTGCGACCTTTAATATAAGACCTGAAGAATTGATAAACTACAAATGTATGAAATCAGAAAATAAACTTAGAATTGTAGCATCTGATAATGCACCAGAGGAATATGAGTTAAGTGACAGTGCTAAAAAAATGTTTGGATTTTTGGATGATATAATAGATCTTTATGAAGTCTATAATGAAAATAGGTAGGTTGATAAATATGTCTCAATATATAACTTCTCAGAATTTAAATGAAGTTATAGAAGCAAATAAAAAAATAAATGATGAAATTGAAAATTTTAAAAAAGATTTTTTTATTAATTATAACAAGGTTGGAATAACGGGTTCTGATAAATTAGCCTTTGAAGTTCTCAAAAAAAATTATAATTTAATACAAGTGCCCATAGATGATGAATATTGGGGAGGAGCCATATTTATTAGGAATAATTTAAAAATACCTGTTATTAACTCAGCACAGCCTTGAGTTTATCAATTTTTTGTTGCATGGCATGAAATATTTCATTTATTTTATGATAATTCTATAGTTAAAGGACAGCACAATATACAGGTAGAAAAAATGAAACTGAATGAGAGAAAAGCAGATTATTTTGCTGCTAGAATGTTGTTGGGTGATGTGTATAGATATTATTATTCACTGGAAAATGATAAATTTATAAATAAAATTGTCAGGTGCATGAATGTATTTAAAGCACCTTATAAGGCTGTATTAATTCAGCTATATGAGGATGCTATAGATGTATTCAATGATATTGGATTAAAAAGGCTTGTAATTGAGAATTTCGATAAGAAGCCAGAAAATCTAATTGAATTATTTGAAAAACTGGAATTGGATACTGATTTGGTTAAACCATCTAATATAATAAGTTTTGGTGGATTAGATAAAAAAATAGAATTGCTATCAAAAAAGGAACCGGATGTTGATTATCATAAGGATAATTTGAAATTTTTGAATAAACTCAAGGATCTAATGAAAGGAGAATTTAATAATGGAATTGATTCAGATAGAAAAATTCATTGAAATTTTAAATTCCGATGCTCCTAAGAAAATTGGGATCCTTGATAATAATACAGTTAGTTTTTTGATAAATATAAATAAAGATATTTGTGTAGAAAAAATATTGATGAATTATGATTTATTATTAATACCTCATATAAAATTGGTGAGTTGAAAAGTTTTATCAAGAGATATATTGAAAAAGGTCAATCGATGGAAGAATTGGAAGACTATAAAATTTGGCTGAACTTATTATATAATAGTGGATTTAAAGGCAAAATACTTAAAATATGAGTAATGAACAGAATATTTGTTCTGCTATAAGATTCAGGGATGAGAAAAGAGTTAAATATACAAGGAATGCACTTGATGGCTCAGTTGAAGAACATGATGAAATTTTAAGTAATAAAGCTTTTATAGAAAATTTAAAGGACGTTACTTTTAATATTATATTTTAAGTGGGGATTAGCGAAAAAGTCTATCTATGTATTTTCTAAAATATTGTTATTTCTATTGACTTATATAAATTAAAATGTTGTAAATTGTAAAAAGGAGGGATTCAAATGGCAGATATTAAATTTGATATTGTCAAAAGTCTGGGAATTTTGTCTGAAGGCTCTAGAGGATGGAAAAAAGAAGTCAATGTCATGAGCTGGAACGGCAGAAAGGCGAAGATGGATATTAGAGACTGGGATGAAAATCATCAGAAAATGGGCAAGGGGATAACTTTAAATAAAGAGGAAATATTGAAGCTGAAGGATTTGTTGAATGAAATTGATTTTGATGAACTGGATATGGAATGAAATAAAAAACGCCAGAATCAAATTTTTTGTGGAGTAATGTTGATTTCACCAGTTCAGATAGAATGCAGGGAAAGTTGATTAATTTATGATCAGGGAGGATTTCATACCACTTTTCTCGAAATAATCTATGGGAACTGGCTAACTAATAAAAATAAAATTGAAGTTAATGGAAAGGGATGCTGATGTCAGTGCGCAGGGAGTTTGGTGGAGAATATGATGAAACAATGTTTTTACAATATCCGTTTCGTTTAGATGATAGAGAAGCTGGCCGTCAAAATGTAAATGGTGAAGTTAAAATATCTGAAGCGTTTTCAGAAAATTTCTATAATATTTTCGTCAAATACTGTGCATCACAGGGCTTTAGATATATTAGTGACTTAAAATATTTTGATTTTGCCACACTGAAAAAGGTGCCGGGTGTTGGAAAAAAGAAAATTGACAATATAATCATACGCTTTAAAAAATTTTCTAAATTATCAGTTAAAACTTCTTCAGGAGGAACTGAAGATATTGTTGGTACTATGTTTGATGAAATAGATGAGAGTATTTTGGATTTAAATGTAGAATGTCTGAATGCTTTGGGTGTCAAATTGCATGTGCTGCATACTCTTGAAAACAATGGATATATGTATTTGAAAGATTTAAAGGGTGTTTCAAGAAAACGATTGGAAGATATAGTTTGCAGGGGGAATATGAAAAAGTTCAATAGTATTCAGAGGGAGCTTGGGGAGAATTTAGAAGGACTTTTTGAAATAGTGCTGAAAAATTTATCGGATAGAGAAGAATATAAAATGTTCCTGAAACGTGCTAAGGGGTTTACTTTACAGGAAATAGCCAATGAGAGGGGGATAACCAGGGAAAGAGTACGTCAGGTTATAAAAAATTTTAATTTTAAGGTATCACCTTTTGTAAATTTACTTGTAAGGCAGCTGATGGATCGGCAGGGATATGTGAGAACACAGGAACTTCTGGATATATATGATGATGATAATTACGGTAAGATTTTAGTTTCATTGTGCATTAAAAATAAACAGCTGGAATATCTTGATTTTGCAGATGTATTTGTTGCTAAAAGAGAAGATGGAAGATCTACGGAAGATGTCATATTTCAAATTGCTGCAGAATTTGTTGGGGACGGAAAAGATTTATATAAAAATTTGGAAGAACTTGAGACAATAATGATTGACAGTGGATTTTCATATGTGCGATATGGTGAGTTCGTCAACCTAATACAGAAACATGGATACAGACTGTATGGATATTTTGCTGTCAGAGGGAAGCAGTCATATGGTTATTTATGTTCCAGGCTGGTTGCAAGGGAGTTTCCAAAAGGGATAAAATTATATGAAAGCAGGGATTTGGATAAACTCAGAGAGATTGCATTGGGGGAGTATGGCAATTTGGGACTTCCTGAAAGCAATAGGGCATTGAGTGCAAGAATATCAAATTTTCTGGTTTTGTGCGGCCGTGGGATGGCTACGGCTGAAGAAAATGTTCATGTAAATGTGTCTGTTGTAAATGAAATTGAAGAGTATATCGACAGATCGGAAGAATCGGTTATATTCTATACAGAATTATTCTCAAAATTTGAAAAAATCTTGAGGATGACAAGCAATGTAAACAACTACAATTTTCTGCACGGAGTTTTAATGATGTATTATCCGGATAAGTATGATTATTTTAAAGATTATTTGCAGAAAAAGTCAGCTGGCGGTGCCTCTGGAAGTTTGGCAAAACGTATTAAAAAATTTATTATTATGAAAAATAAACCTGTTAGTAAAAATGAACTCAAGGGTAAGTTTGCAGGATTTTCGGATACGATGATCATTCGGGCAATAAGTGCGGATAGAGATCTGTTTCAATGGGAATATAATTATTACAGCTGTATACAGATTGTCGACATCGACGACAGCGTTATAAATTGTTTGAGGTCAATCATACGGCATATTATGGATAAAAATAATGGGTATTGCAGTGAAGGTATGTTGTATGAAACTGCAAAAGAACTGCTGAGAGATTTTATGGATGTAAACAATATTGTATTTCCAATAAACTTATTTTACATATGTGCTTATTTATTCAATGATCTGTATGATTTTAGACGTCCTCATATTGGGCAGAAGGGTATGCTGCATGGGATGTCAACAAAAAATATTGTAATGCATATGCTTGACAGTACAGATAGAATATCATTTAGAAAGTACAGCCTGGCAGCTGAAAGGTTCAAATGGTCTGCGGCAACTGCAGCTTCTGTTTTTGCCGATATTGAAAATGACTACATGAGGGTATCGTATGACATGTATGTACGGAAGGATCTGTTCGATATTGACGATGATATAATTCATAAGGTCGAGGGTAGGTTGGCAAAATCTATGGAAATCAATGTGCTGCCGTTGATTAATTTTAATGAATGGAATGAACTGCCTGATATAAGGGGATATGAATGGAATGTTTTCCTGTTGAATTCTATAATATGTAATTTTGGATATGATCTTAAGGTGATTGATCCAAGAGTGAAGGATAGAAGATATCATAAAGGTATTGTTGTCTACAGAAATTCTGGATTTACGGAATACTCTGAGGTAATTGCATATTTATTGAGGAAAAATGGCATGACCAAGTTGTCAGAAAGCAGCATGCTCTCTTTTATGATTTCCAGCGGTTTAACTTATAAAGTGATTCCAAAAGAATTGTACAATGCGGGGTG
The DNA here is from genome assembly GCA_903789665.1 of uncultured Clostridium sp. Classification (GTDB taxonomy): domain Bacteria; phylum Bacillota; class Clostridia; order Clostridiales; family Clostridiaceae; genus Clostridium_B; species Clostridium_B lapidicellarium. The sequence goes on from CAIFEX010000014.1 coordinate 67,384, forward strand.
TATCAATTATATTGACGGGAAATTTGTTGTTAAAAGTGCAAAATAAAATTTAAATGGAATCGTAATTATTTATTAATCCACAACTTCATAGCCCTCTTTAACAAGTGATTTTATGGCACTGTCTATATCCTTGTTTTTGACAAGGATATAATCCGTATCATAAGCGGAAATAGCAAATATACTTATAACAATTTCAGTGTTAATATTTTTTTTGCCATTTTTTCTCCCTCAAAATTCATAATATTTACGAAGTTAATTATAGCATATTTGGTTAATATTTTAATAATATGGAGGAATAATCATGTTTAGAGAAATGAGAAGAAAAGACAGAGAAATTGGGAATATTGAGGCTATAGAAATATTGAAAAATTGCCAGTATGGTATTTTATCTACAGCAAGTGAGGATGGATATGCTTATGGGGTACCGGTAAACTATGTTTATGCTAATGGTTCCATATATTTTCACAGTGCCAGTCAGGGACATAAATTGGATAATATAATAAATAATAATAAGGTTTCCTTTTGTGTAGTTGGACAAAGCTCTGTCCTGCCGGATAAGTTCACTACAAATTATGAAAGTGTAATTGTATTTGGAAGGGCAGTTGAAGTTTTGGGCAATGAAAAAAATGATGCCATGCTGGAGATGCTGAAAAAGTACTCGAAAGAATATATAAAAAAAGGCAGAGAATATTTGAAAAATGCAAATCCAAAAGTGAAAGTAATAAAAATAAATATTGAGCATATTTCAGGAAAAGCCAGGAGATAATTAATTTAAAACAGGTTTTATCAGATAGTGCCACTATACAAATAGCAGTAATTGAAAATAAGCTGAATAACAATATTTAGTATCCTTCTGACATAAATACATCACCTCTTTTTCATACGCAGACATCATTAATCATAATCCACCCATGAATAAAGAAAAGGCAGCCATATAAATTTTTCTTGTTGAATTTTAAATTATATTGAATTTGAAGTAATGAACCTAACAAAGTATAATCAATTTATTGAAATAGAAAAATTAAACGGAAGCATGGGAACAGGATATGCTGTTCGAATGAGATTAATTATAGAAGGGTAGAGAAGGATGAATAAAATATTGATTGTGGAGGATGATCCTAAAATTAATAAAATGGTACAAATTTTATTGAGAAAAAATAAATATTTGTCTGTACCTGCATTTTCTGGAACAGAAGCACTTCTGTTATTGGAAAAAGAGTCTTTTGATTTGATTTTACTGGACTTGATGCTGCCGGGATTAAGCGGGGAAAAGATTTTAACAAAGATTAACGAACAATTTCAAATTCCTGTTATATGCGTATCTGCAAAAGATGATTTGGATACTAAACTTGAATTGATTCGAGAGGGGGCAGATGATTATATAACAAAGCCCTTCAACAATGAAGAACTAATTGTGAGAGTAGGTGCGGTATTGAGAAGAACGAACAAAAGCACAGCGGCAGATAGAACCAATATATTCCAATTCAAGGATTTAGTTCTGGATAGTGAAAATCATATTGTAACTATTAAAGGAGAGCCTATTGAACTTACCGTAAAAGAATATAGCATTCTGGAATTGTTAATTAGCAATCCCAGGAAAGTGTTTACTAAGCAAAATATATTTGAAAGTGTCTGGTCTGAGAAGTGTATTGTGGATGAAAGAGTGGTTACCGTACATGTCAGCAATTTGCGCAATAAATTGAAACACGGAGAAGCATACATAAAAACAGTTTGGGGAATAGGGTATAAAATGCAGGACAGTTGATCTACAAACTTTGTACTTTCTTGATAAATTCTAAACTCTATTTTAATACCTTTTATTTATTATTTAAATATAGCTTTGAATAATATTTTAATTACGTAAAATAGGAGGTAAAATATATGGAGCTGGTATTACAGACTAGTGGTCTGACTAAAAAGTATGGAAAACAAATAGCTGTAAATAATGTTGACTTGAATATTGAAAAAGGGGATATTTATGGTTTAATAGGGAAAAACGGTGCAGGCAAGACAACAATTATGAAAATTGTCTGTGGGTTGGTTTATCAGGATCAGGGTGATATTCAGCTGTTTGAAAGCGGTGACTTACAGAAAAACAGGAAAAGAATAGGATGTGTTATTGAGCAGCCTGCGCTTTATCCTGACATGACAGCAGGAGAAAATTTGATTTATTATGATAAACTGATTGGTATTACGGACTATGACAATGTGGATGAGGTTCTGAGCCTGGTTGGTTTAAAAAATACAGGAAGAAAGAAAACTAAAGCCTTTTCTCTTGGTATGAAGCAGCGTTTATCCATTGCAATTTCCCTATTGGGCAATCCTGATTTCCTTATCTTGGACGAGCCTATTAATGGATTGGATCCTTCTGGCATCAGAGAGATTAGAGAATTACTGCTGAAATTAAATAGTGAAAATGAAATTACCATATTGATTTCATCTCACATTTTGGGAGAGCTTGCCAAGATTGCGACGAAATATGGGATCATAAATAAGGGGGTACTTGTTGATGAATTTCAAGCGGTGGAATTGGAAGAGCGCTGTAAAAAATGTCTTGCCATCGTTGTGGATGATTCTGAAAGAGCAGCCTATATTTTAAAAAATAACATGGGCAGTGCGGATTTCAAAGTATTTGATGAAGGGAAAATCTGTATTTATGACTGCATGAATATACCTGAACAAATCAATAGGGAATTGGTTGAGAATGGTGTTTTAGTATCAAAAATTTGCATGGAAGGAAATGATACAGAGGCATATTTCCTGAAGATGATGGGAGGCAATCAATAATGATGAATGTTGTTTCCAGTGAATTCTATAAAATATTTAAAAGCAGGGTCTTTTATGCCATATCAATTATATTGCTGGCAATGAATTGTATTTCCTTTGCAGCTTCTGTTTCTCTTAAGGTAAAAGGGAAGATGTCTGGAACGGGATTTTCCAATTATCAAGGATCCTATGGTGCGGATTTTATCTTCTATATCATCCCTATTTTTATAGCCTGCCTAATTACTGCTGAATATTCAAATGGCAGTATACGGCAAATGGCCTGTCATGGAATAGCAAGATGGAAATTGGTTCTTGGACAGTATATAGCCATGTCTTTTGTTATTACGATAATTCTATTGGGGTTTGGAATTTTAAATTTATTATCATGTACAATATTATCTGAATTAGGAGAAGTTGATACAGCTGCGTTTATTCGGATGAATATTGGGGTGATTTGCATGTTCTGGGGTACTGCAGGAATTGGCACTTTCTTATCTTATCTATTAAAAAGCGAAGGCATTACAATTATAGTTTCTGTCTTGCTGGTGGCAGGCAGCAATTTCATGGCAAATCTGCTTGCTTTATTAACCAGGAATGATGTTTTCACAAGATATTCTCTTACAAATATGCGTAAGACTATAATTGATTTCACTTCAAAACCAGAGGAGGTTATGAAGTGTTCAATTGTATTTTTGTTAATTGGAATAATTACAATTATGGGATCCAGTTTATTGTTCTCAAAAAGAGACTTGGATTAACTGACAAGAAAGAGAGAGGAGAGAATATTTTGAACATATTAAAAACAGAAAATCTTTCAAAAATCTATGGAATTGGTGATACAAAGGTTACTGCATTAGATAATCTAAATTTAAAAATAAGTAAAGGTCAATTTGTTTCAATAATTGGACCAAGTGGATCAGGTAAATCTACACTTCTTCATATATTAGGAGGTGTTGATCGTCCTACAAAAGGGAAAATATATATAGAAGGAACAGATATTTCGTCAATGAATGAAACTGAATCAGCTTTATTTCGACGAAGAAATATAGGATTAATTTATCAGTCTTATAATTTAATTCCTACACTTAATGTGGAAAAGAACATACTATTACCCATGCTGTTAGATGGTGTAAATCCTAAACAAGAGGACTTTGATAAAATTGTAGATATGCTTGGTTTAACACAAAGACTTAATCATTTGCCAAACCAACTTTCTGGTGGGCAGCAGCAAAGAGTTGCTATAGGACGAGCATTAATTCATAAACCGGCCATTATTTTGGCTGATGAACCTACTGGTAATCTCGATAGGAAAAATACCAAAACAACTCTTGACTTGCTGAAACTTTCAAACAAAGAATATAATCAAACAATTGTGATGATTACACACGATAAAGAAATTGCCTTATCAGATGATAGGATAATTAAAATTGTTGATGGAAAGATAGTGTCAGACGAGGTGAACAAGAAATGAACATTATGAATGAATACACATATCACCAAATAAAAAAAATAAAAGACATACTATTTCCATATTATTTGCTATAATAATTGCTTCTGCATTATTGTGTTCATTATGTATATTTATGTATTCTATATGGGATGCAAAGGTAACATCAACAGTTGAAAAAACAGGTTATTGGCATGGAGAATTATGGGACTCTATATCTGGTGATAAATTAAAATATATTACAAAAAATCCAGATATTGAAACTACGATGATTAAAGGAAATTGGGTCACTGCTGAACTTTCTAATTTCAAACGTCCATATCTATTGATGAGAGATGCAGATAAAAATTTCTGGAGTGACATGAATTTGAAAAATACTCTTATAAAAGGTCACCTTCCTAAAAGATCCGGCGAAATTGTTGTATCAAAATTATTCTTTACAGATAATCCCACACATAAAATTGGTGATAAGTTAACACTTCCCATAGGAAATCGTATGTTAAATAATAAAGTAATTAAAACTCAAGATTATAAACAGACAGGTGAAACTTTTAAGATAAAAGAAACTAAGACTTATACAATAGTTGGTGAATTAGACATTTCTGGAATTTCAGCTTATCCAGGATATATTGCCATGGGCTATTTAAATGTTTCAGACATTCGACCTAATGATGAGCTTACAGTTTATATACGTTTTAAGAATCCTAGTAAAATATATAAGACATTACCTAATATTACAAAATCTGTTGGATTAACCAAAGGCGAATATGGACAGTATGGAGTTATGTATAATACCCAGTTATTAACTTTATATGGAATTAGTGATAAAAGCAATACAAGTACTCAGCTTATTATAATTTTAGCTATAGTAGCAATCCTATTTTTACTAGTTATGGGTGCATTTGTTCTTATTATTTATAATGCATTCTCACTATCTGCTAACAATCGGATTAAAGAATTGAGTATTCTAAAAAGTCTAGGAGCAACTCCAAGACAAATCAAGTATTCTGTCCTTTATGAGGGATTTTTGCTATGGATTGTTCAATTACCAATTGGTTTAATTATAGGATATATATTTAGTTATATTGTCTTCTCTAAAGTTAATGGAATCCTCAGTATTACAGAAAATTATAATAATATACATGTTTCCTTCTCATGGATAGTAATTGCTTTTTTCATAATAATGTCATTAATTACCGTTTTACTATCAGCATATATTCCTGCAAGAAAAGTGTCAAAAGTATCAGCTATTTCTGGAATACGTCAGAATACCCAAATTATAAAAATCAAAAAGCTAAAACGTCATTCAATAATCAAGAAAATATTTGGTATAGAAGGTGAACTGGCAAGTTCTCAATTTTCAGCTAATAAAAAAAGTTTACGTACAGCTGTCCTATCTATTTCAATATGTTTTATCTTAATAGCAGGTTATATTAATATTATTTCGATATATAATTTAGCCGACTCCAAGAATGATAAAGAAGTCAGTCATGATATTACACTTAATTTAGACATTGTTGATGAACCAAGTGATAAAATGATTAATGAGATTATATCATTGCCCGAGATTAAAGATAGCGTAATTAGAAGACAGGTACGTACTTCAACCTATGTCACATCAAATCAAGAGTCAGCTATTTTTGCTAAGTCTGGTGGATTTGCTGGAATAGACTTCAATAAATACAATATATTAAAAGAAAATGGGAAGTATAGAATTATAGTAAATTTAGTAGGATTAAGCGATAAATCATTTAAAAAATATTGTAGAGATATTGGAACTGATGCTGACCAATATTATAAAAAAAGTAACTCAACAGGCATATTGTTAAATAGTTCATATAATAAACCCGCCAATTCAAAAGTTGTACAAAAAATACCCTTGTTAAATACAAAACAAGGAAGTAAAATGCTTTTATATGAAAAAGTAGACGATGATATGAAAACAAACAATAAATTTTATGTTAATATAGGTGACGTTACAGAAAAATCTCCCAGTGACCTAGATGGTAATAGATACAGCCTAGCATTTATTGTTCCTATGAAAAATTATAAACACATAATTAGTGACTTTTCATCAGATCGTAAGCTTGAGTCTAATATAATGTCAATTGATTTGTTAGTTGGAGATAAAGCAAGTCCAAACGTGAAAAAAAAATTAACACGAATCTGTAATTCTTACCTAGGATCACAAGATTTTAGAACATGGAGCTTGTTGGAAGAAAAGAATCATAAAGAACTTGTTCAGAGTGCTGTTGCATTTGCTGTTTTTGCTGTTGCATTAATGATTGGAATAATTGGTATTTTTAATGCATTTTCTACCATATCAAATAATATCAGACTGCGTAGGAAAGAGTTTGCCATGCTTCGGTCAGTAGGATTAACACCCAGAGGATTAAATAAAATGCTGATATTGGAAGGTCTGTTTTTTGCATTAAGACCAATTATTATTGGCATTCCAGTTGTACTTGCTATTTGTTGGTTCATGCTAAGATTAACGGCAATAACATGGAATGAGTTTATAGCTGTTTTTCAAGGTAAAGCAATTTCAATTTATATTATACTAATGTTTATAGCTATATTTTTGTCGTATTGGTTTTCTGCTAAATCTGTTAAACAAAGTAATATTATAGAAGCAATGAAAGACGAATTAGGGTAATTCATATAAAGGAGTCAATATGGAATATATCTGGGTAATCACAACTTTTTTATTGATATTTATGTTTATCATACTTGTTTTTTATCATCTGTATTACCGCATGAATATCAAGCACATTACGAGACAATTAAAGGAAATTATGAATATAGATACTAATCAGTTACTGACAGTAACAGCAAAACAAAGGGATATTACAGAGATGGTTAATCAGCTCAATAATTTAATTCGTGATGTAAGACTGTCCCGCATAGGAATTAAAAGGCTGAACAGGGATTTCAGACAGAGTATAATTAATATTTCACATGACTTGCGTACACCACTTACAACGGCCAGCGGGTACGTTCAAATGCTCCAGGCAGGTGCTGCAGATGAAGAACAGCAAGAGTATCTGGCAATAGTATTGGAACGGCAGAATATGGTCAGGACACTGCTGGAACAATTATTCGAATATGTACGTATTGAATCAGGGGAGATTAGTTATGAACATGTGCCTATGGATGCAAAAAAAGTTTTGATGGATACACTTGTCATGTATTATGATGATTTTTACAAGAAAGGGGAGGAACCAACTGTTCACTTTCCGGAAAAGCCCTGTGTAATACGGGGGGATGAACAGGGAGTGAAAAGAATATTTTCAAATATTTTATTTAATGCAATTGTATATGGAAAGGGAGAATATTGTTTTGAAATTCAGGAATCAAAGGGTAATTATATATTTACTTTTTCCAATCTTAGTGAACCCATGACAAGAGATGATTTAGATTGTATTTTTGAACGTTTTTACACAAAGGATAAATCCAGGAATAAAAAAACTACGGGACTAGGACTGACAATAGCCAGGAAAATTACCAGACAGTTGAATGGAACAATAGAAGCTTTTTATAGTAATGGCAAATTCTCAATATCTGCTTTATTTCCTAAAGTCTAATCAAGTGGTTCTTGCATTTGCCATGCTTCCAGTGTAAAAAGTTATTTACACTTTCATGTCAAATTGTCCAAATTCACAGCTATTTACAACTTGATTATCCACTGCCATTTAAAGGTATCCGTCAGGATTGTAGATGGCTGTTATAATAATGAAGTGATCTTTAATATATAATTTAGATTGAAATTGTAAGGCATTGGCATAGCTGAAAGCTGCAAATAAAATCATCTTGAGCTGGAAAAGAATAGGAAGAAATTTAAGATGTTTTTTAATTGTTGTACTGGCAATTATTGCAGCAGCAGTTATTTTGAGCATTTATGTATATAAAAGCCTGCATTATTGGGAAATACTTTTGTATGGTGTGATGCTTTTCAAATAGTACATAATTTTAAAAATCAAACAAAAATTAAAGAAAGTGTACAGAGAGGTGAAAAGTTTGAAACAAGTAAAAATAATGATTGTGGAAGACGATAATGATATCAATAAAATACTCGAACTGATTGTAAAGGATCAGGGATACAAAGCAACCTGCTGTTTTTCCGGTACGGAAGCCAGATTAAGACTTCAACGGCAGTTCTTTGATCTGATTTTACTGGATATCATGCTGCCTGGACTAACTGGAGAGGAATTGCTAGCGGAAATTAGAGAGCAGTCATCTGTTCCTATTATTGTTATTTCCGCAAAAAGTATGATTGAAGACAAGGTCAACCTGCTGAAGTTAGGTGCGGATGATTATATTGTCAAACCTTTTGCACGTGAAGAAGTTGCTGCACGAATTGAAGTACAGCTGCGTAAAAATTATTTACATCAGGCAGGAAAATGTTTGAACTGGAAGGAACTGGCTTTAGATGAAAGCCGGCATGTGGTAACGGTTGGAAAATCGGAATTGAATCTCACCAATGTTGAGTTCGATATCTTGAAAATAATGCTGAAGCATCCTAAACAGGTATTCTCCAAAGCCAAGTTGTATGAACTGCTGTGGAATGATGTTTACCGGGGAAATGACAACAGCATCAGTGTCCATGTATCCAATATCCGTAAAAAAATTGCCGCTGTTACCAGTGAAGAATATATTAAAACTATCTGGGGAATCGGCTTTTCACTGGTTTAGGTATCATCTTTATGATTTCTTTATAATTTGCTTAAGGGTTCTTAAAAAATAGCCTGTACACTGAGAAGCATAAAGGAGGAATTGAGATGAAAACACCAGTTCTGAAAGTAACTGATTTGGAGAAAAGGTATAAACACCAGGTTGCTCTGGAAAGTACTGACTTTGAACTGTACCAGGGAGAAATATGTGCTGTTATAGGAAAAAACGGTGCGGGAAAATCAACCCTGTTCAAACTGATTGCTGAAGAGATATTTCCTACAAAAGGTGAGATTGCACTATTTGGTGAACCCTATGGGAAATATAATTCCCGCAGACGAATGGGTGCCATGATTGAAACCAATGTATTTTTTGATAACTTTAATGCGGTACAGAATTTAGAGTACTATCGTCTGCAGCGGGGAATTCCTGAAAAATCCGCAATAGAAAAAGTGTTAGGTGCAGTAGGACTTGCAGAGTATCAGAGAAAGAAATTCTCTGAATATTCACTGGGGATGAAACAGCGCCTGTCACTGTCACTGGCTTTATTGTCCTCACCGGATTTTTTGCTTTTGGATGAACCTACCAATGGTTTGGATCCGGAAGGAATGGCTGAAATGCGTCAGCTTTTTCTCAATTTAAACCAGGAGCATCAAATTACAATTTTGATTTCAAGTCATATTTTATCACAGCTGCAGTCAATTGCAACACGCTTTGTCTTTCTCAACAAAGGCAAAATTATTCAGGATCTATCACGTAAAGAGCTATTGAAAATGAGTCAGCAGTTTATATTTCTTCGTGTCAATGATGCCAAGAAGGCCTGCTTTATACTTGAAAATCATTTTCCGGATGTAGACTATAAGGTTTTAGCCGGTCAGCAGCTGGAGATTTACAATCATATTGAAGACCGTCAAAAGATTAATCGTCTTTTAAATGAAGGCAATGTGGATATTTTGGAGATGACAGTTAAAATCAAGGATCTGGAAGAATATTTTCTGGAACTGTTGGGAGGTAATCATAATGCTGAATCTCATTAGAAGTGAAGTCTACCGATTGATGCGTTCAAAACTGTATTACGGTCTTGCTGCAGTTAGTGTTTTTCTAGTAATGGCTGCGGCAGGGGTACTGCAGTATTTCAGATTTAAGGAATCGACCTTTCGCTACGGTACAAGGATATTTTATTACAGCAATGTACTTGCTATGACTTCATTAATTATTATTCTCTGCCTGCTGGTTGTTTCAATATTGACACAAAAAATCCAGCCCAAAACCTGTGCGGCGGTTTCTTTCGGATACTCCCGCGGAGCTGTCTTTTGGTCAAAATTGATCACTTTATCTCTAGGAGTAGTCATTATGGCCGCTGTTATTTTGTCAGCCACCATTTTAAGCGGCAATGTAATTTTTGATTTGGTGAATAATTCAACTCTCAGTCAATTTTCAATTGCTTTAATCAATTTACTGCCTATTATTGCTTCAGCTTTTATTTTAGCCTATGTTTTGGGCATTAATGGTGTTCCAGAAATGTTAAATCTGCTTGTTTTATTGTTTATTTATGATATTTTAGGTAGTTTAATAGGCAGAATAAGTACATTAAAAACCATCTCCAAATGGACACCTTCTTCACTGCTTAATAATAATTTGGTCCACTATATGTCAGGCAGTGCTTATTTTGACGTAAAGTGCTGGATGCTGGGACTGATGATTATTTTTGTAAGCTTGATTATTGGGCTGACAATTTTCAAAAAGAAGGATTTATCCTAGAAAAAGGAGAGAGTTATGATTTATATTAGCTGTATACTGGCAGCTGCAGCTGTCCTCTGTCTTATAAAACGTTATTTTACCAGAATTAATATCCGTACATTGACCGAACAAGTTGAAAAATTAAATAAATTGATTTCCAAAACCAATCAGCAGGTTACTGTGGCTGCTCCTGATAAAGCCACAGAAAAACTGGCTGCTGAAATCAATCATCTAGTTGATTGCTATAAGGAATTACAACTGCAGAATATTAAAGAAAAACGGCAGCATAAGGAGGCTCTGGCTAATTTTTCCCACGACCTGCGCACGCCGCTGACTTCTGTCATGGGATATATCGATATAGTTTTGAATATGGACTTATCCGTAAAAGATAAAGAAAAATATCTAAATATTGTACAGCATAAGCTTAAGAGCTTGAACAATCTGGTGGATTCACTATATGATCTGTCCCTGATTGATGCACGGGAATATCCGGTACAGCTGAATCCGCACTCCCTATATCAGCTGCTGTGTGATAATCTGCTGTTGTTTCACCAGGACTTTGAAGATAAGGGCATATCATTGCAGCTGGATCTTGATGAAAAAGCTCCATTGGTGCTGCTTGATGAAAAGATCACCAGCAGAGTGTTCCTGAATCTATTTCAAAATGTCATACGCTACGCCGGATCATACTGCAGAGTTGAATTGAAAGTAACAGGAAAGCATGTTAATATCGGTATCGGCAATGATTCTGAAGCTTTGAGCGAGGAAGCTGTAGTGCAGCTTTTTAACCGTACATATAGAGCTGATGCTAGTCGATCCGGACACTCTTCCGGTCTGGGCCTGGCAATTGCAAAAGAGCTGATGGAATTACAATCAGGCAGCATAAATGCAGTTTACAAAGATAATATGTTGACGTTTATGCTGTCCTTTAAACGATAAATTTCTTTAATTTATAACACGGCAGTTTTTTGGATAAAACCCTTGCAAATTTATATTTGTATAAATTTTATATTCTATGGTATAGTATTATCCATAAGAGACTTTCCTTCTTTCTTTGTATATTTTGTTTTGCTTACTTA
>CAIFEX010000015.1 GCA_903789665.1 uncultured Clostridium sp.
TATTTAATTTTTACCATTATTACCAATTTGGTTTTTTATTTTGCCTAACTAAAGTTATAATAAAAAGTATATATGTTTGTGAAAATTGTTTATAATAATGTTAAAAATCAAATTATTTTATGGAAAGGAATGTGTAAATATGAAAGCTTCTAATTTTCTCTATTATAAAAATTGGGCAGTAGCCGGGAATGTTTCTACAGAAGGTAAATATGCGTTCAAGATATTGAATTCTTTGAAAAATTCAGGATTTAATGTTGTTGGAATAAATCCTAAAAATATTACTGAAAGTGACTTTGAATATATGAAAAAGACTCTTTCCAATGTCCATGTGCTGGATTTGTGTATAAACCCCGGCAGAGGAATTGATATAGTTAAGGCAGCAAGAGTTGCAGGGGTGGATAAAGTGTTAGTACAGCCCGGAGCTGAGAGCAGGGAGATATTGGATTTCTGTAACGATAATGGAATGGACGTCATTTGTGGATGTGCACTTGTAGAATTATCCAAAAGATATGGTAATCAAAGTATAGTTTGAATTCAGATAATTATTGAGATTTGATAAATTGTGCTGTAATAGGTAAGAATTTGTTTAATTAATTTAAAAACCTAGGAATACTCTTAAAGTGTTGGTGTATAAGGATTTTAGAGATAATATAAAGAAATGAATTCGATAATATGATAAAAAGGTGTTGACACTTTAAAAAATATTTTGTATTATAGACTATGTCAGGTCGCAAGATGTAACATGAGAGAATGGTTGAGGCCCCTTGGTCAAGTGGTTAAGACACCACCCTTTCACGGTGGTAACAGCAGTTCAAGTCTGCTAGGGGTCACCATAGTGGCCAATTATAGTGGTACAAGGGTTTGTATAAGCTCGGTAGGGGAAAATTTTCCTGAAGCTCTGCAGCAGAGAGTCAGAGATTTGAACCTATTGTGCCCACTATATGATGCTTTTAAAAACTAACAGTAAATTTATCTGTGGCTCAGTAGCTCAGCTGGTTAGAGTGCCGGCCTGTCACGCCGGAGGTCGAGGGTTCGATACCCTTCTGAGTCGCCATGTATGCAAATATATATTTGTAAAGTAAATAGCAATAATTTAAATGGGAAGTCTACTCAAAAAGGGAGGTTTACTCATTTAGATTAAAAAACTGTAAAAAGTAAAGGCCCCTTGGTCAAGTGGTTAAGACACCACCCTTTCACGGTGGTAACAGCAGTTCAAGTCTGCTAGGGGTCACCATAATAATGGTCAATTGTAGAAATGCAGGGGCGCATAGCTCAGCTGGGAGAGCATCTGCCTTACAAGCAGGGGGTCACAGGTTCGAGCCCTGTTGTGCCCACCACATGGTGTTTTTAAAAACTAACAGTAAATTTATCTATGGCTCAGTAGCTCAGCTGGTTAGAGTGCCGGCCTGTCACGCCGGAGGTCGAGGGTTCGATACCCTTCTGAGTCGCCATATGTGCTGGCATAGCTCAGTTGGTAGAGCAACTGACTTGTAATCAGTAGGTCGTGAGTTCGAAGCTTACTGCCAGCACCAAATAAGGTCTTTACAGCATTTAGGCTGTAAAGACCTTATTTTATATTTTTATTCTGTATGTTTTGTTTTATTCTTATATCCTCCCCAAAAAATTTACATAGGGTAAACTCTCCCAGCAGCCTTGAAGAAATTCTTTCTGAATAGGATTTTAAAAGTTCTTCCAGATCACAATTAGTTGATATGAGCATTTTTTTTTGCTTTAACAATTTTCTGTTTAAGATATTAAACAGCTCAGTTTTGGAAAAGTCTGTTATCTGCTCGGAACCTAAATCGTCTATTATAAGTAAATCACAATTCAAAAGAAAATCTTCTAGTTCACCGTCATTTTTAAATCTTATGGTTCTCAGATCTTCTATTAAAGCTTCTGAAGTTCTGTAAACTACTAAGTATCCTCTATCTAGAAGTTCCTTCGATATACAGTTCGAGAGGAAGGTTTTACCTGTACCTGGATTCCCATAGAACAGAAGATTTTCATCGGAGGAAGAGAAATTTTCTATATAATTCCAGGATATAGAGGCTATTCTCTCTATATTTTTTCTCGGACTGGTTGGGTTTTCTTTGCCTTTTAATGGAGAATATAGCTGAAAATTAAAATTGTCGAAATTATTTTTACTCAATATATTTGTTAAATCAGAATTATTATAATACAATTTTATAAGTTTCTGTTTATAACAGCTGCATTTTTTGTGACCTATAAATCCGGTGTCCTTGCATTTCGGACATTGATAATGCATTTCGAGATAGTCTACAGGGTAATTATTAATTGCCAATAATTCAGATCCTTTGATCTTCAGATCTGTGATTTTTTCTTTTAGTTCTTTTAAATATTTATCTTTATTTTTAATATTGTTTAATATGTTGATTGATAATTCCAAACTCAATTTTCCTATGGATCTCTGTATATCAATTACTTCAGGGATTTTTTTCCCAATTTCTTTTTTCCGGTTATTTAATGCTCTTTCATCCTCTTCTCTTGTTCTTTCATATATTTTCATTATTTTGGAATGGCAGCTTTTAATCATTTTTATCCCACCCTAGTAATTTTTTTTCTAGATCATCAAAATTGTAATTTCTCTGTTTGAAATTATTGAAAGTACTTTGAGAATTTTTATTTCTTGTATTTCTGGTATTATTTTTAAAATTATTATGAGGTACTTTTTTTACATCCTTTTTTTTAATGTCATCTAAAGTTCTGATTTTATTTTTATTCCAACTGCTTAGTATTCCGTCAATATATTTGAAATCAGCTTTATTTATTCTCTCAAAACATATATTGCAAGCCTTATATATTACCTCTAAGGGGAAATTATAGGTTTCAGTCCATTTTGAAAGCAAATCCTCCTCTGGTTTCATTACTTCCCCATCTTTTATACCTAGATAATTTAAAATTTTTCTTATTTTAGACCACCTGTCTTCACGTTTTTTTATGAAATTCTGTGCGTCGTCTACATTTTTTATTTTTGCATCAAACCAGGATAAAGCAGTTTTTTCTATATATCTGGTGTTTGTTTTACCCTTTGCCGTACAATATTGTACTAGAATAAGTATAACTTCAGGAGAAAAATTAAAATCATTTATCCAACTTATATACATGGTCATTTCATCTGAAGACAAAGGTCTGCCCATGGATTTTTCTATGTCTTCAAGCATATCTTTAATGGAATCTTTACTCAGTTCTTCTAATAAATTTATGTTATTTTTCTTTTCAGTTTCTTTATCTGTCAAATCTAAAAAATCTATGTTGTAATTTCCCATGTTGTCAGCTGGTATCATTTTGATGACATTTTCGTCATTCCAATAGTTCCAAGCATTCAATACATCTGTTTCCAAAAGATGAAGAGCGCTTGCCATAACTTGTGAACTTACACCTAGTTCGCCGGATTTACAGTATTTTAGCCCAAGAATATACACCTTGACAAATTCCCCACGGGCTTTAGGCATGAATTTGTCTATAAAGACGTTGCTTACAGGTGTGTAGTTTGTTTCATCAGTTTTAAATACAAAAGTACTCATATTTTTTACCTGCCTTTTATAAAATCCATTTTAAAAAAGCTGCTCTACTAAAATATTATATCAAAATAAAAAAATATAACAATGAAATGGATAGCTATTGTGGAAATTACTGTGTGTTAAAAATAGTGTGGATTTTTATAAATATGTATATGAATTTGAAATGGGGGTAGTGTGATTATGCCTGAAATCAAGATCATAAGATAATTTATACATAAATAGGAAAAAATATTAACTTTATTATGAAAAGCTATGGACAGTTTTAATTTTTTAATATATACTTTGATTGTCAAAATATTTGATAATCAAAAATTTTAAAGGGGAGAGTTAAATGGAATTACCTCCGTTAATTATAGGAAATTTAAAGGCTCCTGTACCCATTATTCAAGGTGGTATGGGCGTGGGCGTTTCCGGATATAAACTTGCACAGGCAGTGGCAAGGGAAGGCGGTATTGGAATAATTTCCACAGTGCAAATAGGGTATAAGGAGCCAGATTTTGAAGTGAATACTAAAGAGGCGAATATCAGAGCCTTGAGAAAGCAGATAAGAAAAGCTAGGGAGTTATGTCCTGAAGGTATAATTGGAGTAAATATCATGGTGGCCATAAGTGACTATGACAGCATGGTAAAAACTTCTGTAGAAGAAAAGGCCGATATAATTATATCAGGTGCAGGACTTCCACTTAGGCTTCCAAAACTTGTTTTAGGGAGTGATGTTAAGTTGGCACCTATAGTTTCTTCAGGAAAAGCGGCTTTCCTTATAATGAAAAGCTGGATTAGGAGATATAATAGAGCGCCGGATGCAATTGTAGTGGAAGGGCCGAAAGCAGGGGGACATTTGGGATTTCACCTGGAACAACTTCAAAGGGGAAAGGAATGTTTGGAGAATATAGTACATGATGTTATTGAAGTTGTAAACTCATTCGGATGTAAAAAAAATATTCCTGTAATAGCTGCAGGTGGCATCTATACAGGGCGGGATATTGTGAAATTTTTAAAATTGGGGGCAGAAGGAGTCCAGATGGGAACTCGTTTTGTGGCTACAGAAGAATGCGATGCACATATAAATTTTAAAAGGGCATATGTAAATTCAAAAAAAGAAGATATAAAAATAATAAAAAGTCCTGTAGGTCTTCCTGGAAGGGCAATAAATAATAAATTCATACAGAAAGTTGAGAAAAATAGAATTGTACCAAGTAAATGTTATAATTGTTTAAAAAAGTGTGATCCTGACAAAACTCCCTATTGTATATCTGAAGCTTTAATCAATTCTGTTGAAGGTAAAACAGAGGAAGGACTTGTTTTTGTTGGCAGCAACGCTTATAAAATAGATAAGATAGTTAAAGTTAAGGAGCTTATGAAAGAGCTTGTTACAGAGGCGGAGAGCTTATATACAAATGATAAGATGACAAATTTATTAAAGTGGTGATTTTATGAATAAGGGTATAAATGTCATAAATGAATTGTTGGTAGATCTTTTCAATGATATTTTAGAAATAGAACAAAAATCTCTTCAATATTCCATATTTAAAGATCTATCCATTACAGAAATACATACGATAGAGGCTATAGGTATGTATAAGCCGAGAACTATGACAGAAGTGGCTTCTCAGTTGGATATAACCCTTAGTACATTGACCACGGCTATAAATCATCTGGTAAGAAAAGAATACGTTGTAAGAGAACGCAGTGAACAGGATAGAAGAATCGTATTTATAAAATTAACAAAGAAAGGAAAACTGGCTTTTAGGGTGCATCAAAAATTTCATTCTGATATGGTTAAAGAAACTATAAGTGGTTTAACAAAGCAAGAGGAAAAAACTTTAGTTAAATCGCTGGAAAAACTAAATAAATTTTTTAAAGCAAAATACAACCTTGAAACTGGTTTAAAAGGAGAAAACAATGAATAAAGTTGAAATTATAGGTACAGGAAGCTATGTACCTTCTAAAGTTGTAGATAATGACGAACTGAGCCATATGGTAAGTACTGACGATGAATGGATAGTAAGCAGGACGGGAATAAGAGAAAGGAGAATATCAAAAGAAGAGAATACTTCGGATATGGCCACAAAGGCCGCAGTAGATGCTATAAAAAGTGCAAAAATAGATGTAAATGATATTCAACTTATAGTGCTGGCTACATCCACTCCAGATGATTTTATACCGTCAACGGCTTGTATAGTGCAGAAAAATATAAAGGCCGTCAATGCTACTTGCTTTGATATATCTGCAGCCTGTTCTGGGTTTGTATATGGAATAGATATTGCTGCTCAGTTTATAAGGACAGGAAGATTCAGTACTGCACTTGTAATAGGAGCTGAAACTCTTTCAAAGGTAACTGATTGGCAGGATAGAAATACTTGTATCCTATTTGGGGATGGAGCTTCAGCCGTTATTTTGCAAAAGGGAGATAAAGAGGGTATAATTTCCATAAGTACAGGTTCAGATGGCAGTAAGGGAGATGCTCTGGTCTGCCCTGCAGTGCCGGTGAATAATTTCTTGTCCAAAACTAAAGTATCTTTGAATAAGGGTACGGTTAGTATGAATGGAAAGGAAATATTCAAGTTTGCGGTAAAAATTTTAGTTAAACTGGTAAAGGAGATGGTTGTTGAATCGGGATATAGTTTGAAAGAAATTAAATACATAATTCCGCATCAGGCTAACTACAGGATAATAGAATTTGTTGCCAAGAAATTAGGGATAAATCCTGATAAATTCTATACCAACCTGGATATTTACGGCAATACATCTGCTGCTAGTATTGGAATAGCTTTGGATGAAATATATAAAAAAAATCTTGTGAAAAGCGGGGATAAGATTCTTATCATAGGTTTCGGGGGAGGATTAACTTATGGGGGAATTATAATTGAGGTATTATAATCCGTATAGAGTTTTGGAGGGAAGCAATGATAACTGAAAAAATAAAAAAAATAATAATAGATCAGCTTGAATTAAAACAAAAAAACATAGGTATAAAAACTTCTTTTGAAGATTTGGGCATGGATTCGTTGGATTTATTTCAAATAATAATTGAAGTTGAAGAAGAATTTCAAATTGAAATAGAAGATGCGGATGAGATAAAAACTATAGAAGATTTAATAAATGTTACGAAGGATAAAATTAAAAAACAGGAGGACTAATATATATGATTAATTCTTTATTTTCCAATATAATTGGAATAAAGTATCCAATTATTCAAGGGGGAATGGCTTGGATTGCAGATAGTTCACTTGCTGCTGCGGTTTCCAATGCAGGAGGCCTTGGTACTATTACGGGAAATGCACCTTTAAGTTGGGTAAGAAATGAAATCAGAAAGACAAAAAAACTTACCGATAAGCCTTTTGCTGTAAATATAATGCTTTTATCAGAATCGGCGGAAGAAGTAGCTAAGATGGTTTGTGAGGAAAATGTCAAAGTTGTAACTACAGGAGCAGGAAGCCCGGGGAAATATATAGATATGTGGAAAAAAAATAATATAAAGGTTGTACCGGTAGTGGCATCTGTTGCCTTGGCCAAAAGAATGGAAAGAGAAGGGGTAGATGCTGTTGTAGCAGAGGGATGTGAATCGGGGGGCCATATTGGTGAACTGACTACTATGGCATTAGTTCCTCAGGTAGTTGATGCTGTAAATATACCGGTAGTTGCAGCAGGAGGTATTGGAGATGGAAGGGGAATGGCTGCAGCTTTTATGCTTGGTGCTCAGGGAATTCAAATGGGAACAAAATTTTTGGTGGCCAAAGAATGTACAGTACATAGAAGATATAAAGACAAGATCTTGAAAGCCAAAGATATAGATACCCAGGTTACAGCAAGGGCTACAGGACACCCTGTGAGAGTTATTAGAAATAAATTGGTGAGAAAGTTTCAGCTTTTAGAAAAGGAAGGGGCTTCCATGGAACAATATGAAAAGCTGGGGAAAGGAGCTTTATCAAGAGCAGCTCAAGAAGGTGATGTAGATAATGGCTCTATTATGGCAGGGCAGATAGCAGGCCTTGTAACTAAAGAACAAAGCTGCAGTGAAATAATAGAAGAAACACTTAAACAGGCAGCTAATGATATTGAAAATATAAAAAATATTTGGAGGTAAATTAATTATGGGGAAAATAGCTTTTTTATTTTCGGGTCAAGGAGCTCAATTTGCAGGTATGGGAAAAGATCTTTCTGAGAATATGGATATATGTGAGAAAGTATTTGAAGATGCGGACAACTCATTGGGATTTCCTATAAGCAGAATGTGCTTTGAAGGTCCACAGGAAGAATTGAATAAGACGGAAAATACTCAGCCGGCAATCTTGACTACCAGTATAGCCGCATTGAGGGCGCTTGAGAGCTTTGGCATCAAGGCCGATATTACAGCAGGTTTGAGCTTGGGAGAATATTCTGCACTCGTGTGCAGTGGTGCTATGGAGTTTAAGGAAGCTGTTGCTTTGGTGAAAAAAAGAGGCAGATATATGCAGGAAGCAGTGCCTGAAGGTGTTGGAACTATGGCTGCTATCATAGGGCTGGATTATATAACGGTGAAAAATGTTTGTGAAGCTTGTAAAACTTCGGGTGTAGTTGAGCCTTCTAATGTAAATTGTCCGGGACAAATAGTAATCGGGGGAGAAGTGAAGGCAGTTGAAACTGCTTGTAAGATCTTGAAGGAAAAAGGTGCCAGAAGGGCAATTAAACTTTCAGTAAGTGCGCCTTTCCATACATCCATGTTAAAACCAGCAGCTGAAAAGCTGGAGTTGGAATTGAAGAAAATAAAAATAAAAGAATTTTCGATTCCGGTAGTTACCAATGTAACGGGAGAAATTATTAAAAGTTCCCGGGATATAAAAGCACTGTTGAAAAAACAAGTCATGAGTACAGTACTTTTTGAAAAATGTATAAATACCATGCTTGAAGCAGGGGCTGACACTTTTGTAGAAATAGGTCCTGGGAAAGTATTAAGCGGATTTGTAAAGAGAATAGATAGAAAAGCCACTTTATTAAATGTTCAGGATGTTGATTCTTTGAAAAATACAGTGGAAGTGCTAAAGAACAGATAGGAGGAACAAGATGGATATGAGTGGTGGGAATGTAGCTGTAATTACAGGAGGAGCAAAGGGTATCGGGAGGGCTATTGCACTTAGATTAGCGAAAGATGGATTTGACATAGCTGTTAATTATAGAAGTAGTTCATCTAAGGTAAGAGAACTTGTGGATGAAATTGAAAATGGAGGCGGCAGAGCAGCTGCTATCCAGGGGGACGTAAGCATATTTGAAGAAGCAAAAAGTATTATAAAGAAGACTGTAGATACTTTTGGAAGAATAGATGTTCTGGTAAATAATGCGGGAATAACACGAGATGGGTTGATTTTGAGGATGAAAGAAAGTGACTTTGACAAAGTAATAGAAGTAAATTTAAAAGGTACGTTTAATTGTATCAGACATGTAAGTCCTGTCATGCTCAGACAAAGAAGTGGTAAAATAATAAATATATCTTCAGTGTCGGGTATAGCTGGTAATGCAGGTCAGGTAAATTATTCTGCCGCAAAGGCCGGAATAATAGGAATTACCAAATCTACGGCCAGAGAATTGGCATCGAGGGGAATAAATGTAAATGCAGTGGCACCGGGTTTTATAAAGACGGATATGACAGCGAACTTATCAGACAAGGTGAAGGAAAATATATTGCATACTATACCCCTGAAAAGGTTTGGAACTGTTTACGATGTCGCAAATGCAGTATCTTTTTTGGCATCACATGATTCGGATTATATAACTGGACAGGTAATAAAAATAGATGGCGGAATGGTAATGTAAATTTTTAAAGGTTAGGTGAGATTTATGAAAAGAAAAGTTGTAATTACAGGATTGGGAGCAGTCACACCCTTGGGAAATAACGTCAAAACTTTTTGGAACAACATAAAAAATGGAGTCTGTGGAATAGATTTTATTACGGCTTTTGATACGGAAAATTTTAAATCGAAATTGGCGGCTGAAGTAAAAGATTTTGATGCAAATGAGATCTTAGGGAGAAGAGAGGCTAGAAGGCTCGACAGATTTTCACAATTTGCCCTGGTTTCCACAGAAGAGGCAATAAAAGATTCTGGGCTTGATTTGGATGCCGTAGATAAATCCAGACTGGGAGTAGTGGTAGGTTCAGGTATCGGCGGTATAAGTACGATAGAGAAGGAACACAGTACCCTTATGGAAAAAGGTCCCAATAGAATAAGACCTCTTTTTATACCTATGATCATAGGAAACATGGCTGCAGGTAATATAGCTATAAAATTTGGAGCTAAAGGTATTTGCATGACGGTAGTATCTGCATGTGCTACAGGTACCAATGCCATTGGTGAGGCTTATAAAATGATCGAAGATGGAAGAGCTGACATAATGATTGCAGGAGGAGCAGAAGCTTGCATAACACCGCTTTCCATAGCTGGATTTATATCATTGACTGCACTTAGCAGAAGCAAAGATCCAAAAAGGGCTTCTATTCCGTTTGACAGAGAAAGAGGTGGGTTTGTTATGGGGGAAGGCTCGGGTATTCTTATATTGGAATCCCTAGAGCATGCAAGAAAGAGAAATGCCCATATATATTCTCAAATAGTTGGATATGGTTCCACTTGTGATGCCTATCATATAACGGCTGTGGATCCGGAAGGTGAGGGAGCAGCAAGAGCTATGCAGATAGCTATAGACGAAGCGGGAATAGATAAAAAAGAGGTTTCGTATATAAATGCCCATGGTACAGGAACTATAAGCAACGATAAATCTGAAACAAAAGCTATAAAAAATGTATTTGGAGATTTTGCAAAGAAAATTCCCGTAAGTTCTACAAAATCCATGACAGGACATCTTTTAGGTGCTGCAGGAGCAATAGAGGCTATAGTATGTGTTAAATCCATTGTAGATAATTATGTTCCACCTACTATAGGTTATAGAGAAAAAGATGAAGAATGTGATCTTGATTATATACCTAATAAAGGCAGAAGCCGGGAAGTGAAATATGCTATGTCGAATTCTCTGGGTTTTGGAGGTCATAATGCAGTTATTTTATTAAAAAAGTGGAGTGAATAATTATGGATTTTGGGGTAATTGAAAATATGATAAAAGTTATGGATAATTCAAAACTTGCTTATTTGGAAGTTAACTGGGAGGATATATCCATAGTGATGAAGAAAGAAAAGAAGAGCGAAGGCAAAACTGTACTGGAGAGATATGAAAAGGGATATGGAAAAGAAGATGGGAGAAATGTGAGTAGGCTTGAACCAGATAAAGTGGAAAAGAAAAATGATGCCAGGAATGTTAAGATTGTCACATCGCCTGTCGTAGGTACCTTTTATAGTTCATCTAATCCCGACAAACCTTCATTTGTCAGTGTGGGTTCTAAAGTCAAGAAAGGTGATGTACTGTGTATAATAGAGGCTATGAAGCTTATGAATGAAATCCAGAGTGAAGTAGACGGAGAAGTATCGGAAATTTTGGTTAAAAATGAGCAAATGGTGGAGTACGGGCAGCCGCTTTTTAAGATAAGGACTGATAATTAAAGATAATTGTAATCTTGAGAAATTGATCTTCCCAGAGGAGGAAAATATATGGATGAGGATAAATTTAATGTAAATTTTGGCTTAAAGGAGATAAAACAGATTATTCCGCATAGGTATCCATTTTTACTGGTAGACAAGGTTACTTATATGGAACCAGGAAAAAAAGTTGTAGCTTATAAGAATGTTAGTGGAAATGAGTATTTTTTTTCAGGACATTTTCCAGAAGAACCTGTAATGCCCGGGGTGCTTATAATAGAAGCTCTGGCTCAAGCTGGTGCTGTAGCCATATTGAGCCAGAGGGAATTTAAAAATAAAATAGCCTTCTTTGGTGGAATAAAAAAGGCGAGATTCAGAAGGAAGGTAATACCTGGGGACACACTTAAATTGGTGGTGGAAATTATAAAGATTAAAGGACCTGCAGGAGTTGGAAAGGCGGAAGCGTATGTTGGAGATAAAAAAGCTGCAGAAGCTGAATTGATTTTTATGGTAGAAGACAAAAATTAATTGTCGGGAGTTGAGTTTTAGAAAATGTTTAATAAGATTTTAATTGCAAATAGAGGGGAAATAGCAGTTAGAATAATTAGAGCCTGCAGGGAAATGGGAATTGAAACTGTGGCTGTATATTCTGAAGCTGACAGGAAAGCTCTTCATACACAACTGGCAGATGAAGCCATTTGTATAGGGCCTGCCTCACCTAAAGAAAGTTATTTAAATATACATAATATAATAAGTGCAACTGTTTTGTCTGGCGCCCAGGCTATTCATCCTGGGTTCGGATTTCTATCTGAAAACAGTAAGTTTGCCAGCATATGCAGGGAATGCAATATAACTTTTATAGGTCCTTCTCCCGAGTGCATTGAAAGTATGGGCAATAAATCCAATGCAAGAGATATAATGAATAAAAGCGGTATACCCACTGTACCCGGATCAAAAGGAGCCGTAACTTCAGATGGGGAACTTATGAAAATAGCCAGAAGTATAGGATATCCTGTTATGATAAAAGCTTCGGCAGGAGGCGGTGGAAGAGGTATACGTGTTGTGTATAGAGAGGATCAGCTTGTAAAGAATTATGAAAATGCTAAATTAGAAGCAAGAGAGGCTTTTGGTGATGATACTGTTTATTTGGAAAAATTCATAGAAAGTCCCAAACATATAGAAATTCAAATACTTGCAGATAATTTTGGGAATACAGTCTATCTGGGTGAAAGAGATTGTTCAATGCAGCGGAGGAACCAGAAAGTACTGGAAGAAGCCCCCAGTAAAGTGGTTGATGAAAATCTCAGAAAATCCATGGGGAAAACTGCTGTGAAAGCTGCTAAAGCAGTAAATTATAGTAATGCAGGTACAGTGGAGTTCCTTTTGGATAAAAATAATAATTATTATTTTATGGAAATGAATACGCGTATACAGGTAGAACATGGCATAACTGAAATGGTAACGGGAATAGATCTAGTAAAGGAGCAGATAAAAATTGCAGCAGGAGAAAAACTTGATTTTTGCCAGGATGATGTGAAAATCCATGGACATTCTATAGAATGCAGAATAAATGCGGAAGATGTAAAAAAAGGTTTTATGCCTTCGCCGGGGAAAATAGAGGATCTGTATATGCCGGGCGGTTTTAATGTGAGGGTTGACAGTGCAGTTTATTCAGGTTATAATATCCCACCCTATTATGATTCTATGATAGCAAAACTTATAGTATATGGTAGAAATAGAGAAGAAGCTATATGCAAGATGAAGAGAGCTTTAGGGGAATTCATTGTAGAAGGGGTTCATACAAATATAGATTTTCAATTTCAAATTGTAAATAGTGAAGAATTCATGAAAGGAACCTATGATACGAAATTTATAGAAAATAATTTTAAGAAAATTGGGTGACCAGGTTGATCTGATAAGCGAGGTGATAGATTTTGCTGGATAAGCTATTTAAAAAGACAAAATACATTACAGTAAGTCAAAGGGCTTTAAATGATATAAATTATGATTCAAGTAAAAAACCGAGTATACCCAGCGGTGCGTGGGTAAAGTGCAGCAATTGCGGAAGAATATTGTATAAAAAAGATTTGGAGAATAATTATGGCGTATGTCAGTACTGCAATCATTGTTTTAGAATAAGTGCAAGAGAGAGAATTAAGTTCACAGTTGACAGGGGAAGTTTTTGTGAGTTCGACAAGGATATGGCTTCGGATAATCCAATAGGTTTTAAAGGATATGAAGATAAGATTAAAAAGATTCAAAAAAAAGCTGATATGGCAGATGCCGTGATAACTGGCCGGGGCACTATATTTAAAGAACCCTCGATAATATGTGTCATGGACAGTAATTTTATGATGGGGAGTATGGGTTCTGTAGTAGGGGAAAAAATAACCCGGGCTGTGGAAAAAGCTATAAAATTGGAACTCCCATTGATTATTTTTACAGCCTCCGGAGGGGCAAGAATGCAGGAAGGTATTTTTTCGCTTATGCAAATGGCTAAAATAAGTGGAGCCATTTCTAGGTTGAATGAAAAAGGGCTTCTCTATATATCTGTACTTACAGATCCGACTACGGGAGGAGTCACAGCCAGTTTTGCCATGCTTGGCGATATAATTTTAGCTGAGCCTGATGCACTTGTAGGATTTGCAGGAAAGAGAGTGATAGAGCAGACAATAAAACAAAAGCTTCCCCCTGGATTTCAAAGATCGGAGTTTTTATTGGAACATGGATTTGTAGATAAAATAGTCCCGAGAAAAATTTTGAAGAGCACTTTAGGAAAAATATTATCGATTCACAGCAGAAACCGATAATATTTTGAAATTTTTATGGACGAATTTTCTAAGTGAAAGGAAGTTTTTTATGTGGAGAAATTGGGAAAGGTTCAAAAAATACTGAATAAAAAACTTGACAGTAAAGGAGCCTGGAAAAAGGTAAGTTTGGCCAGAATGATAGAGAGGCCTACTTCATTGGATTATATAAGGAATATATTTGATTCTTTTATAGAGTTCCACGGCGATAGGTATTTTGGAGATGATCCTTCGGTAGTAGGAGGTATTGCACTGCTGGACGGTGAACCTGTAACTGTAGTGGCCCAGCAAAAGGGAAACAACACTAAGGAAAATATAAAGAGAAATTTTGGTATGCCAAAACCTGAAGGATACAGGAAAAGCTTGAGGCTTATGAAACAGGCGGATAAATTTGACAGGGCTATTATATGCTTTGTAGATACTCCTGGAGCTTTTTGCGGAATGGATGCGGAAGAAAGAGGTCAGGGAGAGGCAATAGCAAGAAACTTAATGGAGATGTTTAATTTTAAAGTACCTATTATATCTTTGATAATAGGGGAGGGGGGAAGTGGAGGTGCTCTCGCCCTTGCGGTGGCTGATTCAGTATGGATGCTTGAAAATTCCATATATTCTGTTTTATCGCCGGAAGGATTTGCAGGTATACTCTGGAGAGATGCGTCTAAAGCTAAAGAGGCGGCTGAAGTCATGAAACTCACAGCACAAGATTTAAAGAAATATGGTATAATAGATAAAGTATTAAAGGAACCTGCAGGTGGTGCCCAAAAAGATGTAAACAAAATGTCCAGGGTTATAAAAGATGAACTTATAGAGAAGGTAGGCATACTTAGGAAACGTTCAAGAGGAGAATTATTGGAAGAAAGATATAATAGATTTAGATTTATGGGAAAATTCCTGGAGAAAAATTAAATCAGTATATTTTATAGTAGAGGTGGATTTCATGGGAATAAAATTATTGTGTACTCGTAATTTCGGTGATAAAAATATTGATAATATAAGAAAATTAGGGTATGACGTAAACATTGTGCGGGAAAAAGGAGCTCATTATACTGAAAATATGAAAGATACGGAAGTACTGCTCTGTTATGATCCATTTGATACTTTAGATATAAATAATATGAAAAAATTGAAATGGATACAATTGTTTAGTGTTGGTATAGATCAGCTTCCCATGGATGTAGTTAGAAAAAATAATATATTGATCACCAACAATAAAGGTGGATACAGCATACCTATGGGTGAATGGATAATGTTGAAAATACTTGAAATGCTAAAACACAGCAAAAAACTCTATAAAAATCAGCAGGAAAAGCTATGGAAAATGGATACCGGTATACTTGAACTGTACGGAAGAACTGTTGGGTTTATTGGTACCGGAAGTATAGCTACAGAAGCTGCCAGGAGACTTACGGGATTTGGTGTGAAAATCTTGGGGCTGAATACCAGAGGCAGGGAAGTTCCCTATTTTAATAGATGCTTTTCTACAGAAAATATGAATGACATGTTGAAACTGTGCGATATAGTTGTTATAACTATTCCATATACTAAAAAAACATGGCATTTAATAGATAATACTGCTTTTGAAGCTATGAAAAACGGAGTCTATGTGGTAAATACAGCAAGAGGTTCAATAATGGACGAAGGAGCTTTTATAGAAAATGTGAAAAATGGCAAGATAGCGGGTGCTGCCCTAGATGTGGTGGAAAAGGAACCTTTGGATGTGGAAAGTCCCCTTTGGGAATTTGAAAATGTGATAATAACACCTCATAATTCTTGGATATCTGAAAAAGTTGACGCTAGAAGATTTGATATGATGTATGATAATTTAAAAAGATATGTATCGGGAAACAAGCTTAATAATATAGTGAATATATATAAAGGATATTAAGTATTTGTAATTTAAAATTAAGATAAACTGCAGAGAATAATGAATTAATTCTCTGCAGTTTATCTTTAATAGTTGAAAATATTTATTGATTCTGACCTGCAGATGGCGTATTTGTAGGCGGTACGAAAGTTCTAGATGAAAGTTCCTGATCATATAGATAAAGTGCAGCTGGATTGTCACCTATCCTTTTTAATGTCTGGATGGCATTGTTAAATGTATCTTCTTCCTCCACCTGTTCATTTACAAACCACTGTAGCAAAGCTATTGAAGCAAAATCCTTATCTTCATTAGCTATGGACATTAAATTGTTGATTCTTGAAGTTACTATTTGTTCATGCTTTAAAGCAGCTTCAAAGACTTCAAGAGGTGATTTGTAATCATTTTTTGGATCAGGGAATCCCTTTATTGTTATGTTGGCACCTACTTGATTTAGGTAGTCAAAGAATTTTGACGCGTGGAAATTTTCTTCCTGTATTTGAACCTTAAAAAAGTTAACAAATCCGTTTAAATTTTGTTTTGCAAAATATGCCTCCATGGCTAGATAGATATTGGCAGAATAGTATTCAAAGTTTATCTGATCGTTTATAGCTTTTTCTAATCTTTTGCTTAACATAAATAATGCCTCCTAGATTAAATTATTATTATACAATAGTATATATTATATGATAACATATAATAACTGAATGTTCAAATGTACAAAATTACGGGAGCAGTTTATCTATATTTATTATACCGGCACCTTGGCACCGTTTGGGAATGTTTAAAAGTTCACAGGATATTTTAAGAAGTGATATGAGGTCATTAAATGTAAGTTCGGGATTATTTTCATACAAGAGGGCACATATACCGCTTATATAAGCTGCCGCGCAGGAAGTGCCTGTATAGTTGGTATATGGGTCTTCCAAAGGCTTGGGGTATATTTTCATCCCGTCCCTTTCTGATATATATTCCATGTTGGAATTTATAGAACATATATTTACACAGGCAGCAGCCAAATCAGGTTTTTCAATTTTGCTTACAGGTCCGCAGGAGGAGTAAATATAAGGTTTTACAATCCTGGAACTTGTATCTATTCCAGAAACAGTTATACAGTTATTTAAGATAGCTATACCTCTCATACTTCCCTGAAAATTACCGCAGTTTCCTGAGGGTACTACAATAGCTATATTCATTTCCGCTGCTATTTGAAAAAATTTTTCAAACAGGGATAATATAAAATAGTTATTCTCGCATAGCTCAAAGGGAAGGCAGATTATTTTTATGTTTTTATCTTTACTTTCATCTAGTAGGATTTGAATGGCAAATAAGATATCTGATGCCAATCCCCTTCCAAGTGAATTAAAAGCTTTTATGGAATAAATACTGCTGTTTTCGGCAATGCCCTTATATATTCCATTGGATTCATTGCCGCTTCCGCATATAATTCCACTTATAAAAGTTCCGTGCCCATTGTCGTCGTATGGATATTTATATTTTTTTATTAGATCTGTGAATTTCCTGATCTTATTTTTGGGATTTAAAAGATCAGGATGGGGGTAGACACCTGAGTCCACGACACCTATACATATACCTTTTCCAGTAAGACGATATTTTCCACCGGGTGCTATAGAGTTTGAGGTAAATATGCTTTTATTGGCACATAATAGAGCAAAACAGTCAGCTCCTATATGAATTACCTGGGGCAATTCTATTAGTCTGCTTATGGCATTTGGTGTTAAAATGGCACTTATGCAATTTATAGCCGGTATAGTGTAAATTAATTTTCCTCTATATGTTTTAATTTTTTTTTCTATTGTCTTCGGAAGTGCAGTATATTCTATTATTACTCTATAATTCTTGTATAAGTTTTTAGCTAATGATGTTTTTAAATTAAATTCCAATTTATTTTTAATGGAAAACATGATATTCCCCTTAAAATTACTTATATTATATTATAATAATTATTATAATATATGTGTATTTAATGTTATTTTATATTAAAGTTAAAAGTTTTTTTACACATATCAAAAAAGGCTTTTGCCGTTGGAGTAAGTGTCCTTTTAGAACTCAAAATCAAATATATTGCCCTGCCTAGAGATATATTTTTCAACCTGCTTTCTTTTATAATCCCCCAGGATATATAGTCTCTGAATACTTGATTTGAAACCACGGCTATACCTAGTCCATTTTTTACAAATTGAACAAGTGTATCCAGACTGTTTACTTCAAAATAAGAATTTATGTTAGAAATATTGTATCCGTTTTCTTGAAGGATGTCTTCAAAGGTTTTTCTGGTGGCGGAACCTTTCTCCCGCAGTATAAAATTATATTGGAAAAGTGAAGCTATATCTATGATGTCGGGGATATTAAATGAAGGATGCGATATGATAACTAGTTCGTCATTGGTCAATTTGTAACTTTTAATTTTTTCATCATTTACAGGTTCTCCTACGAAACCAATTTCACAGTCAAATTTTATTATGCTTTTTATTATTTGGGCAGAACTTAACTCTACAACATCGAAAGTCACCTCAGGATATTTGCTGTGAAAATTTTTTATTAAAGAAGGTACTATGGCATTGCAGGGTGTCGTGCTTGCGGCTAGCCTGAGATTGCCGTTTATATTTTTATTAAAATTTACCAAAGTATTTATGGCTTTATCCCGTGTGTTTAGAATTTCTATGGCAAACTTTAAAAAGGACTCACCTGCGGGAGTCAATATCACTTCCTTTGAAGTCCTGTCAAAAAGTTGTACTTTTAGCTCTTTTTCAAGAATAGAAATATGAGAACTGATAGCTGGCTGTGATAAAAATATGGAGTTCGCAGCTTTTGAAAAGCTTTTAAATTTGGCTACATTTATAAAGGCTTCTATTTGTTTAAAATCCATTTTTGAGCATCCCCCTAAGAAAAACTGTTTTAATTTTAATCGATTAAAGCTTCTTAATTAATTATATAGTTACTTTTAAAATTAGTCTAATAAATTTAAAGTATCTATCAGTTCTTCCATTTTAATACTAATATACCTATGATCATTATTATTATTCCGGCTACTTTATTGAAAGCAAAATTCATTTTTGCGGAATCAAATAGACCCCAGAAGTCAATTAAAGCTGCTGCCAACAGTTGAGATACGAGAATTATTGAAATAGAATAGGTTGTACCTAGAGATTTAATTCCCTGCATAACGGTAAAAGTTATAATTACTCCAAGTGCACCTCCTAAAAAATATAATTTTTTACAGCTGCCTATATTGTTCCAATTTTCCCTGCCGGATAACAATACTACTGCTAATGTTATTACAAATCCGCTGCCCTGCACCAGTGTATTTGTAGCCCAAAGGCCTATCTTTTCACTGAGCCTGGTGTTAAATACACCTTGAACGCTCATACTTATTCCAGCTACTATTGAATACAGTATTCCAAGCATAAATTATCACCCTCCGCAATTTAGTTTAACCATAATATATTTATATATTTAGCGGTTTCATTTATAAAATGTGGAAGAAATAAAAAATATTCTCAAGATAATAAATCTTGAGAATACTGAAAGCTAATTGCAGCTGGATTTATTTGCTATAACGGAATTATTGTAATAATAAGCTTCTTCTATCTCTTTTGGTGAAAATCCTAATTTGTTTCCCAGACTTATAAAATCTTCAAATAAAGTTATGTAGTGGTCTTTAGAAGAAGATATTACAAAATCATTTATATCAATATATAAGTTCAAAAATTGGGACGTCATATCATATTCACTGGATTTTATTTTTATTTCAATATCTGTGAATCCTTTCTCGACACCTAAAGTTAACATAAAGCACAGGGAATTTATATAGCTTTTTAGAATTAGATTTCTATTTATGGTTTTGTCATTACTCCAAAAATTAAAACATCGGGTTTCATTAGCTAACTCAGCCATTTTTACTTGAAGTGCAAGAATTTTTTTTGAAATTAAAGAATTTTTATCACCGGATATGTTTTTTTTAATTCTCTGATCCAAATTTTCTTGTAATTCAAATAATTTTGTGAGATTCATAAATAGGCTCCCTTTCTATAATTTATTATTATGATTATAAATGCTAAAAAAAATTTTAGATAAGTACTTTTTTTCGCTTAATTATATTTTAACTAAATTTGATAGATATTGAAACAATGTGCAACCGGTTACAGCAAAAATTTCAAAAAATTTTTTGAAGTTTGATGGCTGAATTTGGATCATGGAGCTCGTTTAAGTTAATAAAAGAGTTCAAATAGAGGCAATTTCCAGTTTTAACTGTAAACTAACCATATTTGAACTCCAAGTTTTAAATGTTCACTTGATTATTATTCTAAAAATCAGCAGAACCAGTAGTCCTAGGGAATGGAATTACATCTCTTATATTTGGTATACCAGTTAGATACATAATCATTCTTTCAAATCCTAATCCAAAGCCAGAATGCTTTGTCTCACCGTACTTTCTAAGTTCCAAGTACCACCAATAATCTTTTTCATTAAGTCCGAGTTCTTCTATTCTTTTTTCAAGTATGTCATATCTCTCTTCTCTTTGGCTTCCTCCAATTATTTCACCAACCCCTGGAACTAATAAATCGGCAGCGGCTACTGTTTTCCCATCCTCATTTTGTCTCATATAGAAAGCTTTTATTTCCTTTGGATAATCGGTCACGAATATAGGTTTTTTAAATACTTTTTCAGTCAAATATCTTTCATGTTCCGTTTGAAGATCAATTCCCCACTCTACAGGATACTGAAATTTTTGACCGCTTTTTTTGAGAATATCTATGGCTTTTGTATAGGTTATCCTATCAAAATGTGAATTAACTACATTATTTAATCTGTCAAATAGGTTTTTATCTATAAAGGAATTAAAGAATGCCATCTCTTCGGGAGCATTCTCAAGTACATATTTTATTATATATTTAACTAAATCCTCAGCTACATCCATGTAGTCCTTTAGTTCGGCAAAGGCCATTTCCGGTTCTATCATCCAAAATTCAGCGGCGTGTCTTGCTGTATTTGAATCTTCGGCTCTGAAAGTGGGACCAAAGGTATATACATTTCTAAAAGCCAGAGCCATAGCTTCAGCAGACAGCTGGCCGCTCACAGTCAGGTATGTTTCCTTGCCGAAAAAGTCCTTGGAGAAGTCTGCTGTCCCGTCTTCTTTTTTGGGTATGTTATTTAAATCAAGTGCAGTTATCTTAAACATCTCGCCTGCACCTTCACAGTCGCTTGCTGTTATTATAGGTGTATTTGCATATACAAAGTCTCTTTCTTGAAAAAATTTATGTACAGCATAAGCCGCTATGGAACGAACTCTGAATACTGCAGAAAAAGTATTGCTTCTTGGCCTTAGGTGAGCTATAGTTCTTAAATATTCAAAAGTATGTCTTTTCTTCTGAAGCGGATAATCCGAATCGGAGTTACCTTCCAGAACTATTTTACTTGCCCTAAGTTCAAAAGGCTGTTTTGCTTCTGGAGTAAGAACGAATACACCCTCTACTAGAAGTGTTGAATTAATAGCTAGTTTTGCAATTTGCTTGAAGTTTTCAAGTTTGCTGTCAAAAACTATTTGAATATTTTTAAAAAATGATCCGTCATTCAATTCTATGAATCCGAATGTTTTTGAATCTCTTATGGTTCTGATCCATCCTGAAATTTGAATGGTTTTGCCTGAAAATTTTGTGCTTTCTCTGTATAGAGATTTTACTAATGTTGTTTTCATGTTATCCTCCTTGTTTAGTTTTATATTTTAAATTTAAGTTTTGAAATAAAAAAAGTCTTTCATCCTCAAAGGGACGAAAGACTTTTTGTTCGCGGTGCCACCCAATTTGCCAAAAAATATGGCCAACTTTAAGATAACAGGTATATTGTTATCTTTCACTTTAAGGTGTTGACTGCCTCTAAGCCTACTTTCTTAAAAGATTTTGGTTAGAAACTCCGAGATGTTCTTCAATATAGATCCATGCTGGACTTTCACCATAACCAACTCGCTTTAAATGGATTCTATATTTACTCTTCTCTTCATAGTATTGTATTATGAGTTTAAATAATTTGATATCATGAATCTTTATTTTATGATTATAATATTTAAAAAGTATGTTGTCAATGATTATAATACAAATTTCTTACTTCAAACTCATCTATGAAAGTGTAGCAGTTTGGTTTGGTGACTGAAGTAAGTTTTATATATCTGGCATTTAAAGGTTTGTCTAAGGTAAAATATATGGGATATTTTGAACCATTCCTGTCCGAAAAGGGTATGGAAGGTATTCTCAACAATCCTATGGGTGTAAAATTTACTCCATCCTCGGATATGCCTATGGAAGCTTTTTCAGGAAGCTCTGCCCAGGGAATAGGTTCTCTGAGATAATCAACTTTAAATTGCTGTACTGGTTCTATTTTGCCTAAATCTATATTTATGTCTATAGGCTCATTGTACCACCCTACAAAGGCACTGTTTTTTACGGAGTTTACATGGGAATATTTACCGTCTGTCAATTTTGTAAGATTCATATCGCTGTATTTTTCGTGAGGTGAGGGTATAAGAGTGTATTTACAATTTTTTGAAATTAAATTTGGAAGCTTTTTTATAACATCAACACTTACTGTGACAGCATTTGACGGTTTCGAGGCATTTCCTGAAAATCCCAGAGATTTTATTGTATAAGTGTAAGATCTTGTATTTTCATTTAGTGGTGGGACATCTGTTATGGTTTTGGAGAACTCTTTTGGATTTCCACCATATTTTCTCTGAAGTACAATTCTTGAAATTAAGGTATTGTTTCGATATACTTCATAGCCGCATAAGTTTTTTGTATTCTTGGGAGAAGACCAGGTTATTTTAAATTTATTTTTTTCTACAGCTGCTACACTTAAATTCTGTGGAGTATCCAATTTTTCTTTAGGTAGTTTTCCACTTTTTACATAATAAGAATACGCCTGATTAAATCCTTTGTCTATGTTGTTGGGGCTGTAGTAATGGCTGTACGAAAAGCATATTATATTGTCCACACAGGGACTTTCCAATGTGAGCTGTTTTAAAAATCGATCTAGAGGAACACTGGAATTATTTATATAATCAAAATTTTCAGCATTTGCCCAAAATAACATGCCGGGTTTTTTAGAGATTGATTTTCTCAGAGCAGTGTACCATGAATTAACCTCGTTTAAATTTAATCGACCACTTCCTACAGAATCTTGAGGACAAAATATATCTCCTTTTTTGAAATTGGTTTTTGAAAATAAATACTGCCAATTTGAAGAATATTGCTTGGCTGTACCTGCTGATGAATTCATAAAAGGTGATAGTAATATAGGAAGACGTTCTTTTTTGGAATTAAGGTAATTTAAGTGAATGTTGATTGCATTGGCCAAATTTTTAAATTGACTTGTTTTAGTGTATTTGGCATTGTCGATTTCATAGGGAAAATACCATCCATAAAAGGCTCTTGGATATTTGGAATGATATTTTTTATATAATTCATCAGCTATAACGTTCGACCTTTCTATCTGCGAATTGAG
Organism: uncultured Clostridium sp.; assembly: GCA_903789665.1. Lineage (GTDB taxonomy): Bacteria > Bacillota > Clostridia > Clostridiales > Clostridiaceae > Clostridium_B > Clostridium_B lapidicellarium. The sequence goes on from CAIFEX010000015.1 coordinate 23,228, forward strand.
CCAGGAATAATTGTCTGCAGGTATCTGCCACCATTCAGCATTAAAATTAGGTCCTATGAAGACTTTCATATTTAAATTTTCTGCATTTTTCAAGCATAATTCTATGGGATCTATATTTCCATATATTTTTTTATATCCAGAGATACTGCTTTTGTAGTATGTATCGGTGGTGCTGCCTTTGGTTTGGGAGGCGTTTGTCAATATTATATACTTCATTTTGTTGTTCTTAAGATAGTTCAATTCATTTTTCCATTTATCATTATTCCAGTTTTGTGTCATGTCCAGCTGTATGAAAGTTCCTGTTACTATAGGATAATTTTTGTTAGCCCTAAGAGGACTTTTAAAGTAAATAAATACAAAAACAAGAATTAATATGATCAGGGTTATAGAGAAATTTCTTTTGTTCATCATAGTGATATAAATTTTCCTTTCTTTATTTAGAGATAAGTAAATATATCTTGTATTTAGATAATAACATATAAATTATAAGGGAGTAAACTTTAAAGAACTAGAAAAGTTTACTCCCTTATAATAAAATAATAACCTTATTTTTATTAATTATTTTTTCCACAACATTGTTTGTATTTTTTACCGCTTCCACAGGGGCAGGGATCATTTCTTCCAATTTTGGTTTTATTAACTATTGTTTTAGAAGAAGCCCATTTTTTATGGATATTTTTTCTCTTTTCCTTTGAGAATATAGAATTCCACTGAGGAAGTTTATATAAGTAACTTGCCTTTGCATCTAACATATTGTAATATAGTCTTTCAAAATCAATTTCTGCATCAACGGTTGAATTCCTTTCTAAATCTTCTAAATCCAAGGGCTTTTTTATGCTTTGATTTATTCCGTCTAAAAATCCTGTGAAGAGGACTGGTGATATTTTAAAATTTTCAGCTAAATTTTCTATTGTTCCATTTATTTTAGTAATGTGTTCTGATAAAATTTGCGTATAGATGTCTTTTTCAATGGAACCGTATTCCTTCCAGAAGGCTTTTTCACCCTTCGTTTTTACAAAATCTACTACAGTATTTGTCCATTCTTTATATAAACTCATATGTTATTTTGCTGTATTAGTTAACAGCAGAAACCTCCTTTCAAAATCAAAAATAATAAATTAACGTTTTTTAAATTCTTCAATGTTATTTCTATCGAGTGGCTTGGATAAATTAAAATTGTTTCCCCAGATATTAGAATCTTTATTATCTATAAGAATTTTAACTTTTTTTATGGTCGGAAGTTGTTCAAGAGAAAAAACTATACTTTTTAAACAAGCTTCTTCTTCTGTAGAAGTCATTTTGACATTGGCTTCCTTACTTAAATTCAAATAAGCAATGTTGTCTTTTATGGATATACTCATAATCCTGCTGTTTCGAGGAAGTATGGGAGTTAATTTACTGTTTACAGAAGGACCCTTTATCAATTCATTTACTATTGTTTCTGCTAATAATTCATCTTCTTTTATAACTCTACTTTCTTTTGTCATTTTAACAGTATCGGGATTACTTGAAGAATTAAAATAAATATCCAAATCCATTAAATTTTCTTTCTCGTTTGAGAGAGCTATATTTTTTTCTTTCTGTTTATTGTTAATACTTAGATTATCTTTTTTTTCACAGGCAGTTGTTGTCAAGCTAAAAAATACGATTGAAAAGCACAATAAAATGCTAAAAAACCTTCCCATGTATTTTACCACCCTTTTACTAAAAATTTATAAAATTACTGGGTTCATTACGTTTTGCAGTAGATACATTCACATCTACATTTAATTTTACGCCAGCAGTGCTTAAAGTGGCTGCTACAGTTTGGTAAGCTAGCTCAGGATAGTTGTTTATCTTGCTTAAATGTCCTAGGACAATCCTTTTGAATTTACTGCTATTTAAGATATCCAATATAGCTTTTCCACAGTCATCGTTGGATAAATGACCCTTTTTGCCTAGAATTCTTCTCTTTAATTCATAAGGGTAGGGACCGAACTTTAGCATTTCTACATCATGATTGCTCTCTAAAAGTATCACGTCAGAATTTTTGAGTATGGATTTGGTTTCCTCTGGAATAAATCCTAAATCTGTTGCTATACAGGCCCTTTTATTATGACAATCAATGGCATATCCATAGGGATCAACAGCATCATGGGATATAGAAAAACCTGTTATATCCATATCATTTATATTTATGGTATTTTTAGTAATCACCCTAATATTATTTTCTTTTATCTTGCCGATGGATTTCATCATGGCCTTCCATGTAAGAAAATTTGCATATATGGGTATATTGTATTTTCTGGATAGGACTCCCACTCCCTTAATATGATCAATATGTTCGTGAGTAACTAATATTGCATCTATTTCATTAGCTTTATAACCAATTCTTGTAAGACCTTTTTCTATACTTTTTCCGGAAAGACCTGCATCTACTAAGATTTTAGTATGGTGAGACGCCAAAAATATGCTATTTCCACTGCTGCCGCTGTATAAAGAACAAAAAATCATGTTAAAAGTCTCCCCTAAAATATTATTTTGAATAAGATACTCTTTTTATATCAGCACCTAATGCACTAAATTTGTCTTCTATATTTGGATATCCTCTGTCAATATGTTCAATATTTAAAACTTCAGTAGTTCCCTCCGCAATGAGGCCGGCTATAACCATAGCAGCACCAGCTCTCAGATCTGTGGCTTTTACTACAGCACCACTTAATTTATTGACCCCGTCTATAATTGCAGTTCTGCCTTCTACCTTGATATGAGCACCCATTTTTTTTAGCTCATCTACATGCTTGAATCTGCTTTCCCATATGCTTTCGTTTATAATACTTCTACCTTTAGCTATGGTTAAAAGTGCGCTGAGAGGCTGTTGTACATCTGTAGGAAAGCCAGGATAGGGTTGGGTCTTGACATTTACCCCCTTTAATCTTTCATGGGACTTTATAGTGATGGAATCACCATCTTCTATTACCTGGGCGCCCATTTCTATAAGTTTTGCCGATATTGACTCCTGATGTTTGGGTATGATATTTTGAACTACTACTTCACCACCGCAGGCTGCAGCGGCAATCATATATGTACCTGCTTCTATCTGATCTGGGATGACACTGTAAGAGCATCCCTTTAATTTTTTTACACCTACGATCCTTATTGCTTCTGTTCCGGCACCCTTTATATTTGCCCCCATGCTGTTTAAGAAGTTTGCTACGTCCACTACATGAGGTTCTTTTGCTACATTTTCTAAAACAGTTACACCTTCGGCAAGGGTAGCGGCTAACATTACATTTATAGTGGCACCTACGCTTACTACATCGAAGAATATATTAGTTCCAAGTAATTTGTCAGCTTTTACTAATACACATCCATGTTTGATTTCCACTTTAGCACCCAAAGCTTCAAATCCTTTTATATGTTGATCTATTGGTCTGACTCCTATGGGACATCCGCCTGGCAACTCTACTTTAGCCTCTTTGAATCTTCCCAGCAGAGCGCCTATAAGGTAATAGGAAGCCCTCATTTTTCGGACATCATCTGTGTTTGCTTCTATACTGTTTATAGTAGTACTATCTATTACTACTGAATTTTTACCTGATTTTATTTTACAACCCAAACTTTTTAGAATTCTTTCTATGCAATGTACATCTTCTATGTCGGGTATATTATCAATTGAAGATACGCCGCTGCTTGCCATTATCGAAGCCGGTAATATTGCAACAGCAGCATTTTTTGCACCATTAATTTCTATAGAACCAAAAAGGGAATTCCCACCATTAATTACCAATTTATCCATTCATATATCCATCCTTATCACAAATTTGTATTTATATAAAGTTTAGAAAATCTCAAAATTTAATTCATATTACACATATTACACAAAATTTATTATATCATAACTCTATGCTATTTTAACATAAAATTTTAAAATATAAAACAAGGACGTGGGTTTCAAATAATTATTTTTAAAAATTAAATAAAAATCCAGTTTTATTGTTCTTAAAACTGGATTTTTATGTGTAATACTATTAGTTATTTTAAATGGACAAATATCTCAAGGAAGCTATTCTTTCATGAAACTTCCACAATCAGTACACTGAACATCTTTAGCCATTGATTCGTGTTTTGTAACACGTATTTTGTCAAGTGTACAATAATTGGTATCTTTTGCATGAAATTTGCATTCATTAACTATACATCCAATGCTGTTGTTGTGATTGGTATTCATAATAAAGCACCTCTTTTTTATAAATTTTAGAACAATAATATTTTTTCACCATTGAGTGTTTTATATACTGAAAAATTATTGAAATTTTTGACATTATGAAGTTTATGATTCTATGATATAATGTTGTAAAATGTACATTTACATAATAATATTATTTTGGGGGATTGAGAGAATAATGAAGTACTACTTGGTGGCTTTGTTCGATAAGGATTCTTATTCATATATTGAACGTATACAAAGAAATATATGCAGAAAATATAGGCTGTATAAAAATATGCCAGTTTTACATATAACTCTCGAAGTTGTGGAAAATCCTGATATAGATAAGCTCAGCAAAATTGTTGCAGGGATATTAAAACCGTATAAAAAATTTAAGGTGGAAATAAATGGGGCCATTTGTTTTGAACCTCCTTATAAATCTGTAAACTTGAAAGTTGAGAGTAAAGGTTATATCGTGAGATTGGCTAGACAGATAAATGAGAGGTTGAGAATGTACAAGTTTAATGTTAGAAGAGATATAAGTAAATGGGATCTTCATATTTCCCTTGCCAATACCAATTATGCCATCAGGGAATGGAGTTCTAAAGAATACTCGGCTGCCTGTGAAAGTTTGAAGGAAAAAAATGTTTATAAAATGGCACGAATTGATAGAATAGCATTGTGGAAGCCTATAAATAATAAAAGGGATATGCTTATAAAAAGCTTTCAGTTGAGAGATTTCTAGAATATTTGCTTATATAGAAAAAAAGAGTGCTGTAAAACTATTTTTTGAAATAGTTTTTACAGCACTCCCTTTTAATATATTTAAATGTCCAGCAAGTTTTTCTTATAAGTTGAATACAGATGCCTCAATTGGGACATTTTTTCCTCTGCTTCTATTTGAAGTTTGGAAACTTCTTCATAATTTTTGGTTTTAGATGCAATTCTTATTCTAGAAAATAAACTTTTTTTAGAATAGGAATCTTTCATCAGATAGTGTCTTAGATCTTCTATCTTCATCCAGTTAGCTACATCTAAATCAAGGGCTTTATCTATGGAATGAAGCATTTTATAGCCTCTTATTTCATCACAGAATTCATTTATGATTCTATGATTTATCTCTATCAACCACCTTTTTATAGCACCTAGTTTAAAACTATTTATCAATTTATCATTTAATACATTATCTTTAATTAGTACAGCTTTTTTTTCAGGGTATTTGTCAATAGCGGAAAGATTGTCATACACAGTGGCAGGAGCCTTGCCAAAGAATTTTTCCCTTTCTTCATCGGTAAAATCCTCGAAGATATTTTCTTCACTTCTATATGCTCTATCTTTTTCCAGGTAATCTGCATCTTCACCGGGTTTCTTAGAGAGCTCAGATAAAAGTTCATCTTCAGTTTTATTATTTTTTAAGGCATATATTATACCATCCATCATGGCCATATAAAGTGCGGTTAAAGTAAGGTAAGTGTTAGTGCGTGGATTTGGTGACCTCAGTTCAAATCGTGTGGCCATAGGATTCTTCAAATCTCTTATTGCACCTATGAGTACCGTTCTATTTCTTGAAGGTATATCAACGGAGTGTCCTATGGAAGTTACAATACAAACAGGAGCTTCAAATCCCGGTTTTAACCTTCTAAGTGCATCTGTTGTAGAGGAAACAAAGGGGTTAATTACTTCATAATTTTTGAGTATTCCCATTACGGAAGAATATCCGAATACACTTAAGAAACTGTCTTTAGTTGAAGAAAATAAATTTATCATTTTATTATTTTTTAGTTTCAAGGCCAACCCTACGTGAGTGTGTTCACCGCTGCCGGCTACCCCATCTACGGGTTTAGCAAGGAAAGTAACTTCAAGACCGTTATTTCTAAAAGTTTCTTTAACTATGCTTTTTACCAGGAGCTCATTATCGGCACATTGTAGAGCAGTGGAATATTTCCAATCTATTTCCAGCTGTTCCATTATGTGATTGAAATTTCCTGATTGATCAATTTTAGCCTTTACACCGCCTACTTCCTTGTGTCCCATTTCTGGTTCTAAACCATATAATTCCATGGCGAGAATGGTCTGTTCCAAAGCTGTTCTTACTACACCTTTTGTTCTAGTCCAATATTGCTCTTGGAGTACCTGGGATGTAGAAAGCTCCTCGATCTCAGCTTGATCGTTAGGTGTTTTTACCCAAAATTCCAATTCTGTAGCGCATGTTGCAACTATGCCATCTATATCTTCATATTTTATATTAAAGGGAGTTAGGGATTGTGGATATTCTTTGAATAAGTTTAAAAGGTTTGTTTTGAAATGTTGTATACAGTTTTTCAGCGTGTACCTTGAGTCTACAGCTTTGTTTTCATGATATAGAAAACAGGGAATTCTCAAAGTTCCAATAGGTTTTCCGGTTTCGGTATCTTTGTTGTCATTGTTGTATTCTACGTACCAGTTTACATCTAAATCGCATACCATATCCACTTTTGCGTTATTTAAGCTGGCAATTCCAGGGAGTACTACAGATGAGCCGTCAGTTTGAATTGCGCCTTTTAAGAAAGCGCCTATATCCTTGAGAAGGATTTTGATGGGGATTTTTTCGTCTGTATCATTTCCAGAAAGGTCTATACCGATTAGGGATACAAATTTTATTTCTGGATGAGAAGTTAATATTTTTTTTAAATTTTCTTCCGAGTGCATTTTTTCAGGTAATACATAGATCAGATCTTTTAACATATTGTTCCCTCCTGTGAACTACGAGAGTATTTTAATACTCTGATTACTGTAAATTTTATATACCTATGATTTTATAATTAATATCTGTATATGTCAACATATTTTGAAGGTATTTAAGCTTGAAATTGCAATATTGCCAATATATAAATATTGTATATTTATACACATATTTTAATATTTGTATACTTTAAATCTATAATATATAATATAAATGGCAAAATATTATTTATTGTAATTAATGAGGTGATAGAATGGAATCAGAAGACAGGCCAATTGGTTTTTTCGATTCTGGAATAGGTGGTATAAGTGTTTTAAGAGAGGCTGTTAAAATTTTATCAAATGAAAACTTTGTGTATTTTGGTGATTCAAAGAGGGCACCTTATGGTACTAGAACTGTAGAAAATGTAAGGGAGCTTACACTTAATGCTGTGGAATTCTTGTTAAAAAAGGATATAAAAGCACTGGTTATTGCTTGTAATACTGCAACCAGTGCAGCTATAATAGATTTAAGGGAAAAATATAGTAAATATATGCCGGTAATAGGCATAGAGCCAGCTTTGAAACCAGCTGTGGAATTCAGCAGAAAGGGAAAAATAGTTATAATGGCAACTAATATGACACTGGCAGAAGAAAAATTCAATGATCTTATGAAGAAGTATAATAAAAATTCAACAATAAAACCACTTCCCTGTCCTGGATTGGTGGAACTTATTGAACAGGGAATAATAAGAGGTAAAAAAATAGAGGATTATCTAAAAGTAAAACTTATCCCATTGAAGGAACAGGGAATAGCAGCTGTGGTGCTGGGGTGTACCCACTATCCTTTTATAAAAGAAAGTATATCCAAGATAGTAGGTGACGATACGCCTATAATAGATGGCAGCAAAGGTACTGTACAGCAACTTAAAAGACAATTGGTTAAATACGATATTGTAAACAAAAATACAGGCAGATTGGGAAGTGTAAAAATATTTAATTCTATGAATAGTCAGGATATAATAAAATTGAGTTATAGACTTTTAAGGGAGAAGATCAGTTAGATTATTTATTTGATTTATAATTTGAAATGGAGGTTTAATTATGTCTCTACAAAATAATAAAACCATACTTTTATATGGATTTGATAAAAATGGTGATAAGATTATAAAAAATATAGGCAAAGAATTCAATATCCATGATTTTAAAATCATAAAGGATAATATGATGGGATTAAAAATAAAAGACATACTTGAGGGAAGTTTGGGGGGACAGTTGGAAGAGCAGGACAAGTCATATTCTTTAGATGAGAAGGTGATATTGTTTAACTGTCTCACAGATAAACAGATGAGCGGAGTCATGAAGGAGTTGAAAGTTAAGATGGACAATATGCCTATTTTAGCTGTAGTAACCAAGACTTCCAGGAATTGGAACTTTAAATATCTGTTGAGTCATCTTCTTCAAGAAAGGGCATGGTTCAAGAAAAATAATAGGGACTTTAACTGATGCAGTTTTAAGTTGATTGTTATAGGTGTTAATAAAGTGATGCGTATAACCTACAGCGGCAGGAGGGAAAAAATGAGTAGGATAGGAGAAAAAATAAAATCTGCGAGGATTCAAGCGGGAATTAGTCAAAAAAAACTTGCCAAGAAAATTGGGGTTTCTGAGGGATTTATAAATGAAGTGGAGATTGGGAAAAAAATAGCAAATCAAAGTATAATAGATAGAATCTCTAAAATTCTGGGTAAGGATATGAACGATTTAACTATGTCATTTGATGAACAGGCATATGATGTAAAGGAAAAGGAATTTTCTTCGATACCTAATAAGAAGGAGAAAGTTAAGGATATTTGGAATGAAGCCTTTGGATCTGTTTTGAAAAAAGTACCCGTATATAAATATAGGATGGATAAACCCATTGGGTATAGACAGCTTCCCTTGATTGACAATAAAATAGAAGGATATGCACAGGATAAAGTTTTGTATTTGAAAGTTGAAAGTGATGATATGGAGGGCTTTAGAATACGGAAAGGGGATTTAGCTTTTGCACATATTACAGGGGAAATTGACGACAATTCCATATACCTAGTAGAGTACAAAGGAAGCAGGGAAGTAAGGCAGATAAAAAAATTGGATAGCAGTAAAGTGCTTCTTATAAGCGGTAATAATACTGTAAGAACAGAAAGCATGAAGATTAAAGATCTGAAGGTAATTGTGAAATTGGATAAATTGGAGATCATTTTGTAGGCTAGTCTTTTATATAGATAATGATTACCTAAGAGGAGGATAAAAGATGAAAGGTACTGTAGTTGCCACATGGATGAGGACGTGTAGAAAGCTTTATGGAGATAAAACTGTAGATACTGCTATGGATAAGATTGGATGGGGAGCATCTAAAATATTTTCACCAATTGAAAATGTAAAAGATAAAGATATAAAAAAGATAATTGAGATCATAGCGAAGGATAATAAGGAAGATGTGAAAATACTGTGGAAGAAAATAGGACTTGATAATATAAATGCTTTTTATAAAGATTATCCAGCTTTCTTTAAACATGAAAACTTGTATTCATTTTTTAGATCAATGTTTGATGTACATATAGTTATGACAAAAAAATTTCCAGGAGCAAAACCGCCTCTTGTGGTGATAAATCCCACGTCAGCAAGGACGGCAGTATTTGAATATAAATCTAAAAGGGCTATGTTTGATTATCTTATGGGTTTGATAGAGGGGAGTGCTAAATTCTTTGGGGAAAAGCTTGGTATAGAAAAGATTGAACAAACAGCTGATTCTGTAAAGTTTAAATTTACTTTTGAGAAAGATATCTATTATAAAAAAAGCTATAAATTCAATAAATTTCTTTCCTTTGGGTTTATAAAAAATATTGGGATGAAAATCGGTATATTTAGTTTTATATTATGTCTGGCAGCAGCTATTCCAATGCTGGGATTAAATAATCTACCAAAGGCCATAATAATTTCATTGATAGCTTTTCTGGGGTCTTACATATCTGGATCCATTCTTATGGAACCAAGACTTACTATAATGGACACTGTAAATAGAATCAATAAAAATAGTTATATAGAAGAAGGAGATATAGAGACAAATGATTTCTTCGAAGATATATATGCTCTTCTGAAACAGCACAAAAAGACAATTAAGTCAGACTTTGTGGGATTTAAGGGTGTAACGGATGAGATGAACACTTTCGTATCAAATATAAATAAAATATCCAATTCAATGAACAGTACTTCGGGTGAAATATCTGATGTGGTGGAACAGGTAGCTAATTGTGCAGTAAATCAAGCGGAGAGTACGGAAAAAGTGGTGTCTGTTTTAAATGACAATATTGAAAATCTAAAAACTATAGTAAAGAATGAAAATGGTAATAAACTGGAACTTGAAAAATCCATGGGTAAGATAGGTAATAGTTATAAAAATGTGGATAGTACTAGCAAAAATATACTGGGTACTTTGAAAAGTTTTAAAAAAGTTAGAGATAAGGGAACTGAGCTACAGACAAAAGCAAAGGACATAACTGGTATAGTTTCCATAGTTTCAGGAATTTCGGAACAGACTAATTTACTTGCCTTAAATGCCTCTATTGAAGCTGCCCGTGCCGGTCAGCAGGGCAAGGGATTTGCAGTAGTGGCCGAGGAAGTGAGAAACCTGGCGGAGCAATCCCAAAATGCCGTAGAAGATATAAATTCCAATCTGGTTAAATTTGTAGAGGATATAGAAAACTTGGTAAAAAGTATAGAAAAACAGTTTGACGTCCTGCGTTTAGGAAGTGACAAACTTGAAAATGCCAGAAATATAAGTTATGAGGCTACAAATTCTATTGAGAAAGTATCTTCTTCCATGATAAAAACTATAAATAAATTAACTGAAGAATCGGATTCTATATCTGGAATATACAGTAGCATGGAATCCCTGGCAGCAATTGCAGAAGAAAACTCTGCATCTTCTGAGGAAGTTAGTGCCAGCGTGTCCAATTATACCAATGAGATTAAAAAACTTATGAGTAATATAGGTCAATTTAAAAAGATAACAGAATCCTTTAAATCAGAATTGGATAGATATAAAATTTAGACGCCTTGTAGATTGAAATCAGGTACGAAATTCCTGGAGCAGGTACCATTTTCCTGAATAAATACATTTTTTATACCGAGAGAAATACAGTAATTTATAAGTGAGTCATAATGTCCGGGATTTAACGGCTTATTTATTTCCGGAAATTTGTAAGCATGATACATAGGGGTGTATTGGTTCATTATGCTTATATATACTGAATTTCCATAGGTATTGTAAATATAGTCTATTATTTTTTTGGAATCAAAAAGTAACCCGGGAAGCATAAGATGTCGTATTATCACTCCCTTTACTATGAGTCCATCTCTGTTGAATACCGGATTACCCACCTGGCTGTACATTTCCATTATAGCCTTTGAAGCAAAAGCAAAATAGTCAGGTGCATTGGAGTATCTCACTGCATATTTGTCGCTGAAGTATTTTAAATCAGGAAGATAGACATCTACATATCCCTTTAAAATTTTTAGCGCTTCTGTGGTTTGATAGCTGTTTGTATTGAAAAGTATGGGCAGAGCAAGCCCTTTTGACTTAGCTATGTCAAGAGCTTGAATTATCTGAGGTATGTAATGGGTGGGAGTAACTAGATTTATATTGTGTGCACCTCTGTTCTGCTGCTCTAGGAATATATCGCTGAGCCTTTCTATAGATATTTCTTTACCTACATTTCCAGCACTTATGCTGTAATTTTGACAGAAAACACATTTTAAATTGCAGTGACAAAAAAATATGGTACCAGATCCTCTATTTCCTGAAATACATGGTTCTTCCCATTTGTGAAGAGAAACTTTGGCTATTTTTACGTTTGTACCGGCACTGCAAAAACCAGTATGTCCTTGTAACCTATTTGCATTACAGTTTCTAGGACAGAGTTTACAATTTTTAAGGGTATCCAGCATGATAACACTTCTTTCGTATTCGATATAATAATATGTTAAAATATATTTTCCGCTTTGTAAAGAAACTTGTGAAATTTATTTACGGCAATCTTTTATATAGAAAATTATGCATTGTAATATAAATATAAAACTAACTACACCAAAAGCCGGATATAAAAAGGAAATTAGATTTATAAAGCCAACTTGGGATATGGGAATTGCAATTAAAATGATTAAAATTACTGATTTATTATATGATATATTAAATATTTCCTGAAAATTCTTACTTACGCTGTATATATCAGATACTTCTGTGGAAAACATTTCAAGCCAGATTATAAAGAGAAGCATTGTTTGAAATAACTTACCAAATCTATTGGCAATATAAAGCAGCGGGATTTCATATTTGAATATATAGGGTATATTTAAAATTAGTAGAAAATTTATTATAAAAGCCAGAAAAGTAAGTCCCAAAGATCCTATGATGGCCCCGGCTATGAGGCTTTTTTTCCTATTGATGGAAAGACTTAAGGGTACAAGTACACCACTGCAGCAGAGTATATTAAAACCTGAATATACTAATGAAGATAAAAGCCAGTTATTTTTGCGGTAGGGTATATTTTTTATGAGGGACAGATCTATGTCTCTGTAAAAGATCAGATATAACAAAAACAAAGTCAGTATCACAATTATGAGAGAAGGTACTATTATTGAATTTATTTCTATGAGACCTTTAGTTTCTCTGAATAGGACAACTGCGGATATAAATGCCATAAAAAATATGCCTATCCATCTTGATATGCCAAAGTACTGGTGAATTAGAGCTCCACTTCCTGCCAATATTATTGAAGAACCTCCAATCAAAAAAAAGGTGGTTAGAAAATTTGTCACTAGACCTAAAAAGCCGGGGCTTACTAAAAGTATAAGCCCGTCATAGGAATTCAACTTATATTTTATACTTAAATTAATTATTATAATAGACATTGTTATGTATACAATACAGCAGATTAATATACCCAAAAAACTTTTATAGCCGTATTGGGTGAAAAATTGGCTTATTTCTTGTCCTGATGCCAACCCTGCACCGACTACCGTACCTATGAAAACGGCAGATATCTGGAAAATCAAAAATATTCTTTTCTTCAAAGAAGTATACCTCCTAGAATAAATCATTGCTAATATAATTATATAAATGTGATATGAAAATAATGAATTATAAATTAAAATTTTATTTAAGGGGAAAATATAATTTATAAAGAAGGATGAATACATTTTGAAAGGGGTGAATTTCTGCTGCAATACAACTGGATGTGGTAGAAAGCACATGAAAAAAAAGTTTTTATTTCATCAGATGAGTTTCCTTATAGTTTTTTTCTGTATCATAATATCGATATCAGGTTGTGGTTTGAACAGGGGAAATAATACAAAAAATGCAAGCAATAATTTTGATATGAAATCTGCAGCCAACACAGCAGATAACTATATGAAATATCTTATGAAGAATGATATGGAAAATGCTAAAAAATTATATTCCAAAGATCTTTTGAAAAATGAACCGAATATGACAGGTAGAAATTTACGAATTTTAGGGTATAATTTGACTGACAGCAGTGAAGTTGGAAAGTCCGGAATTTTAAAAATGAAGGTTGCAAGAGCTGACTTGAGTAAGCCATTTGCTGCTTTAGACGAGTATTCTATAAGGGTGATAAAAGAAGGCAATGACTACAAAATTGATGAAACCAACAATGTAACGGACAGAGAGGCATTTGTGGAAAAGAATAAGTTAAAGATGAGAAATAAAAATGACGTGAGTATAAATATAGTAACAGATATTCGAAGTATGCCCAATTATGTATTTAGCAAAGATGATAAGGCAAATGTGTATAAGGTTCCCGTTCCCAAAAGTAATTTTGGTATTATAAATTTTTCCTATGATGGTGATCGTATGGCTGTGGTAACTTATTCCAAGGACTCCTATATAGGAATAATTAGAATAAATGAGAGCATGCAAACCCAATCTCAGGATTCAGATGAACAGGGAGGGGGCTCGTCAGAGCAGGGTAATTCAGGTGGAGATCAGCAAAATGATCAGAAAGAGGAAAATAAACCCATAGGTAAAGACATAACTGATCTCGATGTTTTAAAAGATTCCAAAGTTGAATTTTTGACTTTCTCTCCAGATGAAAAATTTATTGCAGTTCAATACAGCAGTGATACTATAGGAAATTGTATACGGGTGTATAAAACGGATTCCGGGGATATGATAAGTTATAAATTTGAAAAAGAATTTCCTCTTAACAAAGTAAATGTGATTTTTTCTTCTTTTGATGAAGGAATATTAAGTTTTGATGTTGTGTCCAAGAACAATAATAATGAGGAACTTCCTAAAATAATTGGGGAATGGGAATTGGATTTGAGAAATTTTAAAGCCGTAAAAATATGATATAATTTCATTTGGAATGATTTTAATATTTGTATTTTTAGGAAGGACAGGATTTGAAAATGCAGTGGGGTGACAAAGCATATTACAGTCTAAATTATTATTTGAGGAAAAAGTTTGGATGCAAAGTTTTTAAGATATCTTTAAATGGGGGATTCTCTTGCCCAAATAGAGATGGAAGCATAAGCAGGGAAGGGTGTATATTTTGCAGCAATAAAGGTTCGGGAGATTTTGCAGGAAATAGGAATATGTCAATAAAAGATCAGTTTGAGAGTATAAAGCAGATGATGAGCAGGAAATGGAAAAGTGGAAAGTATATAGCATATTTTCAGGCATATACCAATACCTATGCCCCGGTAATGGTACTTAAAGAAAAATATGATGAAGCTGTAAATCAAAATGGTGTAGCGGCACTGGCTATAGCTACGAGACCGGATTGTCTCGGCCGGGAAGTCCTGGATCTGCTGCAAAAATTTAATAAAAAAATTTATACCTGGGTGGAGCTTGGTCTTCAGACTTCGAATGATCATACTGCGGAAGTAATAAATAGAGGATATAAATTAAAAACTTTTGAGAAGGCAGTAGTTTCACTTAGAAAAATAGGAGTTGATGTTGTAGTACACATAATAATGGGTCTACCTGGTGAAAACAAAGCTGATATGATGAATACGGTAAAATATATTTCGCACCAGAATATACAGGGAATAAAAATTCATTTGCTTCATTTGATGAAAAACACTCCTCTTGTTAGGTTGTACAATGATGGAAAGCTGAAGTTCATGACAGAAGATGAATACATAGATATGGTGTGCTGGACACTGTGCAATATACCGCCTAATGTAGTAATTCATAGGCTTACAGGTGATGCTCCCAGGGATTTACTTATAGGGCCCAAATGGAGCTTGAAGAAATGGGAGATCTTAAATGAAATTGATAGAAGAATGAAAGAGAAAAAAATATATCAGGGTATATATTTCTAAAATTTAGATCTTAAAGGCTCATATGGAGAAAAACGACGGCTCCATTTGAACCTAAAAATTATTTGCCAGCTACAGACTGCCAGAATTTCATGAATTTATTTTTATACAATTGGATTTTATCCATCCTTTAGAATTTATTCTGGAACTGTCTATGATAGAAACTTCATACCAGAACTCGTCCATAATTTCAATGCCGTCATGAACCCTTAATAAAGTATTCTTTTCCAAAATATTTATTATACTGGAACTTGAAATAGGAGCCAAATACATATTGCTTTTTACAGCAACTAGTGCATTTACTTGGGATGGGGTAATGTATCTGACATTTATTTTTTTGGGAATCTCCTTTGATATTTTTGATTTTAAATTGTCATTTTCATATTTTAAAGACAATATCTGTCTTCTCTGTGATGAAATTTTATTTTGAAAATTATATAGAATCACAGAGGCGGCAATTACAAGTACTGTGAATAAAAAAGCTAACATCATATTTCTCCATGTTTATTATTTTAATATTAGTATATTCAATTCAGTACTCAAAAATGAAAACTATATTGCTTTAATTAAATCCGAGTATTTAAATATGGTTGTATCTGCACAAGCTTTTATCTTCTCCCACTGAAGTTGTGAATATGTATCATATACACCTACTACGGTCATACCTGTAGATTTGGCCACCTTGATGGCAGACAGCGTGTCCTCAAATACAGCACAGCATTTTGGATTTAAACACAATTTGTCAGCAGCCATAAGATATATGTCTGGAAATGACTTTCCTTTTTTTACATCTTTTGTGGTTACTATGGAGTCAAACAGATTGTATATTTTATTTTTCTTTAGACTTATTTCTGCTATTTTTTTATAATTGCTGGTAGCAAGGGCCATTTTTATTTTTTCCCTTTTTAAAAGATGTAGAAAATCTTTGGCACCCGGTTTTAAAGAAATATTGTTGGAATACTCATCAAGGAGCATGTTGTACCATTCTTTTTGTATTTCAGGTATACTCTCAGTTAAATTGAAACTGTTTTTGAGATATCTTGCAGCTTCATCGAGGGTCATATTCTGAAGAGTATTTTTCAATTCTACTGTAAATGATATATTTTTTTTATTGAGATATTTTTTATCGATATCTTCCCACAGCCACATGGAATCCACTAAGGTTCCATCCATGTCGAAAATAGCCCCCTGAATATTTTTAAACATAACCATTTTCCCTCCCATTATGATCTGCAAATATTAAAAAAACCTCTCCAATAGTTTTATTTTATTTTTGTCTTTGAAATCATCTACAGAATTTATATTGATTTTAGCCAGAATTTCGTTCATACAATTACTGTCAATGGAAACCTTTATTTTGGAATTCCCGGCAAATCTGTCTACCTGTTTTTTGCCTTCTTCTTTTGGAATTATTGCTTTAGGTCCTCCTACACATCCACCGATACACCCCATGCCTTCAATGAAATTGGCTTTTATTTCTCCATTTTGAGCTTTGGAAAGTATGGATTTGCATTCTCTTACCCCATTTGCTTTTACTGCCCTGAATAATTTATATTTTTCAGGGAAGATTCTCTTTACGGCTTCACTTACTGCAATTGATACACCACCGGTACGGGCATATAATCTTCCGCCTCTGGAAGCATATTCCGGAGAAAGTTCCTCCTTGAGTTCACTTGGATGTATATCGAGGGTATCAAATATGTCCTTTATTTCTGAGAAAGTTAATACAAAATCTATATCTTTAGTTATATCTTTTTCCCTGGCTTCAGATTTTTTGGCGATGCAGGGACCTATAAATACCACTTTACAATTTGGATTTAATTTTTTAAGCACTCTTCCCCCTGCAGCCATAGGTGAAACAGAAGGTGATACATATTTTATAAGATTATTGTAAATTTTCTTTAACATGCCTACCCACATAGGACAACAGCAGGAAGTTATCATAAAATCTTTTTCATTTTTTACGTAATTATTGAATTCTACAGCTTCTTTTAAAGTTAACATATCTGCA
Source organism: uncultured Clostridium sp. (assembly GCA_903789665.1). Taxonomy (GTDB): domain Bacteria; phylum Bacillota; class Clostridia; order Clostridiales; family Clostridiaceae; genus Clostridium_B; species Clostridium_B lapidicellarium. The sequence goes on from CAIFEX010000015.1 coordinate 40,513, forward strand.
AAGAATGCCACTTCGATCATATCTGCAAATCCTAATTTTTTAAAAGCACTTCTAAGTTTCCCTAAAGTCACATCTTTCCCGAATTGACCTATTATAGCCGGAGCTACAATTGCTATTACCGGAGAACCACTTTTTAATAGATTGGCCAACGGCAAAAATTGAACTTTATCCATTATTCCTCCTGTAGGGCAGGCTTCTACGCAAAAACCGCAGTCAATGCATTTATCTTTGTCTATATAAGTAGTATTTTTATTGGTATCCACCAATATGGCGTCAAATGGACAGGATTTTTGGCACAGTGTTTTACCATCTTTATCTGCACATTCCATTGAACAATGTTTTACTTTGTTGACTATTTTTCCATCTGGTTTATAGGAGATTATTGATTTTTTTAAATCTTCTATGAAGTCAGGGCTATAATTTATATTTGTACCGCATAATGAAGATATGATTTTGCACAACTCCTGTTTGCTGATTTTGTTTTTTGACAAAATAAATTTTATTTTATCTTCAAAGTTTCCCTTATAATAAGATTCTATTAGGGATTTAAATAGATCTTTATATTGACTTTTCATTAATGGTACAACTCCTTGTATAATTGGTTTGTTGATAAATCAAAAAATTGTTTTTTATGTAAGTAAACCCTAGCTTAAAGGTAAGCTGGGGTTTTAACTTTGCACAATATACAAATTGCTTTTATAAATGGTCGGAGTGACAGGATTTGAACCTGCGACCTCTTGCTCCCGAAGCAAGCGCGCTACCATCTGCGCTACACCCCGTTCATATAATATATTATAGCATATATTATATGAACGTCACAGTAAAAATTTTATTTAAATTTAGAAATCGTTTGATTTCGTAGTTATATTGGAATTATCGCCTTCACCTTTTGTAGGAACTGTTGACATTAAAAATCCTACTAATACGGATACTAGGGCAGGAGATATTATATTTATATAAGCTATATAAGAAGTTCTATATAAGATGAATGCACTTAGACCTGTTATGAGCAAGGTTATAAAAAACAGGTAAATTATAAATCTGGCGAAAGATCTAAAAAATTTTTCGTATAGCTTGTGTCTTGTAGGTCCGCTGATTATTTTTACAAACAGAAAATAGGACAATAAAATTAAAAATATGTCGACGGATGCAGATATTAAAAAGTTTTTCAAATGAAACACCTCCAATAACTTTGACTATAGTATTACCTTATTGGAGGCATTTTACACTAAATTATTGCAGATACATTTCTCCTATTTTGTAAACATCACCTGCACCTATAGTTAAAAATAGGTCTCCGTCCTTTAAATCTCTTTTCAAATATTCTACTATTGAATTGAAGCTTTTAATATAACTGCATTTTACTCCTCGCTTTGAAATGTCCCTGGCTAACATGGCTGAACTTACTTTTCCAGTATCTTTTTCCCTCGCAGGGAATATGTCTGTAAGTATCAATTCATCCACATTGTCGAAAGCGGAGGTAAATTCTTTATAAAGATTGATAGTTCTTGAAAATGTGTGGGGTTGAAAAACGCAAATTATTCTTTTATGTGGATAATTTTGAGCCGTATTTAAGGTAGCTCTTATTTCGGTAGGATGGTGTGCGTAATCGTCTACCACAGTTATTCCGTTTTTCTTACTTTTTATTTCAAATCTTCTGTGAGTACCTTTGAAACTTTCTAAGGCGGATTTAATGTTTTCAGTTGATATATTTAAAATTAAGGAGACGGCTATGCTGGCAAGTGCATTTAATATATTGTGTTTGCCCGGGACAGCTAAATGTAAAGAAAGTATAATTTTATTATCTTTATATACTTTGAAACAAGCACATCCAACTTCGTCAAAATGTATATCTTTGGCGGTAATTCTACCGCTGTTTATGCCGTAGGTTATTATATTGCAGTCTACATCGGGCATTATGTTATTTATTCTATTATCATCACTGTAACATACCAGATAGCCATTTTTGGGGATCAATTTGGCAAATTTCAAAAAAGCATTTTGTACATTTTCTATATTTTTATAATAGTCAAGGTGTTCGGCATCTATATTTAAAATTACACCTATAAACGGGAAAAATTTTAAAAAGGATCCCTTGTATTCACAAGCTTCTGTAATAAAGTACGGACTGTCTCCTGTCCTGACATTTCCGTTTATGATATCCAAATTTCCGCCTACCAATATTGTGGGATCCAAATTTGCCTTTAGTGTTATGGAAGACAGCATAGAAGTAGTGGTGGTTTTACCATGGGCTCCGGATACTGCTACGTTGTATTTATGGCCTTTCATTATATTTCCTAAGAATTCAGCTCTGGACATCAAGGGAATTTTTAAGTCTTTTGCCTTTAAGAGTTCTTCATTGTCTTTGGATATAGCAGCGGTGTATACTACCAAATCTATATCCAGTGTTATATTTTCGGCAGTTTGGCCTATATATATTTTAGCACCCATCGATTTAAGTTTATCTGTTGCAGGAGAAACTTTAACATCGGAACCGGATACCTCAAAATTTTTTTTAAGTAGAATTTCAGCTAAACCACTCATGCTTATTCCGCCTATGCCTATGAAATGTACCTTTTTATTTTTTATAAAATCAAACGACAATTTAAATCACTCCTCTATTAACTAATCTATCAATAATTATATACAAAAGTTAACTAAAAACACAATAAAATTGTACTTCCGTGTGAAATATTATCATTCTGTTATAATAAATAAGTATTGATTAACTATAGATTTTAGAATACAATATGAATGATAGAATAAAATATTAGGATATTATTCGTAAAGCTGTATAGATGGGTGATGGAGATGCAAAAATTTAGTAGAAACAATAGAATAGCGGCAATAACAAAAATATTGCTTGAAAATCCCAATAAAATAATAGGATTAAATAATTTTACTGAAATGTTTAATACAGCAAAATCCACGGTAAGCGAGGACATAGTTGTTATCAGAGATACCCTGAGCAGGCTTCATATGGGAAGGATAGATACCATATCAGGAGCAGCAGGAGGGATTAAGTATATAGGTGGTATATCCCCTGAAAAAACTAAAAAGTTTGCCGAAAAATTATGTATTATTTTAAAAAATAGAGAAAGAATAATACCAGGCAATTTTTTATATATGACAGATGTGATGTTCAATCCCAATATAATACATATGGCAGGAATGATTTTAGCATCTATTTTTATAGAAAAGAATATTGATTGTGTAGTTACAGTTGAAACAAAAGGAATACCGCTTGCCTATGAAGTTGCTAAGATGATGGGAGTTCAACTTGTAGTGGCGAGAAGAGAGACAAAGTTCACAGAGGGATCCACTATAACTATCAATTATGTGTCAGGTTCTACAGGTAAAATCCAGAACATGTCATTATCTAAAAAAGCATTAAAAAATGGAAGTAAATGTATATTCATAGATGACTTTATGAAGGCAGGCGGAACTGCCATGGGCATAATTGACCTTTTGAAAGAATTTGAGAGCGAACTTCTGGGCATAGGTTTTCTAATAGATAATGTTGGAATTCCTAAAAAATTAGTACAGAATTATGTATCAATAGTTGATTTTGAGGGTATTAATGAAAATGGAGATGCCTTATTGACTCCTTCAAAAATGTTTAGTTAGTAAAGTTTTCAAAAAATTTTATTAGTTTTTAACAAAATAAGGAGGAAAAAAATAAGATATAGAGAATAGTATATACATAAGCATCTTGGAGGTGGATTTATATGCAAATTACTGACGTTAGAGTAAGAAAAATTACTGCCGAGGGTAAGATGAAAGCTATTGTTTCAGTAACCTTCGATAACGAATTCGTAGTTCACGATATAAAGGTTATAGAGGGGCAGAACGGTCTTTTTATAGCAATGCCAAGCAGAAAAACTCCAGATGGGGAATTTAAAGACATTGCTCATCCAATAAATACTCAAACCAGAGAGAAAATACAAAAAGCAATTCTTGAGGAGTATGAAAAAGTTAAAAGTGAGGAAATTGCTACCGAACGAAAGACGGAGGAATAATAAAGGGGAGTGTTCTACTCCTTTTTATTATTTTCCCGTTTATTTTTCTACTTTCAACTGGATTTAAAAATGTATTAATAGGCTTGTCATTTTTCAATTCTATTGGAATAATAATCCAGATAATTTGTAAGGTTGCAAATAAATTTCATATAAAATATAATATTATAGGATGTTTTAATAGTATGTATACCATAAAGAGGTGTTAAAATGTATAATTGTGCCGTAATATTAGCAGCTGGTGAGGGAAAAAGAATGAAATCCTCTATTCCCAAGGTTTTACATAAAGTTTGTGGAAGAGAAATGGTGAACATAGTTATTGATTCTGCGAAAAAAGCACAGATAGAAGATATAGATGTGGTAATTGGCAAGGGAGCAGAACAAGTAAAGGAAGCTACAAAAAGCAGAGATGTGACCTATTCTTTACAAGATGGACAATTAGGTACAGGGCATGCAGTTCTATGTGCCGGTGATTTTTTAAAGGGTAAAGAGGGTACAGTAGTTATATTTACAGGGGATTCACCTTTAATAGAGGAAGATGCCATAAAGAACATGCTAAATTTTCATAACAAGGGAAAATACAAGGCCACTGTATTGACAGCCGAGGTAGATGATCCCACAGGATATGGAAGAATTGTAAGGAAAAAAAATGGAGAGGTGCTCAAAATAGTTGAACACAAGGATTGTTCAGCTGAAGAATTGAAAATTAATGAAATAAATTCGGGAATGTATTGTTTTGATATAGAAAGTCTTGTTGAAAACCTGGATAAATTACATAATAATAATGTTCAAGGTGAGTATTACCTGACTGATGTAATAGAGATATTGAAAAACAAGGGAGAGAGAATAGGAGCTCTTCCGGTAAATTTTGAAGAAGTTATGGGGGTCAATTCAAGGTTGCAGCTTTCAAAAGCCGAGAGAGTTATGAGAAATAGAGTAAATAATATGCATATGAAAAATGGAATTACGATTATTGACCCAAATACCACTTACATAGGACTGAATGTCAAAATAGGAAGAGATACTACAATATATCCCGGAAATGTAATTGAGGGAAATACTGTTATAGGAGAAAATTGTGTATTATACCCTAATTCCCGCATAAAAGACAGCACGATAGATGACAATGTGACTGTGCAGAGCTCGGTAATATTAAGCAGCAGTGTAGGAAAAAATGTTACTGTAGGTCCCTTTGCCTATATAAGACCTGAAAGTGTTATAGGTAGATCAGTTAAAATAGGTGATTTTGTAGAGATAAAAAAATCTACGATTGGCGATAGGACTAAAGTAGCCCACTTGACATATATAGGTGATGCTGAAGTTGGAAGCGGGTGTAATTTTGGATGTGGAACTGTTGTAGTAAATTATGATGGCAAAGTGAAAAATAAAACTTTAGTTGGTAATAATTCATTTATAGGATGCAATACAAATTTGGTTTCACCGGTGAAAGTGAATGACAATACTTATATAGCAGCTGGTTCCACTATAACAGATGAAGTTCCAGAAGGATCACTTGCCATAGCCAGAGCAAGACAGGTAAATAAAGAAGGTTGGGTATATAAAAAAGGATTAGGGAAATAAATTTTAGGAGGGCTTTACATAATGATAACCCATGGTAAAAATATCAAAATCTTTGCAGGAAATTCTCATCCTGGGCTGGCTAAGGACATAGCCACTATTCTGGGGACTACAGTTGGAAATGCGAAGGTTTCAACTTTTAGTGATGGAGAAATATCTGTAGATATCAATGAAACTGTAAGGGGTATGGATGTATTTATAGTTCAGTCTACAAACAATCCTGTAAATGACAATCTGATGGAATTGCTTATAATGATCGATGCATTTAAAAGGGCATCGGCAGGAAGAATAACTGCGGTAATGCCTTATTATGGTTATGCTAGGCAGGATAGGAAAGCTAAGGCGAGAGATCCAATTACCGCAAAACTTGTTGCAGATTTATTGACTGCTGCAGGAGCGGACAGGGTACTTACTATGGATCTCCATGCAGCACAGATTCAAGGTTACTTTAATATACCTTTAGATCACCTTTTGGGAGCTCCTATACTAGCAAAATATTTTATCCAGAAGGGATTTAAAGATAGAAAAGATATAGTTGTAGTATCTCCGGATCTTGGAAGTGTTACAAGAGCTAGAAAATTTGCAGATAAACTTCATGCTCCCATAGCCATTATCGATAAGAGAAGACCGAAAGCTAATGTATCGGAGGTAATGAATATAATCGGGGATGTTGAAGGTAAAATTGCAATATTGGTAGATGACATGATAGATACAGCTGGAACTATAACAAATGGGGCTCAAGCCCTTGTAAATAGAGGTGCAAAGGATGTATATGCATGCTGCACTCATGCCGTATTGTCAGGACCGGCCATAGAAAGATTAAAGAATTCGGTTATAAAGGAACTTGTGATGTTAAATACAATAAATCTTCCTAAGGAAAAAATGCTGGATAAGTTTAAAATATTATCCATAGCTTCGGTTTTTGCAGAAGCTATAAGAAGGATATATGAAGATGTGTCGGTTAGCAAACTCTTTGAAGATTGATATGAAGGAGCATGTAGAAGTTTTTTCTACATGCTCTTATGTTAAAGTGCAATTTATTTCATATCTCAATTAATATGATAAATTTGGAAATATAGTTTATAATTAATACTATAAATACTGTGGATAAATAAAGATTGGTTAGGAGGAAAATGATGGAGGGATCAATAGGTAAGATTCTAATTGTAGATGATGATGAAAATATATGTGAAGTAATAAAAATGTATTTGGAGAATGCAGGCTATAAAACGCAGATTGCAAATGATGGGAAAACGGCGGAAACATTATTTTTAAAGTATAAGCCGGATCTGGTATTATTGGATATAATGCTGCCCAATATAGACGGTATAGATGTACTTAAATGGATACGAAAAGAATCTGAGACTCCTGTAATAATGCTTACTGCAAAGGGAGAGACTTTTGATAAAGTTTTGGGACTTGAACTGGGAGCTGATGATTATATAGTAAAGCCTTTTGAGGCCAAGGAGATGCTGGCCAGGATTAAAGCCGTACTTAGAAGATACACTGTAGATAATGACAGTAAAGAAGTGTTGAAATTTGAAGATTTGACTGTTGATATAAATTCATATACGGTTGTGTATAAAAATAAAGAAGTAAAAATGCCTCCCAAGGAATTTGAATTGTTGTATTATTTGGCAAATAACAAGAACAGGGTATTTACCAGAGAGCAGTTGCTGTGTGAAGTTTGGGGATATGATTATCCAGGAGACTCTAGGACAGTGGATGTTCATATTAAGAGGCTCAGGGAAAAACTTCAGGGAGGACCTAACTGGCAGATAGAGACAGTATGGGGCGTAGGATATAAGTTTGAGGTGAAATAAGATGAAAAAGGGGTTATTTTCAAAACTTATGATTGCGTTTATTGCAATTATCATGGTGAGTTTTGTAATGACAGCAGCTTTTTTATCATATTGGTTTGAGGGATATTATTTTAAACAGAGAGAAAGTGAATTACTAAAAGAGTCCCAGTTTATAAAGTATAAGGCAATTCAGTATTTAAACGGTAATTTAACGGCAGATGAGATAAATGAAACTTTAACTTATATAGGGAATTATCTATCGGCAGATATATGGCTTGTAGATAATTATGGCTATGTATACTCCGTATCGAAAAGTGAACACAAAAATTTGATAGCTACTTCAAAACAAATAGTTACTAGTGATTTAAAAGAACTTAGACAAAATAAGACAGTAGATAAAACCGAAAAATATTCACAAATATTTGCAAATCCCGTGCATACTTTTGAAATACCAATTTTTTCAAATAATGTTTTTAAAGGTGCCATAATGATGCATACATCTATAAATGAGTTGAAGGGACCTTTGAAATGGGTGTATAAGATCATATGGGTATCGGCAGTATTTGCAATTGTGATATGCTGTATTGTAATTTATTATTTATCTCAGAGAATAATAATAAAACCCCTTGAACGAATCAATTATGTAGCGGATAAAATTTCCAGAGGTGAAGTTGAAAAAAGAGTTGATATTAATTCAAAAGATGAAATCGGAGAACTGGCAAAATCTTTTAACAGTATGGCAGATTCTCTGGAACAAGTGGAAAAAAATAGGAGAGAGTTTATATCCAATGTATCACATGAGATAAGGTCTCCTATAACATCTATAAAGGGTTTTATTGGAGGAATGATCGATGGGGTTATTCCTCCGGAGAAGCAAAATTATTATCTATCTGTAACTTATTCTGAAATACAGAGACTTACTAGGCTCGTAAATGATCTCCTGGATTTGTCAGCTATTGATTCAGGACAGATAAAACTTAGAGTAGAAAAGGTGGACATAAATGAAGTCATAAGATTGTGTGTTATAAAATTTGAAACCAGAATAAATGAGAAAAAGTTGAAAGTGGATGTGCTTTTGGAAAACGATAAACTCTATGTGGCGGCAGACAAAGATAAAATAACTCAAGTAGTTACGAATTTAATTGATAATGCCGTTAAATATGTAAATGATGAGGGTAATATAAAGATTTTTACCAAAATAAAGGGTGAAAAAGTGTTTGTATCCATATACAATAATGGCTCTAGCATATCAGAGTATGATATGAAACATATGTGGGATAGATTTTATAAAAGTGATAAATCCAGGACTTCAAAAATAAGCACGGGACTTGGACTCCCGATTGTAAGAAGTATTCTCACGCAGCTGGGTGAGGATATATGGGTTGAGAATAAAAAACCCAATGGAGTTATGTTTACCTTTACTTTAAAAAGAATTTAACAAATTATTTTATTTTGTTCATATTTGTGTAAAATTTTTTTATTATAATGACTCTAGATTTTTAGATATTATGAGGTGTATTTAATGGATAATAACAGATATGATAATGTAAAAGATACTTCATGGAAAAAAGTAGAATCCGGTAAGGCAAAGATAAAATTTATAAGTAGCAAGAGAAGATCAAATATGGTAAAGGCAGGAAAAGTATTTTGTTTTATCCTAATAGCTGCTGTTTCTGGAGGATTATCTGGAGCTTATATAAGCAGTAGAAGAGAAGTTACTAAAATTTATACACCTAATAATGATCAAATATTGGTTGAACCCAAAGAAAAGGCAAATAATGCAAGAACGGAAAATACATCGGAGAATTCCATAACCGAAGCGGCAGAAGCTGTTAGCCCTGCAGTAGTAGGTATAAGCAACAAGGCGGAAAATTATTTTGGACTGCAGGATTTAAACAGCGGTTCCGGGATCATAGTGGATTCAAATGGATATATAGTTACAAATTATCATGTAATACAGGGAGCAGATAAGGTTATGGTTAAATTGTCAAGCGGGAAAGTGCTTGATGCATCGGTAGCTGGTGTGGATGAAAGATCTGATTTAGCTGTGATAAAGGTGAATGCGAAGAATCTTCCGATAGCTAGGCTGGGAGATTCTTCTAAAATAAAAGTTGGAGATATTGCCATCGCCATAGGAAATTCACTGGGAGAAGAATTTCCCGGTTCGGTTACTGCGGGTATAATAAGTGCATTAAATAGAAAGATAGAGTATAATGGAGTCGTGTACAAAGTTATTCAGACAGATGCTGCTATGAGTCCGGGGAATAGTGGAGGACCCCTTTGTGATATTCAGGGTGATGTTATAGGAATAAACAGTTTAAAGTTAAGTGCTGATTCCAATGTAGATGGAGTTGGCTTTGCTATAACTATAAATGAAGCTAAGAATATAATAAAATCACTCATAAAGAATGGTCAGATTTCAAGGCCAGAATTAGGTATAAGTGGAGAAAGTGTAATATCCCAGGATAATAAGATTCAGGGAATATATATTCAGCAGGTGGAAAAAAATAGCGGCGCTTCAGAGGCAGGTATAAAGCCTACGGATATATTGATAGAATTAGATGGAAGTAAGGTGAACAATATGTCGGATATGGAAGATATATTGCAGCAGCATAGAGTGGGAGAAAAAGTCAAAGGCAAAATCTGGAGGAATGGGAGGATTATAGAAGCATATATAACCTTATCTCAAATTCGATAAGATGGATTATTAATATTAAGATTGGAGTAAGCTGATGTTTTTGATAGTTGGTTTGGGAAATGTAGGGATTAGGTATGAACATACACGGCATAATATAGGATTTGATTGTATAGAATTATTGAGTAAAAAATATGGGATTAGCTTGAATAAGGAAGGATTTAGGGGAACTTATGGAGAGGGTGTCATAGAAAACAATGAGGTGTTATTGTTAAAACCGAGTACTTATATGAATTTAAGCGGCGAAAGTGTAGCGGAAGTTGTAAATTTTTATAAGATAGAAAGTAATAATATAATAGTAATACACGATGATATAGATATCCCGATTGGAAGACTTAGAATAAGGATTCATGGAAGTGCTGGAGGTCATAACGGAGTAAAAAATATAATATTTAATTTATCTACGGATGAATTTACAAGAATAAAAATAGGTATAGGCCGGCCGGAAGGAGAACTTATACCCTATGTTCTGGGTAAATTTTCCAAAAATGATAAAATTCATATAAAAAAAGTTTTGGATATGGGCCGCGAGGCAGTAGAATGTATTTTGAGAAATGGTGCAGAAGAGGCCATGAATAGATTCAATGGGCTGGCTTTATAATTGGCATAATAAAATAGCTTGGTAAAAAACCGTATAGTCTCTTTAGTATAAAGAGGTTAACGGTTATTGTGCGTTTGATTAAAAATGTTTGAAATTGAAACTTGAGTAGGTGAATAAATTTATAGGGTGGTTGTTAGAATGAGATTAGAAGGGCTTATGAAACCCATTAGGGAAAGCGATAAGTTTAAAAATATTATGAATGAAGTATTTAAAGGTAGGTTTCCGGTAGGAGTATATGGGCTTTCAGAATCTGCCAGGAGTTATTTGATATATGGAGTATTTGAAGCTTTGGATAGCCCGGTTTTAATTGTTACCCACAGTGATGTGGAAGCCAGAAAATTGTATGAAGATTTATCTTTTTATATTCCCCAGGTATATTACTTTCCGACTAAGGAGGTAGTATTTTATAATATTGAAGCCATATCTGGAGATTTGAGATGGGAAAGATTGAAGGTAATCAGACAGATATTAAAGCGGGGTAAAAAAATTATAATAGTTTGTGTAGAATCGTTGAGTTCAGTATATATTCCCCTGGAATTATATAAAAAATATATTTTTAAAATATCTGTAGGAGATACTTTGGATTTGGAGGGCATTGCAGAAAAATTAATTCAATGCGGATATGAAAGAAGCGATATTGTAGATGGGAAAGGTCAATTTTCCATAAGGGGGGGAATAATGGATATTTATTCCCCTATTTCAGAAGAAGCATATAGATTAGAACTATTTGGCGATGAAGTGGAGTCTATCAGAAACTTCAATCTGGAATCTCAAAGAAGTATTGAAAAAGTAAATAGTATAGAGATTTTTCCAGCTAGGGAAATTATACTGGATAAAAATAAAATTAAAGCAGGCGAAAAAAGTATAAAAGAGGACTTAAAAGTAGTAACAGAAAAATTAGGGAAACTAAAGGAAAATGAAGCTGTTAAGAGGATAAAGGAAATAACCGGTAAAAATCTGGAAACTCTTGAGCAAAGCTGGAATTTTGAGACTATTGATACTTTTTTACCCTACTTTTATAGTAAGTTATCAACTTTTCTTGATTATGTAAAGGATTATTTTGTAATTCTGGACGATGTACAGAGATGTGAGGGAAAATTAGACAGTGTATATTTTGAATTCGAAGAGAATTACAAGAGCTTTTTACAGAGAGGAAATGTGCTTCTTAAACAAAATAGGATGCTCATTAGCAAATCTCAACTAGTGGAAGAATTAAAAGAAAGGAAAAGTATTATATTAGATCCCATTGCTAAATCTGTGAAGACATTCCTGCCCAGGTCGGTGATAGATTTTTCACAGATAACCCTTAATGATTATCACGGTCAGATAGATCTTCTCATTGAAGATATAAGGGATAAAAAATCAAAGGGGTTTAAGATATTGATATTGTCTGGTACTAGACCCAGAGGGAAAAGGTTAGTGGATACTTTGAGGGATAGAGATATAGATAGCAGTTATAGGGATGTGGTACGTGAAATTAAACCTGGAGAAATAATTATAACTTTTGGAAGCCAATTGAAGGGGTTCGAGTATCCGCGACTCAAGCTGAGTGTAATTTCAAGTAAAGAAGTTTTTGGAGAGGCCAGAAGAAAAACTGCAAAAAAAATTCTCAAAAGAGGGGCAGGCAAAATTAAAAGCTTTACCGAGTTAAAACCGGGAGATTTTGTAGTTCATGTTAACCATGGTATTGGTGTCTACAAAGGTATAAAACAGCTGGATTTTCAAGGACATAAAAAGGATTACTTGGAACTTGTATATGAATCCAATGATAAATTGTATGTGCCGGTGGAACAACTTGATATGGTACAGAAATATATAGGTTCCGAGGGGAAGACTCCTAAAATAAATAAACTGGGAAGTGCGGAATGGGCAAAGGCCAAAAAAAAGGCGAAGAAATCCATAGAACAGATAGCAGAAGATCTGGTGAAATTATATGCCATTAGATCCACTTTGAAGGGATATAAATATTCAAAAGACACTGTATGGCAGAAGCAGTTTGAAGATGAATTCCCCTATGAAGAAACGCCAGATCAACTGTCGACCATTCAGGACATAAAGAGAGATATGGAGTCAGACAAGGTTATGGATAGGCTGCTCTGTGGAGATGTGGGATATGGCAAAACTGAAGTCGCTGTAAGGGCAGCCTTTAAGGCTGTGATGGATGGGAAGCAAGTTGCTTTTCTGGTTCCTACTACTATATTGGCACAGCAGCACTATAATAATTTTGTTAAAAGATTTTCTGATTTTCCTGTAAAAATAGATATGATAAGTAGATTTAAAACTCGTGCCCAACAAAAAATTACCGTAAAAGCAGTGAAGGTGGGTGACGTGGATGTATTAATTGGTACCCATAGGATATTGCAAAAGGATATTCAGTTTAAAGATCTTGGACTTCTCATAATAGATGAGGAGCAAAGGTTTGGTGTAAGCCATAAAGAAAAAATTAAAAAAATTAGAAAAAATGTAGATGTATTAACTTTAAGTGCTACTCCTATACCGCGAACTCTCCATATGTCTCTTGTCGGAGTTAGAGACATAAGTGTCATAGAAACCCCTCCAGAAGAGAGGTATCCTATACAGACTTATGTGGTAGAATATAACGATCAGCTGATTAGAGATGCTATATTGAGAGAAATAAACAGAAATGGGCAAATTTACTTTGTATATAATAGAGTTGAAAATATAAAGGAAATTGCTTCTTATATATCGAAACTGGTTCCGGAAGCTAAAATAGCAATAGCCCACGGCCAAATGCAGGAAAGAGAACTTGAAAATATAATAATGGATTTTATGGACGGTAAATATGATGTTCTTGTGACTACTACTATTATAGAAACCGGCATGGATATACAAAATGTAAATACTATGATAATTTATGATGCAGATAAGATGGGATTGTCACAACTTTATCAATTAAGGGGAAGAGTTGGAAGAACTAATAGAATAGCCTATTGTTATTTAACTTATAGAAAGGACAAAGTTCTTACGGAAGTTGCAGAAAAGAGGCTTAAAGCCATTAAAGAATTTACTGAATTGGGATCTGGATTTAAAATAGCTTTAAAAGATTTGGAAATAAGGGGCGCAGGTAACATGATGGGGTCATCACAGCATGGCCATATGGCTGCAATAGGGTATGACCTCTATTGCAGGATGCTTGAAGATACTGTAAAGCTTATAAAAGGTGAAATCCATAAGGAGCCGGTGGAAACTACTGTGGAATTAAAAGTGGATGCATATATACCTGACAACTACATAAAAAATGAAGTCCAAAAAATAGAAGTGTATAAAAAAATAGCAGCTATAAATTCCTATGAAGATGTTTTAGATGTGAAAGAAGAACTGGAAGACAGATTCTCCAGTATACCAACTTCACTGCAAAATCTCATGGATATTGCCTATATAAGAAGTATGGGAAAGGTGCTTGGGATAGAGGAAATAAAAGAGGCAAAGGGAGAAGTTGCTTTTACATTTGAAAGTAAAGACAGAGTGGATCAAAATGTAATGAAAGGCCTCTTAAAAAAATATTCCAGGAAAATAGTATTGAAAATGAATAAAAAGCCTGGTTTTGGATATAGATTAAAAGATGTAAAAAGAGAAAACATTCTAAATGATATCAAAGAGATTGTTGAGTATATGTTGCAGATATATGAACACAAATAGCTTTAATAGCTTTGTAGTAAAAATGCTTTTATGTTAAAATAAATCTGTGTTTTAACATAAAAAAAGAGTGGGGGAATGATTGTGAAAAATATAAAAAAGTTAGTAACCACTGCATGCATAATTGTATTTACATTTTCAATTGCTGGTTGTAATATGATAGAGAAAACACCAGAGGCAATAGCTAATAGTACTGTGGCGGTGGTCAATGGAGAAAAGATCACAAGAGGTGATTTAGATAAAAATCCAAATACAATGCAGTTGATAAGTCAAGCCAAACAGCAGTACGGAGAAGATTATGCAAAGAATGATGAAGCTGTAAGTGTTATAAAAAATCAAAAGGGACAAATACTTGACAGTATGATTACAATGAAGGTAATTGAACAAAAAGCTAAAGAATTAAAGCTTCTACCAGATGAAAATAAACTTAAATCAGAGATGAATAGCCAGATTGCCCAGATAAAAAAACAGCAATTTGGAAATAACACCGAACAGTTTGATGCAGCACTAAAAGCTCAGGGCTTTACTGAAAGTTCATTTAAAGATATGTATTTATCACAGCTCAAAGCACAGCAAATAGAACAAAAAGTAAGCGACAGCCTTACAAAGAATGTAAAAGTAACAGATAAACAAATAGAGGATTATTATAAGGCAAATCAGGATAAATTTACTGAACAGACTGATAAGATGCATTTGGCACATATACTTGTAAAAACTAAAGATGAAGCTGAAAAGGTGAAAGCAAGATTGGATAAAGGAGAAGATTTTGCGAAAGTTGCAAAAGAAGTTTCGGAAGATACAAATACTAAAAGTAAGGGAGGGGATTTGGGAACTATAAGTTATGATGATTCCCAGTATGATGCTCAATTTATGGCAGGAGCAAAGGCATTGAAAAAAGGAGCAATATCAGGCCCTGTAAAAAGTAGTTTTGGATATCACATAATAAAATGCATAGATAAACAGGAATATCCCGTTAAACCCCTTAGCAAAGTCAAAGATCAGATAAAGAAACAATTGGGGGATAATCAGAAAACCAAATTGGTTTCTCAGAAAGTTCAAGAATGGAAGAAAGCTGCAAATATAACTAAAAAAGATAAGAATATCATGTAGTGATGTCTTTATGTACAGGTGTAATTGAGAGAATTATGATAATTGATACCATAATTCTCTTTAATTTTATAATTTAAATAACAATTGTGTATAAAATTTCATATTTAGAAAAATAATATTAATACAAGTTATATATTATTATTTTTGAGGAGGAATTCTAAACATGAAAGCAACAGGAATTGTCAGGCGTATAGACGACTTGGGAAGAGTTGTCATACCTAAAGAGATAAGAAGAACACTTAGAATAAGGGAGGGCGATCCTCTAGAAATATTTACGGATAGAGAGGGAGGTGTTATACTAAAAAAATATTCACCTATTGGTGAACTCAGTGATGTTTCTAAAGGATATACTGAATCACTGCAGCAGACCATAGGACATATAATTATGATATGTGATAAGGACAGTGTGGTATCTATAAGTGGAGCTTCCAAGAAAGAATATGTGGATAAAAAGATAAGTTCAGAACTTGAAAAGTCAATAGATGACAGGAAGACAGTTTTAGCTTCTGAGGGAAAAGGAATCATACCAATATATGATGATGAGGATATTGAGGGGAAATATTCCGCTCAAGTGATATGTCCGATAATATCGGGTGGAGATGCCATTGGAGCTGTGGTAATAGCATCTAAAGAAGAGGCTAAATTTGGAAATGTAGAAGTCAAATTGGCTGAAACGGCATCTTCATTCCTTGGGAAGCAAATGGAACAGTAGGAAATGGCAGCAATTGCTGCCATTTTTATTTATTCATTAAATCATTATTGACTGTAATATAAAAAATATTCACTTCAAGTAATAATACTTTCAAATTTTAAATACTTATAAACATGGGAAAGAATTATTTGCAGCTATGGCAATTTGGAGGTATTTTTATGAAAAAACAGTCACTTATAAAAGGAACAGTTATATTAGGATCCGCAGGTATAATATCTAAATTTTTAGGATTATTTTTTAGATGGCCGCTTCAGATGTTAGTAGGAGATGAGGGAGTAGGGTATTATCAAATGTCTTTTCCCCTTTATATGTTCTTTGTTGCAGCTGCGTCAGGTATACCTGTAGCAGTTTCCAAAATGGTATCGGAAAGAAATGCCATTGGGGATTATGAGGGTATTATCCAGGTACTGAGAAAGTCTCTGCTTTTGATGTTTATTTTGGGGACGGGTTTTACGGCTGTTCTTCTTATATTTTCAAATCCGATTATACATTTTTTAAAATGGGATAGAAAATCCTATTATTCATTGGTCGCTATAGCCTTTGCACCTATGTTCATATCTATAATGAGCGCATTTAGAGGTTTTTTTCAGGGGCTTCAAAATATGAATTACACTGCTGTATCCCAAATTGTAGAACAGATAGGAAGGGTGATAGTTGGAGTAGGGCTTGCATATCTGCTATTACCTAAAGGTATAGAGTATTCTGCGGGAGGGGCAGCTCTGGGGGCAGCTGCAGGAGGATTATTTGGAGGTATATATTTAATAATAAAATATATACCTGTAAGAAGAGAAATAAATGTTAAGGTGAGAGATAACAGGGATATATTGAGCAAACTGCTGTATATAGCGATTCCAGTGTCCCTGGGAGCTGCTGTAAGCAGTATAATGAGTCTTATAGATTCGGCACTGGTACCTCAAAAATTGTTGGAGGCAGGTTTTACATATAAGGATGCAGCGATATTATATGGACAACTTACGGGAAAGGCATTTGTGTTGATAAATATACCTCTCACCATATCAGCTGCATTATGTGCTTCCCTAATGCCTATAATTGCAGAATCGCATGTATTGAATAGAAGACTAGATGTTATTAACAAAGTGGATTTGTCTTTTAAGCTTTCTATGGTGATTGCCCTTCCTTCTATGCTTGGACTTTATACATTGGCTTATCCAATTTTGAATTTGATATTTCCAGGCCAGTCCGCCGGTTCCAGCATACTTCAATATTCAGCACTGTCAGTACCTTTTATAATATTGGTACAGACATCTACCGCCATATTACAGGGGGTAGGCTATTACATTAGACCTGTATTCAACCTGTCTTTAGGCTGTATTGTCAAAGTGGTTCTGACTCTGTTTTTGGTAGCAATTCCATATGTAAATATTTATGGGGCTGTTTGTGGGAGTATAGCAGGCTATTTTGTAACCTGTGTTTTAAATATAGTATTTCTTGTTAAGAAATTAAAAATAACTGTAAATTACTCTGAAATTGTGATTAAACCTGCTTTTGCCTCTATTTTTATGATAATAGCTGTTGTAATTATCTATATGTGTGTCTATAATTATACAGTAAGCAGTAGGATAGCTTGTTTTTTAGCTATAATTTCGGGATTTATAATATATATTCCACTTGTAATTATATTTAAAATATTTAAATACAGTTATATAAAAAATAAGATATTCAAGAGATAAGGAGGGCTTACAAATGATTAAAGTAATTGGCCTAGGTCCAGGGTCTGTGGAATCCCTTACTTTGGGTGCTGTAAGCATACTTAAAAATTCAGATGAGGTTTATCTGAGAACGGAAAAACATCCTACGGTAAAATATTTAAAAGAATCGGGTATAAAATTTCATACTTATGATTATATGTATGAAGATAAGGAAAAGTTTGAAGACGTGTATAAGTCTATTGCCCGGGATCTGGTGCAAAAGGGGAAAAAATTCAGACAAATAGCCTATGGAGTACCAGGTCATCCCTTAGTAGCGGAAAAATCAGTCGAATTATTGATAGAATCATGCAGGAAAGAATCTTTGAATATAGAAATAATACCGGCGGTTAGTTTTATAGATGTCATTTTAGAAAGACTAAATGTAGACGCTAGCAAAGGACTCAAAATAGTGGATGCCTTTGACATAGAGAATCAAGTATTGGATAAAAGGACAGGGATGATAATAACCCAGGTGTATGATAGACTGATTGCATCTCAGGTTAAATTGGCTCTGTTAAAGTATTATGGAGATAATGCCGAAATATATTTTATAAGATCTGCAGGAATTAGGGACAGTGAATCTATAAGAAAGATAAAATTGTATGAATTAGATAGACAGAATGATATAGATCACCTGACATCAATTTATGTTCCCGGGCATATTGAAACTAAATATGATTTAAGGGATTTACTAAATATAATGAAGAAATTGAGAAGCAGTACAGGGTGTCCATGGGATAGAGAACAAAGCCACGACAGCCTGAAAAAATATCTTGTAGAAGAAAGCTATGAAGTGATGGAAGCTGTAAACAAGGAAGACTATGAAAACTTGGTAGAAGAGCTTGGTGATGTGTTATTTCAAGTAGTGTTTCATTGTCAGATAGGAGAGGAGGAGGGATTTTTTGATATAGGCGACGTTATCGATGGTGTGTGCCGCAAAATGATAAACAGGCATCCACATGTATTTGGCTGTAAAAGCTTGGACAATAAGGAGCAGGTACTTGCGGAGTGGAATGTAATAAAAAAGAAGGAGCAGGGTTTGAGTACATACACAGATGAACTTAGGCATGTGGCCAAAGCTTTGCCGGCTCTTATGAGAGCGGTAAAAGTTCAGAAAAAAGCTTCAGATGTGGGGTTTGACTGGGAGAAAGTTGAAGGCGCTCTGGATAAAGTTTTAGAAGAGTATTATGAAGTAAAAAATGTATATAAAAGTGAAGAAAAGGTAAAAATAGTAGAAGAAATGGGGGATTTAATATTTGCATGCGTAAATGTTGCTAGATTCCTTGACATTGACCCTGAGTTTGCATTAAATTATAGTATAGAGAAATTTATAAAGCGTTTTGCATATATAGAAAAAAATGCTATTGACCGAGGTTTAGATATGAAGGATATGACATTGGATGAAATGAATAGACTTTGGGAAAAATCTAAAAGCAAATAAATTTTAGTTTTTATATGCAAAAAGAAGGAGTTTATAAATTAGTGCAGAATATGGCTAATATGTACTATAATTAAATATAGTAAGTGATAAATAATTTAAAATGCAATATACATAACATAATCAATAGCTGAATGTTTTTGTACAATATATGAGTATTTATTGCTTTCTATAAGATCTTGATTAAATTTAATTGAGATTAAATTTATAAAGATATTTGCATAGTCTTGCACATATGTCTATGAAAATAAGAGGAGGTAAAAAAGGTGAATAAATCAGAATTAATTACTGGTATAGCAGAAAAGTCAAAGTTAACTAAAAAAGATGCAGAGGCAGCTTTAAAGGGATTTATAGAAAGTGTGGAAGAAACACTTGAAAAAGGAGAAAAGGTTCAATTAGTTGGATTTGGAACATTTGAAGTGAGGAAAAGAGCTGCTAGAATTGGAAGAAATCCTAGAACCAAAGAAGAAATAAATATACCAGAATCAACGGTTCCTGTATTTAAAGCTGGTAAAGAATTTAAGGATAGAGTAAATAAATAAACATATTTTTTCAGTAAACCTGGATGAAAATCTGGGTTTTCTGTTTTAAGAAGGAGAATTTACATGAGATTAGATAAATATCTTAAGGTGTCCAGAATAATAAAGAGAAGAACTGCAGCGAAGGAAGCATGTGAGGGCGGAAGGGTTATCATAAATGGTAAAACAGCAAAACCGAGTACCGAGGTTAAAGGCGGAGATATAATACAGATTAAATATGCCAATAGTTCTCTTAAAGCAAAAATTTTAGATATTAAAAATCATACCAAAAAAGAAGATGCCCAGAAAATGTATGAGATAATTACGGATACAAAAGATGTAAAATAGAAAGTAATATAAATTATTCCCATCACATATATTTATTATAGGTGGAGGGGATGTTTTATGGAGAAAAAAGAAATAAAGCTGGAAGACAAAAAAAGCCTGCTGAGTCTTGAAAATAGAAAAAAATTAATACTGACCGGTATTATTGAAGTTATAAGTTTTAATGAAGATCAGATATCTTTAAATACTAATCTTGGAATTCTCAATATCAAGGGTAAGAATTTAAAGATGAATAAATTAGATGTACAAAATGGTGATGTTAGTATAATAGGTACTATAAACTCCTGCATTTATATAAACAATGAGCCTAAGAAAAAAAAGCATCATTTGTTGTCAAAAATGTTTAAGTAGTTTTTAACTGGAAAGGGCTATTATGATTATATCAATAAGTGATCAGCTCAGAATTATATTGTGCAGTATTATGGCAGGAATAATAACAGGAGTGTTATTTGATTTTTATAGATTGATAAGGGGATTGACCGGTTTAAATAAAATAATAGTGTTTATAGAAGATACTTTATTTTGGCTGTTTACGGCTATAGTTGTATTTATATTTTTAATGTATACCAATTATGCTTATCTGAGAATGTATGTTTACATTTTGCTGATAGTTGGGATATATTTATATTTAAAGATTTTTAGTCCTGTACTTATTAGCTTTTATAGAAAATTATTTAAAATAATTGGAAGGGTATTTAGAGTGATTTTAAATGTACTTATATATTTTTTCCAATATGCCGATTATATTGTTAAGAAAAAAAATAAAAAAAATTATAAGAATTAACTTGAAGAAAATTAAAAATCAAATTACAATATAAGTATAATACTATTTAGAATGATTTTGAAGAAAAGTTTTTAATTAAAGAAACTGGTGATTGTTATTGAAAATAAAAATCAAATGGAAAAATATATTCCTTTTATTGTTGGTTTTATACATAGGTTATATATTTGTAAGTCAGCAAATTACCATGCAGAATATAAAAAAACAAATATCTGAAACGAAATCTGAAGAGCAAAAATTAAAGGTTAGAAATCAAAAATTACAGGATGAAGTTAAAATGTCTGCATCTGACGTATATATAGAGAAATTGGCTAGAGAAAAACTAGGTCTTATTAAAGAAGGTGAAACTCCTGTAATAAATGTAAATAAATGATGATTGATTGTAAATTGTATCTGCAGTATGATGGAGGATAAGTAATTGTGTAGCAGGAAGAATTTTCAGGGGAAAATCCAGGAAATCCTACTTTGATTGAGTAAAGTCAGAAGAATAAAATGTTAATATATATAAGTATTATTTTTAAGGAGGAGTCTTTTTAATATGACCTTGAAGGCAGGAAACATACTAGAGGGAACAGTAGTTAATATTACTAGCTTTGGAGCCTTTGTAGAAGTTGAGGGTAAAACTGGTTTAGTCCATATATCTGAAGTATCAGATAATTATGTTAAAAATATAAGGGACTATTTAAAGGAAAAGGATAAAGTGAAAGTCAAGATAATTTCTATTGATGACAATGGCAAAATGAGTTTATCAATAAAACAGGCGTCACACAATAAGAAAAGCTTGAGACCATTAGAAATAGATTGGCAAAAGGAAAGCAACAAGCAGAATCAAGGTACTTTTGAAGATAGATTGTCTAAGTTTTTAAAGGATAGTGAGGAGAGATTTCAAGATATAAAGAAGCACCAGGATTCGAAGGGAAAAGGTTATAAGAGATCGTCTAATTATTGATCATATAATATAAGGAGGTCTGTAAAAGATCTCCTTTATTTAATAAAAAAGTTAGGCTTTAAAAATTGTTGACAATATTCTATTTATCATATATAATAACTTATGTTGTCAATCGATAGGTCATTAATTACTGCTGGAGTGGCGGAACAGGCAGACGCACAGGACTTAAAATCCTGCGGGCTTTAAAACCCGTACCGGTTCGATTCCGGTCTTCAGCACCAGTGTATTGTCGCGGGGTGGAGCAGCTGGTAGCTCGTCGGGCTCATAACCCGAAGGTCAGAGGTTCAAATCCTTTCCCCGCAACCAAATTAAATGAAGTATACGGTTAGTTATTATAAGTTAAGCAGAAGTGGTACATAGTGTCGCGGGGTGGAGCAGCTGGTAGCTCGTCGGGCTCATAACCCGAAGGTCGGAGGTTCAAATCCTTTCCCCGCAACCAAAATTATATAATATGGCGGAATAGCTCAGTTGGCGAGAGCATTCGGTTCATACCCGAAGTGTCATAGGTTCAAATCCTATTTCCGCTACCAAAACCGGGGACTTGCTAAATTTAGCAGGTCCCTTATGATTTGTACACAGAGTTCTACATAGAACTTTGTGTATTTTAGCCTGCAGGTAAAATTATGAACACTGTGGATAAATATTGAATATTATATGTGGATAAAAAGTGTGAAATAGAATTTTTTTAACGTAATTGTCTAAAATAAAGACTATAAAAAAAACATAGAAATTAATGTCTTAAAAAAAATATGAATACACCTCACTTTCTGACATTTATTTCCATAAGAGACTGCTATAATAAAGAAAGTGATTTTATATAGTGAGGTGATATTTTTGCAATATAGAGCGGAGGTTTTTCCTTATCAACGGACAAAAAAGATAGGTTGTGAAAGGAAAAAAAGCAAATTTAAAAATTTGGATTCCATTATTGAATTGGCATTTTACTTTTTAGCAGGTTTCTTGGTGGGAAGGGTTATGATGGTAAATCTTATGGCACCTTTTGGGATAGCATTTTTCATATCCATAGCGGTATGTGAAAAACAGGTGCCTTCACTGATGGCTGCCACCGGCACGTTTCTCGGGTACATATCTATATATGGAAATGTAAAATATTTACCAATGTATTGCACGATAATTGTTACATTAGCCTTTTTAAATTATATTCTAAAGGGCGTTGATAGAAACAAAAAACTTGTTTTTCTGTTTTCAGCTACATTTTTAGAATTTCTTTTTTATAAGTTTCTTGTAGTTAAGTTAACTGCTGGAGTAGCTGCTCTTAATTCTGTTTTTGAAGTTACGTGTGTTTTCTCATTATATTATATTATCAATTACTCTATAATATGTTTTAAAAAATCAAAAACTCGACATCTGTACAGCAGCGAAGAAATAATTAGTATGGCTATAACCATATCTTTGATTATAGCCGGAACTTGGGGAAGCAGTATAGGCGGAATATCTCTTAGGAATACAATAGCTTTAAGTTTTATCCTCATATTAGGTTATGTAAAGGGAAGCACTTCAGGTGCTGCGGCAGGAGTGGCAATGGGAGCTATTATAGGAGTTACTTCCAATAATGTTATAATTTATATTGCAGTTTATGGATTATGCGGCCTAATATCGGGTGTATTTAGGGAGACGGGTAAATTGTTTAGCGCTTCAGCTTATATTGTTACTTTTGCTGTATTAAAAATGTATTCTAATATAGGTGCCGAGTTTAAAATTGTAGAAGTAATCATAAGTTGTATTGTATTTCTATCCATACCTAAAAAAATATATAAAAAATTGGAATTGGAACTGGATTGCCAGGAAAAGCAAAGGCATTTAAAAGAAAATTATGCAGATAAGATCAAAGCTATTTTTACCAAGAAATTAAATAATTTTTCCAGTGTACTTGGTAATATGTCATCTGTTTTAGCTAAATTGGCTGAAAACGATAAATTGGCGATGAAAAATAAAAGCAGTGCTCTTATAGAAAACTTAGCCGATAGAGTTTGTACAAGCTGTGACATGAAGTCCATGTGCTGGAGAAGAGAGACTTTTTATACCTATAATGCATTTGCAGAATTGATACAGAACTTTCAGGAAAATAAAAAATATATACCGGAAGAAATTCAGAGAAAATGCATTCAGAGGACTTTTTTAATGAAAAATACTGAGGAAATTGTAAATAATTACATTATAGATGAAATGTGGAGGGTAAGATTGGGGGAATGCAGGGAGCTTCTGGCCTCCCAAATAAAAAATATGGGTGATACAGTGTCAGAAATAGCGGAGGATTTTCATTCTAATATAAAGTTTAATTCTAAAGTTGAAAATGATATTCGCAGAATTTTAAACAAGGGAAATATCCATTACATGGATGTATTTTGTTTTAATGACGAAAGGGACCACTTGATTGTAAATCTCTCTATGGAAGCTTGTGGTGGAAAGCAGCAGTGTGTGAAAGATGTATTGCCGCTTATAAATAATGTTTCAGGTAAATTGATGTGTGTGAGCAACAGTGAGTGCAATATAGATTATTCTGTAGGTACCTGCAGTATAATTTTTAAAGAAATGCCCAAATATCACATATCTGCCTGCGTAAGCGGAAATTGTAAGGATGGAGAAAAATATAATGGGGACAACTATAGCTTTGGTGAATTGTCAGATGGGACATATATGACAATAATAAGTGATGGAATGGGATCTGGACCCCAGGCAGATCAAGAAAGCAGTGCTACTGTTGAGCTTATAAAAAAATTTACCGGTTCGGGATTTAAAAAGATGACGGCAATCAATACCATAAATTCTATCATGGGAATTAAATTTAATGAAGACGAGAAGTTTTCCACTCTGGACTTGAGCAGCATAGATCTGTATGAGGGAGAAATAAATTTCATAAAAATGGGTGCAGCAGCTAGTTTTATAAAAAGAGGAGATGATATTATAGTTATAAGATCCAAGACTCTTCCCATTGGGATATTGGATAAACCAGATATAGACATAACCGATAAAAGAATAATAAACGGAGATTTTATAGTTATGGTAAGTGATGGAGTGCTTGACTGCGATAGCGGTTCTACGGGCAACTTTCAATGGATGGTGGAATTCTTAAGAAAATTGGATTGTACGGATCCGAAGGAAATGTGCCAGGTTATAATTGACAAAGCTAAAGAAATATCCGGGGGAAAAGTGAAGGATGACATGACAGTAGTAGTCGAGAAAGTATATAGCCTTTATTGATAAAAAACATAATAAAATTCCTAATCTAATAATAGGAAATTGGGCTGTTGATGATCTATGGTGAATCAACAGCCTAAATAAGTAGTATAATTATTTAAAGACAAAAGATATTTTATTTATGGTATAATATAATAATATATTATATAATTTAGATTTTTAGATGTAGGAAGTGCTTGTCTTGATAGAATCTGTGTTGAAGACTATAAAGGAAAATAAAATGTTTGATGAAAATGATAAAGTGATAGTAGCTGTATCGGGGGGACCAGATTCTATATGCCTTTTACATATATTGTATGTCTTGCACAAAAAATTAAATATAGCACTGGTTGCAGCTCATGTAAATCATTGTCTTAGAGGCAGTGAAGCTGATGAAGATGAATCATATGTAAGAAATTTTTGTAGAAATTTGGGAATTGGTTTTAGAAGCTTAAAAATAGATATAAATAATGTGGCCAGAGAAAAGAACATATCTTGTGAAAGTGCGGGAAGAGAAGAAAGATATAAGTTTTTTAAAAAACTTAAAAGCGAACTTGGAGCCCAGAAAATAGCTATAGCCCATAATGCCAATGATCAGGCGGAAACTATTTTAATGAGGGTTATAAGAGGAACTGGACTGGATGGACTTACTGGAATAAGACCTGTAAGAGATGATGTGTTTGTAAGGCCGTTGATACATACTACAAGAGCTGAAATTGAAAGATATTGTGATAAAAATGGCCTCCAACCTAGGATTGATAAGACTAATTTTCAAAATGTGTTTTCCAGAAATAAAATAAGATTAGAACTTATACCCTATATACGTAAAAATTTTAATGAAAATATAATTGAGGTATTAAATAGATTTTCGGATACGATAAAGATTGATAATGATTATCTAGAATATATTTCAAGGGAAAAATTCAAAAAATATTGTGATATAAAACCCGAAAAGGTTATAATATCTAAGGAGGCATTTTTAGAACAAAAGGCTATATTGACAAGGATAATTAGGTTTTCATTAAGAAGTGTAGCTGGGAGTTTAAAGGATTTTGAAAGAATTCATATTTTTAATGTAATTAAAATTCAAAAACATCATACAGGTAAGGAACTAATGCTTCCCAATAATATTTTGGCAGTTAACAGCTATGGAAATATGATAATAAGGAAAAACAGTATAAAAACAAGTATGTCCTGTCTCAAACAATATAAATTGAAAATTGGATGTAATTGTATTTCAGATGTTAACTCAAAGATTTATTTGAATTTAACTAATAAAAGGAGTTATTTACACAGTGGCCAAAATAAATTTATTCAGTATTTTGACTATGATAAGATACAGGGAGATATAATATTGAGGAATAGAAAAAAGGGGGATAGAATAATACCACTTGGGATGACAGGAAATAAAAAACTAAAAAACCTTTTTATAGATTTAAAAATACCTAGGGAAGAAAGAGATAATGTCCCACTGATATGTTTCGGGGATAAAGTTGGATGGGTAGTTGGTTATAGAATAAGTGAACTTTTTAAAGTCGATAGAAATAGTAAAATTATTTTAGCTATAGAATTTGAAAGTGGGGAACTATAATATTATGAGCAATATAAGTGATGATATCAAAGAGGTTTTACTTGATGAAAAGACAATAAGACAAAAAGTCAGGGAAATAGGGAAAAAAGTGAGCAGAGATTATGATGGCAAAGATCTAATGCTAGTAGGTATATTGAAAGGTTCAGTTCCGTTTATGGCAGACTTACTGCGAGAAATAACCATTCCATGCACCATGGATTTTATGGCAGTTTCTAGCTATGGAAGTTCTACTGAAAGTTCAGGTGTTGTTAGGATTTTAAAGGATTTGGATTATGAAATAGAAAATAAATATGTGTTGATAGTTGAAGACATCATAGATTCAGGTACGACTTTATCATATTTAATTGATTATTTAAAGGGTAGAAAGGCTAAAAGTATAGAAATAGCTTCTCTCTTAAATAAGGCTGTAAGAAGAAAAGTCAATGTCAAAGCCAAATATATAGGATTTGAAGTCCCCGATTACTTTTTAGTGGGATATGGATTAGACTATGCAGAAAAATATAGAAATTTTCCATATATTGGTATATTAAAGGAGGAAGTTTATAAATAGATAGAATTAAAAATTATTGTAAAGAGATATTACTTATGATACAATTTTACGGTATTAAACTGGAAAGAGAGGGGGGCCTTTAATGAAAAAATTTTCAAGCGCAACGGCCTGGGTTATAGTTTTTATATTGGTAATTCTTGCTGCATTATTGTTATTGAGAACCGATAATAATTCAGTATCTATTACTTTTAATGATTTTCAAAAAGATTGGTTGAACAACGATATAAAAAGTTTTCAGCTTAGAGAAGATAAAATGACAGTTCAGGGCAGCTTAAAAAATGGAACACCTTATGAGACTGTAGTTCCATCTGAAAGATTGTTCCAGTTTATAGGACAGCATCCTAGAGACGGTGAAGTTCAGGAGATGTATGTTAAACCATCTACGATGCCCATGTGGGTTCAATATTTGCCTACAGTTCTTGTGATACTTATGCTTGTAGCATTTTGGTTCATGTTCATGCAGCAATCGCAAGGAGGTGGAGGGAACCGGAGTGTTATGAATTTTGGGAAAAGCAGGGCTAAGATGGCATCGCCGGACAAACAGAAGGTAACTTTTGCAGATGTGGCAGGAGCAGATGAAGAAAAAGAAGAATTGGCAGAGATAGTGGATTTTCTTAAGCAGCCTAAGAAATATATAGAAATGGGAGCTAGAATACCTAAAGGAGTACTGCTGGTAGGCCCTCCAGGAACAGGAAAAACATTGTTGGCTAAGGCTATATCTGGGGAGGCAGGAGTACCGTTTTTCAGTATATCTGGTTCTGATTTTGTAGAGATGTTTGTAGGTGTAGGTGCTTCACGAGTAAGAGATTTGTTTGAGCAGGCAAAGAAGAATTCACCTTGTATAGTATTTATAGACGAAATAGATGCAGTTGGCAGACAGAGGGGAGCTGGACTTGGCGGCGGACATGATGAAAGAGAGCAAACCCTAAATCAGCTTCTTGTTGAAATGGATGGATTTGGAGCTAATGAGGGTATAATAATGATAGCCGCTACAAATAGACCTGACATATTGGATCCTGCTCTTTTGAGACCGGGTAGATTTGATAGGCGAATACTGGTAGGTGCACCGGATGTAAAGGGAAGAGAAGCAATATTGAAGGTCCATTCCAGAAACAAGCATTTGTCCGATGAAGTGAAATTGGATGTCCTGGCAAAGCGTACACCGGGGTTTACTGGTGCTGATTTGGAAAACCTCATGAATGAGTCCGCCCTTTTAGCGGTCAGAAAAAATAAGACTATAATTGGGATGGATGATCTGGAAGAAGCAGTGACCAGAGTAATAGCGGGACCTGAGAAAAAAAGTAGGGTTATTGATGAAGAAGACAGGAGACTTACTGCATATCATGAAGCAGGTCATGCAGTGGTCATGAAGCTTTTACCTAATTCGGATCCAGTTCATCAAATAAGTATAGTACCCAGAGGAATGGCTGGTGGATATACCATGCATCTTCCCGAAAAAGACAGTGCCTATATGTCAAAATCAAAACTAGAAGATGAGATTATAGGCCTTCTGGGGGGAAGAGTTGCTGAAAAGCTAGTAATTGGTGATATAAGTACTGGGGCTAAAAATGACATTGAAAGGGCTACGACTATAGCTAGGAAAATGGTAATGGATTATGGAATGAGTGATCTTGGACCTATTGCTTTTGGCTCAGGCCATGATGAAGTGTTTTTAGGAAGAGATTTAGGAAAGGGAAAAAATTATAGCGAAGAAGTGGCTTTCGAGATAGATAAGGAAATAAGAAAACTGATAGATGAAGGTTATAATAAGGCTGAGAAGCTTCTTTCGCAAAATATGAATAGACTGAGGGCTGTGGCTGAGAAGCTTCTGGAAAAAGAGAAACTTGAAGCTGATGAGTTTGAAGAAGTTTTTGCTCAGGCTTGATTTAGTGATATGAAAGGGCTACTACACAAATTTATGTAATAGTCCTTTTCTTTGGCTACAAGTTGAAAATGATGTATTTTAAAACTTGAACAACAGTGATATAATAAATTTGTATATTTTATATGAAATGGGATGATTATAGTGGAATTTAATCTAAAAGAGGGTGTTACCTCTACTAAGAAAATACAGGTAACCGAAAACGATACAGCAAAAAAAATGGGTTCTGGCGATTTGAATGTATTTGCTACACCAGCTATGATAGCCCTGATTGAAAATACGTGTAAAAGCTGTGTGGATCTTCATTTGCCTTCAGGATACACTACA
Organism: uncultured Clostridium sp.; assembly: GCA_903789665.1. GTDB lineage: Bacteria > Bacillota > Clostridia > Clostridiales > Clostridiaceae > Clostridium_B > Clostridium_B lapidicellarium. The sequence goes on from CAIFEX010000015.1 coordinate 69,972, forward strand.
GTGGGAATAGAAATAAACATAAAGCACCTTAAACCGTCGCCAGTAGGTGCAAAGGTAAAATGTGAGGCAGTTCTTCAAAAAATTGATAGAAAAAAGTTAGCTTTTAAAGTTGAGACTTGGGACGACAAGGGTAAGATTGGAGAGGGATCCCATGTTAGATATATAGTAAACAGCGAGAATTTTATGAAAAAAGTACAATAAAATGCCTTATGCTGTTTGATCTTGACAAATATGATTTTATTGATACAATTAAGTTATAATTTTAGGTAAGCATTGATGTAATTCTAGAGCAGTTTTTAAAGCTGCTCTAGAATTATGTATATTATGAATAAAATGATCTACTAATTTTATTTAGAAAGATGGTGTTTTCGAGTGATTTTAGTTTTGGATGTGGGTAACACTAATATTGTATTGGGAATATATGATGCCGACGATCTCATTTCAGTATGGAGATTATCCACAGATGATAAAAGGACGGCTGATGAATATGGAATTCAGGTAATGGAGTTATTCTTACAAAGCAAATTGAATCCTTCTGATATAAAAGGCTCTATTATATCTTCTGTAGTTCCCAATATAATGTATTCATTAGAACATATGGTAATAAAATATTTTCAAGTTATTCCTATTATAGTTGGTCCGGGAGTAAAAACTGGAATAAATATAAGATATGATAATCCAAGAGAAGTGGGGGCAGATAGAATAGTAAATGCAGTTGCTGCTCATGAGATATACAAAAGATCTGTAATTATCATAGATTTTGGAACAGCTACGACATTTTGTGCGGTTACAGCTAGAGGGGATTACCTGGGAGGAACTATATGTCCAGGTATAAAAATATCTTCTGATGCTTTATTCGAAAAGGCAGCTAAACTTCCAAGAGTGGAAATTGTAAAACCGCCTGGAGTTATATGTAAAAACACTGTATCCAGTATACAGGCAGGTTTGGTCTATGGATATATTGGTCAAGTGGATTACATAGTAAAAAGAATGAAAAAAGAAATGATGGATTTAGGGGAAGAAGAGCCATTTGTAATAGCTACTGGTGGTCTTGCCAAACTTATAAAGGAAGGTTCTGGATCTATAGATATAATTGATTCCATACTTACATTGACAGGTCTTAGAGTAATTTATGATAAGAATAAGAAGCCGGTGTCCTGATGAAAATAGGAGGATTGGAATTTAGAAATAATGTATTTTTGGCTCCAATGGCAGGCGTTACGGATAGGGCATTCAGAGAGTTGTGCAGTGAGATGAAGTGTGGATTTGCCTATACAGAAATGATAAGTGCCAAAGCCTTGTTCTACGGAAGTAAAAAAACTCAGGATATGCTTTTGACTTCTCCAAGAGAGAAGGCTGTAGGAGTTCAGATATTTGGCAGTGATCCTCTTATAATGGCTAAAGCATGTGATTTTTTTAACAACAATAAAAAAGTTCTCCTTGTTGATATAAATATGGGATGCCCGGCTCCTAAGATTGTAAAAAATGGAGACGGATCTGCCCTCATGAAAAACCCAGTACTTGCGTCACAAATAGTAAGGGAAGTGAAAAAAGCTTCCTTAAAACCTGTTACCGTGAAAATGAGAATCGGATTTGACAGTAATAATGTAAACGCGGTAGATTTTGCAAAACTTATGGAACAGTCTGGAGCAGACGGAATAACTGTCCATGGCAGAACTAGTGTTCAGATGTATAGCGGAAAGGCTAATTGGGACATAATAGAAAGGGTAAAGAAGGCAGTTAAGATTCCAGTTATAGGTAACGGGGATATATTTACAGTGGAAGATGCAGTTGAAATTTTTAGCAAAACGCAGTGCGATGGGATAATGATCGGAAGAGGATCTATGGGAAACCCGTGGATATTTAAACAGATATTTCAGTATGAGAATAACTGTCCTGTAGAATATCCTACACCTGTAGATAAAGTGAATATGTGTATAAGACACTATAAAAAATCAATCCATTTCAATGGTGAAGAGAGAGCAGTGAAGGAAATGAGGAAGCATGTAGCTTGGTATATAAAAGGGTTGAAAAACAGCAAGGAAATAAAAGATAAAATAAATTATGAAAAATGTAGTGAAAGAGTATTTGAAATTTTGGATGAATATAAATGCCTGCTGTAATTTTTGATTTGGCAGCAGAATAGAATATTATCATAAGTAATTCAGAAAAAGGCGGTAAGTTTGAAATCCATTTTATATGCCAAATCTGATAAAATGATGTTTTATAATGACAATAGCTTTTTGGGAAAAATAAAAGATAGATTCAAAATAAGAATTAAGAAAAAACTTTTCATAAAAGAGCTTGGAATTAAAATTGAAGTTGTAAAATTTCCACTTAATATCAATGCCGATTCTTATAGAAATAATATTTTGAGAGCTCAGAAAATATCTAAAATAGAAGATATACAGCTGGCGCCTAAAATTTATAGATATTTGGATTATAATCTTTACAATAGATTTCAAAGAGAATTGATGGCTTTTAGTATTGTGATGAGTTCAAAGATAATACTTAGAAATAGAAAGAAAAGTATAAGGCACAGCTGTATGGTTGTTTATGATGCTTCAGAACCTATTTTGTTTGACACTATATGTTTTTTAGCTAAAGAGGCTAAATTCATAGTTCTACTTTCTAAAAATATTGTAAAAATAAATAAAATAAGACAGTACATTACAGCAAATTATGGAGTAACGCCCATAGTTACTTCAAATTTAGATTTTTCTTTTGGAAATGCGGATTTTATTATAACTTCTGAGAAAATCAATGTAGGAAATAAAGCATATATATGGTACTTAGACAACAGTTATAGACCCTGCCTTAAAAGTGATATTATGGTTAATGATATTGAATATAAGATACCCTGGGATTTTGAATATGATAATATGCCCTTTGAACTCCTAGGGTCTATACTCTGTCAACTGGGTGAAAAAAATGTGGAGAAGGCACTGTGTTCCAATGGCATATTTTTAAATAAAATAAAGTTTGATAGAGATGAGTTGACTTTGTAAAGACAGGTATAATTTATTATATTGACAAGACAATGCTGCTGTTTTATAATTACCTAAATGATAATTGGGATGGATAATAATATTTGGGATATGTTAGAATTTTATATAAATTATTAAAGGGGAGAACGGAATGAGCATGCCAAAAAAATATGTAATGACCTATGAGGGAGTGATTAAACTTGAGCAGGAACTAGAGAATTTAAAGACGGTTAAGAGAAGAGAGATCACTGAGAAAATTAAAACAGCTCTTTCATTTGGGGATTTGAGTGAAAATTCAGAATATGATAGTGCTAAAAATGAACAAGCATTTGTAGAGGGAAGAATAGTTCAACTTGAAAATATGCTAAAAAATGCTACTATAATAGATGAGGATGAAGTACCACCGGATGTAGTCAGTATAGGTTCTATTGTAAGGGTAAAAGATTATGAATTTGATGAAGAAGTTGAATATTTGATTGTAGGATCTGCCGAAGCCGATCCTGCTAATAATAAAATATCGAATGAATCACCCGTAGGTAAGGGATTAGTTGGTAAAAAAGTAGGCGATATACTTGAAATACAAATACCGGATGGTATCAGTAAATATAAAATACTGAGCGTGAGAAGATAATTGGAGGGTATTATTCATGACAAATGAGGAAAAAGATATACATAATATGGAAAAAAATGCCAATAAATTGATGAAGGAAAGGCTGGAAAAATTAGAATCCTTAAGAAAACAGGGGAAGGATCCCTTTGAAGTTTATAAAGTGGAAAGGACTCATACTTCAAAAGATGTAAGGGATAACTATGAAACTCTGGAAGGAAAAAGTGTAACTGTGGCGGGAAGGCTGATGTCAAAGAGAGTTCACGGCAAAGCTGGGTTTTCAGATTTATATGACAGATATGGAAAAATTCAGTTATATATAAAAATAGATGATGTAGGAGAAGATAAACTTAAAGAATATAAATCTTATGATATAGGAGATATCTTATCTATAACAGGCGGGGTATTTAAAACCAGAACTGAGGAAATAACAATTCGTATTATAAATTTTCAACTTATATCTAAATCTCTTAAGCCTCTTCCAGAAAAATGGCATGGACTGAAAGATCCGGATCTGAAATATAGAGAGAGATATGTGGATTTGATAATAAATCAGGGAGTTAGGGACACTTTCCTGAAGAGAACAGCTATAATAAAGGCCATGAGGCAATTCTTGGATGACAGAAATTTTATAGAAGTTGAGACCCCTATACTTTCATCTATAGCTGGAGGAGCGGCTGCAAAGCCTTTTATAACTCATCACAATACATTGGATATAGATATGTATTTGAGAATTGCAACTGAACTATATTTAAAGAGATTGATAGTTGGAGGGTTTGAAAAAGTATATGAAATAGGGAAATGTTTTAGAAACGAAGGCATGGATATAAGGCATAATCCTGAATATACATCTATGGAATTATATGAGGCTTTTGTGGACTACAATGATATGATGTCGCTGACTGAAAATATGGTAGCTTATATTTGTGAAAAGGTACTGGGAAGTACCAAGGTTATTTATCAGGGTACTGAAATAGATTTTAAGCCGCCTTGGAATAGAATTACTATGGTAGATGCAGTTAAAAAGTTTGCAAAAATAGATTTTAGTGAAATAAAAGATGATGATGAAGCTAGGAAAATTGCCAGCGATAAGGATATTAAGTTAAAAAAAGAATTAAAAAATTGTACAAAGGGAGACATATTGAATGCCCTGTTTGAAGAATTTTGTGAGGAAAAATTTATTCAACCTACCTTTGTCATGGATTATCCAGTGGAAATATCTCCTTTGACTAAAAAAAAGAGGGGAAATGATAAATTTACTGAAAGGTTTGAGGGCTTTGTATTTGGAAGGGAGATCTGCAACGCTTATTCAGAACTGAATGATCCTATAGTGCAGAAAGAGAGATTTTTGCAGCAATTAAAGGAAAGAGAATTGGGCGATGATGAAGCATATATGATGGACGAGGATTTTATAAATGCACTTGAAATAGGAATGCCTCCAACTGGAGGACTGGGAGTGGGGATAGATAGACTTATAATGATTCTGACAGATTCCTATTCTATAAGAGATGTAATACTTTTCCCGACTATGAAGCCAAATCAGCAGTGATAAAGATTTATATTTTAGGAGGATTAGCTGAAAATCCTCCTATTGCATTTTTGAAATTACATGATATAATAATATATGTAAATTGTTCCGTGGTAGCTCAATGGTTGAGCATTCGGCTGTTAACCGAAGGGTTGGAGGTTCGAGCCCTCTCCACGGAGCCATTTTGTTTAATTTTAACCAGATTAGTGTTTATAAATCCTACTATGTATATGTAGATGTGGGTAACTTAAAATTTAATAGGATAGCTATGATGAAGAAAAATGGTATTGTGAATTTCTAAAGAGAAGTTGTGGTAGGTGCAAACAACGAAATTTTTACCATGGGAGCTTTTGAGCTGGAGATGTGAAAGATGAGCTTGTGCTAAATAGGGTGGAACCGCGGAATTAATTCGTCCCTTTGTAAAGAGCTCTTTTTTTATACCTTAAAATATATTTGTATTACAATAATTTAATTTGGAAAGGAGAAATTGTAGTATGGCTTTTGAAAAGACTATGGATAAAATAGTGGCTTTGGCTAAGAATAGAGGATTTGTTTATCCTGGATCAGATATATATGGAGGACTTGCAAATACTTGGGATTACGGTCCTATTGGAGTTGAGCTCAAAAATAATGTGAAAAAGGCATGGTGGGAAAAATTTGTCTATGAGGATGAACACAATGTGGGTTTAGATTGTGCAATACTTATGAACAGTGAAGTTTGGGTAGCTTCAGGACATGTGGGAAATTTTACTGATCCTCTTATGGATTGTAAAGAATGTAAATCTAGATTTAGAGCAGATAAATTGGTAGAACAGGATATGACTTCAAAGGGAGTAGAAAAAGCCAGTGCAGATGGATGGAGCAATGAAAAACTGGAAAAATATATAGAAGACAATGATGTGGTTTGTCCTAATTGCGGGAAAAAGAATTTTACTGATATAAGGCAATTTAATCTTATGTTTAAAACATTTCAGGGAGTTACGGAAGGCTCAAAATCGGAAATATATTTGAGACCCGAGACGGCCCAGGGCATATTCGTAAATTTCAGAAATGTTCAGAGAACATCCAGAAAAAAAATTCCCTTTGGTATAGCCCAGATAGGCAAAGCTTTTAGGAATGAAATAACTCCGGGTAATTTTATTTTTAGAACTAGAGAATTTGAACAGATGGAACTTGAATTTTTCTGTAAACCTGGAAGTGATTTAAAATGGCACCGTTATTGGAAGGATTATTGCTGGAAATTTTTACTGAATCTTGGTATAAAAGAGGAAAATATAAGATTTAGAGACCATGGTAAGGAAGAGCTTTCCCATTACAGCAGTGCTACTTCAGATATTGAATATTTATTTCCTTTTGGATGGGGAGAACTTTGGGGAATAGCGGATAGAACGGACTATGATCTGACACAGCATCAGAATCATTCGGGAAAAGACATGACTTATATGGATCCTGTAACTAAAGAAAAATATGTGCCTTACTGTATAGAACCTTCCGTAGGGGCAGACAGGGCAGTACTTGCTTTTTTAACTGATGCCTATGATGAAGAAGAGCTGGAAGGGGGAGATGTAAGAACAGTATTACATTTTCACCCTGCAATAGCACCATATAAAGCAGCAGTACTTTGTCTTAGCAAAAAGTTATCAGAAAAATCTCTTGAAGTTTATAATATGCTAAAGAAAGATTTTAATGTGGATTATGATGAAACAGGAAGTATAGGTAAAAGATATAGAAGAGAAGATGAAATTGGGACTCCCTATTGTATAACCATAGATTTTGACACTATAAAGGATAATACGGTTACTATAAGAGATAGAGATACAATGAAACAAATTAGAGTCAAGATAGAAGAGCTAAAGGGATTTATTGAGGAAAAAATAAAATTTTGATTGTATACCGTATCCAGGGGCGCAGCTGCCCTTATCTGCCACTTGTAGAAGCGGCAGTATTGGGGCAGGTAGCCGTGGATAAATTTGAATAAAAAATTTACCGAATAACAAAAGTTATTCGGCAAATTAGGGTTTAATCATGGGGATATGTTATATGTTTAATTAAAACTTGGGGAATTATATTAATGTTTCCTTACGGCACAATCATAGTATAACATAGTGATATGATAATTTTCAATAGTCAACAATAAAGTTGTTAAATTAAATATTTTCTCACAATTTAGACTATAATCGACAAATTTCTTCTAAGCAGTTGATACTGCTGATATGATAGCCATTTTATAATCTATGACACTGTTCTAGGCTTGTTTAAATTAAGGTATATTATTTCATAATATGTTATGTTATTATATAATCAAAATATAAATTAAATTGTTGTAACAGTCTTGGTGTGGAGGTAATTTTATGAAAAAGAACTTTGAAGAGTTTAGAAGATTTATAAAGGATAAAAAGACAGCTGTAGTAGGTATAGGCGTGAGCAACAGACCTTTGATTGATTTTTTATTGAGTTTGGGTGCTAAAGTCACTGCTTTTGATAAGAAAAATGAAAGTCAATTAGGGGAGATAGCAGAAGAATTCAGGAAAAAGAATGTAAAACTTGTATTGGGTGAAGATTACCTTCATAATTTAGATGATTTTCAAGTAATATTCAAAACTCCTTCTATGAGAATAGATAATCCGTATCTTGCAAAAGCTAAACAGGAGGGTGCATATATAACCTCTGAGATGGAGGAATTTATTAAGTACTGTCCTGCCGAGGTGTATGGTGTAACCGGGAGCGACGGCAAGACTACAACTACAACTATTATCTATAATATTTTAAGAAATCATGGATATAAAACATGGGTTGGAGGCAATATAGGTATCCCTCTGTTTCCACAAATAGATAAAATGAAAAATGAGGATAAAGTTGTGTTGGAACTTTCAAGTTTTCAGTTGATGACCATGGATGTATCACCTGAAATTGCAGTTATCACAAATATTAGCCCAAATCATCTGGACATTCATAAGGATATGAAGGAGTATATAAATTCAAAGAAAAATATATTTAGGTACCAGGATAAAAATTCCTTGCTCGTATTAAATAGGGAGAATGATATAGTGAATTCCATGGTATCAGAAGCTCCAGGGAGTGTTAGGCAGTTTAGCAGCAAAAGGATTTTGAATAAAGGTGGATATTTGAAGAATAATAATTTATATATAGATGATGATGAGGTATGCAAAATAGGGGAAGTTAGAATCAGGGGCATGCATAATGTCGAAAATTTTTTAGCGGCTTTTTGTGCAGTGGAAGACTACGTAGATGTTGAAGATATGAGAAAAGTAGCTCTTGATTTTCAGGGTGTGGAACATAGATGTGAATTTGTCAAAACTGTAGACGGAGTAAAATATTACAATGATTCCATTGCTTCAAGCCCTACAAGAACGTTAGCTGGACTCAGGGCCTTTGAAAAACCTGTCATATTGATAGCAGGTGGATATGATAAAAAGATACCATTTGATGTTTTGGCGGAAGAAGGGTATAAGAAGATAAAAGCTTTGATACTTATGGGAGACACAAAGTATAAAATAAAAGGGGCTTTTGACAAGTTGAAAGATGAAAAAGGAGTAGAGGTACCAATAACAATGGTTGATTCTTTACGCGAGGCGGTTGAAAGGGCAAGACAATTGGCGGACAAAGGAGATATTATTACTCTTTCTCCGGCTTGTGCTAGCTTTGATATGTTTCCAAACTTCGAAGTCAGAGGTAGAAACTTTAAAAAAATAGTGAGTGAACTTTAAGTGAACAGGTATAGTTTTATAGTGCAACTTTGCCTGGGGTATCGTGATGC